>NZ_CANQTS010000003.1 GCF_947626835.1 uncultured Acinetobacter sp. | reverse complement strand
GATCAACCAGTAAAAATCCACACAAGTTGTTCTTCATAATCTCTTAATGATTTACTCGCTAATTCGTCATTAGCAAGCTAGGTCAGCAATAATACTCTTTATCTCAAAAGAGTCAAACACTTTTTTAAATGAATTTAAGCAAGCGCTGCTGATGGAGGGCGATTATAGATAGTTTTTTGAGTTAAACAAGCCCTAAAACAAAAAAATATAACTAAAAGCGATTAATTGTGCAATTTTTAATCCAATTGGTTATAAAAGACATCTTTTCGAGGCTCAATAACTCAATTTAGCAAATTTTAGGCATAAAAAAACCGCTTAACGCGGTATCTTCTATTCTGACCATTTAAATAAATGGTCGGAGCAGTAGGATTCGAACCTACGACCCCCTGGTCCCAAACCAGGTGCACTACCAGGCTGTGCTATGCTCCGTCTTTCAACTTTTAAAAGTTGGGGTGAATGATGGGACTCGAACCCACGACAACCGGAATCACAATCCGGGGCTCTACCAACTGAGCTACATCCACCATCATATGATGCGCTCTAACCAAAGATATAAAAAAACCGCTTAATGCGGTATCTTTATCTCGACCATCTGAATAAATGGTCGGAGCAGTAGGATTCGAACCTACGACCCCCTGGTCCCAAACCAGGTGCACTACCAGGCTGTGCTATGCTCCGCTTTAGGTGTGGGGTGAATGACGGGATTCGAACCCGCGACAACTGGAATCACAATCCAGGGCTCTACCAACTGAGCTACATCCACCACAATAAAGCTTTTTAGATTCTAAATACCAAGCAACCAAATGGCGCGCCTGACAGGATTCGAACCTGTGACCATCCGCTTAGAAGGCGGATGCTCTATCCAACTGAGCTACAAGCGCTTAACTGATGTTACCATCATTTGGCCTTGAAGAATTGGTCGGAGCAGTAGGATTCGAACCTACGACCCCCTGGTCCCAAACCAGGTGCACTACCAGGCTGTGCTATGCTCCGATTCATCTCAGCTTTTCGTATCGAACATCTCATTCGGTACGGTGTGCATTTTAGGCGTGACGTGCGGACACGTCAACACCTATATTTAAAAAAACTCAAAAAAATACATCAAACGTCTAAATAACCAACGATTATGGGCTTTGTCTGGGATTTTTTACTAGTTTTCAACGTTTTAACTGTGCACTAAAGGCCAACATTCGATCAAGTGGCACTTTGGCACGCTGCGCTAAAGCCGGATCAACATGGATTTCTTGGTCGCCACGTTGTAAAACTTGCAAAATACCATCTAATTCATTCATGGCCATCCATGGACAATGTGCACATGAACGACACGTTGCACCTTCACCTGCTGTTGGGGCTTCAATTAGGATCTTATGTGGTACAGCTTGTTGCATTTTGTAGAAAATGCCGCGGTCAGTAGCCACAATTAAGCGCTCATGCGGTAAAGTTTGTGCCGCTTTAATCAGTTGTGAGGTACTTCCCACTGCATCGGCCACCTCTACCACAGACAGTGGTGATTCTGGATGTACCAACACTGCTGCATCTGGATAGATGGCTTTCATGTTTTCAATGCCGCGAGCACGAAATTCTTCATGCACAATACAAGCACCATCCCAAAGCAACATCTCAGCACCCGTTTTTTGCTGAATATAACGTCCTAAATGCTGATCGGGTGCCCAAATGATTTTTTCACCTAAGCTATCTAAGTGTTCAATAATTTCTACCGCACAGCTTGACGTTACCACCCAATCAGCACGGGCTTTAACCGCAGCTGAGGTATTGGCATATACCACGACTGTATGATCAGGATGCTGATCACAAAATTCTGCGAATTCTTTTTCAGGACAACCGAGATCAAGTGAACACGTCGCTTCTAAGGTTGGCATGAGAATAGTTTTTTCAGGCGATAAAATTTTTGAGGTTTCACCCATAAATTTAACGCCAGCCACCACCAAAGTTTGCGCACTATGATCACGACCAAAACGTGCCATTTCCAATGAATCAGACACACAACCACCGCTGAGCTCTGCTAACTCTTGCACTTCAGGATCACAATAGTAATGCGCCACTAAAACTGCATCGCGTTTTTTTAACTCGGCAAGAATTTGGGCAAATTTTTCTTGCTTGACTGCTTCAGACATTTGAGCTGTCTTTGGCTCACCTAGGCGATCCAAATGCGCTTGCACAATACTTTTTGCTTCATTGGCAATTAGATTGGTCGCATTGTTCATAGTGTGTTCCCTACATAAAGGCTTGTTGCTAAGCCTGATTGGTCAAACCTGATCAAAATGGCATCATGCTTTTTTGACCAGTGAGTAAAAAATAACAGTGATAAAAAAGCCTCACGAGTGAGGCTGATCATACAAAATACTATTACGAACGATAGTCGGCGTTGATTTTGACGTAGTCGTAAGATAAATCACAGGTATAGACGGTATCTTTGGCATCGCCACGACCCAAAGCCACACGAATGGTGATTTCAGATTGCGCCATCACGCGTGAACCTGCTTCTTCGGTATAGTCTTCTGCAGCACCACCATCTTTACAGATTTGTACGTCATCTAACCACACTTGGATTTTTTCAACGTCTAAATCCTTAACGCCAGCATAACCAATGGCCGCTAAAATACGCCCCCAGTTTGGATCTGAAGCAAACAGTGCGGTTTTTACCAATGGCGAATGCGCAATGCTATAGGCAATATCACAACATTCTTGGGTATTGTGACCGCCTTCAACCGCAACAGTAATAAACTTGGTTGCACCCTCACCGTCACGTACAATCAGCTGGGCAAGACGTTTCATAATACGGGTTAAAACTTCAGCCACTTGCGCATAACGTGGGTCAGTGCTTGAACTAATTTCTACGCCACCAGCTTGCCCTGTTGCTGCAAAAACACATGAATCATTGGTTGAGGTATCACCATCAATGGTAATCCGGTTAAAGGATTGATTCACGGCTGTTGATAGCAGCTGTTGCACTAAGTCACGCGCAATTGGGGCATCAGTTGCCACAAAGCCAAGCATGGTCGCCATATTTGGACGAATCATGCCCGCACCTTTAGAAATACCGGTCATAGTGTAGGTGATGCCATCCAGCTCAAACTGCTCAGATGCACCTTTGGGCGTGGTATCTGTGGTCATAATACCGGTTGCTGCATCAAGCCATGCGTCATTTTTTAAGCTATCTAATGCGGTTTGTAGACCTGTCAACACACGCGGCACAGGTAACTGCTCACCAATCACACCAGTTGAAAACGGTAAAATTTCTGCTTTACTGACACCGGCTAATTCAGCCAATTTTTCGCAAGTCGCTTGAGCATTAGCCATACCAATTTTGCCTGTGCCCGCATTGGCATTACCCGTATTAATCACTAAATAACGCGGATTAGTTTCTTGTAAGTGTGCTTTAGACACATGTACAGGTGCAGCACAAAACGCATTTTGGGTAAATACACCGGCTACATTGGTCCCTTGGCTAAATTCAAAAATGACAAGGTCACGTCGATTCTGATAACGCACATACGCTTCAGCCGAACCAATTTTTACCCCTTGCACCACATGCATCTGTGGCATTGCTACGTCACCGACTGCCATTTTTAAACTTCCAATTTGGTTTTATATGAAAAACACAGCTTATTAGATATTGATAAAAAAATCGAGTCTTTAACGCGAAATGCAGTTTTTTATGAACCAATAAAAAAGCCAGTCGATTGACTGGCCTTGTATATATTAAACGCGTTATTTAGCAGCATCTAAGAGTGCTTGCTTGGCTTTTTGCTGACTCTCTACAGATAAAGCCGGATTAGCTGCCACAATGCGTTCAGCATTAGCGCTATTGGCTGCGACAATCGCTTGAGTTTGCAACACAATCGGATTGTTGTCATTGTTAAAGGTATAGCTAATGCCAGTACGTGGGCTAATGACCGTCACTTGATGATCTTTGACAATTGCTTGCGCAGTTTGTGGGCCAATCGCTGCTTTCACTTTTTCAGGTGTAGTGGTCAGTTGCTCAGCCAAAGCCAAGGTTGGCAGGCTTGCTAAAATAACTAAACCAATTTTTAATGCTTTTTTCATTGTATTGTCCATAGATTTTAAATCAGTCATTAAATAACATTGAATTGCACCGACTGCAAATACTATTCACCAGACCATAAAAAAGCCACTCAAATAGAGTGGCTTTTTAAAGCATAAAATTAAATTTTACCGTGGCATTGCTTATACTTTAAGCCTGAACCACATGGACATGGCGCATTACGGCTTGCAGGGGCTGCAAAAGTTTCAACTTGCGTTTGCTCAAACTGCGCATCAACCACAGGTTGTGATTCATTGACTAAGTTCAGTTGTAACGCGGCTGCTTGTGCCTCTGCTTGCGCCTGTTGTTGCGCTTCCATCTCAGCAATTTCTTCAGGTGTTGGTACATGAATACGCGATAAATCTGTCACCACATCAGATTTAATCACCGCCAGCATGCTGACAAACAAGTTGAAGGCTTCTTTTTTGTATTCTTGCTCAGGATTTTTCTGTGCATAACCACGTAAATGAATCCCTTGGCGCAAGTAATCCATGGCTGCCAAATGCTCTTTCCAATGACGATCCAGTGAACTTAAAGTAAAGTGACGCTCAAGCATAGCTGCTGAATCGGCACCCATTTGTTCACGACGTGTATTATAACGGGCAACCACTTCATTGGTGACGCGGCGCGCCAGCCCTTCTTCATCTAAACGGCGATCTTGCTCAAGCCATTGCTGAATTGGTAAGTCAATCGAGAATTCTTCACGTAAAGCCGCTTCTAAACCTGGCACATCCCATTGATCATGAATTGACTCAGGTGGAATATAGGTTTCAATTACACCTTTCATCACTTCACGATGCATTTCTTCTAAATAGGCATGCAGTGAGCTTTCTGCCAAAATATCATCACGTTGAGAATAAATGATCTTACGTTGTTCGTTATTCACGTCATCGTATTTGAGCAGGTTTTTACGAATGTCAAAGTTACGCGCTTCTACTTTACGCTGTGCGTTTTCAATCGAGCGTGACACCATTTTGTGCTCAATCGCTTCATCTTCTGAAAGCCCCATGGCCTTCATCATATTCACCACACGATCGCCTGCGAAAATACGCATCAAATCATCTTCAAGTGATAAATAGAAACGCGACACACCCGGGTCACCTTGACGACCAGCACGACCACGTAATTGGTTGTCAATACGACGTGATTCGTGACGTTCTGAACCAATAATGTGTAAACCACCCGATGCCAACACCGCTTCGTGGTTTTTCTCCCACTCTGCACGTAACCGTGCTTCATCGTCGCTGGTTGGGTTTTCAATTTTAGCAAGTAACGCTTTCCAGTTACCACCAAGTAAAATATCGGTACCACGACCGGCCATATTGGTGGCAATGGTCACAGCACGCGGCGCACCGGCTTGCGCAATAATATCGGCTTCACGCTCATGCTGTTTGGCATTGAGTACTTCGTGATGAATACCCGCTTCTTTGAGCTTGTCAGATAAAATTTCTGAGGCATCAATGGTGGCTGTACCAATCAAAATTGGCGCAACGCCTGCTTCATGAATACGCTGAATTTCTTGAATAATCGCGTTATATTTACCTTCACGATTGAGGTAAATTAAATCGTCATGGTCTTTACGTACCATTGGGCGATGCGTTGGAATTAATACAACATCTAAGCCATAAATTTCCTTCATTTCCGCAGCTTCAGTATCGGCAGTACCGGTCATCCCTGAGAGCTTTTTATATAAACGGAAATAGTTTTGGAAAGTCGTGGTGGCAAGCGTTTGGTTTTCAGGTTGAATTTCTAAACCTTCTTTGGCTTCTACCGCTTGGTGTAAACCTTCCGACCAACGACGACCCGGCATAGTACGACCGGTGTTTTCATCCACAATGATCACTTCGCCATCATGGATAATATATTGCACATTACGTTGATACAGGAAATGGGCACGAATTGCCGCTGTTACATGATGCACAAGGTTTAAGTTGGCAGCTGAATATAAGCTTTCGCCTTCTGCCAATAAGCCCATAGCAATCAGTTCTTGTTCAACCGTTTCATAACCAATTTCAGTCATTTCAACAGAACGTTGCTTTTCATCAATCCAAAAATGGCCGCCATCGGCTACTTTTTCTTCTTTTTGTGGGCTAAGTTTAGGTGGAATGCTGTTAATTGCCGCATAAAGCTGCGATGAGTCATCACTTTGACCTGAAATAATCAAAGGTGTACGCGCCTCATCAATTAAGATCGAATCGACCTCATCAATAATGGCATAAGTTAAACCACGCTGCTTTTTCTCCTCAAGTGCAAACACCATGTTGTCACGTAAGTAGTCAAAGCCAAATTCGTTATTGGTACCATAAGTAATATCGGCACGATAGGCTTGCGCTTTTTCGGTTGGGTCTTGCATGGAGTAAATCACGCCAATACTTAAACCTAAAAACTCAAATAAAGGACGGTTTAATTCAGCATCACGTTGCGCCAAGTAGTCGTTGACGGTAATCACGTGCACACCTTGACCACTTAAGGCATTTAAATACGATGCCAAGGTACCCATTAAGGTTTTACCTTCACCGGTACGCATTTCTGCAATTTTACCTTCGTGCAAGGTAATACCACCAATGAGCTGTACATCATAGTGGCGCATGCCCATGACACGTTTACCGGCTTCACGACATACCGCAAAAGCTTCAGGCAAGAGTTGGTCGAGGCTTTCACCCTTGTTATAACGTTGTTTGAATTCTTGGGTTTTTGCAGATAAGTCTGCATCGTTTAAGGCAGATATCGTCGGCTCGAGCGCATTAATCTTATCTACGATTTTACGCATGCGTTTGAGTTCACGCTCATTTTTGGTACCGAAGATTCCTCCGATCAGACTTGCCAACATGAATAGACTCTCTAAATCTTGCTTGTCAAAAGAAAAAAATTGTTGTTAAGCGTTATTATGGTGCTAGAAATTTCAAGTACAAGGCTTTTCCACCGTGCTTGACAAAAAAATATGCGCCTAACATTTAAAATGGCTGTATTTAAAATGAAAAAGGACTCATCCATGATGGATGAATCCTTAACTGAAAGACCATGCTTATTTAGCGCTGATCTAATGGTACCCAATCAATCACCCAAGCAGATTTAGTATTTAAGCTAGGATCCGAGTTGACCTTTTTACGCAAATCATCAGCAGCTTCACGGTCTTTAGCAGGACCGACCATAATCCTTACCCCTTTTGAGGTTGGACTTTTGGTGACTTTATAGCCTTGCGCACTTAATTTGGCTGCTATGGCATCTGCATTGGCTTGGTTGGCCGCTAATGCAACTTGTACCATCCATTTGCCATTTGGTTTACCTTCTTTTTTACTCTCAGCTTTTTTCGCTTCTTCGGCTTTGCGCTTTTCTTCTGCCTTACGTTTTTCCTCAGCTTTTTTAGCCTCTTCGGCTTTACGCTTCTCTTCCGCTTTTTTGGCATCATCAGCTTTACGTTTTTCTTCGGCTTTTTTGGCTTCTTCGGCCTTACGCTTTTCTTCGGCTTTTTTATCAGCTTCTAGCTTGCGTTTTTCTTCGGCTGTCTGCTCAGCAGTTTTTTTCTCTGCTTGGGCTTTTTTAGCCTCTTCGGCTAAACGTTTTTGCTTGGCTTTATCATCTTCCACCAATTCAGGTGGAATATTGTCTGAACTTTGCTGACTGGCACGATGTGCATTTAAAGCGGCATATTCTTCAGCTGCTTTACGTGCAGCTTCAGCTTCAGCCTGTTGTTGCATGGCCAAAAACTCAGCTGCACGCGCTTCTTGCTCTGCTACAGCTTGCTCACGGGCACGGCGTTGTTCTGCCAACAAGCGCTGTTCTGTGGCTACATCAACGGTTAAAGGTTGCAGTTGCACCACCGGCTCGGCATCATTTGGCATGCTTGGCTTTTGTTGCACTTGTTCCACTAAATCTGAGCTACGAATATTGTTTTGGTGGATTTCTTCTTTGCCTTTAAGCAACAGTGCCGCTAACAGCACACCCCCACCAAGTAAAACAACACCACCCATTAAGCGTTGTTTGTTATTCATTGACATTCTTGCAAATACTCCCATACCGCTTCTAAGGTATGAAATGAACCACATACCAAAATCAGCTGATTATTGTTTGTTTCATCGAGCGCTGATTTAAAAGCTAATTTTACACTGTCAAAATGCTGCACGTTGTTAAACCTAAGTGCCGTATCTAATTGCGCTAAAGGCGCGGCACGTGGCACATCAAGTGCTGCAATTTTCCACAAAGCGATATGATCTTTCAACAGTTCTGTGACAGATTGAATGTCTTTATCGGTCAACATTGAAAAAACACTGACCACTTCAGCGTATTGCGGGTGATGCACGCGGTATTGTTTTAATTGTTTAAGTAAAAATTCAACGCCATGTGGATTGTGACCGGCATCAAAAATCACGGTTTTACCTTGAATTTGACGTACTTCAAAACGACCTTGCAATTTAGCGTTTTGAATGCCTTCACTTAAAGCTGCATGAGTGATGTTCAAATTGCTGGCCAATACAGCCGCAACCGCTGTTGAAATATTATCAAGTGCTAAAGCACCTGTAGGTAATTTTAAAGTGGTGGCACTTGAGGCAAAATTCCATGTTTGCGCGTTGTCATCCATAGAATAAAAATAATCACGATTGAGTGCATAAAGCTCTGCATGACATTCTTTTGCTTTATCGGCAATCGCTTGAGGTAATTCTTGCTGACCGCCAAAAACGACAGGAATATTGGCACGTATAATACCGGCTTTTTCAAAGGCAATTTTTTCAATCGTATCGCCTAACCAATCGGTGTGATCTAAACCAATATTGGTAAGCACTGCTACATTAGGATTGACCACATTGACCACATCTAGACGTCCACCTAAGCCGACTTCTAACACCCAAACATCGCAATTTTTATGCTTAAAAATCACAAACGCCGCAAGTGTGGTGGCCTCAAAAAAAGAAAGGCTTAAACCACATTCACGGCGTGCTTGATCCACTTGTACAAATGCTTGCACCAAACTTTGATCATCAACTTCTACACCACCTAATTTAACCCGCTCATTAAAACGGTAAATATGCGGTGATTGATAAAGACCCACATCATAGCCAGCTGCTTTTAAAATTGCAGCTAAAGTGGTGGTGGTGGAGCCTTTACCATTGGTGCCCGCCACGGTAAACACTGTGGCCTGTGGATTAACCACGCCGAGCTTTTCAGCCACGGGAATCACGCGTTCTAAGCCTAAATCTATACCGGTGACGTGAACATGGCCCCAATAATCGAGCCATGTTGCTAAAGAATCTGTTGCAAGTGGAGCTTGTGTGTTCAAGGTAAGTTCATTAATTTCGTAACGATGCGATATACAGTATCACGTAATGCATGACGATGAACAATTTGATCGACTACACCATGCTCAAGTAAATACTCAGCACGTTGGAATGGTTCTTGTAAGGTCTCACGTACCGTTTGCTCAATTACACGTTTACCTGCAAAACCAATCATGGCTTTAGGTTCAGCAATATGCACATCACCAAGCATGGCTAAAGATGCCGTTACACCACCATAAACTGGATGCGTTAACACCACGATATACGGTAAACCTGCATCTTTAAGGCGTTGAATGGCGGCTGAGGTACGTGCCATTTGCATTAAAGACAACATGCCTTCTTGCATACGTGCGCCACCAGAAGCTGCAAAGCACACCAAGGCTTGACGATCTTGAATGGCTTTTTCAGCAGCTTGAACAAAACGGTCACCTACGACAGTTCCCATTGAACCACCCATAAAGTCAAACTCAAAGGCACAAGCGATCATTGGCAAGTTTTTTACTAAGCCTTGCATCACCACTAAAGCTTCAGTTTCACCAGTTTTCTTTTGCGCTTCAGCCATACGATCTGGATAGGCTTTGCTATCAACAAAATTGAGTGGGTCTTTGGCTTGGAATTCTTGACCGAGTTCAGTTTGCACTTGATCAAAGAACCAAGTTAAACGCTCACGCGCTTTCATACGCAAATGTTCATCACATTGTGGGCACACATAGGCATTAAATGCCATGGCAGTACGGGTCACTAAAGCATGACATTCAGTACACTCAACCGTAGGTTCAGTCGATGTTGCTTTAAAGGTTTGTTGTTCATCGGGAAGATGGATACCTGGTACACCGCGCTCAGTCCACGGCGTCGATGGGCTAAGAACTTTCCCTGCTTTCACTTGTTGATTCATACTAACTCATCGAGCGCAGCTCGAAGCTCCTTGACTTTATTAACCGTTTCAATCACGGCTTGTTCTGGCGCTAAAGTGGCAAATTGTTTCACAAAAGCACTGCCCACAATCACCGCATCTGCGGCAACGCCCATAGCTTTGGCTGAGGCAGCATCGCTGATACCAAAACCTACACCTACAGGAACATCAGTGATGGCTTTAATTTTTTCAATACGATTTGCAGCTTCCGAGACATCTAAAGTAGCCGCCCCTGTCACCCCTTTTAATGACACATAGTAAATAAAACCACGTGCATGTTGCGCTACATAAGCAATACGTTCATCCGTTGAAGTCGGTGCAAGTAAGAAAATTTGATCCATGTCGTATTTTTTTAATACAGCATTAAAATCATCCGCTTCTTCTGGTGGTAAATCCACCAACAATACGCCGTCTACACCACACTCATGCGCTGTTGCGACAAACTGTTCATAGCCAATCACTTCTACAGGATTTAAATAACCCATTAACACCACAGGTGTGCTGCTGTCTTTTTCACGAAATGCTTTGACCATATTCAACGCATCCAAGGTATTGGTCCCGCCTGCTAAAGCACGCTCAGCGGCCAAAGCAATCACGGGACCATCGGCCATTGGATCGGAAAATGGTAAACCCAATTCAATCACATCTACGCCTGCGTCCACCATCTGATGTAATAAATCAACAGTGACTTCGGGATGCGGATCTCCGGCCATCACATAAGAAACTAAAGCTTTTTGCTGTTGTGATTTCAGCTTGGCAAATCGGCTGGCTAAACGTGACATAGGGTTGTACTTTCCTTGAGTATTTAAACGGAGGCTTAGGTTTTGTATGAATACAAGACACAAGCATTGTAACGCTATTTTTTACTGCTTGGGTAGCGTACTTAAGGTACACATACACGAGGTGTTTTTGGGGTTTTTCATCAGAACAAACCTATGTGCTACATTTACTAATATTTGCTTTTTTTTCTCAATGATCAAAGATGCCTAATTTTAGCTTTTAAAAAATTGCCTTGATTTCAATCAACTGGGCCGAATTTATAAAAATCTCATATAAAAAGCCAAGTTAGCATTTACATTTAAATTTGCAGCAAATAGCAAAAGCTGTTTTATACTAGGCATATTCTTGTATATTTTTTTATCTCCCTATGACCTCCCAAACCATCTCGGCAGTGCCAGCACGTATGTTGGCACTGTTACCACTTATTGTTTTTTTAGCCATTTTTTTAGGTAGTGGCATTTATCACAGCCTCATTGGCTCTGAATTTGCCTTCTACCAAATGAAAGCACCCGTTGCTGCTATTCCTGCGTTAATTTTGGCTGTGTTGTTATATCGCGGTCCCATTAATGAAGGGATTGAAACCTTACTCAAAGGCGCCAGCCATCCCAATTTAATTTTAATGTTTATGGTGTTTATGTTGGCAGGAGCCTTTGCCAGCGTCAGTAGTGCCATTGGTAGCGTAGACGCCACAGTACAATTGGGCTTGTCGATGATTCCGCCCAGCTTTGTGTTACCTATGCTATTTTTAATTGCTGCATTTATTGCCACCGCGATGGGCACCTCAATGGGAACCATTGCCGCTTGTGCGCCAATTGCTTTTGGTTTTTCACAAGCCATCGACATTGCGGCAGTTTATGCCATTGGTGCTGTGGTTGGCGGAGCGATGTTTGGGGATAATTTATCCATGATTTCAGACACCACCATTGCGGCCACCACCAGCCAAAAAGTGCAACTTCGCGATAAGTTTCGGGTCAATGTATGGATTGCTGTGCCTGCAGCCTTGGCGACTATGCTGATTTACTTTTTCTTAAGTCAATCGTCTAATGCACTTGAATATAAAGACTTTAATGCATGGTTAATTGTGCCTTATGTGGCAGTATTTGCTTTAGCTTTTAGCCGTTTGCATGTGTTGGCTGTACTCACGATTGGTGTATTGCTGTCTGCGTTGATGGGTTTGTTGATCCAACCTGATTTAGATATCTTTAAAATTAACAATGCTGCCTACGACGGTTTTGTCGGGATGTTTGAAGTGGCCTTGTTATCGATGTTTTTAGGCGGCTTATCAGCGCTGATGCAACGTGAAGGTGGCTTACAATGGCTGATTGAACGCATTTATCAACTGACTAGTGCTTTTAAAGTCGGACGTCAACGTGCCGGTGAAATTGGGATTAGTTTGTTGGTGGTGTTTGCCAATTTATTTGTCGCCAACAATACTGTTGCGATTATTTTATCTGGCGATATGGCACGTGAAGTGGCTAAAGAATATGGGGTTGACCCAAAACGTGCCGCAGCCTTAATGGACATTTTTTCATGTGTGATTCAAGGTTTAATTCCTTATGGTGCACAACTTTTATTGGCCTGCTCAATTGCCAAGATGTCCCCGGTGGAATTGATTAGTAGTGTGTATTATTGCTGGGTGTTGGCGATTTTTGCAAGCATCGCCATTGTGCTACGTTATCCACGTTTAAAAACAGCTTAAAAAAAGCGACCTTCGGGTCGCTTTTTTGGCTTTAAAGTTTACGCGCATGTTGCTCAAAAATGCCATATTCGACATTTAAAGTAATCATGCGCTGATTGATTGTAATTTGCCCACTGATTTTGCTTTGCCATTGTTTAAATTGACTACTGCTAAAACGGAAATTAACTTTTTCTGAGCGTGACCATGTATTTTCAATGCGTAGCTCTATACCTGTATCTTGACTACGTACTTGCCAAGCACCATCATCTAGCTGCTGAAATATCACCTCGCCCAAAGGATAGAGCACACCATCTAACCATAGACTGTTGTCAGTACTGGCATGCTCGCCTTGGCTTAAGCTTAAACCGACCCGATGCTGGCCTTGCCACCAAAAATTACAGCTTAACCAAAACCATGTGGTTTCAGCTTTAAAAAAGCCACAGGTGTCATCTAAACTGGCAAAGGTTTTGGCATTAAATTGAATCGCTTTGGACTGTTTATCCAAAAAATAACCTTCACAGCCTAAAGTCGTCAGCTTTTGGGTATATAACCAGCCATGTTGCCCCACAGCATGACAAGTACTCAAGGGATCAGTCCCTGCGCAAAAAATACGTGCGCTTAGTTTAATTTCACCATATTTGCTAACACGGATATAACGCACGCCATTGGCATGATCAATAGTCAACTCAAATGGTGATTTATGAAAATGGCTTTGATTAAATAAGGGTTGTTCATCAAGTTGCGTGTTGCGTGCCAACAAGGTAGAGCCTTGCCATTCAAGTACTTCACCGCTTTGATGATCATAGACATAAATCAGTCCATAACCTGCCCATGCCAAATCGGCAATGGCAATGCCAATACTATAATGCTGATGCTGAATACTACAAAATTTAAATTTTTTATATTTTAAACGCTTACGCCAACCGAGTAATTCAACGCCTTGCTCTGTTTTATATTGCACTGCTTGATAGTCGATCCGAGTGGGAATCGCGTTAAAACGGCCATACTGCGGCTGTCCATTGGACTGAATTAGATCCATTTTCCCCACTCACTTAAAGACCGCTGATCTTGGTCTGTATTATGCCTATAAAATTTCAACTGCATAGCGTTTGATGTCAATTTTACGACCCAAATAACCGATTGCCTTTTGCCACAAATACCAACATTACAGCTTAATCCAAGCTTAAATAGGTGTTTTCCCAGTGATTTCTGCTAAATTCACCTTCAACAAGTTGCACATAACGTCCATATACGTGATCGATGGCTAAGCAATCATCGACATCTAAGACCCGATCGGTATGTTGTTTTTGCCAATGTTGTGCAAAATATTGTTTGCCACGTTGCTTGGCCACCATGGCATTTTGTGCCACCACCAATATATAACGATGTAATTCACCAAATTCTTGAGCGCTATAACCGCCTAAATTAATTAAATACAGTTTAGCGTCGCTTTGCTTAGGTGCTGCATCGGTGAATTGTATTTGATAGTGTTTATCGTCAAACACCACACCATGAATTTGCGCCCATGCATCAATATGTAAACCTTTTTGTTCACCAAACCATGCTTGTTTTAACTGTGGGTAAGTCTCTTGTAGATTTTCACCCAACGCCAACACCACATCATGTACTTCGGTATTGGCACGTGCATGCCGACCACCGAGCATCACAATAAATAAACTGGGCATAGATTCCATCCATGGCAATCAAAGACTTCTTATCATACCGAGCCAAAAGGCAACTGTCGCCCAAACACGTCTCTTTTTTAAGACTTTATTTTTATAAATAAAAAATCGCACCCAATATCTTGAATGCGACTTTCTATTACAATCCTAACCCCTCAATCATAAGAAGGCGTTGAGGATGCTACATCTCCACCATTTCTACGCCATCAATGCGTGCCACAGTCATTAAATCTTTATCACCACGACCTGATACGTTGGCAATGATAATTTGATCTTTAGACATGGTTGGCGCAAGTTTAGTGACATAGGCCATGGCATGTGAGCTTTCAAGTGCCGGAATAATGCCTTCAATTTGGGTTAAATCACGGAAGCCTTGTAATGCTTCCGTGTCAGTAATTGGCATATATTCAACACGTTGCATATCCTTTAAGAAGCTATGCTCAGGACCTACACCCGGATAATCCAAACCAGCTGAAATTGAATGCGTTTCAATGATCTGACCTTGAGCATCTGACATTAAATACGTACGGTTACCGTGTAGTACACCCACGTGACCTGCATTTAAAGGTGCTGAGTGTTTACCAGTTTCAATACCATGACCTGCCGCTTCTACCCCATACATTTTGACATCTTGGTCATTTAAGAATGGATAGAATAAGCCCATGGCATTTGAACCACCGCCCACACAAGCCACCAGTGCATCAGGTAAACGACCAGCTTGTTCTTGAATTTGACGACGTGCTTCACGACCAATAATGGATTGGAAATCACGTACCAATTGCGGATATGGATGTGGACCTGCCACCGTACCAATCACATAATAGGTGCTATCAACATTGGTCACCCAATCGCGCATCGCTTCGTTCATGGCATCTTTTAAGGTTTTTGAGCCACTTTCTACCGGTACAACTGTCGCACCCAATAAACGCATACGATATACGTTCATGGCTTGACGTTTCACGTCATCTGCGCCCATATACACCACACATTCTAAGCCTAAACGTGCTGCAATGGTTGCCGTTGCTACACCATGCTGACCTGCACCGGTTTCAGCAATAATACGCTTTTTACCCGACAATTTTGCCAATAAAGCCTGACCAATGGTGTTATTCACTTTATGTGAACCGGTATGGTTTAAGTCTTCACGTTTGAGGTAAATCTGCGCACCACCAAGGTGCTTCGACCATCGCTCAGCATAATATAAAGGACTAGGACGACCTACATAGTAGGCGAGATCACGGTCGAATTCTGCCAAAAACTGTGCATCATCTTTCATACGGAAATAGAGTTGCTCTAAATCCTGTAATGCTGCCATTAAAGTTTCTGACACAAAACGTCCGCCATGGATACCGAAATGCCCACGCGCATCGGGGAATTGGGTATAGTCAATCACATTATTTTGCTGATCCACGATGGACTCCTTGCATAAAGTGTTCAATGAGTTGTCGGTCTTTAATACCTTTTGCGGACTCTACGCCTCCGCTGACATCCACCGCATAAGCGCGGGTGATTTCAATAGCGTGTGTAACATTGTCAGGAGTTAGACCTCCTGCCAAGATTAAAGGAATATCGAGTTTTGGGAATTTTGTCCAGTCAAATGCATGGCCTGTACCACCTTTTAAGGTCGGATGCCATGCATCAAGTAACATGGCACTGGCACCACAAGCTTGGTAACGCTGCACCACAGCGGCAAGATCCATATCAGCTTTAACTTGAATGGCTTTATACCAACGTCGCCCTGTGGCTTTGGCTATGGCTTGGCAATGTTCTGGGCTTTCATCACCATGAAACTGTAAAACATCTAAAGGCACTGCTTGTAAAGTGGCTTGAATTTCTTCAAGCGAGCTATTTACAAACAAACCCACCAATTGCACATAAGCGGGCGTGGCTTGAGCCAATTCAACCGCTTGGGCAATCGTGACGCTTCGAGGACTGGGTGGATAAAACACCAAACCAATCGCATCGGCACCGCTGTCAACCACAGCTTGGATGTCTTGGCATCGGGTAATTCCACAGATTTTGGCACGCGTTCGCATATATTGTTCTGGCTAACTCATCCTGATTTATAGCCAATCTATAAATTCTAAAGAATGGCATTGTAAAGCAATTTTTTGATGTTGCGTAAAGTTCATACCGATTATTCTGTGGGTTGATTGTTTAATTGATAGGCTAACTTTATACTGCGCACAACTTGCAGTAAGTCCAAGCTTAAGCTTTAGGGAAGCTGGTGTAAATCCAGCACTGCCCCCGCAACGGTAAAAAATGAAACGCCTATCTATTTAAATCCAATTGATTTACGCCACTGCATATTTTATGTGGGAAGGTGAATAGGCAAGTAGATTGATCTACTACATTTAAGTCCGGATACCTGCTTACTGCGTTCTATCACTCAATCATTCACGGGGAAGTGAATGTATGGAGCATTTATCATGTCAATTTCTTTTCAACCTACTGCCTTAGTAGGTGCAATCGCGCTTGCGTTGGGTAGTACATCCACTGCTTATGCCAATCAACCCACGACTGCAACAACTGCTTTAGATACTATTGTGGTCACTGCCTCACGTAGTGAACAAAATCTTAAAGATGTACCTGCACGTTTAAATGTGATTGATGAAAAAACCATTCAACAATCACCTATTGCTGATTTACCTTCACTTTTAACCCAACAAGCCGGACTATCAGTTAAGCAACTTGGTGGCTACGGTCAACAAGCTTCAGTTTTTTTACGTGGTAGCAATGCCGCGCACACCTTAATTTTACAAGATGGTATGCGCTCTAATACAGCAACTGTTGCAGGTACCAATTTACATTTAATTGATAGTGCAGACATTAAGCAAATTGAAATTCTAAAAGGTCCTGCATCGGTACAGTATGGTACTGATGCGATTGGTGGTGTCATTCAACTGATTTCACAGACACCCACAACACATGGTGCATTTACCAGTATCGAGCTGGGTGAAAATAGCACCTATAAATCAATTGTGGGAGTTGATGCTGCTGAAAATGGCTATTACGCCCAAATTCGTGGACAACGCCTAGAAACAGATGGTGAGCAAATTATTAGTAACCAAGCAAAAAAAGCAGGTTTCGATCAAAAAGGCTACTCAGCGAAGCTAGGCGTTGATCAAGACAACTTTGGATTGTCCGCTGAATTTAAAGAAAATGAAGGTCACGGCGACTATTTCTCTTATGGTGCAGCACAGGCTTATGATTTTACCAATCGCCTTTACAACCTCAAAGGCAATCTCAAGCTCAATCCAAATTTAGTCTGGGAAACACGTCTATCCAAATTTGAAGATGAATACGCAGTTGTACAAAGTGATTACCCATCTACTGTGATCACTGAACAAGAAGAACTTGATTCTAATATTCAATGGCAAATCAATTCTGCACATAAACTACTTGCAGGCGTGCATTACAACAAAACCAAAGCTGAAAGTGTCAATACCTTTAAAGATGACAACGACAGCACGGGCTATTATGTACAGCACCAATATCAAAATGATGTCATCAGCACTCAAGCAGGTGTTCGCGTTGAAGATAATCAGCAATTTGGCACCCATACTGTGGGACAAGTTGCTGCTCGCTATCAGTTGAGTCCTGCATCGAGTATTTATGCCAATGTTGGTACAGCATTTCGCGCCCCTGTTGTGGGACAGATTATTAGCGAACCCGTTTGGTGGGGTGGTAATCCTGACCTAAAACCAGAAGAAAGTGTATCTTATGAGATTGGTTTTGATCATTTGATCAATCCATCAGTAAGCTTATACGGTTCTGCTTTTCACACCCAAGTCGACAATGTCATGGTTTCAGGTGCATTAACCAATTGGGTATTTGAAAACATGGGCAGTGCAACCTTTAATGGTGCCGAACTGGGTTTAAAATGGACACAAAATGACTTCTATGCCAACGCTGAATATGCCTATATTCAAGCCAAAAATGATGATGAAGATAAAGATTTGCCAAATCGCCCACGCCAAAATTTCAATCTAAGCTTGGGTTGGGATAATGGTCACTATGGTGCATCTACATCTTTAGTGGCCAAAGGCAAAGCTCAAGATAGTCTCGATGTTCCGGGCTATGCAGCGATTGACATGAATGCCTATTGGCAAGTCAATCCTCATTTAAAAACCTTTGTGAATATTCGTAATGTCGGTGACACCCACTACAAAACTGCAGTGAATGATGCCACGTCTTATTATATTGCCAGCGGTCGCTTAGCTTCTATTGGTATGACTGTAAAATACTAAGCCAAGCACATTTTAAATAAATACTTTTGAGAATCATGTCATGGCTATGGCATGATTCTTTTTTATATTCAAGATTTACACACCAAGGAATTGTGATGGGACACCGTTTAAGTAAAATTTATACCCGTACCGGCGATGCAGGTACCACAGGTTTAGGTGATGGCTCACGCGTTGCCAAAGATGATTTACGCATTGAAGCACTGGGTGATGTAGATGAGCTCAACTCGAGTATTGGCTTGTTACGTGCCCAAATTACCCTGAGTGATTTAAGCGCGGAACACAAAACCAAGTGGGATAAATCGTTAAGCTTAATTCAACACTGGTTATTTGATTTAGGCGGTGAAGTCTGTATTCCAAACTTCAATTTAGTACAGCCTGTAGCAATTGAATATTTAGAAAATGACATTGATGAAATGAACGAAGCATTACCGATGCTTAAAGATTTCATTTTACCTGCGGGCAGTTTAGCCTGTAGTTTTGCACATCAAGCCCGTAGTGTCTGCCGCCGTGCCGAGCGTCGCTTAATGGCCGTACATAACCGCGATCAAAATATTCAAGCACCATCCTTACAATTGCTCAATCGTTTATCCGATTGGTTATTTGTGGCATCTCGTACCCTGCAACTACAAAGCGGTGGCAATGAAGTATTATGGCAAAAAAATATTAACGACACCATCTAAGCATTCAACTGCAAAACAGCTTATCCGATCATTCTTGCAATTGAGGATGATCGGTGCAAAATGGCGTCATCTTTTTGTCACCTTATTTTCTGACAATGATGTTGTGCTTTTGTGTAAGAGACTTGTTATGCGCATAATTGGTCATCGCGGTGCGCGTGGCGAAGCGCCTGAAAATACCCTTGGTGGTTTTCAATATATTCAAGACTTAGGTTTACGTGCGGTCGAATTTGACGTGCGCCAACTTAAAGATCAAGCTCTAATTGTCATGCATGATGATCAAATGCTCCGTACCACAGGACAACACAAATACCTGTATGAGTGTAGTCGCCAAGATTTAGCGCCTTATAATCATGCTGTGACATGGTCCTCATGGAATCAGTTTGAACCTACGCCCTTACTTCAACAAACCTTAGATGTGATTGATAACTTTGAGCATATTGAGGTTGAAGTCAAAGCGGTGGAGTGTGCCGACACAGCATGGCAAATCACCCAAACTCTGCAACAGCAATTACAAGGCTTTGAACACTGCGCCATGATCACCAGTTTTGATCACAAAATTCATCAAGCTTTACAGCAACAACATTCAACCTTTAAACGTGGTTTATTAATTGAAGACGCGCGCGGCGAACAAGCCATTCAAGATGCGCTTGAGTTGGGTTGTTGTCAGATTGGTTGGATGGATGAATTGGCAACCGATGACCTAATTCACGCCACGCAACAGGCACAATTAAGCATTAGTGTATGGACAGTCAATGAGATTGAGCGTGCCAAATATTTACGTGATTTAGGCGTACAAGGCTTAATTACCGACTATCCTGCACGCATGTTACAGCATCTATAAAAAAGCCCTGAGTGCAGGGCTGAAGTGGCTTACTTTTTAGCTACAACTAGCGAACGTCCAGCTTGATCAAGCAAAATTAATTGCCGATTGCTCAGTTGATAACGTGCCACGCGTGCTAAGGCTTGGGCAAGTTCTGCTTCTTGTGCCAAGGCCTGATCACAACTTTGATGACCCGCTTTGGCATCTAAAGTTAAGCTCTTTTGGCTGTGATTTAAGCTATAGCGCCCTTGCATGACATTACAGCCTGTATGACCTTCCAGACGTTGTCCTTGTGAGTTTAATTTTAAAGTTGGCATTTGGCGGTAACTACGCGCTGCTTGTCCTGCAATATGGGTAATCTGCCAAGTCATATCTTGCAGCCCATCTTGACTTACACTGAGCTTTAATGGTCGCTCTTGGCGGCTTAAATCTTGAGAGCTTACACTGCGTTGAGACGTCGTTTGACAAGCCACCAGTGGCACTATGCATGCACCTAACAAACTGATTTTAAATAGTTTCACATACGCTTGAAGTGATAGATAAATCATATACGCTTCCCTTTTATACTATTGTTTTTATTCAAAAAAATTAGATTGATTTTCTGTTACTGTTTCCTACAATACGATCGTATAATAATACTAGAGTCGGCGTATTTGCTCATGTTAATATGCCTGATATATACACCTATTTGGGTGAACCGCTGGTCCTAGGAGCGTTGTTGGAGATGAATCCTCCCCTACCCCAAGCCCCGATTAACTGGGTTGCCGTTTTTGCTTTAGTTTTTTTACCGATTGTTGCTGTTATTGCCATTCCTTTATACGCCATGAACCATGATTTTAGCCTTGCCGCTTGGATCAGTATGTTTGTGTTGTTAGGGGTCAGCAGTTTAGGCATTACAGCAGGTTATCACCGTTTATGGGCACATCGTGCTTATGAAGCGACTACACCATTAAAAATTATTTTAATGCTGATGGGAACCTTTGCGGTACAAAATAGTATTTTATATTGGGGTTCAGGTCACCGTACCCATCACCGTCACGTCGATGACGTCGAAAAAGACCCATATTCCATTAACAATGGTTTTTGGTATGCCCATTTAGGTTGGATGCTACGCGATTATCCTGCCGCAGAACCCAACTATAAAAATGCACCTGATTTACAAAACGATAAAATCGTGATGTTTCAGCATAAATACTATGTGCCTTTAGTGATTGCAGTGCATGCTGCCATTTTATTGCCACTGGGTTGGGCAGTCGGTGATGTGTGGGGCGTAGTATTATTGGGTGGTTTAGTGCGCTTAATTTTAAGCCATCATGTGACATTTTTTATTAACTCATTGTGTCATATGTGGGGTTCACGTCCTTATACCGACGAAAACACTGCACGTGATAACTTTTGGTTGGCGATTGCGACATGGGGTGAGGGTTATCATAACTATCACCATATTTTCCAGTACGACTACCGTAATGGAGTGAAATGGTGGCAATACGACCCAACCAAATGGCTGATTTGGAGCTGTTCTAAGTTAGGTTTAGCTAAAAATTTACGTCGTATTCCAAGCTTTAATATTAAAAAAGCTGAATTGGCCATGAAGTTTAAATATGCAGAACAAGATTTAGCAGTCTATGGTCATAATATGACTGAAGATATTGCTCAAGCCAAACAACGTCTTGCTCAAGAATATGATGCGTTTAGTCAAACCTTAAATGATTGGACCAAGCTTAAAGAGCAAGAAATCCAACATAAAAAGCTTGCGGTTGCTGAAAAAATCCATCAAATGGATGACAAACTCAAAGCCGAGTTTCATCAGGTGGAACAACGCTTAGTACAGCATCGTGAGGCGCTCAATCGCCTGATGCGTAGCTTAAAAAAGAATAGCGCTGCTTAAACCATAAAGCCCCAAAATCGGGGCTTTTGTTTGCTATAGTGAAGCTTAAAATATTTGAGTCTTTGGTCTATGCAGTTTCAAGTTCGCTACCCGACATTAAATCCTAAGCTTTATCATCATCAACAGCCTGTGCCTTTACATGGCGCTAAAGCAGGTCATTTTAATGCCGCTTTAGCCGAACAGCTCAATTGGTCAGCACAAGATAAAAACGATTGGGTGGCAATTTGTAGTGGGCAAAAAACCTTTAGCGAATTTAACCCATTGGCGATGGTGTATGCGGGTCATCAATTTGGACAATGGGCAGGTCAATTGGGCGATGGACGTGGCTTATTGATTGCTCAAATTATTGATCGAGATGGAAAAACCATAGATTTACACTTAAAAGGTGCAGGTTTAACCCCCTACTCACGCATGGGCGATGGCCGTGCCGTGTTGCGTTCAACCATTCGTGAATATTTAGCCGGACATGCCTTAAATGCTTTAGGGATTGCTGCAAGCAATGCAGTAGGTTTTACCTCATCCGATCAAGGTGTACAACGTGAAAAATTAGAACGTGGTGCAATGCTACTGCGTACTTCAGATTGTCATATTCGTTTAGGACATTTTGAGTGGATCAATCAGTATCAACCTGAGTTATTGGGTGAATTTACGCAACAATGTATCAAATGGCATTATCCTGAATGTTTAAATGAGGCAGAGCCAATTTTAGCCTTTGCCAAAGCGGTGATTGAACGTACTGCCTTGATGATTAGCGGGTGGCAGTTGGTGGGCTTTGCGCATGGGGTGATGAATACCGATAACTTAAATATTACAGGTTCAACGCTCGATTTTGGCCCATATGGTTTTATGGAACGTTTCCGCCCTAATTGGATTAATAACCATTCAGACCATCATGGCCGTTATACCTATCAAAATCAACCGAGTATGGGACATTGGAATTTATGGACATGGCTCAATAATCTTGTGCCACTTTGCCCTAGCCACTACGATAAAGAACAATGGAAAAATGATTTAGTTGCCTGCTTAGAACACTTTGAACCCTGCTTTTTAGCGCATTACAAAACAGGTCTATGTGAAAAAATGGGCTTACCTAGTTTCCATAAAGACAGCTTTGATTGTGCCATGGCATTTTTACGCATTTTACAAAGCGAACAACTCGACTACACGCAAAGTTTTGTTCGCTTACAAAACCAAGACTACACGGCGCTGATTGATGATTGCTTAGATCGTCGTCAATTTGAAAGTTTCTTAAGCCATTATCAGCATATTCGTGAACATCAAGATACCGAGGCCTTAGATCAACGCATGAGCGAAGTGAATCCGCAATATATTTTGCGTAACCATATGGCGCAAAAAGCGATTGAGATGGCTGAGGGTAATGATTTTTCTGAAGTCGATCGTCTATTTAACCTACTCAGTACACCATTTCGCAAACAGCCGGAATTAGAGCGTGCTGAAGACTTAGCTCCATTATCCAGTGATGTGCCTGAGGTCATGGTGAGCTGTTCATCTTAAATCAAAACCGATAACACAAGAATAAAAAAGCGAATCTCTCGATTCGCTTGTCTTTAATTAATTGTCGGGATACTCAAAACGGTAACCGACGCCATAGACTGCCTGAATCCATTCATGACGGTTGCCTGTTTCAGCAGCATCAGAAATCTTACGACGTAGATTTTTAATATGGCTATCAATCACGCGATCTGCCACATCAAAACTGTCAGGATTAATATGATCAAGTAGCTGCGCACGTGAATAGACTTGCCCCACATGCTCTAAAAATAATTCTAATAAACGAAACTCAGTTGGAGTTAAGTTCAGCGGTTTTTGTTGATACCAAATGCGTTGTTGGCCTTTGTCCATACGAAATAGGCTATTTTGTTCAGGCTCTGCTTTACGCTCTAAACGACGTAATACTGCTTGCACGCGAGCCACCAGTTCTTTAGGACTAAATGGTTTACAGACATAATCATCTGCACCCATATTTAAACCCAAAACACGGTCAATTTCTTCGGTGCGGGCTGTGGTCATAATAATGGGTAAATCAGATTGCTCACGCACCTTACGGCAAATGGTTAAACCATCCATACGTGGCACCATTAAATCTAAAATCAGCAAATGCGGCTTACGTTGTAAAAAGCTGTCATAGGCTTGTTGTCCATCATGAAACATACTGACTTCAAAGCCTGCTGCTTCTAAATAGTCACGCACCAATTGCGCTAACTCTACTTCATCTTCTACCAGCATAATATGTTTCATGTTGCTTATCCTTGTGTGTGGGATGTTTTTGGAAAAGTGAGCTTGCAACGCAAACCACCTAAAGGTGAATGTTCAAAAGTTAATTGCCCGCCTAAGGCATGTGCAATTTGTTTGGAGAGTGCCAAACCTAAGCCCGTGCCACCGGTAGAGCGGGTACGTGAATCATCAACACGATAAAAACGCTCGCCTAAACGCACTAACTGCGCATCGGTTAAGCCAAATGGCGTATCGTCCACATACACTGTCCAATCCTGTGCACTTTCGTGGCAATGAATCTGCACTTCACCGCCTGCTTCGGTATAACGTAAACTGTTGCCAATTAAATTGACCATAATTTGTTTAAAACGATCCACATCTAACTGTAGTTGAATATCGTGGCCTGTAGCAGTGATCTTTAAATAGGCTTGATCAAAACTCGGTTTAAAGTTTTCAACTTCTTGCTCTATCACTTGCCAAGGATTGACCGAACTCATATAAACGCTTAGCTGCTGTGCATCGGCTTGAGCCAAATCCGCTAAATCTTGGGTAAGTTTTTTCAAACTACTGACCTGACGCAACATCGCATCTAAATGCTCAGGTGTGGCTTTACGAATGCCATCTTGCATGGCTTCAATTTGTGCCTGTAAAACCGCAAGTGGTGTTTTCAGCTCATGAGATGTATCGGCCACCCATTGACGTCTTGAGGTTTCATGTTGATCTAAAATCAGCGCCAATTGATTGAGCTGAGTTGATAAATCACCCAATTCATCATTCCGATTGACCACCACTTGATGCTGATAATTGCCTTTAGTCAGCTCACGTGTACCCTTCACCAAGCGTTGAATAGGGGTTTTAAAATAAGTGGCTAATAACAATGCCACGATTAAACTGGCTAAAAACCCTAAGGCATACACTAAAAATAAATAGCGTTTTTGATTGCTAAAGAAATTAATACTTAAAGCATCATCTTGCTCAAGGACTGGTTTTAAGGCCAAGTAACCCACGACTTTTTGATTGACTAAAATTGGACGCCATGAAGTTTGCGCAGGTGATGGTTCACCAACAATAAATTGCTTTTTGGCATCATACAGCCCTAAACGTGTACCTAACCCTAGACGATCAGGCATCGAAATAAACTGTTTTTTGCCCTGATTGTTTTGCTGTTGTTCAGCACGAAAACTGCCGATATTTAACGGAAAAGTTAGACCCTCAAATGGCACATACGCGGAAGGTAAATTCAGTTCAATACGACGTAATTCCTCAGGATCGATCACTTGATTGGCAGCATCCTCTTTTAAACTCGATGCCACATTCATTAAAGTGTGTTCTTCAAAATAGCGTTGCTGTTGGGCAATATCATATTGACGACGTAACCACCAACGCGACAGACGGTCATAATCATCGGGTCCTGCTTCACCTTCAATTTGCAAAATTTGGGCTTGGATGGCATTGCCCCAATCGTGATGCATACTATAGACATCACTTAGATTGCTGACCAATAAATCCAGCTTTTGCATTTCAACGTCGGCGACATATTTGGCAAAGTTTTTTTGCATGGTCCAATGCAATACGCCAAGGCTCACTGTGGTAATTAACAATGAAGCCAATAAAACAGTTAAAAATAGGCGTAAGGCGATGGGAACGCGAAGAATGTTCACAGCATGCTCTCAAAAATCGGGGCAAAGTTATTGTAACCAACAGCATCACAAAAAACTCTCCATTGTTTCTTCATCTTTATTATTTAATCTTTATCACAAGATAAAACTGTATTTTTAGGGGAAATCAGCATGAAAAAAATCTTAATTGCCAGCGGTGTCGTGGTTAGTGCACTCGTATTAACTGCTTGTCAATCACAAAGCACTGTACAAAAACCAAAACCTGAACGTATGATGAAACATCAACACGAGCGTATGGGTAAACATCATGCCCAACGTGGGATGCAACATGCGATGGCAAAAGCCTGTCAAGGCAAAGCCGCTGGCGATAAGGTAGAAGTTGCTTTGGGCAAACGTACCTTACAAGGTCAATGTGAAATGGTGTTTATGCCAAAACGTGACCAAAACTTAAAATCAAACTATAAAATGACGCGACCTGCTGCACCAGTGACAGGTGTACTCACAGATACCAAACGTGCTGAAATGGTCAAGCAATTTGATTTACGTTTAGCCCAACAGCAAGCCATTCAAACGGCATGTCAAGGCAAAACTGTGGGGCAAAATGTTGAACTTAAATTTGCTGAAAAAAGTATCAGCGGTCAATGTGTATTAAAGTTTAAGCCACAACAAGCCGCTTAAATTTTGATTGCTTGAAAGACGCCTTAATGGCGTCTTTTTTGATTTAACACAACTGTCACTAAAATGGCCTATATATCGATTTAAATTGACTTAGAATTTTGATGAATCAAGCACACATTGCGCGCCAATATTTTTCTTTGACTTTTCAGTCATGAATTCGACTAGCTGATTTTTTGCGTCTTAGTATATAAAACCAACAACATAAAATTATTCATCCAACATAAAAAAGTGGGACATTTTTTGTACCTACACGAGGGAGAGCAGCACATGCCACACTATCAAGCACCATTACGTGATATGCAATTTGTCCTGCATGAGGTCTTAAATGCCGAGCAGCATTATGCTGCGTTACCTGCCTTTGAAGATATGGTCACAAAAGAACTGATTGATCAGTATTTACAAGCTGCCGCAGACTTTTGTGAGCATGAGTTGTCACCTTTAAACTCAGTGGGTGATCGTGAAGGGTGCACATGGAGCGATGGTGTGGTAAGCACCCCAACTGGCTTTAAAGCTGCTTATCAAAAATATATCGAGCTTGGTTTTCCCTCTTTAGCGGCTGATCCTGAATATGGCGGTCAAGGCTTACCCAATTCATTAGGCATTACCATTTCAGAGATGGTCGGTACTGCCAATTGGGCGTGGAGCATGTATCCGGGACTCTCTCACGGCGCAGTACGCACTTTAGAACACCACGGTTCTGAGCAACAAAAAGCCACCTACTTACCCAAACTCGTTTCTGGTGAATGGACAGGTACCATGTGTCTGACTGAATCACATGCAGGCTCAGATTTAGGCATTATTCGTACTAAGGCTGAACCCAATGCAGATGGCAGCTATGCCATCAGTGGTGAGAAAATATTTATTTCAGCCGGTGAACACGATATGTCTGACAACATCATTCATATTGTATTAGCACGCTTACCTAATGCACCTCAAGGCACCAAAGGTATATCCTTATTCATTGTGCCGAAACTCATAGAAGGTCAAGCGAATGGCGTGCGTTGTGGCTCAATTGAACATAAAATGGGGATTCATGGTAATGCCACTTGTGTGATCAATTTTGATGCAGCAAAAGGCTATTTAATTGGTCCTGAGCATCGTGGTTTAAACTGTATGTTTACCTTTATGAACACCGCACGTATTGGCACTGCTGTGCAAGGCTTAGCCGCAGCCGAAGGTTCTTTCCAAGGTGCGCTACGTTATGCCAAAGAGCGTTTAGCCATGCGCTCACTTTCAGGCATTAAAGCACCAGATCAAGACGCTGACCCGATTATTGTACATCCTGCTGTGCGTCAAATGCTGCTCACTCAAAAAGCCTTTGCTGAAGGTGGGCGTGCTTTAATTTATGACTTAGCGCAATATGCTGATTTAGTGGAAAAATCACCAGATGCCGCCACACGTGAAAAAGCCGATCATATTTTGTCGCTCCTTACGCCAATTGCCAAAGCTTTCTTAACCGAAACTGGTTATGAAGCTGCCAATAAAGGCGTACAAGTCTTTGGTGGACACGGTTTTATTGCCGAGCATGGCATGGAACAAATTGTACGTGATACCCGTATTGCTTGCTTATATGAAGGCACTACCGAAATTCAAGCCATTGATTTACTTGGTCGTAAAGTCTTAGGTTCAAAAGGTAAATTGCTGCAAGATTTTGCCGAAGTTATGCAAAGCTTTATCGATACACAGCAAGATCAAGCCAACATGCAAGAATTTATTCGGCCTTTAAGCGATTGGATGAAAAAATTAGGCCAAGTGACAAAAAGCATTGCACAACGTGCTGAACAAAATCCAGATGAAGTTGGTGCAGCTGCGTTCGACTATCTGTATTTTGCAGGCTATGTGACCTTGGCCTATTATTGGGCACGTATGGCCGCCACTGCACAACATGCCTTAAATCACGGTAGCAATGACACAGCTTTTTATCAGGCCAAAATCTGCACAGCGCAATTTTACTTTGATAAATTGTTGCCGCGTGTAAATGCGCACATTGCCATAATTGATACTGGTGCTGAATCTTTAATGCAATTGGACGCTGATGCTTTTGCTTTTTAATTGATATTTGTTGATGTTGAGGGGACACGCATTGCAATGGGTGTCCCTTTTGTTTATAAAAAGTACAAAAGATTATGAATATAACAATCAAGTGAGTCGATCATGCCAATCTATAATGCCCCCCTTGCCGATATGCAGTTTATTCTCAATGATGTTTTTAACGCCTCTGCGTTTTGGCAACAACATCCTAAACTTGCACACCTAGATAGCGCTACCGCCAATGCCATCTTAGAAGAAATGGCGAAATTTAGTCAAAATGTTACGCTGCCGCTTAACCGTAGTGGTGATGAACACGGCGCACAATTTAATGCTGGTACTGTAACGACACCTGAAGGTTTTAAAGCAGCCTTTGAACAATACGCACAAGGCGGTTGGTTAGGTTTAGGTGCCGATGAAGAATGGGGCGGTCAAGGCATGCCTAAAATGCTCACTGTACTGAGCGATGAGATGCTGTTTGCCACCAATCCATCTTTTACCCTGTATTCTTTACTCTCGGTTGGAGCAGGTTTGGCTTTGGCTAGTTATGCGTCACAACAGCAAAAACAAACTTATTTGCCTAAAATGTATAGCGGTGAATGGGCAGGCACCATGTGTTTAACCGAACCGCATGCCGGCACCGATTTAGGCATCATTAAGACCAAAGCTGAAAAAAATAGCGATGGTTCTTATAACATCACAGGTACTAAAATTTTTATTACCGGTGGTGAACATGATCTGACCGAAAATATTATTCATCTTGTTTTAGCCAAAACTCCCGATGCACCTGCCGGTTCACGCGGAATTTCCTTATTTATTGTGCCGAAAATCATGGTCAATGAGGACGGTTCTTTAGGCCAGCGAAATGGCGTACACGCAGGTTCAATTGAACATAAAATGGGAATTAAAGCTTCAGCCACATGCGTCATGAATTTTGATGCTGCCAAAGGCTTTTTGGTGGGTCAAGAAAATGAAGGCTTAGCCGCGATGTTTGTGATGATGAATTACGAACGTTTGTCCATGGGAATTCAAGGTTTAGGCGCATCTGAATTTGCTTATCAAAATGCCGCACAATACGCCACAGACCGCTTACAAGGACGTAGTGCTGAAGGGGTCAAATCCCCTGATCAGCCTGCCGATTCAATTTTAGTGCATGCTGACGTACGCCGTATGCTGCTGAATACTCGCGTCAATAACGAAGCCTCACGTGCTTTTGCAGTGTATGTGGCACAGCAATTAGATATCACGAAGTTTTCCAATGACCCAGAAGCAGTACGCGCTGCCAATGATCGGGTTGCCCTACTCACCCCAATTGCCAAGGCCTATTTAACCGACACCGCATTTCAAGCGGTGCTGGATGCACAAATGTGTTTTGGAGGACATGGCTACATTCGTGAATGGGGAATGGAGCAATGTGTACGTGATTTACGTATTGCACAAATTTATGAAGGCACCAATGGCATTCAGTCGCAGGACTTAATTGGTCGTAAAACCATTAAATGTGAAGGCGCTTATTTAAAAGCCTATATTGATGAAATTCGTGACTTTGCCAACCAAATGGATGCCGAACTCAATTTCATTAAAGATGCCACTTTAGATGCAGCCACAGAACTTGAATCGGTCACTCAATTTATTTTAGAAGCAGCACAGGAAAATCCAAACTTTGCCAATGCAGTTGCAGTAGATTATTTACATGCGCTTGGCTTACTCAGCTTTAGCTATATGTTTGCCCGTATTGCCGAAGCTGCACAAGACAAATCGACACCGTTTTATCAAGCTAAAATTAATTTGGCCATTTATTTTGTGCAACGCGTGTTACCTGAGCTGCCTATGCGGATCAGTAAAATTAAAGCAGGTGCTGACGTGATTATGCGCTTTAGTCCTGAATACTTTACCCAACAAGCCTAAACCTTAAAAATACCTGCTTTATGCAGGTATTTTCTTAGCCATTTGTGCGTAAAAATTGCATGTGTTTTTCATTCGCAATGAAAAGGACACTTTATGCCAAACGCGCGCAACCTTGAATATTATTTAGACCGCTTTGGTAATGCCATTGTCGAGGGCTTTCATTATATTGCCCTGTTTATTATTGGCTGTATGGTGATTTGGTCGGCAGCTCACACCGTTTGGGATATTTTAACCATTAAACAATATGCCACCATCGACGATATTTTATTGCTTTTTATCTATTTAGAATTGGGCGCTATGGTGGGGATTTACTTTAAAACTAACCATATGCCTGTGCGTTTTTTAATTTATATTGCGATTACAGCTTTAACACGTCTGCTTATTTCCGATATCCAACATGACCATAAAGCCGATCTTGATTTGGTGATTATTACAGGTTCAATCTTAATCTTAGCAGGCGCGATTTTAGTGGTACGTTTTGCCTCTTGGCATTATCCCTCTGTGATTCGCAATAAAGAAGCGGATTTACCTTTGGCGCAAGGTCAAACCCCACGCCCTCAAGATGATGAATTGGCTTAATGATTAGGGACTAAAGCATAACGACCATTTTCATAAATCCAATACATACCCGAAGGTGGTGCTGGCAAGCCTACGCGCTGCCAATCGGAAATAAATACGTAACGACTGCTTGAGATGCTACCGCTTGGCTTTCCATTGACAAAACTATAGCTTTGGCTGTTTTGTATGACCGTGGTTGGCCCTTGATATTGAATAGACACATTAGGTTGAGGTTGCGGACGTGGCCATTGTGGACGATGCAGTGCTTGAGGTCGCATGGGGCGCTGTGGTTTTTTCTCCACCCCACGATAACCCGCCCAAGGATTGTCTGCCCAAAGCTGTGGACTCAGCATAAGTAAACTAAGCCCCATACAACGAGTGAATTTGCGCATATCCTAGCCTCACATTGATTCATGCTTAGCATAGCAAGTTGGCTTTTAAAGCAAAACCAAGTTTATGTTAAGATAGCGTTTTTTATGGCTGAGTGAACTATTGTGGCTGAACAATTAAGTTTCGACCGTCTCTATGCTTATTTCTGTAAAGTACCAAGTGTGCGTAAAGGTTTAATCGAAAGCTATGGCACAGATGGCAAACATGCATGGTGGTTTAAGTTCCAAATTAATGTGGAACACCCATTGGCTTGGCAAACTGTACAAGAACTTGGGCATGTCTTAAATTATATTTCTAAAAATGAACGTCTACCGACCCAATTTTTACCTGTGTCGCCACCACCTTATATGAATGGTGAAGCCAAAGACTTTTTAGCATGGGTGATTCAGTGCAACCATGCCGATTTTCCACCTGATGTGGTCTGTGATTGGCTTGAAGCGCGCCTTCCTAACTCAGTAGATGATCTAGACAAATGGAAAATCAAAACCAAAATTGAAGAACTCGATCATTTAACCGATAAAGAACTTGATCAAATTATTCCGCCTAACCCAAGCAATTAGGCCAAAAATAAACCCTCTGTTTTGCAGAGGGTTTTTTGTTTAAAAGGTCGACAGCCCAGTCCATTCCATCACGCGATACAGCACATATTTCAAGGTCGATTCATCGGCATACTGTGCATAGTCCACACTGTGCTGCTGTCCATCTTGATTATGCCAAGCACGTTCAAAATACTGCGTTGCATCTGTAAACACTTTGGCATTGGCATGCCCCACCACACGTAAATTGGTTTCTAAATTATAATTTTTTAAATTGCGTGCCGTGAAATTGGCTGAACCTAAAATAATTTCGCTGTTATACATACTGCGTTTAAGCAACATTTTGCTATGGCACTGCTCGCCTTGGGTATTACACCAACGCACATCAATTCCTGCATGGTGTAACTCAGCTGCAACAGGACGGTTAGGAATGCCGTTTTTAGTGCGTCCAAAAGCATCTTTAGTCGGGTCTAATAACACACGTACTTTAACCCCACGCTCATGCGCTGCCATCAATGCTTGAATGATGCGACGCTCTGATAAATAAAACATCGACAAATCAAGCTCAACCCCTGCCTTTTGGCTGCTTTCAATGGCTGCTAATACTTGATCATAGATGGCTTTTTCAGTCAGCACTTGGACTTGGGGTTCGGTTTTTGCTGCTTCAAATTCTCCTATAATCACCATAGGCATATTGCCTTTAGACATTTGCGCCACGCTTTGCTCAGTCTTTAACACATCTATGGCTGTGGGACCTGTGACCACCAAAGCCACATTGGAATGCAATGAGCTACCATCATGTGGATTCATAGAAGTCACTAAGGTCTGCCAACCTTGTGGGGTATCAACCACTAAAGTTTTACGATGATTGGCTTTAAAATTGGCAAGATTAACATAACTACGTAAGGTCACTTTTTCACTGCCAAAAGGATTAGGCAACCAACCGGCTTGCGGATTGTTGGCAATTCCCTGACAACATAAATACCAAAAACTTGACCACAATGGATTTGAAGCACGTAACGGGGTCAAGTCAGTTTCAATCACTTCAATACCAGCTTGACGCAATTGACGATAATGTTCAGGCAATACCCCACCGTAAACTGAGTTAATTGGATCAGTTACGACTTTAATTTCAATGTTTGGATCTAAATAACGTTTTTTGATTAGAGCTTGAGTGAGTTCATCGGTTAAGGCACGATGTTTAAGCGTCGATATGCCAATTTCTTGATTAAATAAAAACATATCCAGCACAATCAAACTTTGCGCTTGTTCAATCATGCCAAGCATACGATCAAAGATCATCTGCTGCACTTGCAATTGACCTTGTGGGTCGACATAGCTTTGATCACTTAAAAATTCCACTTGGGCATGACGCAAACTACCCGCGTAATTTAAACCTTGTGGCAAAGGCTTATACATATGGTACAAGCCTGATCCCACCAGACTCAGCAGCAGCACAGCCATACAAACCGCAGCATAACGACGCAATGACCAATTTAACTTGGTGTGAATTCTCTGGAAGATACGCATAACAAAAAACCTAGTCCAATCGGCTCAGACTAGGTTTTATTGTATGAATTTTCAAGGGCTTTTCTGTGTATTTGGCTTAGAAGTTAAATTCTAGACCCACCGTAAAGTTACGCCCCACTTGTGGAATATTGGATAAAAATGATGCATGTGAATAGACTTGATCGTCCAATAAATTATTGGCATTTAAGAACACACGGTAGTCTTGATCATTGCCATAACGGCCATTGTAATTTAAGCCCACATTGACCATGTTGTAGCCTTGTGTTTGCTCTTCAAAATCAGCAAACTGATCTTGTTTAAACACATGATAGTACTCGGCACTGCCTGACCATTGGTCATCAAAATTGGCATTGACCTTGGTACCTAAACGACCAGCAGGTACACGCGGTGCATTTTCACCTTCAATTTTGCCACGTACATAATCACCAAACACACTTAAGCGATAGGTGTCGTTAACATTATAACCCGCTTGCGCTTCTACACCGTAAAAGCGTGCTTTGTCTTGGCTATATTCAACCCCACGCAAATTACCTGTTTGGGCAATGGTCTTGCCATAAATATAGTCATCAAACCAGTTGTGATACACATGCGCGTGATAGTCAAACTGATCACCTTCATAGTGCAAGCCAAGCTCTAAGTTATTTGAAGTTTCTTTATCAATATTCGGGTTGCCTAGCTCATAGGTATTGGTAGCGAAGTGTAAACCATCGGCATATAACTCTTGAGCCAATGGCAAACGCTGTTGATGCGAGCCAACTATAGACAGTTTGTAATTAGGTGCAAATTCCCAATTAGCAGCGGCAGAGGCTGAATAGGCTGTGCCTGAGTAATTTTTTTGCTCAGATTGCACATCAATGGTTTGATGATCTAAACGTGCACCAAGCTCAACATGCACTTCCCCTACTTGCTTATGTTCTAATGCAAATAGACTGTATTTTTTGGTCTTGGTGTCGGCCATTAACACATCATGATTATGCCCTTCGTGATCACTATGGTCGTGATCGTGACCTTCATGGTCATGCTCTTCATGTGCATGCCCTTGACCTGCGGCTAAATCAATAGTTTGCTGTGAGAACTGCGTGCCGATCACGCCTTCCCAACCAGCAACAGGTACATGCACCAACTCTAAACGTGCATCATAACCACGGCTTTTAAAGTTGCTAATCACTGCCTGATCTTCTAATTCATCATGCTCATAGTCGGTGAAACTGGCATGAGCACGTAATTTTTCAAAGCCTTGAAACGGCTGCGACAACTCTGTACGTAAATCATAACGCTCGGATTTTAAATCAACCCAAGGACCAGCTGCATGCTCGTGGTCATGGTCATCATCCGATTTTGGACAATGAAAATGATCAGCATGTAATTCACAACCATGATACTCATGGCTATGCCCCGGTAAACCATATTGATCTTGGCGATTACTATAAGACAAGCCTACAAAACCACGCTCGTGAATCCATGAACCACCGACATTAATGGTTTGTCCTTCAGCAAAGGTATTGTCAACACGGCGTTTTTGTTCGTTATGGAAATGATCGCCATGTGGCTCAGCGACAACGTAATCGGGGGCAATATAGTCATTGGCTTTACGCTTTAAACCCTCTACACGTAAGGCAAATTGCTCACCTATTGCAGCAGTAATGCCTGCACTAGCCAATTTTTCATCACTGCCTGAGTTGTAACGTAAAGCGGCACTGCCCTCAATAGCTTTTTGCGGCATCTGGGTTGGGATTTTTTGATCAGTGACATTGACTAAACCACCCACAGTACCTGCTGCATAAAGTAAGGTCGACGGGCCACGAATCACTTCAACCTGTTTTGCAAGCAATGGATCAACGGTAATCGCATGGTCTGGCGATAAGGTTGCCACATCAGCAGTTTCCGAGGCATGTTGTAAAACTTTAACTCGCGGACCATCTTGCCCACGAATCACCGGACGGCTTGAACCTGAACCATATTGATTTGAATATACCCCAAGCTCATCAGCTAAAGCATCGCCAATGGTGGCAGCACGCAGGCTTAATTGCTTTTGATCAACTACATGATCAGCCACCGCAAAATCAGCTGCGGTTTGTACCAACGGGTGAGCGGTCAATTGAATGGTATCTAAAGTGGTTGCTGCTGTATCAGCAAAAGTATGCGGTGCAACTGCTGCAAAAATCGCAAGGGTAATCAAATTCTTATGTAAAGACATGACTTAGGGCTCAAAGTCGGCAAATTCGGAATAATGTTATAATATAACATTTCATTCTTTTTGCAATAAAAAACAGCAACAACTCGCCACATCAGCTAAGCTCAATGCATTTATCAAAATCGTCTTTTTAAGCCATTCATGCCTTTTACTTTATCGCATGCCGTTCTTGCACCGGTTATATCATGCTTAAGTCGCGGTCACTTGCCACTTGCTGCACTAGCCATTGGCTGTATGCTGCCAGATATGTATCGGATGTTTACAACCGAATCGGGCAAAATTTCACATCTGTGGTCAGGTCAACTTTACCCTAATTTAATCATTGGTTTAACTTTTTGTAGCCTGTGGTATGTGTTGTATCGTCCGATGCTGTACCAACTTTTAGACCTTGCGCATCCATTACCCATTAAAAATATTAAACAATGGCTACGTTTTACTGTTTTGGTCATATTGGCTTTAATCTTAGGTAATGCCACACATATTCTTTGGGATGGCTTAACCCACGTCGACTTTCGTACTTTGGTATTGCATGACTTTTTAAGTCAGCCTATTCACGCTTTTGGCATGCACTACCCTTTGCATTTTATATTACAAATCACCAGCTCGGCTGTTGCCTTACCCTTTTTAGTGTATTGGATTTACACATATTGCCAAAAACATCGCACTGAAGCGGTTGCCACAACGCGCATAAAAAGCAGCATTTGGCTGAGTATTATTGTGTCTTTATTGACTGCAAGTGCTTGGACATGGGGCTATTTTGCATCCTTTGAATGGTCAACTGTAGTGCGTGAACCGTATTATTTTCTAGGACGTGGCTTTAATGAATTTAGCCAAGCGTTTTTGTTGAGTGAAACACTCGCTTTGACTTGCATTGCGCTTTGGCAGCAATTTTCTTCGGCAAAATAAAGCAATTGCTTGGCTTTTTGTGAATTTGCTGCTGTTTTTGCTTGTAGTTCTTGTGAGGGCAGTTGCAAATAGGCATAATCCTAGACTTTGAATAAAAGCATACGCTGTTTACGTAGTAGCTTTTTTGTAACCCATATAGTTGGATTTTATACGCCATGATGCGAACTCATTACTGCGGTTCTTTAACCGAAGCACAAATCGACCAAACAGTAACTTTATGCGGTTGGGTACACCGTCGCCGTGACCACGGTGGTGTAATTTTCCTAGACATGCGTGACCGTGATGGTCTAGTGCAAGTGGTGATCGATCCTGATACACCAGAAGCATTCGAAACTGCAGATAAAGTACGTTCAGAATTCGTATTAAAAATCACAGGTCGTGTACGTCGCCGTTACGAAGGCACAGAAAATGCCAATATGGTGAGTGGTCAAATCGAAGTATTGGGTAAAGAAATCGAAGTTCTTGCTCAATCAGAAACACCACCATTCCCACTCAATGATGAAAATACCAATATTTCAGAAGAAATTCGTTTGAAATATCGTTTCTTGGACATTCGTCGTCCAGAAATGTTAGAGCGTTTACGTTTCCGTTCTAAATTAACTAACCTTATTCGTAACTACTTCGAAGACAATGGTTTCTTGGATGTAGAAACACCAATTTTAACCCGTGCTACTCCTGAAGGCGCGCGTGACTATTTAGTGCCAAGTCGTGTATCTAACGGTAGCTTCTATGCCCTGCCACAATCACCACAATTGTTTAAACAGTTGTTGATGGTGGGCGGTATTGATCGTTACTACCAAATCGCGAAATGTTTCCGTGATGAAGACTTACGTGCGGATCGTCAGCCAGAATTCACGCAAATCGACGTTGAAACATCGTTCATGAGTGACGATGACATCATGGATTTAATGGAAACTTTAACGGTTAAGATGTTTAAAGAACTTCTTGATGTTGAGTTTGATAAATTCCCACGTATGACCTACAACGACGCAATGCGTGACTATGCATCTGACAAACCAGACATGCGTATTCCTTTAAAACTTGTTGACGTTGCAGATTTGATGCAAGACGTTGAGTTTAAGGTATTCGCAGGTCCTGCTAAAGATCCTAAAGGTCGTATTGTTGCTTTACGCGTTCCGGGTGCAGGTTCATTACCACGTTCTGCAATTGATGAATACACCAAATTTGTTGGCATCTATGGTGCACGCGGTTTGGCTTACATCAAAGTTAACGAACTTGAAAAAGGTATCGAAGGCTTACAATCTCCAATCGTGAAATTTATCGAGCCAATCGTGCTTGATCTATTAAAACGCGTGGGTGCAGAGAACGGTGACATCGTATTCTTTGGTGCAGACAAAGCGAAAGTTGTAAATGATGCGATGGGCGCACTGCGTGTGAAAATCGGTCATGACTTAAAACTTGCAACTTGTGAGTGGGCACCACTTTGGGTAGTTGACTTCCCAATGTTTGAAGAAACTGATAACGGCTGGACATCTGTGCATCACCCATTCACGCTACCAAAATCTAGCGTAGAAGAAGTGAAGAACAACCCAGGTGAAGCACTTTCAGTTGCTTACGATATGGTACTCAACGGTACTGAAATCGGTGGTGGTTCACTGCGTATTCATAACCTAGAAATGCAAAAAGCCATTTTTGAAGCTTTAGGTATTGGCGAAGAAGAAGCAGAAGAGAAATTCAGCTTCTTGTTAAATGCTTTACGTTACGGTGCGCCTCCGCACGGTGGTTTAGCATTTGGTCTTGACCGTTTAGTGATGCTCATGACTGGCGGTTCTTCGATTCGTGACGTGATTGCGTTCCCGAAAACCAAAACTGCTGAATGCCCATTAACGCAAGCACCTGCACCAGTTGAATCAAACCAACTGCGTGATTTGGGTATTCGCTTACGTGAAAAACCAAAAGCTGAATCTCAAGAATAATCTATTCTAGATTCAACCTAAAAAGCCCTGCTCATGCAGGGCTTTTTTTGTATGATTGAGAGTCAGGCTTAACGGTGGCATAATAGCTTGTGTTTAATTTTAGGGTAAGCAAGCAATGGCTATGCGTCCTGCTGTTCGTAATAAAAGCATTATGCTGATTGTTTTTTCAGTCGTACAATGGTTATTTATGCGCTATATCTTAGCCAACAACTTATTTAGTTTAGACACCAATGAGCGTATTTTGTATTTTTGCGTAAGTAGTATCGCAGGTGCATTTGTAATTTTTGTTGCTATCATTTATATGGTTCTGAAGGGCAACCCAGACAAATATAAAAACTAATCTCTGATAAAGCCTTTACTTTAAAGGCTTTATTTTTCTCCTCTTTGTTTATATTTTATCTTTATGCTCTATATTTTTTTAACAGTCATGGCTAAATTGCCATTAGCTTGGCTGTATATGCTTGCTAATTGTTTAGCGGTAGTTTTATATATTTTCCCCTCTTCTTTTAAAAAGATTACTCGTACCAATCTTAAACTGGTTTATCCAAAGCTCTCCAATGATGAGCAAAAACGCTTATTAAAACATAGTTTAACCCACCAATGTTATACCTATGTAGAGTCCGTCAAATTCTGGGGTATGCCTAAAGCGTATAGTTTACGTCTAATTCAAGCCGTTGAAGGTGAGGAATTACTCAAACAAGCCTTAGCAGATGACAAAGGTGTCATTATGGTACTTACCCATTTTGGCTGTTGGGAATTACTCAATGTATGGGTGAATGAATATACCGAACCCATGATTATGTATAAGCCTAACAAAAATAAAGCAGTAGATCGCTTTATTTTTAAAGCACGACAAAACTTTAAGGCCAGCTTAGTCGCCACAGATAAAACGGGTGTTGGTGCAATATTTAAGCACTTAAAGCAAGGCGGTTTAACCATGATTTTACCCGATCATTTACCTAAGCCTTCAGGTGGAATCAACGCACAATTTTTTGGACAAGAAATTTTGTGTACCACTTTAGTGTCTAAATTGGCGCAAAAAACCCAATCGCATGTCTTGGGTTTAAGCTGTATTCGCCAAAAAGATGGTTTTAAAATTGTTTGCCAGAAAATGCATACCGATATTGCCAGCACCGATTTACATCGCTCTGTAACAGTTCTCAACCAAAATATGGAGCAAATGATTAACCAAGCACCTGAACAATATATTTGGTCCTATAAACGTTTTAGAAATTGTGAAGGCAACTATAATCCCTACCAGCTCTGATAGAAGATCAGCACGACTTAACGACGAGTATTAATACAGCGTTACAACAAGATAAACAAAGAGGTTAAGGTATACCCATGAGCAGTATCTTATTTATTGTGGATGATCTGGGCAAAGGTGGGGCTGAAAAAGTAACAGCCGACTTAGCCAATACCCTAGCAGATCTAGGCCACAGCGTAACGCTTGCTGTGCTCAATGGCAGTAAAGATACTCAGGCTATTAAATCTCATGTGCAGTATATTGATTTAAACATCAGCCCCTCATTTGCTTTTGGCAAATTGTGGAAAGCCAAAAAACTCTCGCCAATTGAAGAAAATCGTATTGAGCAGTTGATCAATCAACAGCGCTATGATTTGATCATTTTAGGTTTTCATAATGGTTATTACTTAGGTCATTATCTTAAACAAACTCAAAATGTATGGTATTGGATACATGGTGAACTGTTAGAATATCGCCCGTCAGCCAATATTTTTAAACGCATCAAAGAAAATATCCGACAAATTAAGCATCAAGCAAAGTTTAAACGACTTTTTCATCAAAAAAATTTGATCACCGTTAATCAAGACCTCAAACTTAAATACCAATCTTTACTGCCCAATAGTCAGATTCGACATATTGCAAACGGTGTATCGATTACACAAAAAAATATGACATCTTCATTAGATAAAATCTGGGATGTGATTTTTGTAGGACGCTTAGTGGCGATTAAACAGATTGATCATGCCATCACTGCTTTTGCGCAAAGTGGGCTCAAAGGACGCATGGCGATTGTTGGCGAGGGCCCACAAAAGCAAGAACTCATGGCATTGGTCCAAAAGCTTAACATTGAGGATCGGGTTGATTTTTTAGGTTGGGCCGATGATCCATATCCATATATCCAACAATCTAAAGCACTCATCCTCACCTCATATTATGAATCATTCGGTTTAGTGTTAGCAGAAAGCTTATGCTTAGGCACACCAGTGATTGCTTATCATTGCTCACAAGGCGTCAAAGATATTCTTTCTTATCAAGAAGATATGAAATCATTTCTGATTGACGCCAATAATTGTGAGCAACTGAGTACGCAACTTTACCGTTGCGTTAATCACCCGTATGCCATTTTAGAAGAGACCAAAAATCAATTATCTATTCAACATACAGCGCAACAATTTTTAGCGCTGATATAGCGTTTTACACTCTAAAACAAAGCGAGAAAGCTTTTCGGCAATCACAGAAAATTGATAATCTTGCAGGGCATCTCGATAACCTTGCTCTGCATAACGCGCTAAGTTTTTAGGATGATCTAAACAAAATTGCAGTTGCTTAACTAAATCTTCGACATCAGCGCATTTTGCCATTAAGCCATTTTCATTGTGTCGAATGATTTGTTGCACACTAATATGGTCACTGGCCACCACAGGCTTGGCCCATGCAAAAGCATCCAAAATTGCTAAAGGTTGGGTGTCGTTCATGGTTGGAACTAACGCTATATCAATGCTTTGGTAAAATTCAGTTTTTTGCTGACCACTAATCCAACCTAAAAATACCACATCATCTTCTAAGCCTAAACGTTGAGTCTGTTCGATTAAGCTTTGCTCTTGCTCACCCTCACCTGCAATCTGCAATTTAACCTGATAACCGAGTTGCTTAAGTTGTGCCACAGCATCAATGGCTAAATGGGTGCCTTTATACTCAACTAACCGTGTCATAATGCCTAAGGTGGTGATCTTGGATTCTGCTTTTGTAACACTTGGCTGCGTAGGCAAATGAATTAAATTTGAAATCACAGCTTGAGGTTTAGCGGTGCTATTGATATTTTTTTGCACAGATGCCTCAGCCACACGTTGTGCTACATGCGGTGTAATATGAATAAAACCATCGGCACGTACGGTACGTTTGACATTATGGCTATGATTCATGGCAATCACAGGACATTTGATACGTGCCAACAATATCGCATTTTTAAATAGATGTACCGCACGGCCACTATGTGCAATCACTACATCAGGTTTATAGTGCCTTAACCATAAAGCCAATTTAACCGCAGCGATAGGATCGTAAAAGCCTGAGTTATTTAGGCACCAAGAGCGATAGCCGTCAATTTTTTGCTTTTGATTGTCACTGCCATAAACAATGATCCCCTCATGCCCCTGACTTTCTAAAGCCTCATAGGTATTAAGCATTGCTTGCCAACGCCCACCTGAGGCATCCCCATACACGGTTTGTACAACTTTCATGATTTACTCAAAATTTAATTATCTTCAGCCTAACGTTTATGGACTGACTTCACTTTAAATACAGCAACTTTGTGCTTTAAGATGATTTAAGTTCAATGATGCAAAGCTTGCATAAATTTAGTTTGCAATATGGCAACGTGATGATGTTGTTGCAACTGAGGGCAAGCCAATAGCGCATTCACCTCTTGAGCTTCTACATAGGCCACGTAAGGACTCATCTTTTGATAATAGCTTTGGAAGTTTTGACTGAGTTGAGTGTGCTCAAACCTCGGCACAATCACATGTTTATTGGCAATCATTGCCTCACATAGCATTGAAGTAGAATCTGGCGAACAGATAATATGCGTAGCCGCAAAAATTAAATCTTCAACCACAATGCCTTGTTGCTGCCCAAATAAGACCAATTTCACATTAGGCAAATCGGCAAGCTGTTTAAGACACTCGACTAATGCTTGCGGTGTCCGTCTTGAACTACACACAAAAAATTGCTGATCGGGATATTGTGTGGCTATCGTTTTAATCAAGTGCAGCCATTCATCTGCTAAACCAATGCTCACCTCTGCGGTATCTGCCCCCAATAACACCGTCACAGCATGTTGATTAGGCTGAAGCGCCAATTTTTCTTGCGCGTGTTGCTGCGCTTGTTTTAAGTCAAAACTGACCATTTTATTTGGCGCAATTGGATAAAAAACGTAGGGTTTTTGCTGATCTTTAGTGGCATCAATGGTAAACACCACATCATAGGCAGCTTCAGGCATACCACGTAAAGAGGTTGCAATCAAATTTTTTACTTGAGGATACTGCTTGACTAAATAAGCTTTGAGTAAAGCATTGGGAAGTAAAGTATCGCCACCTGCAGAGACAATATAGTCAACATGCGGTATATGTTGTAATCGATTTAAATCATTCACACTGAGAAAAAACTTCAGCATCCATCGTTTTGGAAAAAGGGAATAAAATTTTTTAAACAATACCCCAATAAATTTTGAAGGTCGCTGAATCTGAATTTTTAAGATGTCTAAATGATCTTCTTGATTTAGGATTTTACTGATCCCTATTGCTTGAGTCTCATGCCCAGGCTTAGCATCTGTAAGTAAAATTAAGGTGTTTTTTGACATTAGGATCTCTTATGCTTTGCTAAACTACGCCCGTAAGTAAGGAGCGTTTGCTCAAGCATGGCTGTATAAGTTAAATTCTTTTTCGCTTTTTCAAAAGCAGGCTGATAAAGAGAAAGAGGATCTTGGGTACACAGATAGGCAAGAATAATTCTTCTGAGTTCATTAATCTCGTTGGGTACACATAAAAATTCGTCGGGCACAAATTCAGCCATCATCCCCACATCAGTTCCGATCACAGGTCTATTTAATAATAACGCCTCACTAAGCGTATAAGGTCCCCCTTCACGCTGTGAAGAGACAATCAAAGCTTCATGCTGACTAATTTTTTGTTGGATTTCATGACTAAACCCACACAATTTAACCTGATTGTGTAAACCGAGTTGCTCAATGAGTACTTGCAGTCTCTGGAGCTGCTCACCCTCACCATATATATTCAGTTGTGCTTCAATACCTACCCATGCCTGAATTAAAACATCAAATCCCTTCACCTCATTGAGGCGCCCAATTGCAAGAAATTTTCTATTTTTTTCCCATGGTTGAGCAGCTTGTGACAAGATTACACCGTTGTAAATCACCTCTGTTTTAGAGGGTAAATTGATATGTTCAGCTAATTTTTGACTCACAGCAATAATCGTATCAAAGGCTGCATAAGGTTTTAATTTGGATTTGGCACCATGAACGGTCACAATACAAGGCACTTTGATTTTTTTAATCAGACCACTCATTAATTGTGCTGTCTTAGAAGCATGTGCGTGCACAATATCAGGTGCAGTCATCTGAATTTTTTTCTTAAGCTGATACTTAGTCCAAGGATTATGACGACTACCGCTCATATCAAAGTTAATCAAAGCTACTCGATCACTCAACCATGTTTTAAAACGTGGATGGGCAATCAAACTGACATGATGCTCAAGCGCTAGGCCATTGGCCAACTCTATGACATGCTTTTCTAAGCCACCATCTTCACAACTCGCCATTACTAAGGTAATACGCATCAATTATCCCTCTCGTTTACCCAGCTTTAAGCGCAGCTTCACCGCAAATAATGAATCTTTACCACTGATTTTAATGCGTTTGAGCTGCATAAAATCAGGCGCAGTGTGATCAATTCCCTCAACTGTAGTCACCGCATTGGTGTAACCAACTTGCTTTGCCACCATGACATCACGGGCTGAATAAATCCCAAACGGATAGGCAAAACTGGTCACAGGTTGCTCAATTAAGGCTTCAAGTTGTTGCTTAGATTGCGTTAATTCTTCTAAACACATTGCATCATCTAATTTATTTAAATTGGCATGTGTCATGGTATGTGAACCAATTTCAATGAGACCTGATGCCACGAGTTGTTTCACTTGCGCATCACTGAGCTTTGGCTCTTGGGCCAACTCACCGCTATTGTGATGGGCTTTTTTATAGGTCGACCAATCACGATCATGGCGATCTACCACGACATAAATCGTGGCTTTGGCTTGGTATTTTTCTAAAATCGGTAAAGCATTTTCGAGGTTATCTAAATAGCCATCGTCAAACGTAATCGCCACGGTTTTTTGTGGATGCTTGCCCCAATCAGCTTGAAGTTCTTGCATAGTCACAAAGTGAAAATCTTGTGCTTTCATCCATGCAATTTGCTGTTCAAATTCTGTAGGTTTGACGCGTAATTTATTAAATTTTGCCCCATCAATATGGTCACGTACCATGTGATACATCAATACTCGCGGCCTCTTCCAATCTACTGTGGGCTTCCACCATGCATATTTATAGCTAAAAGCAATAAATAAAATAAGTGCAATAACAACAATATAAATCACTTGAGAATAATCCGCTTACGATGCAAGTAGGTATGTTGCCACACGATCTGCTTCTTTTAAAGGCTTAGCTAAACCCAATAGATTTAATTGGCTAGCATGACTCACCCAGCCTTTTTTTAAAAGCTGGTCAACCGACTGGGTAATACGATCTTGTTTTAAACGATCAATTTCAATTACACCTACTTTACAGCCTGCGGTTAATGCTTCATACAGCATTGAGACACTATCTTCGGTGACCCAAACCGCTTCAGCCAATTGCATTTGTTCAAAAATCCAACCTTGTGGTGTGTCTTCTACAGGAAAAATTTGCAGATTTTTGGCAAAAGTTTTTTCATGTAAGTTTGATAAAAAGTCTTTTGGCGTACGACGCGAAGTCGTTAAGATAATTTCAGATTTCTTATTGTCCTGTACAATTTTCTCAATCGCTTGTAAAACCTTAGCCTCGTTCCATTGATGGCGTTTAGATGCGCCACCTAAAGCAATTAAAATACGTTTTTTTTGATGTCGCTTTTCATTGGTAATTGGGTTTAACGCACCTTGTGTCACAATCACATTGTCTTGCTCGGCGAGACCATCATGTTGAGGCACAATTACGTAATCGAACCACTGTAGTGGAAATTTAGGCTTCATCAGCACGACAGTTTTGGCTTGAGGAAACACTTGCCCAAGCAATAAGGCTTTTAATTGGGTATGGCTGCCCACACTGAAAATATAATCGGGTTGTTGTTGAATTAAAGGATGCTGATTATTGCCACGTGCTAAAAACAAGTTAAAACGCGACAGTGATTCGGCAGCAATTTCTTCAAAGCTCACCGCCTGTTGACTCAAGCGTTGTAGCGCCTGATATAAACCGAGGGCTTGAGAACGATGCCCAGCTTTTCCATCCGTCACATAAACAATATGCATGTTTTAACCCACTTCAAACACAATAAAAAAGGCGAAACTTTCGTTTCGCCTTGCATACTACCTGATTGACTTATTTTACGTAAGTTAACCAGTGTGCATATTTTGGATCTTTACCTTGTACAGCGTCAAAGTAGGCTTTTTGGATTTGTGTTGTGATCGGACCACGCACACCTTCACCAATTTGACGGTCATCGTATTCACGGATTGGGGTCACTTCTGCGGCTGTACCTGTAAAGAATGCTTCATCAGCGATGTAGAATTCATCACGGGTAATACGGCGCTCAATCACCTCATAACCTAAGTCTTTGGCAATAGTCATAATGGTTTGACGGGTAATACCGTCTAATGCACCACCTGCTACGTCCGGTGTATGAATCACGCCATCACGTACTAAGAATACGTTTTCGCCTGAACCTTGGCATACATAGCCTTGTGGATCAAGTAACATGGCTTCGTCGTAACCTGAGTGCGCAACTTCTTGATGTGCAAGAATAGATAGCGTGTAGTTACCTGATGCTTTAGCTTTACACATGGTCACGTTTGGATGGTGATGGGTAAATGATGACGTTTTTACACGAATGCCTTTTGCCATCGCTTCTTCGCCAAGGTAAGCACCCCAGCTCCACGCTGCAACTACAGCATGAATGGTGTTATCTGTTGCTGCAATACCTAATTTTTCAGAACCAATGAAGATAATTGGACGTAAATAGCAAGAGGCTAATTTATTTTCACGAACCACATCAATTTGTGCTTGTTCTAACGCTGCTTGATCAAATGGCACTTTCATTTGATAGATTTTTGCAGAATTTAATAAACGCTTGGTGTGTTCCTTTAAACGGAAAATAGCCGTTCCATTTGGGGTTTCATAGGCACGGACACCTTCAAACACACCCATACTGTAATGCAAGGTATGTGTGAGTACGTGAGTTTTTGCCTCACGCCAATCAACTAATTGTCCATCTTGCCAAATAAAACCATCACGATCAGCCAAATTCATGACACACACTCCAAATTGTTATACACAGTCATTTTTATCCAACGCACACACTGCATTTGGATCAATTAATCTTTGCCATAACTTGCAAACGACCTCTCGGGTATCATGCCAATCGTCTGCATTAACTTGCATGGATTGATTTGCAAGTGCTAGACGATGGCTCTCGGCGCGTTCACGAAGATAAGCTTGAATCAATGCTGTCGCATCGCTGCTGGATAAGCAACCTGTTTTTGCGGCATCCTCAAGGATTCGTACGTTGTCGGAGTAATGGGCGAGATCGGGATTCGACCCACTCCATGCTAATACCGCATACTGTGCCATAAATTCTATATCTACGATACCACCTGCATCCTGTTTTAAATGAAAAATTCCATCTTTTTGTTGCTCTTTTGAAGAACCTAAATGGGCTTTCATTTTTTGACGCATTTTTATGACTTCATCGCGTACCATACCTTCATCGCGCACTTGGGTTAAAATCCGACAACGCAATTGCTCAAAGTCTTGGCAGAGGCTGTTTTCACCTGCAATTGAGCGGGCACGTACCAAAGCTTGGTGTTCCCACACCCATGCACTTTTAAACTGATATTGTTCAAAGGCTTTAAAACTGGTGACCAATAAACCGGCTTCACCGGATGGACGTAACCGGGTGTCAATTTCATACACCCGACCATCTAAAGTTTGCGTGGTCATCAGTGACATAAATTTTTGTGCCACGCGCATGGCAAATTCAAAACCGCTAATTGGTTTTTTACCATCGGTATCGGCTTGTTCGTCCATGGCATGAATAAACACTAAATCTAAATCTGAACCATAACCGAGTTCAATGCCACCGACTTTGCCATAGCCAATCACAATAAAAGCAATATAATCGAGCGAGCAACGTCTGCCTTCTAAATCAATTGGATAGCCATGTTTTTGTGCCACCATTTGATAGGCCAAGTGCAAGGTGGCTTTCACCGATACTTCAGCAATATCCGTTAAAGCGTCAGACACTTTCATCAGTGGACTTTCAGCCAAGACATCACTTGCAGCAACCGTCAATACATTGGATTTTTTAAATAAACGCATCACGCGCATCTGATCTTCAACTTGATCAATTTCAATACGCAGTAATTGTTGGCGCAATGAATCTTCTAAATCTTGACGTTTTGGCAACTCAAAATCCATAGATAAAAATTCGTCTAACAACACTGGATAATGGGTCAATTCTTCACAAATCCATGGACTGACACTGGCCATTTTCACTAAACGATGTAGTGCACCTTTGCTTTCAATCAACATGACTAAATACACTGTACGGCGCATCACCGATTCTAATAATGGCATTAACCGGACCAAAGCCACTTGCGGATTATTGGCTTGTAACACTGCTTCAATTAAATGTGGCCAAAAGGTTTTTAAACGCTGAATGGCTTTGGCAGGTAGTTTTTTTAAAGCATGCCCATTCCAAAATTCATGTACTAAGTTTTTGGCATTGTCATCTAAAACCGGATACAAGCGCTGTTCAAGTTGGCTTAAGCTTTCAACTGCGCTCTCTGTTTCTTTTTCTTTAATTAAATGCTCAAATTGATAGACCACTTTGGCACGTTTGGCATTTAAGCACTCTAAAAATGCGGCCCAACTGTCAAAGCCCAAGGTTTCAAACATACGCGCACGTAAATCAGGCTCTGTCGGCAAAGATTGTGTTTGTTGATCATTTAAAGCTTGAATGGCATGTTCAACACGGCGCAAGAATAAATAAGCATCTTCTAAGTCAATCACCGCTTGTTCGTCTAGCAATTCGGCATCATCTAAATGACTTAAACTGACCAAACATTGGCGATCTTGTAGTTCTAAGCGATAACCACCGTAGATTAATTGAAAGACTTGGACAATAAATTCAACTTCGCGAATCCCACCAGCACCCAGCTTAATATCATCTTCAATATTACGTCGTGCTACTTCGCGCTCAATCATGCTTTTCATTTCACGCATGGCTTCAAAAGCAGTGTAATCGACGTATTTACGAAATACAAAAGGCCGTGTCATCTCCATTAACTCATCGCCCTCAGGGCTTGGATTGACAATACGGGCTTTGATCCATGCATAACGCTCCCATTCGCGCCCATGCTGAATTAAGTATTTTTCAAGCGCAACGTGGCTAATTGCCAATGCCGAACCATCGCCCCATGGACGCAAACGCATATCAACTCGAAATACAAAACCATCTGCGGTGATATGGTCGAGTAGATAAATCAGCTTTTGACCCCACAAGATACAAAATTGCTGCACATCAATAGACTTACGTCCACCTTGGGTTTCGCCTTGTTCATCAAAGGCAAAAATCAGATCAATATCACTGGATAAATTGAGTTCTTGTGCGCCAAGTTTACCCATGGCAATAACAATTAAATCTTGGACTTTGCCGTTATAGCCCATCGGTTGACCATATTTGGCCACCAACGGTGCTAAGGCAAAATCTTTGGCAGCACAAATGGCCGCATCAGCAAAATCAGACAGTTCTCGGGTGAGGGTGACGACATCGGTGAGTTGATTGGCATCTTGCCAAATCCAACGAAACATTAAACGCGCACGTAAATGACGTAGACGGCGCATCCATGTGTTTTCATCAATTACATCGGCCAAGGCATGTGCAACAGAAGCGTAAATATTGGCTGTGCTTAGGCCACCTAAAAATTGGTCAAGTGCATAATCTTGATGCAGCAGCTCGGCATGCATACTCAGGACTTGTTCAGCATACTGACTGGCGCGTAAAGTCTTGGTTAACTGTGCGTGATTCATTCTTAGGTGTTCTCAAGCCTTTGGTTTTTCTCTGTTATAACAGCAAGCTTGACCAATAGAAAACCTTTTTATTTATACACTTGAATATGCTTGCTTCTCTAAGGCTTTATGAGCTTGACTTGCCGCGGGTAAACTGACTTTAAATAAGGTACCCTCACCCTCTTTAGAGGTCACGCAAATCTGTCCTTGATTCAGATCAATAAAACGCTTACACAACACCAAACCTAAGCCTGTGCCCTTTTCACCTAATGTACCTTGGCGACTAATGGTAATTTTAGGCTCAAATAAATTATCAATTTGATCCTTGGTCATCCCCAAACCGGTATCTTGAATATAAATATGCACCTGATCTTTGTCCTGCTCAGCGCGTATAATCACTTTGCCTGTGCCATCGGTATGGGTAAATTTTAAGGCATTGGAAACCAGATTTTGAATCACTGAGGTAATCATATTAATGTCAGCATAGACTTTAATATCTGTTTCTAATGTATTAATAAGTTGAATATTTTTTTGTAAAGCCAAACTGGCTAAGACATTGCTAACAATTTTAACTGACTGTTGCAGTTCAAAATTAATGGGGTGATAGACAAAACGCCCACCTTCAGCCATGGCCCAATTGAGCAAATTTTCCAGTAAGTTATAGGTTGATTGTGCTGTATCAAACACATATTCACTGATGTCTTGAATGCCTTTTTCATCCAAAGTGTCGCGCTCTTTGGCTAAAATTTCAGAAAAACCCAATAAGCCATGAAAAGGGGCACGTAAGTCATGGGCAATAATTTGGAAAAACTTGGTTTTACTAAAATTAAGAGCCGCTTGTTGTTCAAATTCTTCTTTTAACTCGGCATTTTCTAAACGCAGACGAATAATGCCCATTAAGCTTTGAATAAACTCACGCACAATGACGATGCTTTTGGGGTCAAATGCTGCGCTATGTTGATCAAACAAATATACATGTCCAACAGAGTCGCCACTGTCACATAAATCTACTGCCAACATACGCTGATGATACATCCCTAAACTTTGCATATAGGCTGAAACTTCAGCATAAATTTCGCTCTGTGGCGTAATCAAATCATGCTCATCAAAAAAGCGATTCACTCGTGCGTCTGCTTCAGCCAAAAATGGTTTACAGCCTTCATCAGATGAAAACCAAATATACGGTTCGCCTTTAAAAGCCAAAATAGCGTAATCGGTTTGCAACATACTACGCGCAAACTTTAAAAAATCTGCAATACGATTTTCTTGGGTAAATACACCCATCAGCAATGAAAGTTTACAGGCACTGAGCTGCTCAGTTTGCGAGCCAATTTCTAATAATTTGAGTTCCATGTTCTCAGCCTCAGCAGTTTTTCTTTTTATAAGAAAAATTGACTAAATTTTCTTATATTTAGCACGCTATTGCGTAAAATTACAACAACAAAAACCATATAATATTTAACATAATTCTTGCTGATTGGCTTGACTTGCAACAAATTGAAAATAAAAGATTAAAAAATGCAGAAATTTGTAAATTTAATTTAATATAAAACATGAGATATAAAAAAACCCCAAACCTTTAATACCAGTTTGGGGTTTTCTAGAATTTTGGTCCCGAGGGTCGGACTCGAACCGACACGTCATCTCTGACAGCGGATTTTGAGTCCGCCGCGTCTACCAATTTCACCACCTCGGGAGAGATGTTGTGAGGGCTATAATAAACTTATTTTAAAAACTGTCAATGCTTTATCTCGCTATTTGCTTAAAATTAAAGCAGTTAGCTTTTTTTAGCTGCAAACTGCCAATTTCTGCCATTTAAAACAAAAAAGCATATACTAAGCGCAGTTTTTTTATTCTCTGTGTTACACATGCAACTGTCTGACTTTAATTTCGATCTCCCTGATGAATTGATTGCCCGCTATCCACTGCAAAGCCGCAGTGCTTCGCGTTTACTACATGTGGATGCCCATGGTGAGCATCATGACCATCAATTTACCGACATTTTAGATTTGCTGAGTCCAGGTGACTTATTGGTGTTAAATGACACTAAAGTCATGAAAGCACGTTTAAAAGGTAAACGTGCCTCAGGTGGCGCAGTTGAAGTATTGGTTGAGCGTCTGCAAGACCAATTTGTGGCGCATTGCCATATTAAAGCCAGCAACTCACCTAAAGCAGGGGCTGAATTGTTCATTGGACCTGATCAAGTGAAAGTCACGGTACAAGGTCGCCATGAAAATCTCTTTATTGTTGAGTTTTCGCAGCCGATTTTAGAGGTCTTGGATTTATATGGCGCTTTGCCAATTCCGCCTTATTTTAACCGTGAGGCAGAAGCAGTTGATACCGAGCGCTATCAAACGGTATTTCATGATCCAACCAAAATTGCCAGTGTGGCAGCTCCTACCGCAAGTTTACATTTTGATGAAGCCTTATTAAAAAAATTAGCCGACAAAGGCATTCAAACCACATTTGTGACGCTGCATGTAGGCGCAGGCACTTTCTTGCCTGTACGCACTCATGATATTAAAAATCACATCATGCACAGTGAATGGTGCCAAGTGTCTGAGCAAGCCATGCAGATGATTCGTGACACTAAAGCGCGCGGCAACCAAGTGATTGCGGTGGGTACTACTGCAACCCGTGCTACAGAAAGTGCAGCACAAGCCAATGCTGGTGAGCTAAAGGCTTGGACGGGAGATACCCAAATCTTTATCTATCCGGGCTATGAGTTCAAAGTGGTAGATCGTTTAATTACCAATTTCCATTTACCTGAATCTACGCTTTTAATGTTGGTGTCGGCATTGTCTAATCGTGAAAATATTTTAGCAGCGTATGAGCATGCCGTTGCAAATCGTTACCGCTTCTTTAGTTATGGCGATGCTATGCTGATTGATCAAGCCAAAAAGTAAGCTGCTCCTATGCCGATCGAGACCAGTCAACATCTGTTAGCCTTGCGTAGTAAAAAAAATGCACAGGTGGCTCACAATCTCGCTCGGCTTTGGGATATTGCAAAAAATAGCGACTCTGATGAACAGCTGTTAGCACAATTACATCCTTGGGGTGAATCACCTTGTCTGCGCTTTGATAATGGCTTAGCGATTTTTATAGCACTTGTGGCGGGTTTGTTATTACTGCCCTTGCTGTTACAACCTACCGCAATATGGGCACAGTTGTTAGCTTTAGGCGCTGCTGCTTTGTTGTTTTTAAGCTATTTACTTTATGCCCCCAAACGCCCGATTAACGAAGCAATTGAAGCTTTAGAACACAGCATCATTCAAAAAAGATATGCCTTAAACTACCACAGCCTTCCATCTGCATTAGGCCGACCTTTAAGCACAAGCTTATTAATGTCACAGCTTAAACAGCAATTTCCCATTTTTAGCCGCGGCAGTGTGAGTAACGACATTCCATTTTTTGCCAGTTCTGTCTGGCAAGAAGCAGATGGTAAAACCCATCAGGTACTGATTTTTCAATATCATTATGTCAATGAATTGCGCCTTCCCAGCAAAGATGGCCAAACCCAAAGCAAAGAAATTCATCAAGATTTATGGGGAGTGTTTATTTTTGATTTAGACCATGATTTACCTACCTTTGCGGTGAGCACTGAACACAAAAAATTGGCTTATCCGTATCATTTAGAATGGCAAAGTAGCGATATTCAATTGCGTCAACGTGTCTATATGGCCGGGGAAAATCCACTCGAGATGGCCAAAAAAATCACGCCAAGTTTTACTCTAAAATTAGGTGAGTTTTTTGCGCAGCGCCGTGGCGAGGTGTATATTAATGCTAATCAAAATATGCTGTGCTATTTGGGTCGTGATGACTTGATGCAAATTCAACAACAACGCCATAAAAAAATAGATGATATTTCGGCACTACGTGGCCATTTAAGAACGTTTAGACTACCCAAGCTTGAGCGTTTAAAACAACAACTGTTAGTACTTTTAGCATAAGGATGCGGCATGTATTTACTGATTTTTCTTGGACTGATTGTAGTGTTAGTGGTCATTATTATTATGATTCGCAACAATATTATTCGTCATCATAATGCCAGCATTCGCGCTTGGGCAGATGTGGCAAGCTTTGAGCGCCAAAAGGTCAAAATTTTAGATGGTTTACAGCCTCTGGTTGAGCAATATGCCAATTTTGAGCAAGGTACATTGACCCAAGTCACTGAGCTGCGTCAAAACATTATGAAACTTAATATCAATGACACCGATATTGGACGTTTACAGCAGGTTGAAAGTTTAAGTAAACAACTAATGCAAAGCTTAAATGTGGTGGTCGAGAACTACCCTGAGCTCAAGACCAATGAAATTTACTTAAAAATGATGCATGAAATTGAACAACAAAACCAAAATGTCGGTGCAGCCATCACCATTTATAACCGTAATGTTGAAGTGTTTAATAACTATATTCAGATTTTCCCCAACAATATTATTAATACCGCCACTACCTCTAAAAAACCGATTCGTGCTTTTCGTGATGCATCTGTTACGCAAAACTTTGATTATCGACCAAATTTTTAAATATAATGAGCCTCAGTATCGGGCATTCACTACACCAAGGACATCATGTTACAACATCTCTCTGTGTTAAAAGATGCGTTAATCCATGAATTTTATCAACTTTATGATCGTTATTATGAAGATGAAATTTATGGCTGTGCCTTGGTATTTAATGAATACATGTTACTTGATCATTTAAGTATTGCCACCCAACGCAGCTTATTTGCTGAACATGAAGACTACGCGCAGTTTTTAAGTCAAGACGACAAATGGAATGTCAGTAAATGGCGTTTTCGCTCTAGTAGCAGCGACAGTCGCTTACAGCAGTTTAATCATTTACTTAACGAATACTTACAACAACGCCATGTATTTGGTACGCCGTTACAACAACAAAATTTAGACACACTCAATAATCTAGATATATTACTCAGCGCATTTAAACAAGCCAAAGAAGCTTTGGTGGATTCCTATGGTTTAGATGTCGATCAAATTTTGTTTTTTATCAGCCTGCCAGCCCAACCCAATATAGAAACCAATTCTGCCCAAGCCTTAAACGGCTCAAGCCAATTGTTACAAGAATTTTTACAGGTCAAGCAACATCGGCAAATTGCCCATGATCCTGCTCGTTTAAAAAAGCTGTCTCAAGCGGACAAAGACATGTTGGTGGACATTGCTCAACTGGTTAAAATTGACCCATTTGATTATCTGCAAATTGCCAATCAAGCCTATATTTTGACCCTTGATTCAACCTTTGCCGATATCAATCCTTATATTCAAAAATTGGTATATACCATTGCTGCAATGGAAGATGCCACCTTTGCCATGAGCCGCGAAGAAATTTTAGAACGCATTGATCAGTTCTATAGTCATTTAATACGCCAACGCTAATTACACAAAAATACACACCCACTCAGCAAAAGCTAGCGTTTCGGTTAAGAATCAAGGAAAATAGCCCCCTTTATTTTTAGCCATCAGCGAACTGTTTTTTCGCCTTGAGTTGGAACGTTTATGAAGTTTGAAAAATTAACCCAGTCGGGCCGTGCTCGTCGTGGTCGCTTGACTTTAGAACATGGTGTGGTTGAAACACCTATGTTTATGCCTGTAGGTACCTACGGCACAGTCAAAGGTGTGTTGCCACGCGATATCAAAGAGATTAAATCTCAAGTGATTTTGGGCAATACCTTCCATTTATACCTACGTCCTGGTTTAGATGTGATTCGTGAACACGGCGGCTTACACCAGTTTATGAAATGGAATAACCCAATTTTAACCGACTCAGGTGGCTTCCAAGTGTTTAGTCTTGGCGCTATGCGTAAAATTAAAGAAGAAGGTGTGACCTTCCGCTCACCAATTGATGGTTCAAAAGTCTTTTTATCGCCTGAAATCTCAATGGACATTCAACATACCTTGAATTCTGACATTGTGATGATTTTTGATGAATGTACACCTTATCCTGCAACGCGTGAAGAAGCGCAAAAATCGTTGCAGTTGTCACTGCGTTGGGCCAAGCGTTGTAAAACCCAACACCATGAAGTGTTAAAAAACCGTAATGCATTGTTTGGAATTATCCAAGGCGGCATGTACGAAGATTTACGTGAAGAGTCATTAAAAGGTTTACTTGAGATTGACTTTGATGGTTATGCGATTGGTGGTTTATCAGTGGGTGAACCTAAAGAAGAGATGATCAAAGTTTTAGATTATCTGCCTGAGCAAATGCCAGCCGATAAACCGCGTTATTTAATGGGTGTGGGTAAACCTGAAGATATTGTTGAGGCGGTGCGTCGTGGCGTGGATATGTTTGACTGCGTGATGCCAACGCGTAATGCACGTAATGGTCATTATTTTGTCACTGATGGTTTAGTGCGTATTCGTAACAGTCAATATCGTCATGACCAAGGCCCACTTGACCCACATTGCGATTGCTATACTTGTACCAACTTCACTCGTTCATATTTATTCCATTTAGAAAAATGCGGTGAAATGCTCGCTTCAATGCTCGGTACCATTCACAATTTACGTTATTACCTGCGTTTAACGGAAATGATGCGTGATGCCTTAGATAACGGCACATTTGATGAGTTTGTGGCAGACTTTTATGCACGTCGTGGTCTAGAAGTACCACCTTGCCCAGTCGATTAATCTTTTTGCCATTTGCGCTAAAGAAAAAGACAAGGTAAATTGCTGTTCAAGACCTTATTGACTTAGTATTTAGGAAATTATAGATGAGCCTTTTTATTTCGACTGCTCATGCAGCCGGTGAAGCCGCACAACAACCAAGCCTCATGGCCAACATTTTAATGATTGCTGTATTTGTGGCAATTTTCTACTTCTTGATTTGGCGCCCTCAAGCAAAACGTGCCAAAGAACACCGTAGCCTAGTTGAAAGCTTAGGTGTCGGCAGCGAAGTGGTGTTTGCTGGTGGCTTGATGGGTCGTATCATCAAAATTGAAGGTGATTTTGCTGTGGTCGAACTCAGCCGTGGCGTAGAAGTTAAAATTCAACGTGCAAGCGTGATTTCGGTTTTACCTGAAGGCACTTTAAATAACCTTTAATCACTGTTTCAGTCGTGCACATTGCACGACTTTTTATTTTAAGAAGAAAATAAATGCGTTACCCTGCATGGAAATATCTACTGATCCTCGTGGTTTTGGCGATCAGTACTTTATATGCCCTGCCAAGTTTGTATCCTGATGAACCTGCTGTGCAAATTTCGGGTGCCAAAGCCGGTACTCAAATTGACCAGAGCATCGTACAAAAAGCAGAGCAAATCCTCAAAAGCGAAAATATTTCAAGTCATGACAACAGCTTTAGCAATAATGCTGCCTTGTTACGTCTAGATTCATCAGAAGCTCAGCTCAAAGCCAAAGAAGCCTTACGTCAAGGTTTAGGCGATGACTATGTTGTTGCGTTAAACTTAGCGCCAACTACCCCAGAGTGGCTACAAAAAATTGGTGCTAAACCAATGAAGCTCGGTCTGGATTTACGCGGTGGTGTGCATTTCTTACTTGAAGTGGATATGGACAAAGCGATTAGTCAGCGTATGGAAACATCCGCGACCGATCTACGTCGTCAGCTTCGTGATAACAACATCAAATTTAATAGCTTAAGCTTAAACAACAATACGCTTACGGTTCAATTTGCCAATAACGATGACCGTAGTGCTGCGATGGACTTTTTACGTCGTAATGGTAATGAGTTTAATCAACAAGCGCTTGCCACCGAAGCTGGTGCAACCTTACGTTTAGAATACACAGATGCACGTCGTCAAGAAATTCAAAGCTATGCGGTCAATCAAAACTTAACGACCTTACGTAATCGTATTAACGAATTAGGTGTGGCTGAAGCTTTGGTTCAAACCCAAGGTAGCAACCGTATTGTGGTTGAATTACCCGGTGTACAAGACACAGCCGAAGCAAAACGTGTTTTGGGTCGTACTGCCAACTTAGAATTCCGTTTGGTGTCGGATTTAAATGACCAATACATTGACCCATATTTGGGTAAATCAAATGGTCAACCGATTCCACCGGGCACTGAAGTCTTTGCCTTTGAATCACTCGACAGTGGTCGTGAATTACTGCTTAATCGTAGCCGTATCTTAACTGGTGAGCGTGTGCAAAATGCCTCAAGCGGTTTTAGCCAAGATACTGGCGGTGCTGAGGTAAATATTACCCTCGACTCTGCGGGTGGTAAATTAATGGCAGATGCCACACGTAATGCCGTAGGCAAACGTATGGCGGTGTTGTTTATTGAAAATAAACAAAAGATTAGCTTTGTCACCGACCCTGAAACCGGTACACAAACCGAAGTACGTACCCCATACACCGAATCTGTGGTAATTAACGCCGCAACCATTCAAGCGGTGTTAGGTTCACAGTTCCGTATCACAGGTTTAGATTCACCACAAGAAGCAGCAGAACTCGCGTTGATGCTACGTGCCGGTGCTTTAGCTGCACCAATGTACTTTGTTGAAGAACGTGTCATTGGTCCAAGTTTAGGTCAAGAAAACATTGATAAAGGCGTGCTATCGACTCAAATTGGCTTCTTATTGGTGGCAATTTGGATGGTGGTATTCTTCCGTTTATTTGGGGTGATTGCCAACTTTGCCTTAGTGTTTAACTTAGCCATGATCTTAACTGTAATGTCTTGGTTAGGTGCATCATTAACACTACCGGGTATTGCAGGTATTGTGATTACCATTGGTATGGCTGTCGATGCCAACGTACTAATTTGTGAGCGAATACGTGAGGAAATCAAATGGGGAGCATCGCCAAAACAAGCGATTGTTGCCGGTTATGAGCGTGCTTATAACACCATTTTTGACTCCAACTTAACCACATTCTTGGTGGCATTTATTCTATTTGCCATTGGTACAGGCCCAATTAAAGGCTTTGCTGTCACCTTGATGATCGGTATTGTCTGCTCAATGTTTACCGCCATTACGGTCACGCGTGCCATTGTACAGCTGATTTATGGCAAAAAACGCGACTTGAAAAAGTTGAGCATTTAAGGAGATCGATGATGACTGAAAATTCTCAACCGCAATATGGTCGCCCTGAAGAAGAACGCGTGATTCCGTTTATGAAGATTGCTTTGCCTGCGGCATTGCTATCGATTTTCTTAACGCTTGCAAGTATTTTCTTTATTGCCACCAAAGGTTTAAACCTAGGTTTAGACTTCACTGGTGGTATTGCTGCGGAGCTTAATTACACCAATCCAGTTAAACCTGAGCAAGTCAGCAATGCTTTAAGCCAAGCTGGCTTTAATGATGCTGTGGTACAAACCTTAGGTTCAGAACGTGACCTGATGGTACGTATGCCGGTTCAAGAAGACATTGAAGCTGAAGACTTAACCAAAACCATCACACAAGCCGTTCAGTTGCCTAATAACGCAGCTGAAGTGCCTAAAGTTGATGTAGTCGGTGGTCAAGTCGGTAATGAGCTGTATGTGCGCTCAGCCGGTGCTGTGGGCTTAGCGTTGTTGCTGATGCTAGTCTATGTCACCATTCGCTTTGAGTTTAAGTTGGCAATGGGTGCAGTTTTGTCTTTGTTCCACGACATTGTGGTGACACTAGGTTTCTTTGCTTTTATGCAATGGCCATTTGACTTAACTGTACTTGCAGCATTATTAGCAATTATTGGTTTTTCACTTAACGATAACATTGTGGTGTCGGATCGTATTCGTGAAAACTTCCGTAAGATTCGTGGTGCAACGCCTTTAGAAGTGGTCAACCTTGCCTTAACGGAAACCTTACGTCGTACCATTCATACCTCTATGACCTTATTATTGGTGGTTGTGGCAATGATGTTCATGGGCGGTGATGGCCTCAAATGGTTCTCGATTGCCATGTTTATTGGTGTGTTTGTGGGTACTTATTCTTCTATTTATATTGGTACTGCCTTCTCACTATGGCGTGGTCTGAACCGTCAAGACTTTATTGTCACGGTTAAACCTGAATTTGAAGAACAAGCTGATGAGCAATTGCCACCGCGTTAATGCATAATTTTAAACAGCCTATCTTCGGATGGGCTTTTTTATGCCCATGTGATATGTGGGCGGCTCTGGCTTTTACGCCATGCTATCGTCACAAGTGCAGCGTCTAATACTCTATGCTCATATTCAAAGGCGCCTAATGATGGATGCTGCATCTCGCCTTGCATATATCCAAATCGTACATTAGTTTCTAAAGTATTAAGACTTAAACGAATCCCAAGCCCTGCTGCTTTAACAATCGCTTCTTTAGCGGTCCAAATCTGAAACCAATAGCATGTGTCTTGTCCACTGGCATACCACGCTTGTAATTCATGTTGGCTAAACGCATGTTGAGCCAATGCTCCAAAGCGTACCTTGCGGTTTAAGTCTTCAATATCAACGCCAATATCTGGCTGGGTACGGCTCATCACCAAAGCATAATGCTGCTGACTGTGGCTATGGTTAAAGGCTAAATCGGGTAAATAAGGTTTGCCGTGTTCAGTTTTTAACAACTCAGAAGCTTGGATGTTACGACCTAAATATTGACTCAGCTTGACTAAGCGGTAAGCATGTAAGGCTTGCTTTTGTGCAGCCACATATTGCGGACGGGTGAGATCTTTATCTAGTGTCACCAAATGATGAATAGGCTGACAATCAAAAACGATGTGCATGATGATATTCCATAAAAAAACCAGCAAGCGAGCCTGCTGGTCTTGGTCGCAGCTTTAGTTACCTTGAACTAAACGGCGCGCGCTGATAATGCCCGGTTGCTGCTCTAAACGTGCCAACAAACGTGATAATTGTGCCAAACCTTTAACTTCAATTAATAATTTCATATTGGCAATCCCATCGGCTTCTGAGATGGTATTGACCTGACGAATATTAATTTGATCTGAAAAAATTACTTGGGTTAAGTCTTTGAGCAAACCACGGCGATCATAAGCTTCCACCACAATTTGCACACTTTGACCACGTGTAGGTTGCATTTCCCAATCAGCTTCTACTGCACGTTCAGGTTCATTGTGAATCATGCGTAGATAATCTGGACACGCCACTTTGTGAATACTGACTCCACGATTTAAGGTAATGTAACCGGCAATGGATTCACCATGTACTGGCTGACAGCACTGCGCAATATGCAACTCTACATTGTCTAAACCATCAATTAAAATACCATGTGCAGACAAAGTATGACTGGCACGCGGATTTAAAGTCGGCTTAAGCACCAATTCAGGTTCATCCTGATCAAGGTGCATATGACGATTAACTTGGTTAATCAAAGCATGCAGGCTAATGTCGCCATTGACCAAGCCAATTAAAATATCTTCGCCTGATTTAACATTAAAATGGTTGCAGTAATCTGCCAAATCAATACTTTTAGGATGCAGTGCTAAACGCAATAATTCCTTATGCAGAATCTCACGTCCAACCTCTAAGTTTTTACTGCGATCTTGCTGACGGAACCAATGACGTAGTTTGTCACGCGCACGTCCGGTTTTAATATAACCGAGTGAATTGACCAACCAATCACGATTAGGCTCACGGTCTTTTTTGGTTAAAATTTCAACCTGCTCACCAGTTTTTAAGGTGTAGGTTAACGGCACATAGCGCTGATTGACACGTGCTGCATAGCACTTGTTGCCCACTTCGGTGTGCACATGATAGGCAAAATCCAGCACCGTCGAACCACGCGGTAATTCTTTAATGTCACCATCACGACTAAACACATAAATCTTTTCAAAATCTTCAAATTCTTGAATTTTATCAAAATTTTCTTCAGCATCTTCGTCTTTGTGGGCGCTGGCATCATTACGTTCTTGATAATGCTCAAGCACGGCACGTAAAGAATGTAAACGATGGTTAAACGAATGATCGGTGTTTTTAGAGCCTTCTTTATAATTAAAGTGCGAACACACCCCAAGTTCAGCTTCGTTATGCATGGCATGGGTACGAATCTGCACTTCTAAAGATTTGTTCTCGGCAATCACTGCAGTATGTAATGAGCGATAACCATTGGCTTTAGGATTGGTAATATAGTCATCAAATTGATGCGGAATATGCCGCCACATTTGATGCACAATCCCTAACGTGTGATAACACTCAGGCACTGCTTTGACCAACACACGCACTGCACGAATATCGTAAAGCTGATCAAAACTTAAGTCTTTACTCTTCATTTTGCGATAGATCGAGTAAATATGTTTCACCCGTCCACTAATTTCAGCTTCAATGCCATATTCAAGTAAAGCATTACGCAGCTTATCAATCACAAATTGGATATATTGCTCACGCTCCAAACGCTTTTCATTGAGGAGTGATGCAATTTCTTTATAACGCTCTGGAGCCAAATAACGGAAAGCTAAATCTTCAAGTTCCCACTTTAACTGTGCAATCCCCAAACGGTGGGCAAGAGGCGAGTAAATGGTTAAAATTTCACGTGCCACACGTTCTTGACGGTCTTTGGATGACTTGGCCAATTCACGTAAGGCATAGGTACGCTCTGCCAATTTAATCAATACCACACGTACATCTTCAGTGACCGAAATCAGCATTTTATAAATACCGGTCAGATGTTCACGTTGGTTATTGTTAAAGTGATCTTCTAAGCGTTTATTTTTTTCAATTAGCTCCGACAGCTTACCCATAGCCAAAGTGCCTTTGACTAAGCCATGCACATTGGCACCAAAGTCATTGAGCACTTCTTCAAGCGAAATCACCCCTTCACGTACACCACGATACAGCATTGCCGCCGACAAGGTGTCTTCATCGACATACAGATGTGCCAAGATATTGGCCATCTCTAAACCGGTGTAAAAAGTATTGGATGGATGCTTGACTGTACTTTCTAACTCGCGCTGCAAGGCAAGTTGGGCAACTTCTTCGAGTTGTTTAAGTTCTGCACCATCAAAAATAGCACGAACACGATCAAGCCATTCCGCTAAATCGTGCTGAGCTTGTTCAGCATGCTCAACAGTCGTTTCCTCAGACAATTCATTTAATCGTCCCGGAAGTTGTTCACGTACTGTGACCATAGCCGTCTCCTACTTCTCTTCTAAGCTGCATCATATATTATAAATTTATAAGTCGTCTATTTCGTGTTTTTTAAATAAAGCAATCGATTCAACATGTCCGGTATGGGTAAACATATCCATGACACCCGCTTGGATTAAGTCATAGCCATGTTCTGCCAAGATTTTGGCATCACGCGCCAAAGTGGCCGGATTACATGACACATAAACCAAACGTTTTGCACCAAATTTGGGCACATACTGCATGACCTGTTCTGCACCGCTACGTGGTGGGTCAATTAATAATGCATCAAAGCCTTGTTTTGCCCAAGCTTGGTGCGAAAAATCTTGTGTTAAATCTTGTGAATAAAATTGCACCTGTTTGATTTGGTTGAGTTTGGCATTTTCTGTGCCACGCTTCACCATCTCATCGCTACCTTCCACCCCAATCACTTGCCCATCTTCACCCACACAACGTGCCAATGGCAAGGAGAAGTTACCTAAACCACAAAATAGATCTAAAACACGTTCACCGGGCTGCAAGTCTAGCAATTGGCATGCCAACTGTACCATTTTAGGATTTACCGTTGAGTTAACTTGAGTAAAGTCATGTGGATGAAAAGCAAAACGCAATGCAAACTCAGGCAAACTGTAATGTAGGCGTGAAGCAGCATTGGCTTGATCAATACGCACTAAGTTTTTGTCGTCACCGGCCAAATACAACTGCCAACCTTTATGTAACGCAAATTCGCGCAATTGGTTGACATCCTGCTCGCTTAAAGGCTGTAAATGACGTAACACCAAGGCAATTTCTTGGTCCCCCATGGCCAATTCTAAATGACCGATGTGGGCTTTGCCCTCTAGCCCTTGCAGCAATTGTTTTAAACGCGTCAGTGAACCAAACTGCTCATCTAAAATTAAACAACGATCAATCGAGGTGAGTTTGTTGCTTTGCTTTTCACGAAAGCCCACTACCAACTTATCTTGACTGGCAATATAGCGCACACCAATACGTGCTTTACGACGGTAATCTTCACGCGCTGATCGCATAGGCTCTAACCATTTTTCTGGGCTTAAACCGGCAAAATGGGTCAAATGAGATTGTAATACTTGCTGTTTTAGACGAATTTGTTCATCTTTGGCAATATGCTGCATATTACAACCGCCACAATGCTCAATATGCACACACGGCGGTTGCACACGTAGATCAGACGGCTCACTCAGCACTTCAAGGCAATCGGCTTCTTCTAAGCGTTTCACCACATTGGTGATTTTGGCAAGCACAGTTTCGCCCGGTAAAGCCCCTTCAATAAAGACTTTTTTACCGTGCTTATCACTTGGATGCTCCGGATGGCTGCCATAATGCGCTATCCCTCGTCCTTCATGTGATAGCGATTCAACCTGAAAAATGTACTTGGGTTGGGCCGTAGGACGAGGTTTAGCTCTGTGTTTCATGGATACCTAATTTTTATCTGGGGAGAAATCTAATGCAGTAAATGCGGTGTGTTGCGAATTGTTGCGCCAGAGCTGCAAAAACTCGCTCTGTTGCGGTTGCGTATGTAAATAGTCAATGCTGCGTTGAATCCACATGTGATGGATGTCTTTGCTGATTAAACCTTTGAGTAATGCCCAACGCAAAAATACCAACCATGTATTAAGCACATCACCCTCACAATAGCTGGTCAGTGCTTGCCAGTTTGCATCGGCCACGTACTTGGGTACATGATAACCTGCCAAGCCACGTTTACCCGGAAAACCAAGTAAATGGGCAATATCATCGAGCTTTTGGAAATTACGACCATTAAACATGGCCATCACGTCCATTAAATCAACATGACGCTGATGATAACGGTTTTGATAGTTATTATAGCGCTTTTGGTTATCAATTTCGCCTTGATCAAACAAACTTGGCGCAGATAAACCATGATACATGGCACGATATAAAATTACCGGCAAATCAAATTGTGAACCATTCCAACTGACTAAAGTTGGATAACGCTTATCAAAGATTGACAAAAACTTTTCTAAAATTTCATATTCGCTATAGTGCTCTTGGCTAAATGAAAACAGTTTGATCTGTTCTTGTTCATTAATCCACAGCCCAGAAATACACACAATTTCATGTAAAGGCAAACGCTGAAAATCAGTACCTGCCTCTTGGCGGCGTAGTTTTGCCAAAGCGGCATCTAAATCATCTGCTGGCAAATCAAGGTCATATAAATGCGCACCTGATTTTTTGTCGGTTAAGGTTTCAATATCAAAAACTAATACCGGTAAACGCATACAATGACCCTTTTTTGATTGCTTAGTCTTGAACTGAGAACAAACCTGTCGATAAATAACGATCGCCACGGTCGCATACAATACATACAATAACAGCATCTGGCTGTTGTTCAGCAATTTTTACCGCAGCCCATACTGCACCACCCGATGATACACCTGCGCTAATCCCTTCACGACGTGCCAATTGACGTGCAGTTTTTTCCGCTTCAATTTGCGGAATATCCATAATCTGATCCACGCGTGAGGCATCAAAAATCGTCGGTAGATATTCTGTTGGCCAACGACGAATACCGGGAATATTGGAGCCTTCGGCCGGTTGTAAGCCTACAATTTGAATGTCTGGATTTTGTTCTTTTAAATATTTAGAAATGCCCATGATGGTGCCTGTGGTACCCATAGAACTGACAAAATGGGTGATTTTGCCCCCTGTTTGACGCCAAATTTCAGGACCTGTGGTCAAGTAATGTGCCTCAACATTGTCGGGATTACCAAATTGATTCAGCACTAAACCTACGCCATCGGCTTGCATTTTGAGTGCTAAATCACGTGCTTCTTCCATGTTATTGGCTTCAATTAACTCAGCCCCATACGCTGCCATAGCATCTTTACGCTCTTGGCTGGAATTGGCCGGCATAATCAGTTTCATGTGGTAGCCGCGCATGGCTGCGACCATCGCTAAAGCAATGCCTGTATTTCCGCTGGTCGCTTCAATTAACGTATCACCCGGCTGAATCTGACCACGCTTTTCGGCTTGCATAATCATATTATAAGCAGGACGATCTTTGACTGAACCGGCAGGATTATTGCCTTCTAATTTCGCCAATACTGTTGCTTGAGTATGATTTGCCAGACGCTGTAAACGCACCAGTGGTGTGTTACCTACATAGTGATCCAGTAAAAATTCGTCTGCTTGAAAATCAGGGGTTGTGTTACGCATGGTCCGTACCTGTATCGAGGTGCGGCTATTGTATGAAAAAATGCTTGATTCTGCACCCATTTAACAGGCTTTTTCTTATCGGTATGTAAAGGCGCATCACAGGAAAAAAGCATGTTAAACTCTTGCCCAAACAAAAGCTGCCTGACTGATTATGTCCAATATCAATAAAAAATTATTTAAGCGCTTACACTTAAATCACGCTTATGGGCAACTGATTGCCTTGATTTTTGTGCCGATTATGGTCTTGGCCTGTGTGGGTGCAGCTTTAGTTTTAACTGAAACCTCAGATGCCGCCAAAGCGCAGCAACGGCAAATGGCGATTGCTATTTTAACGCGTTTTCAAACTCAAGCCGAACAAGCCATCACCCTACTCAATTATTATCCTTTGCATTACGATCATGGTCGCACCTTTATGCAAACCATGATGAACAATAAGCATGTAATTCGGACTGCAATTCTTGATGATAAAGGTGTCAATCGGTTAAGTTTGGGTGATCAAGCCCAAGCGCCGTGGCCAAAACCTAGCCCCAATACCAGCTTTTTAGGGCCGATTGAACATCAAAATAGTCATATTTATGGCATGGCGATTCATCAATCTCCTAATAAAACCGCATGGCTGATGGTTGAATTGGACAACCAACCCTTACAAATTGCGCGCTATCGGGTACTGATTGTTTTAGTGGCCACAGGCTTACTAACTTTATTACTCTTATTGCTGTGTTTAAACTTTTATTCACGGCGTTGGATTGCACCGATGTACGAAATTCGTATGCAGTTGCAGCGCCTTAATGCCGACACCTTAGATCAGCATATGGTGATTAATAGCACCGGTGAATTACGCCTGTTACAACGTGATATTGCCAATGTGGTCAAACGCTTACATTATAGCTTTTTAGAACTTAAAGAACATACCGAACAAACCGAAGACGATTTACGCCGTACTTTAGATACTTTAGAAGTGCAAAACATTACCTACCGTCAAGCACGCGATCAGGCCATTCAAGCCAACCAATCTAAGTCGGTGTTTTTAGCCAACATTAGCCATGAGTTACGCACGCCCTTAAACAGCATTGATGGCTTTATTCACCTGTTGCTGCGCCAAGGTAATTTATCCACTGAGCAAAATTTATATTTACAAACCATTCGTAAATCATCCGCGCATTTATTGGCGTTAATTAACGATGTATTAGATTTTTCTAAAATTGATGCCGGCAAACTTGAGCTAGAAACCGCGCCTTTTGATTTAGAAGAAGCCATTTTTGATGTGATGGATATGCTATCGCCACTTGCAGCGCAAAAGCAAATTGCGATGGCCTTTTATTATGCCGACAATATTCCACAGCATGTGATTGGCGATGCGCTACGCTTTAAACAGATTTTAACCAATCTGATTTCTAATGCGATTAAATTCACCCCTGATGGTGAAATTATTGTGCGTGTGCGCATGGAAGATGACGACATTGGTCAATGTTTATTACATTTTAGCGTCCAAGACAGCGGTATTGGCTTAAGTGGTACAGACCGTAAAAAGCTGTTTGAATCGTTCTCACAAGGTGATGCATCGGTCACGCGTCAATTTGGTGGTACCGGTTTAGGCTTGGCTATTTCCAAACAATTGGTGCATTTAATGCAAGGTCATATTGGCTTTGAAGATAACCAAGAACGCGCACCAACAGAAAAAGGCTCAACCTTTTGGTTTACGGCCATGTTTAGCGTCAATGAGGAAGATTACACGCCGCATCCAGACTTTAGCCAGATTCAAGTGCTGTCGTATTTATCGCACCCTGCCACTGCCAATGTGCTGCGTCATTATTTAGAAAACTATCATGTACAGCACCGTGAATCTAGCTCAATTTTGGAGCTGTTTAGCGACTTAAATCATTTAGATGCCAATGAAAACACATGGCTGATTGTTGACCATAGTGGTGACAGTGCCGCTTTATTGCGTGAAATTCGTCATCGTTATCGTGGCAATTTAGCGGTGTATGGCTATCAAATGCAGCTTGAACCGAATGTGTTGAGTGACTATCAAGCCCGTGCTTTGTATCAACCTTTAAGTCGTAGTGCCTTAATCGCTTTACTCAGCCAACAAGAGCCTGTGGTGGTAGAAGAATTTGAGCAATTTAACGGTCAAGGTCTGCATGTCTTAGCTGTAGATGATCATTTACCTAATTTAATTGTGTTAGAAGCCTTATTGGCTGAGCTGAATGTCAAAATGACCCGCGCCTTAAGTGGGCAAGAAGCGTTAAGTATTTTAGAGCAACAAATGCAACAAGGTCAGCCACGTTTTGATTTGGTGTTTATGGATATTCAAATGCCGGTGATGTCAGGTTTAGATACCACACGTGCTATTCGTTCGCTTGAATCCACGTTTGATCATGCACAACGCTTACCTGTTGTGGCACTGACCGCACATGCGTTAGCCGATGAAAAACAACGCTTATTACAAGGCGGTATGGATGATTATGTGACCAAGCCGATTCAAATTGAGCAAATTATTCAAATTTTAACCCAATGGACCAAACAAAGTTTTGAGCATAATCAGCTTAAAATCGAGAATAAGCCTTTGGGCAGTCTTGACCCTCAGATTTTAAATTGGCAACAAAGTCTGCAATTGGCGGCCAATAAGCCCGATTTAGCGTTAGATTTGCTTAAAATGTTGTTGGAGAGTTTTGATAAAGACTTAAACGAAATGCAAGAGTTGATTGAAGTAGAAGACTTTCCTCAACTTGAACATGTGCTACATCGTTTATATGGCGCCACCCGTTATGTGGGTACGCCGACCTTGCAACAGGTCAGTGGTGATTTTGAGCAATTTGTTTCGATTTTACGCAAAGAACAAAGAATTGCGGATCAAGCCTTTATTGATGATGCTTTAGTACATTTTGAGGCATTAAAAGCCGCGATTGAAGATGTACGGCATGCCGCACAGCAAATGTTAAATCAAGCCGCACTTGAGTGATCTATGCCCACAACATGCTATGCTCAAGCAAAATCTAACAATAAGAGAACAATATGGCAGACATTCAAATTGAATATCAAAATGGCATTGCGATTGTACGTTTAAATCGCCCCGATAAACGTAATGCCATGAGTTTTAGTATGCTTAAAGACTTAGTGCATAGCGCAGAAAAACTCAAAAATAATAGACAAGTGCGCGCAATCATTTTAACCGGTGAAGCACATGTATTTAGTGCAGGCATTGATTTAAAAGACTTAAATCATCCTAAACATCGCCTGTTTGCAGCATGGCAGTTAATAAAACCGGGGCAAAGTCTGTTTCAAAAAGCCTGCTTGATGTGGCAACAATTACCGGTACCAGTGATTGCTGCAGTTGAAGGTTATTGTTTTGGCGCGGGGATGCAATTGGCCTTGGCAGCCGATATTCGCATTGCACATCCTGATACCCAAATGTCAATTATGGAAAGTCGCTGGGGCTTAGTGCCTGATATGGGGCTTAGCCGTTCACTTGCTGGCTTAATGCCACTGGATATTGCCAAAGAGCTGACCTTAAGCGCGCGTATTTTTGACGCCCAATATGCCAAACAGATTGGCTTGGTTACGCATCTGTCTGATGATCCGCTTAGATCGGCTCAACAACTGGCAAATGAGTTGATTGAGCGTTCACCCGATGCACTCTATGCAGCAAAACAAGTGCTTGATGCCATGCAGCATCAACCATATAAAGCTTTACGTTTAGAAAAAATATGGCAACTTAAATTGTTGTTGGGCAAAAATAGTCGCCTTGCCCGTCAAAAAGATAAACAACCACAGACTGAATTTTTACCACGACAATATAAATAGAGGGAACGATGCAATTAGATCAAGCCAAGATCGCTTTTTTAGGTATGGGACTCATGGGTAGCCGTATGAGCATACGCCTACTGGATGCCAATTTTGAAGTTGCAGTTTGGAATCGTACAGCCAGTGCTTGTGAGCCTTTAATTGCACACGGCGCTCAAGCTTTAGTACTTGAACAACTGCCTCAGTATCAAGTATTGATGCTTTGCCTAGCAGATGACGTTGCTGCACAGCAGGTTTTTGCCCAGATCGAGCCTTATTTGCAAAGCGGGCAAATCATTGTTGATTTTTCCAGTCTTTCAGTCGCTGCAACGCAAAAACTACATCAAGCAGCACAAAATAAAGGCGTGACTTGGATTGACTCCCCTGTGTCAGGCGGTACAGCAGGTGCTGAACAAGGTACGTTGGTTATTTTTGCTGGTGGTGATGCTACAACCATTAAGCAATTAGCACCAGTTTATGCACCTTTAGCACAACGGGTGACGCGTATGGGCGACAGTGGTACCGGTCAAGCCACCAAAATTTGTAACCAACTGATTGTGGCTGCCAATAGCACTTTAATTGCAGAAGCGGTTGCCTTGGCTGCACATGCAGGCGTAGATGCTCAATTACTTGCTCCAGCACTTGCTGGCGGTTTTGCTGACTCGAAACCTTTTCAAATCTTAGCCCCACGAATGGCAAGTGAGGTTTTTGAGCCGGTGCAATGGAAAGTACAAACTTTAGCTAAAGATTTAAACAACGCCATGAGTTTAGCTGCCAATTTAGGTTTAGCCATTCCTGTGGCCAGCCAAGCCCTCGATCAATTACAGCAGCATCAACATCAAGGCTATAGCCAAGCGGACTTAGCCACGGTGATTCATGCTGTACAAAAAACTGAGGTTAACTAAATGAAATTGGCCGTTAATCTTTCGATGATTTTTACCGAAGTGCCTTTAATTGAGCGCTTTGCCTTAGCACGTCAACACGGCTTTGATCATGTTGAAATTCAATTTCCGTATGAACTCAGTATTGCTCAAATTCAAGCACAACTGACAGCGCACCAGTTAAGCCTGTGCCTGATTAACGTACCTGCCGGTGATTTAATGCAAGGCGGTGATGGCTTAGCCGGTGTACCAGGACGTGAAATTGCGTTTCGTGATGCTGTCACACAAGCCATTGACTATGCACGCGCCCTTGATGTACCGAGTGTAAATATTTTAGCTGGTAAACAACCATTGGATGCTGACTTACTACATTGCTTACGTACATTAGCAAGTAATCTTAAAATTGCAACACAGCTTTTAAGCGATGCAGGCATTCAACCTGTATTTGAGATGATTAATGGCACCGACATGCCACGTTTTTTGCTGCAAAATATCGCGCAAGCACAAGAAATGCTAGAAGCCGTACAGCACCCTGCTTTAAAAATGCAATATGACTGCTACCACATGGCCATGATGGGCGAAGATGTCTTGCAGGCTTTAAAAGAAAACATAGATGCGATTGGACATATTCAATTTGCCGACTGTCCGGGTCGACATCAGCCCAATACCGGAGAAATTGACTATGCTGCAATTTTCGATTATTTAAAATCAAGCCTTTATACAGGCTACGTGGCTGCTGAATATCGTCCCACGCCTGACTCTAATGGCTCATTGGCATGGAAATCGGCATTTTTTCCACAGGCATAGTGCAGTTTATCGGGCTTCGGTTTGAAATTTGGCGCTAAATTCGCTATATTAGAAGGTGAGTTATTGTCTGGAAATATTAACCTTTATGAATTTAGAACCATCGCCCAGCGCTTCTAATTCTCACGATCTCGCAATGAATTCTCAAACTAAAGACGTACAAGCATGCTTAAATGTGGTACGCGAAGCTTTAGAAGATGTAAAAGCTAAAGATATCGTGACATTAGATGTCAGCACGATCAGTAACGTTGCAGATGCTATTGTCATTGCTAGCGGCACATCAACCCGTCATTTAAAAGCGCTTGCGCATAACGTGGCTGAAGAAGCACGTAAAGCAGGCTTTCGCCCAATTGGTATTGAAGGCGAACAAGATGCTGAATGGATCTTGATTGATTTAGGTTTTGTAGTGGTGCACGCGATGCTTCCTACAGCACGTAAATTTTATGATCTTGAAAGTTTATGGCGTGCACAGCCAGAAGCACCGTCAGAAACTGTGGCATAAGCCATTTAAAACAGCGATTCTTGTAGTTGCTGTTTTATTTAAAAAAACCGCTGCTTACAGCGGTTTTTTTATAACCGTGATTTAGTGACCTGTACCATTAATCGCTTTGGTCATCTCTTCCACGACTTTTTTGGCATCCCCAAAAATCATCATGGTTTTGTCGTTGTAAAATAAGTCGTTATCTAGACCTGCATAGCCGGTTGCCATAGAGCGTTTAATGACCATAATGGTACGTGCTTTATGTGCTTCTAAAATTGGCATGCCATAAATCGGTGAGCTTGGGTCATCTTTTGCAGCAGGGTTGACCACATCATTGGCGCCAATCACCAATACCACATCTGTGGCAGGAAAGTCAGCGTTAATTTCATCCATTTCCAAAATATCATCATAAGGTACATCGGCTTCAGCCAACAAGACGTTCATATGCCCTGGCATACGTCCTGCAACAGGATGAATCGCAAAACGTACCGTCACACCTTGTTCTTTGAGTAAATTGGCCAATTCTTTGACGGCATTTTGCGCACGGCCTTGTGCCATACCATACCCCGGCACAATCACCACACTGTCGGCATTGGACATTAAGAATCCAGCATCATCGGCAGAACCTGAACGATAGTTACGCTGCACTTGCGAACCTACTGCTGTAGGTGCTGCTACAGCGCCCATTGCACCACCAAACAACACATTGATGATTGAACGATTCATGGCTTTACACATAATGTAAGACAAAATGGCGCCTGATGAACCCACCAATGAACCTGCCACAATTAACATATTGTTTTCTAAAGTAAAGCCAATACCTGCTGCTGCCCATCCTGAAAATGAGTTAAGTAAAGAGACCACTACCGGCATATCACCACCACCTACAGGTGCAATCCAAACCCAACCAAAAACAAGAGCCAATCCTGTCATGGCCCAAAATGCAGACATACTGCCTGTGCTAAAGAAAGTAAATCCACATATCAGCATGGCAATAAAAATTAAAGCCTGCACAGGTTTAACCCATGCACCTGAAATGGTTTTTGCCCATTTTTTAGCAGCCAATTTACCATAAGCAAACACAGATGCAGTAAAAGTAATTGCACCAACAAAACAGCCCACAAACAATTCAAATAAATGCACTTTACTCATGGCATGAAAGTTCAGGCCTTGCGCAGCGAGGCGCTCTGCACCAATGACTTGTAAGCTATTGTTATGAATAATCGCTGCTACCGCAATTAACACCGCCGCTAGACCTACTAAGGAGTGCATTAAAGCGACTGTTTCGGGCATTTGGGTCATGGGCACAGTGCGCGCTCGTGCAATCCCCACCACAGCTCCTGCAATCATTGCAGCAATAATCATCCACACCACAGGGCCTTGTGCCACAAAGAATGTGGTCAATACTGCAATTGCCATGGCGATCATGCCGTAGCGGTTGCCCACAATGGCAGTTTTTGGCCCAGATAAACCACGTAAGGTTAAAATAAATAAAACTGCCCCAATCAGGTAGAACCAATCTGCATAGGCTCGAATAAATTCCATGTTTCAACCCTCTTTGTTTTTTTGTTTTGGTTTAAACATGTCCAGCATACGTGCCGTGACCGCAAAGCCACCAAAAATATTAATACTGGCTAAGAACACCGCCATTGCACCCAATACGCTGACGATATTAATACTTTGAAAATCAAGATTGCCCTCAAGCCCCAATACAGGCATGCCAACGGTTTGAATCATGGCACCTACAATAATGATCGAAGATAAAGCATTGGTGACCGCCATAAGAGGCGTATGTAATGCTGGGGTCACCCCCCAAACCACGTAGTAGCCAACAAAAATGGCAAGGACAAAAATTGTAATTGTTTCAACCATGTGTGCTACTCCTTAGCCACGTTTTAGTAAGACTTGACCAGCATGGGTGATCAAAAGGGCTTTTTGAATCTCATCATCTTGATTCAAAGTGAATTTCTGGTCTGCATCAAATAAGGTCTCTAAAAAGTTATAGACGTTTCGTGCATATAAGGCTGAGGCTTCTGTCGCCACAGTGGCAGGAATATTGGGTACACCTAAAATATGCACGCCATTGGCTGTGGTGACCGTTTTGCCACACTCAGAGCCTGCCACATTGCCGCCTGTTTCAACAGCCATATCCACAATCACAGAACCCGGTTTCATTTTGGCAACTGTGTCCGCTTGAATTAAACGCGGTGCATCACGTCCCGGTAACAACGCTGTGGTAATCACAATATCGGCATTGGCCACTGCTTTATCGACAATTAAAGCTTGGTCTTGAATATATTGTTCACCCGGCATCCAACCGTAACCATTTTTAGCAGCTTCATCGGCACGGGCTTGCTCTTCAGCAGACATGGGCACATCAAGCCATTTACCGCCTAAAGATTCCACTTGGTCTTTAGCGGTGGGGCGTAAATCCGTAGCTTCCACCACTGCACCTAAACGCTTGGCTGTGGCAATGGCTTGTAAGCCAGCCACACCAACGCCCATCACCACCACCCGTGCAGGTTTAACCGTGCCTGCTGCGGTCATCAACATAGGAAACATACGTTGATACGCATTGGCGGCTAACAACACTGCCTTATAACCGGCAAGATTGGCTTGCGATGACAAGACATCCATATTTTGAGCACGCGACAAAGTACGTGGTAACAACTCAAGAGCAAAGGCATTGACTTGTTGGGTCGCAAATTGCTCAAGTTCAGGGTTACGGTATGGGTCAAACAGGGCAATGACACAGCTACCTTGAGGCAATTTTTGAATTTCTGTACCTTGAGGGGCACGTACCTTTAAAATGATGTCACTGCCTGAATAAGCATCTTCGGTGATTTTTGCCCCAACCTGTAAATAACTTTCATCCGGGTAGGCGGCTTTGGTGCCTGCCCCATGTTCAAGTACCACTTGATGACCCGCATGAATTAATTTTTTTACTGTTTCTGGGGTGGCAGCCACACGATGTTCACCGTGTATGCTTTCGGTTGGAATTCCAATTTGCATGAGCGTCCCTCAAGCTAGTTTTTGTCAAGCAAGCACATCTATTTAGATCATGCCCTGTGGTTATTTTTTGTTGGTTTTTTTGATTCTAATTAAAATTTTTTCTATTTCTACCTAGTATTTATTTAATAAATAGTTAAAACATGAACTGATGATTCATTAAAAAATGTGTACGCATGCGTCTATTTTCATAGCAGTTTGGCTGGTTTTTATTAAATATTATGTGATTTGGAAGCTAAAAATAATGCCCATGTTAAAGCTAGAGCCATTACATAAACAACAACTCTTGAAATAAAAATTAGTAAGTTTTAGAGACTAAAATTTCAGCAAAATCATTATTTTTAGATGCTTTTTTATTGTAGTATTTAACTATTCTGCAATCAGTTTCAGTGAATACTGATTGCTTATCACATTTGGATATTGATAGAAAGATCAAATGCTTTAAAAAATCAAGCCTGTTGAATTGCAAATCGCTTTTAAGTACAGATCAGGGATACTCAAATCAAAGCGTTAATATCTAAATCTATTACAAAAAATTCTCTAGTCATTTCTGCTTATGATATGTACAAGGTCATTAAAGCCCTAAAAATTGCAATATTGCACTAAAATAGCGCATATTTTTCTGAAACCGATCATGGATATGGCGACAAACAGACACGGCAATTTTCTCAAGCCATGATAAAGTAGCCTCAAATACAGCATCAAGCATCACATCATCTGATGTGTTTCATGCTGCAATCTTCTTTTCACTCCTGAATTTTGTTATGAAAACTTACCCAAGCTCGAGCCAAATCGGTGCGCTGTTTGCCATTGGTGCAGCCTTTTTATTTAGCACTAAAGCCATTTTTATTAAGCAAGCTTATGCCTTGTCACCTTTGGTCGATGGTACAGTTTTGGTGGCGCTGCGCATGGCCAGTGCCTTGCCATTTTTCTTGGTGATTGCATGGTTGAGTCGGCATCAAAAGAAACAATTGCAGCCGCTTGATTGGTTAATTTTGTGGGCAACGGGTTTATTGGGCTACTATTTTTCCAGTTGGCTTGATTTTATGGGGCTAATGTTTATTAGTGCCTCACTTGAACGCATCATTTTATTTTTATATCCGACCTTAACGGTATTGGCATCCAGTGTATTGTTTAAGCAGCGCCTTACCCCCAAAATGCTGATCGCTTTACTTTTAAGCTATGGCGGTACCGTGATTGTGATGCTACAAGAGCAAGCCAACAGTCCACACAATGAAAACTTTTGGTTGGGCGCGAGTTTAGTCTTTGCCAGTGCAGTCTGCTTTGCAGCTTATCTTTTGATGACGCCACGTCTGATTCGGCAATTTGGTTCATGGCATTTTAATGCGTTGGCCTTGACGATTGCTTGCTTAGGGACCTTGCTACATTTTTTTGTTGCCACCGCACAACCGCTACAATTGCTTGCTCAATTGCCAACACAGACCTTTTATTATGGTTTGATGCTGGGTTTTTTTGTAACTGTATTGCCCACTATTTTTATGGCTCTTAGTATTCAACGCTTAGGCCCTGCTCAATCTGCCATGATTGCCTCTATTGGTCCAATTCTCACCATTATTTTAGCAACACTTTTTTTAGGTGAATATATGAACGCCATGCAATGGTTGGGCTGTGCTTTAAATATTATGGGCGTGTTGATGATTACCTTGGGTAAAAAGAGTACAACATGACAGCCAGTTTAGATATTAGTCAAGATCGTGCTTTGTTATGGCTTATGGCAATTGCTTGTGGCTTATGTGCCGGCACCAATTATTATGCTCAGCCTTTAATTGGTTCAATCCAACAGTATTTTCAAGTGCCTGAAGCTCAAGTGGCTCTCACGGTTACTTTTGCACAAGTGGCCTATGCACTGGGTTTATTGCTGATTGTACCGCTTGGCGATATTGTCAATAAAACTAAATTTATTCCCTTATTAATGCTGATTGCTGCAGTAGGCTTATTTATCTCCGCATTTTCCAGCCATATTTATATGCTCTGGGCAGGTACGATTCTTGCCAGTTTATTTTCAGTGGCCGCACAAGTCTTGATTCCATTTGCCACGATGGCAGTTAAGCCTGAAAAAACCGGACAAGTCATTGGCTTTTTAATGAGTGGTTTATTGGTCGGGATTTTACTCTCGACCAGTTTGGCTGGGGTATTGTCTGAGCTTTGGCATTGGAAAGCGATTTATGCTTTAAGTGGTGCACTCATGCTGATCATTGCTGTGTTACTTAAAGCACGTTTGCCTTATGTATTGCGTTTAAACATCAGTTATTTTGATATTTTTCATTCTATGGGCAGCTTATTACATCAAGAACCGCGCTTGGTGCTGCGCTCGCTGATCGGTGGTTGTTGCTTTGCGGCAATGAGTATTTTATTTTCCACTATTGCCTTATTACTGACCCGTCCACCCTTTGCATTGACTGACTTATGGATTGGTTTAGTGACGTTGGTTGGGGTGTTTGGCGCACTATCGAGTAGTTATTTAGGTCGCTTTGCCGACCGTGGACATACCCAAACCTTAACGGTTTTGGGCTTAATCACTTTGCTGTTGAGTTGGGCTTTGCTCTATGGCGGCGCAGTTTCTTTACTTAGTTATATTGCAGGTTATGCATGCATTCATTTAGGACTGGCGATGGTACACACTGGCAATCAAGGGATTGTGTTTCGCTTACGTCCAGATGCCAAATCCCGCATTAATTCCATCTATATGACCACTTATTTTATTGGCGGGGCCTGTGGTTCAGCGCTTGGTGTGGTGGCGTGGCAGTATGGCAGCTGGTCTATGAGCTGCTTGGTAGGCGTGCTGTTAATTATCTTGGCTGGCGTATTTGCCATGATGGATGCGCGTTATATAAAACACAAAGCGGCATAGGGCTGTCGATTTTGAGTCAAAAGCCGTATAATGCCGCGCTCTCGTTGTTTGAAGTCTTAGGTCGTTATGTCTCATCTGCAAGCTTTACAGCCTCGTATTTCGGTCGCCCCCATGATGGATTGGACATCATAAAAATAATAATATTTATATTTCAAATACTTAAATAGCTTACTAATATATAGGGTGTAAATTTGGAGTAAAATTAAGTTAGTGGCTTGATGATCGGTTATAAAATATTCAATTTAAATTATAAGGCGGGTAGAAAATGATAAAAAAGTCCTGTGAGCCGTCTCTTCTATAGCTAACTGATCAAACAGATGGTTATGTGTGTCTAGAATTTTGATGGCTATTCACCACTTACTTTTAAGTGGGGACTTAATTTATGACCACAAATATTCATGTATCAACCGGATCTGCTTCCAAAAAGCGAAGAACATACAGTGCTGAATTTAAAAATAGTATTGTTCAAGCCTGTAAAGAACCCAACACTTCAATCGCCTCAGTCGCTTTACAGTATGGCCTGAATGCAAATCTCGTATCTAAATGGATTCGCCTTCTCGATGGCAGACAAACTCTGCACAACCCGGCATTATCCAAGCCCGCATTTATTGCCTTGCTCTACAACATTCAATCCATCTACTGCAGAAATGTTGCACCTGATCCTAGCCAAAATAAAAACTCGTAAAGCTGCTTATGAGTGGTTGGCTAAGAAAATAGAAATACACGTTGATGATTGTCATGTAGGTCAGTTTGATACTGAACAGTGCCAACAAGTCATTCAGCACTGTGCTCCGTACATTAATTTAGCTATGTCAAAAATGAAAAAAGTTTAATTTTTACAGCATTTTGAGTATCGAATTGATATGCTGTAAAGCGTTGTGAATTTGGTTAATTACTCCTGTTAAGAGGGTGCTGTGAAATCAATCGAAAATAATGCTTGTTATGACGCAAAACAATATTTAGAAAAAAGAGAAATATTGCGAAGAAGTCTTAAAGAACTCCAAAGCGAAATAATTTGTACAGATGAATACTTTCCAAAGAGTGATGTTGAAGATACATACTTCGGTGAATTAGAAAGGATCACACTATTAGCCCAGTGTGATCGAGCGACAGTAAAGTTGAGGGATCTAATAATTAAAGAAAAATCTTGGAGGTATTTGGATACCATAAAAGATTTAATTACTGCTCTAAATAAACAAGATTTTTTTGCTTTTAAAAATTTAGATCAAATCATATTTGATAAGAATACTGGCTGCATATTCCAAAACCTTAGGGTCGTACGTCCGATGTCTTACAACCTATGGAATAGCTCAAGGCGAGAATATGATTTACACGGCATAGGGAAAGGTAAATGGGCTGTTCATGCAGAAAATGATCTGATCCCTTTAAGTATCCCTGATGCAAAGTTTAGACCTGAGAAAGAGGTTACGATCGTATATAGTTATAAAAAGGGGAGTGTTTACAATTACCCATCTTTTAAATGTGCTGCCGAATACAGTAACCATACTGATCCAAAAAACGTAGATCATGGCCTCAATGGTAATTTGGATTCATCGGTTGTAGCACTTCCAAGATGCCCTGTCATTAATCTTCAACAATTTGAAAGTGACACATTCAATATATTATCCCTCCATGATGCCAAAGAGAAGCAAGCTGTAGCTATCCTAGATTACTTTATTGAAAACGATTGGATTCCCATTTTCGAGCCATCAGCAGAGTATGTGGAAAGATACTCTATGACTGCTGAAGAAATTAAAGAAGAATATGATGAATATAACCGTCTTTATGATATTTACTCTAGATATAAAACATTACAAACAGAGTTGGTCAATGTAGAGATAGCAATAGACTACGTGAAAGAAATCAATGCGACTAAGTTGCTTTCGTCCCATTTTGACTATCTTATAGAGCTCGAAAATTATGATTTAGATGGAATTCAAAAATCCACTTGGCGATATAGCATGGCAAGTGATAAATGGATTACAAACCTATTAAGCCAACTTGATGATTGGGAAAGTCATAATCTTAATTTGGTTAATGAGATTATCAGACTGAAAACTCAACTTGAACGACAACCATTAATGAATAATTTGACGGTTGAAGAACAGGAATTATTTGGATCTCAAAAACAACTATTACAAGAACATCTTGATATTGATCTAATATCTTTACGCTCAAAGTTGACGAATCTTTTGACAGAATCAAAGCAGCTTCTGTCAAATACCAATGTTGATACGCTTATTGGTCTACATGCCCTTGGACAACAACCTATTCCAAATTTCACATTGCTTGCAGAATACACGGCAACTCTATGTACCAGTACATTAAGAAAAGCTGAATTACTGGATGAATCAATTGATGTTATCAAAAAGATCTCAAGCTACATGAATCAGATGCTACAGAATCATCTGATATTCGTTGATAACTCTAAACAAAAATTGGTCCAAATTGGCTTAGATAGCAGTATTGAACTAGATAAGATTGATGCATGCTTTAATGAATGGCGCATTGAGCGATTAGTGGTTCTGAAACAACTTCACTCTTTATTTGATGCAGGATTAAATCAGGTTATAGGTGAAAAAACAGTAATAGATATATTCCTGTCTATTGAGCAATATCAAAATGATCTGGATGAATTCTATTGCGAAAAGCGTTTCGGAATTTATATAACGAATGAAAGCAAGATCAATGGCGACAGTTTAGAAAAGTTAGAGAAAGAGCAGCAATTAACTATTCTTACTCATAACTTTATTAAGCAATTAGAAAGTATTATTTTCAGTTGCCGAACGACGGCGCAAAAGATTTGTTTAGCTAAGTTTGCTAATGCTTGGCAACAAACATCAGTGAACCACATTGTGGATCTATTAAATGATGAACAATTTATAAATCGAAATGAAATTTTCTTGAGCATGAATGAAGAATTTAGAAAGATTCAGCAACAGAACCTAGCAGAATTTCTACATGATGCACAAAGTTATAGTAATGCTTTGGATCAAAGGGAAAAAGAATTTGCTACATTGATGTTTAAGATGCGTAAAGCAATAAGTAAAGAGTTAATTAAATAAGGATTGTATTATGGGGTGGAATCTTGGGTCTATTGCTTCTAAGGTTGTTGGTGCAGTAGGTAGTTTTCTGGGTTCATCAACAGGTAGTAACCGTGATTTTGGCGGTAGTTCGTATTCAAGTTCAGTAAGCTCTACAGTTACCAATTATGATCCAGACAAGATTAGGGTGGCTGAATTAGAGAACGAGAGAGTTCATCTAGTTAAAGAGGCTCAACTCGAAATAATTGAAGCAAATGCTAAAGTTGAAGCTGTAATGCTTGAGGCTAAATTCAGGGGTTTTCAGGCTATAGCTGATTCCTTGACAAGAATGCAAAAAGAGCTAGATCAATTGGCGAATTCGAGGGTCGAATTTATAGAACGTAGCAGTCTAGAACAAGTTAAGGAAATCGAAGCTTTTTATGGGGAATTAGCCAAGTCGATAAATGAAGATGATGAATTCTTCATGATCAAACTTCCGCAGCTTTTGGAAACGGCCAACAAATTTCCTGAGAGTTCTGATAGTAAAAAAATTTACATGGATGCAATTGCTCTGGAGATAAAGCGATCCATCGACTTTAAGAGTGAACAATTAAGTAATTTAGGCGTTCGTCAAAAAGCAGTAGTTGATGCCAATTTGCAAAGTAAACTTGCAATGAGTGAACATGCTAATAACCTGTCTTTAGGGATTAAGCAAAATATTCAAAACCAAGTGAATATGATTGAATCAAAAATAAGTGATAAGCATGATCTTAATAGCGTAAATCAACTTAAACTTCATTAAGAATTTTTTGTTCCAATGAATGCATTTTACTTCCTCAATCCAAGATTAACGGCTCTTGATTTATGCTTAATAGTGCAGTTATTGGCTTAGACTGGATTGGGGTTAATTATTCCGACCACGATGTTTCAGCTTTTTCAGTAAATCAATATGACTTGGTTGTTCATTCTTGATCGATGTAGGATTATTCTTGAAAAGTGGACCAACTGCTAACGATTGCTTTACAATCGGAGTCGATTTCTTCACTTTCTTCTCATTGGTTTTTGGCTTTTTAAGTTCAATCTCATGATATTTTATTTCTTTATTTTCACTCAACACTTCATCTTGTGATTGAGATATAAAGTTTTCTTTTGTTTTATATAATTCGTGCACATCTGTTTTCATCTCACCTAACCCCACATTACTGACCTTTTCTACCATCATTTCCATAATACGAAATATATTACGTTGAATAGTTGAACCGAGATGATGTGCTTTAGAAATATCGATCGATGCAGTCATGACACATGGCGTCACTGGCATAGAACCAAAGATTGTATATTCATCATGATGAAAATGGTGTGTAACATCTTGTTCATCAGGATTAACTATCATTAAGCCAATAGTCTTGTTTTCTCCAGTTGCAGCAAAATGGATGCCATGCAAATATTTAATCATGCAGTCACGCATTGCCTCATGGAAAGCTTTTTCTGAGGTCATGTATTTGGCATCCAACATAAGTAGTGACTCATGATTTGATGTATACATACGCAAGACAATATCAGGGGATCTCCGATACAACCTTTTTTTAGTATTTTCTGAATTTTGGCGCAGTTGAAAACTATGGTTAGGTGTATTTTTATCCACATGTGCGTTGTTAGAATTGTTCTTTCTATTCCACGCCTCTGTATTTCTATAAGAAGCTAAAACCCTATCCTTAGCATTAAGTGAATTACGATCAGAAGTATAGATATTTGGTTCATATAACAGTTCTGCTTTTACCTCTTCACTAAGTTTAAAAACGAACCGATCATAACTCGATCCATCTAGAAGTGTTTCTGTGAGAGCATCTCTGAATTGTAAGCTATAATTCAGGACATGCTCCTTAACAAGACAGAACAGGTAATATTCAAATAACTTAGGTAAATTTTCAATTGAATTTAGTTGATTTTGTAAGCTCCAGTCTGGTTTACCAAATCTCACCCATTCAATCATCATCAAAAAGACCTGACGATAATAAAGATTATGCTTTGCTTTATGAGTAAAAATAGGCTCTCGCAAATAAGGTTTTTTTACATTAATTCTATTAATGAGAAGCCTTTTAAAGAAAAAAAGTCGAGAAATAAAATGATTGCAACGTTCAATCACTGGTCGATTTAACTTTTCTTTAAACTTATCAATTTTATTAAAAAGAGATTCATAACCTGAGATATCTCTTCTTTCATCTTTCGTGCACTTTTGTTTTAAACCCTTTATAATCTGTTCTAATGATTGAATTAATATATGTATAAAACCATGTAGAACTTCGTTTTCATAAAGATCACACTCTTCAACGATTTCCGCTTCCAATACTTTATCAACAGCGAAATAGCGATCATCTATAGAAAATAGACTATCTTCTTCATCTAAAACCTCATATATGTCTTCAGTTGTATTGATCAAATAGTTGATTGAATCTTCAGTGAGCTGAGAAGAATCTTTATAAGAATTCAGACGATTAACTTGTACTAGTTTAACAATAGGATGCTGGGTAATCTTTGGCAATAAATCTTCAAGTGACAAAATATATCGCTCTACACTATCTAAGGTATAAGTGATTGTTTTATCGCCTTCTTGAAAGCCCGAATATTTTCGTGTCATACGTGCGAGAGCTGCGAGATCACTGCCATCATTTCGACCTAAGAAATCTAGCATTGCACTGATACGATCAGCATTAATTTTACGTGCTAATATTTCAATCGGGTGCAAATATTGAGCATTTTTAATTTCAAAATTATCAAAACCAAGGTCTATGTAATCTGCAATGATCAGCTCTGCTATACCGCAAAAATTATGAAAAAGTGCTTGATACCTCCAACTATTCTTAATCTTTTTTGGTTCGCAAATATATTCGTAATATGGTTGATCTTTGCATAGCTCTGATTTTTGAAAAAAGGGAATAAACGTTTCATGTAAATTGAGATGTAGGTTAGGACGCTCCTCACTAGTCTGCACCCTGAAGACTAAAACATCATCTTCACATAATATGTATGGCATATTATTGGATGGAGATTGCATCAGGTCGAGTACTTGACCTTTATTACGTCCAGCAATAACCTCAACGGATACTTTCATACAATCATTTATTCCCTTAAAAACATTAGAGCAAAGAAAAAGTGTCAGCGAACTCTGAACCATTATCGAGAATTTGTTTAACTAACTGATTTGATCGTGACAGCCTATACTCTCGACAAACTTTATCTAGGTCTATTAAACGTTCTTTAAAGTCTTTACCATATCCTCTGATTTTAGGAATAACATGTTGAGCTATAGCAAAATCTAAAGGGGGAACATCATTTTCAAAAGCTAATTGGTTTGCTACGGCACAATAATTATAAATCGCATTCATTTTACGATTAGAGATATAAACTGGATGTGCACTTCTTGCATCAGATTCTAAAGCATGTCTAATCTTTGCTAATGCATTCCTCTCTAATTCCAGCTTGCCAGAATTCTGTAATTTAAGCGTTTGTTCGCGACTTATCATAAATGCTTCGGCTAATTCCTGATAAGGAACGGTACCGTTAAACCCTAAATCATCTAGAGATAAATTATCCAAGTTATTATTCTCATTTGTTAGCGTAATGACACTAGCACGATCAAGTAAACGATCTGATAATGGTTCTACCGTAGCATCCGTATTGATGGTAGCAATGAATCTTAAACTTGGCGGTAAATCGAGGGTAAATGTATTACTCTTTCCTCCAAGATTTAACTTTTTACCTTCATGGAAAGTATCACATATAGAAAGAAAATCTGACCAGTAATGTTCTATTGGGGAGAGATTTGCTTCATCTAAGAGAATGATACTCAGCATTTGATGATTAATAATATCGTCCTTGCCACTACTCTTAGCATATTCTAATGCTTTCAGCATACTGTAGATGCCTGTGCGCCCCTCTTCATAACTCATCCGAAGTGCATTTTTATTACCTAGCAAATCCTTGCTTGATGTCCACCCACGCGCTACTGCAACATTCAAAAAGTTAGCTTTATTCTCTATAGGTCCCTTAATTCCAAGAGCATCAGCAAAATGATGAACAGTAGAAGTTTTACCGACACCAGGTAGTCCACTAAAGATCGTCAAGTAAGTCTGCATAACGGTGGTCATAAAGTTAGCAGTTTCGTTATACGACAATTTTCTACCATCTCTTTGATTAATATGTCTTTGTAAATAATTAATATAGGATATTCTTGTTTCACCTGTGACTTGATAGGCGGCTGGAGTTAGTTTTACAGGCTCATAAATTTCTTCTTTTATATTATTTGCCCCAGTCATGATAGAGCGTAAAGTAGCAAACTCTACCGCTTTATCACTTAATTGGTGTGGATTTTGAAGTAAAGTTCTCTGCTGATTAACCATTTGTTCAAATTTATTTAACTCACCTTGCTTTGAATTTATTTGACCTTGAACATGATCTAAAACCCCCTGTTTCTGAGTAATTTTTTGTTCTAAATCTACAAGACTAGAGATATTGTTTAACTCTTTAGTTTTTAAAGCAATCTGAGTCTGTAAGTACTCCAACTCCTCATTCAATTTTGAATTATGTATTTCTTCACTTTGCTCTTTAATAGACTCTTTCTGTTTTTCAAAATCCTGTCTAAGTTGGGCAATATTATTATCAATATCCAGTTTTTCATCAGTATATTTTTTCTTTAAATCTTCAATTTGATTTTGATATTTAGCTCTAAGTTCTTCTACTATATAATCATTTTCTTTTTTTAAAACCTTTATATGATCTTTTAAAATATTGTCTTTATGCTTGCTTAAAAACTCATTAAGAAATGTATGTCCTTGTTCTGAATCAAAATATTGTTTTATAAGGGCAAACTCTTGATCTTCCTTATTAAGGAATTGATCTAATACCATTTGTAAACGTGATATACGCTCTGGATGTTCTACTGCGTTGTTATAAAGGTAACGCTGTATAGATGCGCTCAAGTTCTTTGCTTGACTTTTAGATATCGAATCATCTTTCGCAAAGTCCAAGTTTTGATAATATTGAATTAATTTACTATCAGAGATGTAGTCTATGGTTTCAAATGGAACAGATGATTTTAAGATATGCAAACTCGTAATATACATAGCATTTAAACCATGCGATTCAACTTTAAGTAAAATTTTTTGTTCATTTAAATCATTTAAAGCGAATTTAGCAATATGATTACTTTTAAGATCAAGAGGAGTTTTAGTATCTACAGTTTCAAAAATAATATGCTCATCTTCATTTATTTTATTTTTTTTGATTTGAAATGGTCCATAAACATAATCCCCAACCAAAGCAAAAAATGGATGAACAACACTGGATAAGAAAGATACTTCATAAGAGTCTAAACGTCCTGTTTGAACATCTGGCAATGCTGGTAATTTATAAATTTGTCTATAATCAGATGAAATTGTGGATGCATGTTTACCTAAAGAAAAATATCTGCACTTGGTTGGATCATTTAATATTTCATTAGAACTATTATCATTCTCATACCCATCATAATGTGAATTCAAATAAAAAATTTTATCACTAGGAAAGCTATTCTCAATGTATGGAAATCCACTACTTATCCAGATACGATTATTATTAGGAAAATCACTGGGGTTAGTATAAGTAATTGTCATATCATCATTTTCATAGGCGATAGGAACAACATAGCCACTAACTCGATCATTATTTGTATCATTATTTGTATTAGATGTTTTCAGTCCATGTACTATTAATCGCATCACTACGCCCCTCAAAAATAATTTAAATTACATAAATATACTTACATTATATTTAACATGATCACATATATGAACAGTCTCAATTACTATATATTGACAGTTCCAACTATCCTAGCCACGAAATAACATAATTTGGACTCCTCTCTGGATCTAGACATGTAACTTTTTAATTTAAAACCTTCCTAATAGGCTTCTTCCCTAATTTATGCACAAGTGTTTGAAATAGTTGGAACTTCACAAATGATCAGATTTTATTCAAAAAATCATAATTCAAACTGCATAGGTATCTCGCTTCAACTTCTTCCCTATCAATTAATATTTGTTTGTAGATCCATCTCTTTCCGACATATCATTTTTACTTTCTTTATCAAAGATAAGATAATCCGTACCAAGACAGTGACGCTATCGGTTGGTTCATCCAAATCAATCGAAAGCGTTTTACCATAATAAGGAAAATGCTGATCAAAGGGATACGATTGCAGAAAGACAATGATGTACCATAGAGTGCATGTTCAGCTCTGAGTCGTTATTCTTTGTTATACTCATTATAGTGTTAAATTGATGGAGTCTAAAAATGCTTAAATCCAACGAACAGAAAAAAAAATATATTCAGGCAACCCGCTTGCAAAACTACCAAGCCAGCCTCAAGCTCGAAGGGATTACCACATCAGGTAATCTAACCCAGCTAAGCAAAGCGCAAATTTTGCAAAAATATAAAAAGTATTCACAACCAGAAAGCTAACTGAGTACTGCTATGGATAAGTATGGGGAACTAGGGGATAGCCTATATTGCTATTCAGGGACAAATATTTTAAAAAACAAGCTGAATATCCGTGATGGGAAGGTTTTAGAACAAGCGGAACTTGAACTATCAGGCTTATCGAGTAGCTTAATTGAATATGCAGAACCGCCTTACGATTTGCAGTACTTACAATCTATCCATGCACAGCTTTTTGGTGACTTGTACGAATGGGCAGGACAACTTCGGCAAATTGATATCTCTAAAGGTGATACTCGATTTTGTACATTTTCCCGTATCGAAATTGAAACAAATAAATTACTTAACCCACTTCAGCAGCAGAATTACTTTCAAGGTCTAGAACTGCAAGATCTTATAGGTGAACTTGCTAATTTGTACTGCGAACTCAATGTCATCCATCCATTTCGTGAGGGTAATGGGCGCGCCCAACGTATTTTCTTTGAACATCTAATTGCCTACTGTGGCTATGGTATTGATTGGTCAAAAATAAACTCCAAAGAGCAATGGGTACAAGCAAATATTGAAGGCTTTCATCTTAATTTGCAGCCGTTAATTCAAATATTTGAATCGTGTATTACCCTGCTAGACTAAAGAATAAGGGAGCCGAAGCTCCCATCAATGAATGACTAACCAACGTCTCCTTAATTTACTGAGTGACTTGCAGAGCTGACTAGCTCATTCAACTGCGCTTAATTCACAGCCCTGACACTCTGCTTCAAGCCCTGATGAATATCCTGTACATTACTGAGGTAATGGACTTGTTGCTGATCTTGCTGTTGACTATCCTCTACATAAAACTCTTCCACCACCTCAGGCCCCTCCTCTACATCGATTTCAAACTGTCCATTTGCAAAACCCTCTCTTGCCACTTGATCTAAATCTTTCTGGCTAAATCCAGTCTGCCGCATCTGTTCATCCAGCTCTTTCGCAGTTTGAATAGCTTCTTGCAAACTGACTCCATCCCTTAATGTTAAATCCACATAGTACACAGGTTGACGAAAACTCTGTGTTGTACTTTTACCTCGCAATATCAGTTGGAGTGGTAGGCATGACAGCAGACCATTCGATGCTGCATGGTAGTAACTCAGTCGAGCTGCTAACGTGCGTATGCTATTAAAGCCTGTGGTTCTAAAAATGAATGTGCCAAATTCATCCGACTCATCTAAATTAACATGCAGTCGACCATAGGGCTTGCAATTGCCTCCTTGAGCTAAAGGACATAAATCAGGGGATGGGCAGGAATGTTGTTCTACGCCTTGATTGGTGAGGCGCTGGCAGGTTTCACCATTGCCTACACAAACAGGCCTTCCTGTTTGTCGATCAAATAAGGTGTACTCTGCCCTTAGATTCAGTTCTGGATCATTGAAGATCATCCGTACTGGAATGGTACGGAGTTTTTGATTCGGTGCTTTGGCTCGGAGTTGTTCATCAAGCGGATGTTTAACCCATCCCTCCTTACTTTGAATTTGACTAGTAATGGTAAATTGATCATCTTTTTCAGGTAGACGTTTACCGTTCTTTTCAACAACTTTACCGATACTGATACGTCCAAGGATCGGTGGTGTAATCGCTAAGCCTTTAATCATGTTAGTTTTCCTCTAAATAAAATTTTACTGTTGACCCTTTGTTATGTAAGCAAATACAAAACCGTTTAAAGATCAGATGAAATGCAAAGACCGCCATTATTAGTCCACCGCTCCTTCGGGAGTCGGTGGATCGGGGTGGTTTTTTGCGCTTTTGGATGATTAGAAATATCGATGTGATGAATTCAGTCATCGGTATAGATCTGAAAACGTCGCGTCCCTGCTTTACTTTGTGGAAACTGTTCAAGCATTTCAGGATGAAGTTTGAGTAAGGCTTTACTGTCTAAACTGATTGAATCTTTGGATTTCTTCCACGTCACCGAACCATTGGCAAAGGTCGCTCGTTCAGCATCCCTCATCAACATCTGGATTTGATGCTTAGTTTCATCAAAGTTGTTTTGATGCTGTTCAATGTGATGCTTTTCTTGAATCAGTTGAGCAAACAATTGATTGGCTTGTTCGTTATAACTCAAGTCTTCAACAGTCAACGGAATATGTTGTGGATAGAGTTGCTGGATAGCTTTAGCTGCCGATTCACTGGCATCCACATCAGGCGGTGTGTCTTTTTCCACACACTCCCAGAAGTAACGTTCTGCATTGATGATATGCTGGATCACGGATTCAGAGCGCGTCACTTCGAAGATTTTGGTTTCATGCCCACAGATCAGCACACAAACATGTGCTGCTCGTTTTCCTGTTACTGCCAATTGATGTTGTACCTGACACAAGACATATAAAGGCACGCCATCTCGCCAAAGTTTTGCGCCGTACTCACCTGCTGTTTTGCATTCCAGAATTTGGACTTCATCGCTACCCACAACGGAGTAGTCTAGATTGGCAAGCATAAAATGTTTATCAGGATCTGGATGCTGAAGCACTGCATTGATTCTGCGTACCTTGTTATTGGTATGCATGCTGTAGTACTCAGCCACCAATGGCTCTAGCTGCTTGCCCCAATAGAGTGGAGCGATACCTGAACTTTCATCCTCAATCGATTGTTTGACTCGCCCTGTCTTGATCATCCAAAGTTCGAGCATCGACATATAGGGATTCAATCCACAGGCTGCTGCACAATCACTACTGCCAATGCCTTGTCGTCTGACTTCAAGCCAGTCAGATTGAGTCATATTTTTGGTATTGACCAAGCGTTTCGCTGTAAACAATTTTGGAGCAACAAAGGGTGTACTCCCTTGTTGAATGGATGGGTTTAATATTGCTGTATTCATACCTTGCTTCCTCATTTTTATATGGGTGGTGGCAAATAAAGGGCATAAAAAAACCACACCCGAAGATGTGGTTTAATTATTTTTAAAATGTAAATTTATCTTTAGAATCTATTAGAATCTAAAGGATAGGTCTAACTTTCCATTGCAAAAACTTAACTTTCCACACTATGACACCATGCGTAAAGCCTGTTCTAGTCCACGTTGCTTGATCGCTGCTCCTGCACCAAACCAAGCTGAATCGAGTCGATGATCTGTACTCATGGCACGACGCTCGTGGTCAATAAATTCCGTAATTGAACAGAGTAATCCGTAAGCCGTGTCCTTAGATGATGAAAGTGTTGCACCTCGTCCCTGACCATTAAACATGTCCATTGCTTTAGTCATCGCCTTGGCATTTGGCTCAGCTTTCTCCTTGGCATTTGCCTGTGCTGCCTGAGTTGCAACATCACGGTAGAACTGAATAATATTTTCTTCCTGATCTGCAATACTCATTGTGGTGTTATTAAATACCGCATCAAAATAGGCTGCGGCTTCAGACTGGGTGACTTTACGCTGACTGAGCTGCTTCATCTCATACATGTGTTCATCCCATGCACGAACTGAAATACCCAATTGCTGTTTGATCTTATCTGCATCAAACTTGGTGCTATGCGGAACTTTCACTACACCTGCACTACTGTTCTGTCCACGTAAAGCAATCGCTAAAGTATTGTTACAGACGACACGGATGGAAGTGAATTGTGCGGTTGTCGCAAGCGTACCGTCACATGCAGTTGCAAGAAGAATATAGCCATTACTGACATCCTTTCCTTTGAGTGCTGAACTTTGCCCTGTCCGTGCCAATGCCCAAAATTTCTTGCCGCCTTTAAGCACACCTGCGGTTTCCAGCTCAAAGCCTGATTGTTCAGTTAAATCACGATAGAACTCTAAGATCTCACGAGGTTGGACTTCCTGAAAACGTTGGCTAACGACTGACAACGGTGCATGGGTATCAGAACGGTAAAGTACACGCTGTTCTTCATACGGCATGATGATGCTTTGCCCACGTTCATTCTGTGCCATATAACTGACATTGGATGACTCGATACGCCAGTCCATACCTGCCTGTTGTGCCCAGATTTCAATTGGTTGGTTTTGACTCAGTTGATTCCCTAGTCCATGCCAAGGGGTTTCACCGACATAAGCCATTTGTTCAAGTTGATGTGCCATAGTTTTATTCCTTTTTAAAATAATGTTAAAAATTGGATCTGTTCTTAATTCAGATATTGGATGGGGAACTTTTGGTAGCAGTTATGACAGAAGCACAAGCTTTGCTGCGGAGGTGTGCTTTGCTCTGTAAATGAATTAAACAAACCACCGAGTACAGTTCCTGCAATTCCTCCAACGATGGGAGGCAGATTCAAAGACTTCGCAACGGTTGTGCCTAAAGCACCCAATGCTGCGGGTGATGCAAGATTTGATAATGTTGAATTTGTTTGTTGTATGCTTGCTCCAACAACCATGATGTCGGTTGAACGACAAAAGGGACAATTCAAGCTCATGACTCGACTCCTAAATTCAGGGCATAAAAAAACCTGCACGATGGCAGGCTTTAATTTCATATTTTCATGTGTACTCGAAAGAGCTTCATGATTCTCATTAGGATGTTATGTACTTGAAATAATTTGGAATCATTTAATTCCAAGTATCTTTTAATTCAGTATGTCTACAATTAATACATTCCACTACAATCTTAGACCCTTGCGTGCCTCTTCTTATAAAGCTGTGGTGCTTGCCATTTTTACGCTCTGTATGACAACGAGCACATTTTTCAACATTATTACAATAACCATCCACCCCTTTAGAATTCCAATGCTCATGCACTGTAACTGTTTCAACAGCATCACAATACTCACACTTTAAACGCTTTTCACATGAACGATTGCTATGATATTTGGCATCTGCTTTGTTTGGAAACTTATGCTTTTGTTTAATAATTAATTGATTACATTTATTACAAGTATATTCCATATAACATTGAGGCTGTCCTTCAACATTCTGAGGTTTGCCTGAATGAGCACCAACCTTACATCCAACATTTGAAGCAGTTTCTTTGATAGCTGCCCAACTGTCTGATTCAGCAATTTTATTAGCTGATTCTTTTACTTTATCCCAAAACCCCATTTGACTTCCCCTCGATAGTTTAATAAATATTAATTTTTAACAACTTATTCTTTAAGTAAACTTATTAAAAATCTATAAATTGCCTTCAGCATACAACAAACCTAATTCAACATTAGCTTGCTCTTCACCCTGATCTGCTGCTTTTTTAAACATTGATGCTGCGATTTCATAGTTTTTGGGCACACCAACACCAAACTTAAAAATCATACCTAAATGCAGCTGCCCTTTAGCATCCCCATCTTCGGCCGCTTCTCCAAAAAACTTCGCTGCCTGCTTAGGATCTTTATCAAAAAACAATCCCTTAGCGTACATAAGTCCTAATTCAACTTTAGCTTCGCTATAACCATGATCAGCTGCTTCTATCAACAAAGCTGCTGCTATTTCATAATCCTCATCTACACCCAATCCATATAGAAATAACTTTGCTAACTCAATGTTAGATTCTATATGTCCTTGCTGTGCGGCCTGCTTAAAATAATATCCAGCCTCTTCAAAATCTTGATCTAAACCTTGCCCGTAACGATTCATTAAACCATACATATATTGTGCTTCAGTATGTCCTGCATTAGCAGCTTCGGCAAACATTGAAGTAGCTATTTCACTATCTTCTTCTACACCATCTCCCACTAGGAAGCATTGCCCCAATGTAAACTGTGCTTCTATATCACCATTTTGAGCTTTATTAAATAAGCTCATTAAATCATCTCTATCCATCTTCCCCACTATACTTTTCTAATTTAATCCTTTTAAATATTATATTAATTTTATTACTTTTTTTTAATTTAATAGGATAATTTTTAAATGATACACTTAATGAAATTTAAAATATTATTAGTATAGTGGCTAAACTTTATTGCCTAAATCAAAAAATTGCGCATCTTAATAGCTTTACTTAAATTTTGTAATAAAGAGAACACTTCATATGGCAACAGAAGCAAAATTTCGCGAAGATCCTGATCTAGCATTTCTACAACATTGTGATGTTCAAGATCTTAAATTATTGTCAAACACTTTAATCGCTGATAGTGAAGGTACAGAACAATGGACAGGGAGGCTTAAAAGCACACTTGTTAAAAACATGAGCATGTACTCAACTGAAGACGATTTATATAAAAATAGCTGGAAAGCGATTGCTGCTGAAATTCAACTATTTGGCGGAGATACAGTAGTCAACCTTGTCAGAGGAAAAGGGGTTGTGTATCGCGAACTACTAGAAGATGTTGCAAAAAAAACAGGTGTAGATTTCCATAAAGATACTTCTGATATCAATCTTCTTGAAGAAAAAATACTAAGAACCCTTTTTGGTCGAATCACTCAACTTAATGATCTGGATTTCATCAATAAGAAATTGAAAGAAAAAGGGTACTTAGGACTAACCTCAATTAAAGAAAGCCCTCTCAAAACGATTAAAAATAGTCTTGGTGGTGGAACTGCTTCAAGTACAGCTGGTGGACTTTTAGCTGGATTAAATATGGCTAAGAATTTCATCAAGGTAAATCCATTCGTGGCAGCCGCCACATTACCTTTAACTGCAAAAGATATTACAGCTCCCGCTTATCGCGTTACGATACCTGCTGCTTGTATTGTTGCGATGATGAGGATTAAGCATGAAGAAAATAAAAATGACTACAATGAGTTCTAAGGTATCAGCATGTTAGATAAAGTATTTAGTTACGACATTGAAAAATTTTCAAAAGAACTTTTAGAAGCTATAGCAAATGATCAGGTGATTTTTAGAGATGGAGTTGCCTACTGGAAAAAGGGTCTCGAACATGTAGGTATTATTCAACATATTCCTTTAAAAGAGGTCAGCTCTGTAGGTGTTGAAACTTTTGTTCAAGGATTAGGTTCTTTGCAATCTGCATTGCAAACCACGATTGTTGCAGCTCAAGCTATTTCTACTGCGACGTTAATGGTAGCGATGGTAATCCAAACTCAAATTTTAAGTAAAAAAATTGAGGCTGTACAACAGTGCGTCTTGAAGGTTTCTCAGGATATCAGAGAACAAAACATTTTATTTTATACAGACAAAACGAGCGAGTATTTAGCTTTATTACAGACTTTTAAACTGTTACTAGACAGCAGAACCCCGCTTACAGATATTAATCAGTTAGCCAATAATACTTTATCATCCTCTATACAGCTTAAAAACCATTTAATCTCCTTTATTGGAAACCTACTAAGTCTAGTACAATCCCAAAAAATTAGTTCACCGCAACATGTTGAGCTAATTATGCAATTTATCCAACAAATGATGGAAATATTACCTATCGGAATGCATCTAGAATTTATTCTTTCACATCGCCTAAATCAAAATGAGTTTTCTCAAGTCTTGATTGAAGATAGCCATCGCCAATATTTAGGCTTGATGAGTCAGTATCGTAATTATCTCAATGAGATTAACAATGGTTTGAAAGAGTTTCGGATAAAGCAAGAACAAGTTCCATTTTTTGAGAAAATCAGACTACCTGCAAAAAACTTGATCCAATATTCAATACATGTAGAGTTACTTGAAAAGCCTGCGAAAGAAAGAATCACCTATATGAATTCACAAACTAGCTTGATTAAGACTTAAAAGAATTTTGAATATAGTAGCTCGACTGTTTCTTATCTACTGAAATGTCGTGGTGATCAAGTACTTGAAGCTGAAATCATTACTGATCAAGGCAATGTAAATCTATCATTCTGATGTCATACTGTACAAGATAGAGAACACTTCATGTTCGTGTTCTCTATTGAAAATTCAATACTTATAAACCTCTTCGGTTTTTCGCATTGATCTGCCCCTTGCCAAAACTACGCATATTTGGTTCATCCTTAACCCTTGGATGCTGCTGTTCTTTTTCAGCATTCACCAGATAAGGAACAACGTAATTAAGAAAATTATTAAGTTTATTTTCATCATGACGATGAATCATGCCTATTCCTAATGTCCCCATCGCTTCATATGTATCCATATAGTCGGGATGGTTACAGTTAAAAATATAACCACATCCATGTGTAATCTGCTCCCAGCACTCACCAACCCACTGCCCCATCTTAAAACCTTGTTGATGTATATTCCCATCGTACATAAGCAAGAGATGACAATGGTAGCCTTTGCTTATGCCATGCTCTAATGCCCATGCATAACCATGTAAACCACTAAAGCAAGTATCCTGATCTGCGATACGCCGATGCAATACTTCTAAGGCTTGGTTAAATGCTTGAATATTGTATAAGGCTTGATATTCTTTCTTGATAGATAAATCTACTCGAACAACCAATGTTCTCGCATAATGGTGAATCAATGCAGATGCATAATCAAAAAGGCTCTGTTGATTCTTTAACTCACGTTGTTGATGTTCAATTAGTTGCTGTTGGATACAGCCTGATAATGACTGGATGTATGTCAGAATATGCCAGACTGTCATTTCATCAAAACAGACTATAGATTCATAATTTGCCTGTGGCATTAGGCTGAGTGTGTAATCAATGATCTTCACAACATCAATGAATATCAGTACTGAATTGCAATAGGAAAAATCTGCATTGTAGATTGGCTTAAACGACTGAACTAATTTTTGTAGGTCTATCATCAGGTTTTGATGATATAGATCATAACCACCTAAGCAAACCTCTTGAATGAAATGGTCTACTCCTGCCAGCACTTCTGCTTCATGATAAAGCTGATCATATGGATTATATTGAAATTGAACATTTTGGTACATTTAGGTTCTCACTGAAACATAAGGTTCATATCTAAGTGAGAGATGTAAAATTTTATTGATCATGATTCTAAAGCAGGATGTTATGGTCATCCTGCTTAGCTGAATATGCTTGAAGACTTTGGAACATACTATAGGGTTAGTCCTGCATGTTTTAGGAATATGATATTGATACGTTGTCTATAGCCCATTTGAGTATGGTCTATACTGTGCTAAGTGAATCACAGTACTCACATGACTAGATAAGATATTGTTTATGTTTAATATATTATTTATATATTACTCTTGTAGTTAATAATATATATTACCTGTTATCTGATCTAACCATTACACCGCAGCCCCATACAGCGAGAACAACGAAAATATGGGAATGTTGCAGAAGCTAAAGTTACGCCTTAGTTTTGATCTTATTTCTAGAAATAGCAAAATGATCTAAAGCTAGGCAGTTCTCAGGCAGCAAGCCAAAATCCTGTAGTTCTTTGAGGCTCGGTTGAATGGATTCACTAAAAAAATGATTACGCCTTTCATCCTGAAAAAGTGCTTGCTTAGATACAAATGCAAGGTTTTTATCTAAAGTAATTTTGGTAAATTGATTCAAGATTTGACTTGGAAATGGCATAAAAATACAAATATATTGTGTTTGCTTCGCATGACGTGGAACAATACAAAATTGACTGAATTGTTCTTTTAAGCCTAAATACGTTAAAAATGGATAAAGCTGATTCTTCGCGATCAAGGTCATCATCAGACCTAACATTGATAAAAGATTACTGTTACTCCGAGCAATACGATCAGATGTTTCAAATGGATCATCTTCAGCAAATTTCAACAAAGTATTCAATCGCAATCGATCTGCCATCTTTTTCAAATCATGTAAATCTACAGAATCTCCACCTCTAGATAATGCCTGAGCTCTAGACAGATCATTGTAAATCTGGGCACACCATTGTTCTAAATGGCACTGAAGAAATCCTAATAAAGAAATTCCCCCCTTCAAATGTGTCTTTGAATTTTTTTGTGGGAAAAACTCAATTAAATCTCTAAGCCATTGACTGCTATCATGATCATTTGGCATCTCAAGAAAAAGTGACAACAGATGTATTATAAATCGATATTCAAACCGTTCATGTTCAGGTATTGAAGAATCCTCCTTAACCATCTCAATCGTCAATCCCTTTGTAGCAGCGATCAAGTCTGGCATTCTTGTGAAAAGATTTACAAAAACCTGATAAGCATCGTTAATCGTTAAAATCCTTGTTAACGTAGCTTTTTTGCTCTCTAAAAATTGCAGTAAACTTGCAACCTGCTGCACCTCAAAGGAGTGTGGTTCTGGATATTGAATTATGAAATACCGTCCATAAGTTGCTTTTTCCTGCCAGATTTCATGTGATAAATTCAGCATATAAAATGGATTAGACACTCTTATAATTTTACTGGAAAGCACACCATCAACTCGTATTCTAATCACACCATGAATTTCTAGCGTTTTGATGCATCTAAAAATGGTGTCTTTAGACATACCTGTTTTGTGCTTTATTTTGTGGATTCCGCACTGATTGATAACTCCAAATTGATTACTATTTCTAACCAATACCATGAGCACTAAAGCAGACTTAAAATCCAAGATCCCTGACAATCTAGATGACGTATGTTGCAAATGATGCATATAAAAATCATCTAGTCTGTTTTCAACGAGATGTTGAAAAAGCCCTATAAGAGGAAAATTATCTGCTCTTGCTGTTTGATGAAACCATCTATCCAGTGTTAGTGGTTTAATTTTTTTTGCATTCATACAGCCTAAGAATAGGTCGTAATCGATATAACTCTTTTTGTCAGAAGTTAGCCCATCTATTCCTTGGATTAAAATTCCATGGTCTACCAACTCAGCAATACATTCCTTAATTTTTTTTTCATTGATATGAAATATCTTCGCCATATTTTTTATGGATGCAATGGCGTCTCCTATTCTGAACTCAGCTGTGAGTTTAAGCAGTAGCCACCTTGCTTGAGGACTTAAAGTGATCGGTGAATAGTCATGAATCAGCAAAAATAGTGAGACCTTAGATTTAGATGAATTCACTCTATTTCCCCCATTTTTATCCACAGCTATAGGCACTAAAGGCGACTAGAAAGCAAAAGGCACTACTATTAATATTCGGATTAATATTAACTTAATATTTTAGTTAACATTTATATAATACTAAGTTAATATTTAGCAAGTTATTAATTCCATAAAGATAAAAATATGGCAAGACCCTACGAACAACTTTCTATCTGGATTCAAGATGATCGCGAGCTTAAAGAAAAATTCATCAGAAACAATGCAGAAAAATGGAAATTAAAATATCCCTACGAATTTTATATCTCAACTGCACAACAAAATAATCTAGGTCCATCTGCTGAAGTCGCTACGTTAAAATCAAAAGAAATACTGACCGTTTCAAAACAGGTCTATGAGCTCATTCGTAAAAAATTTAGAGAGTTTAAGTACCAAAAAAATCACAAATCAAAGGATCATTTACAAGCAAGAATAAGTACTGATACCAGATCAAAATTAGAAAACATCAAAAGAAAGCTAGAACGTGGAAACACTTCCATAACGCTTGAGCATGTGATTAAAAATTTTGATGAAGACACATTTAAGCTAAAATTGAAGGTTGAAGACTTACAAGAACAACTTAAAAAGGCAAAAAATGATGAAGCATTACTTAACAAAAAATCAGAAGAGAAGTTAAAAATGCAACAAGCTTATGACAAGAAAATTCAAGAATATTTATTCAATCAATGGATTTTTACTACACTAAAATTAAAAATTCTTGATCAACATATTTCCACTCAAGATGATATTGATCGCATCTACGAGTCTTTTGATAAAATTGAAAAAGAAGCAGCACAAGCTGAAATCATTACTGAACTAAAATATAGACTTGAAGATGAAATACTCAACATTAAAGCTTCTTTAAAACCATCCTCTGATGAAGTAATCCCACTTAATGTAAGTACTAGTCCAATCTTTCATGAAAATACCATTACACCGATTAAACCTTCAGGTTATACAAAAGGTTTGTCAACTCCCCATGAATGCCCTGTCTCTGAGAATCCACCTGAAGAGCACTCTGATACTGAATACCCCACCATAAAAACTAATGCTGAATATTTACATTTACGTGAAGAGCAATGGAATCCATTAAAAAGAAATACTAAGAATTAATTAAAGTATTATTTCCGACAGGATCATAGGCTGGGTTCGGAGCTCATGAATGATGGTTTCAGCAATGTATCCACCACTGTAAGGCATCTTATACCCAAACTTTTCTATCTCTTTAGAGGGATATTTTGCCTTCAGTATCTGATTAAGATTGTTAAGTTCCAGCTGTAATTTTTCTATTTTCTTCACAATTGATGCTGGCTTTCTTCGCACGCCATCTGACTGAGCTTTAGCATACAACTGCTTACTCTCCTGCTCTAATTCACTGAGCATTTTTTGCTTAAGCACAAGTTCAGACTGAAGCCATTCAATATCGTAAACCTCAAAAGCTTTGACCAGATCATCAAGCACAAAATTAACTGCTTGATTTAGAGTCTTCCATTTACCATGACGTGCCACTTGTTCCCGTAAAATACGATATATAATTTCACGTCTTGGGTATAAATGCTTGTCGTAACGAGCTTTGACTGCAATGATTGCCTTTGCACTTTTGGCAAGTGTACGGTTCTGAATAAACTCCAATCCACCAAGCATTTGCACATAAGCAATTAAAATATCTGAATATTGCCTATGGAAAATTTTGGCAGGCAAGTTATTTACCTTAACCCTTAATGTATTAAGCTGTGTTAAAAGCTCAGCGAGCTGAGATGGTTTGAAGGGAATATTCAAATCACTCCCCATCATTTCAGCAAAAGAAATTCTCTCCTCATTAACTGAAAAATCATTCTGCTGCATTCTTTTTATGATTTTTTCTTTTTTATCAATATATGTTTGATTCTCGCTTACTATTGACACATCATCCAGATCACACTCATAGTAGTAGCAAAAGTTGAACCATATATCCTGTTCAAGCAGGCCAAGGTCTGATAATTTTTTATCACTCATAAATCATTATAATACAAATATTTAATTAGCATAATACTAATATATTTTTAAACAGAAGTAATACTCTACCTTTACTATTTTCGGGATACTAAACTGAATTCATCGAGATAACTGTTAGATTTTAATCATGAATATATCTTTAAAAATTTCTACATCCGATTACTTATTTATGAAATATCGCTCTATGACTGTAGAACTGATGACTATAGTTTCTGACTATTATCCTCATCTTAGTAAAGCTGAAGCATTGAGAAAGGCGAATAATCAAGAATTTCCTTTCTCTGTATTTAAAATAGATCAGAGCAAACGTGCACCATTTTTAGTACACGTAAAAGATCTAGCAGATATTTTAGACAGAAAATACTCAGAAGCATCTAAAGACTATGCTACGTTTCATCAATGAGATGTAGCACTTCCTCCAACTGAATAATATTTCTTCTCGCCTTTACCGATACATAGCGCTGTAAGCTACTCCAAGAATCATGTAGGCTCACTTTTTGAATTTCAGGAATTGTAAGACTCTGTTCAGCTAATCGGGTACAACCTTCATGTCTTAAATCATGAAACCGCAAGTCCTCAATCCCTAGTATCTTGCAAGCCTCTCTAAACTCTTTGCCTAAACTTTTAGGATTTAAGGGTAATAGTAAATTTTCATCATGTCCAAGCTTTAGCATCCGTTCGCGAACTTCTGAATGCTTTAGTCTTTTAATCATTTCCTTACAAGGATCAAGTACATCAAAAGACTTATGATTGCCTTTAGAGCCATTAGGATTCTTTAGATCATGTACTTTCCACGTAGAATGATGTGAATCATAGTCTCGCAGATAAAGCCGTGTTAATTCGGCTTCACGTCTGCATGAGAAAATTGCAAACCACATAATCAAATGCATTGGATACTTAGTACCATAACGGTTTAGCTTCCATCGTTCTGTAAAATATTTCGTTAATGCAATCAGTTCATCCGTTGAAGGGAGTCGGTCTCTTTTCTGACTGGAGGATATTTGACGTGTTTTTCTTAACTGTGCCGTAGCCTTATCAAAACCATTTAAATCAATATCCATTTCCCACATAACAGCAGCATGGGAAAGTACACCACGAATATGTAAAAGCTCATGTTGCTGCGTACTAGTCGCAATAGGCTCAAGTTCGAGATGAGGGACTCCCCCTTTCCTTAAAGCAACATGCTCGGCTAAATGTACTGATTTTATTTTTGTGATAATATTGCGCGCGATTGGCAGCTTCTTGATTAAGAGCAGAGAATAGCGTTTCGTCCTTCCGTACTCGCTCCCGACTTCATCCAAATATTTATCTATGGCATCAGATAAGGTCAGATCAATCAGCTTTTCTTTGCCAAGCAAAATATCAGGATTTTCTTGAATTTCGACTTCTCGTTTCTTAACCCAGTTTTCAGCTAATTTCTTTGAGTGAAATGTTTTACTTTCAGAAAAAGTAGGAAAGCCCTTGCGATTGATTCGGATCGCAGCACGATAGTTAACTTTACCATCTGCACCTTTCCTTGTTGTAATTGATCCCATAATTTACACCACAAATTGTTTTTTTGATTATGGTGTAAAATTTGGTGTAAATGCAAATAGATTAACCCACCTAAACATAGGTTCACACAGACTCGCTCAGATTGCGAATACAGATTAAAGGCATGATTTTTAATGACTAATCCAAAAAACATTGAAAACACTCAATCTCCGCGAATCAGTGTGGCGCCGATGATGGATTGGTAGTAAATATATAATAATTTCAATTTATTCAATAATTTATAAATAATATAAAAATCAATAGTTGCAAAATAGTTGCAAGACAAACAAAAAAGATGCCCTCAGTCCGAAGACTAAGGGCATGTATAAAATTGGACCACTTACTTATAACGCTTGCTGTTAAATACGGACTTTGCGAAGTCAATAAACGTGATAATCACCTTCGCCCAACGTTCCCAATTTTGTCCTAAATCAGTCACGAATGATTTAACAAAAGCCAATACCCACGCTTTTTTATCAGCACCTGAATCACGTTCCTTTTCTGCTGCATCCATAGCATTGACAGTCGTTTGAACGATTTCACGACCAACACCATAAGCATCCACAATTGGAGAAAGTGCGCTTGCAATAGTTATTGCTGCCATTTGTTATGCCCCTTTTTCATATTCAATTAGAACTTTGGCCACAGCTTTTGCTGCAATCCAATAGCGTGCCTGGAACGCTGCCAATTCAGCTTCATTTGAAATGAAACCCAATTCGACAATCAAACCGCCAGCATTGATATATGCCAAACTACCACGAGCCGATTTACTCTGATCAATCCATCCATTATCCCCACGTAAACGACTACCCAAAGCTGTGGCCACAGCTGCCGACAAATCTTGAGCCAGTTTTTTATCGCGAGGCAGTGCAATCGTTTCAATTCCGTTTGCTTGCTTTGAAGCTGCTGCATTCATGTGAAATTCAACAGCAATAGATGAGCCTTTAATCAGTTTTAAGGCTGACGATAACGGGTCATTTCGGCTATTCGTACCATCTGTTTTTGTTGCAAGTCCTGCTTCACGCAAATAAAAGGCCACCGCATTACGGAAATTTGTCACAAGCTCAGATTCTTTGATCTTGCCATTTACCGCACCAGGATCAGAGTTACTATGTCCAGCCGTCACAGCCACAAAACCCAAAGGATGATGCAAAGTTGGTTGATACCACTTTTTACCAAGCCACGATAAAAAGACCATCACACCGCCTGTCACGTAAGCATGGTATTCGACTGGAATCAATTTAAAATCCACCGCCCATTGCAAGCCTGGAATAAGCACGAGCAATAAAAAAGCCCCCAACACAGGGAGCTTAACTGACAAGAATTGCCATGCATTTTGTTCTATAAATTTCATTTACTGTCCTCACGATGGCTTTGCATAATCGCCATATCTTGTTTGAGTTGATTAATTGAATTGATGGTCCATGTACCACCTGAAATCGCCACACCTAGCACAAAACCCAATCCCCACTTGAGCATTGAAATCGCACCCTGATCTTTAAATTTTTGCTGTTCAAGTGCTTCAACCTTGACCCGCATTTGCTCTAAAGCAGTGTGATACCCTCTGTTGATCGCATTTGCTTCGACAAGCTGCTCAGTGACTTGCTGCAGTTTGTCAGAGACTTCATTTAACTTTTTCCAAAGCTGTGCGCTTGGCTCATTCACAACTACCCCCTTTTCGACATGCAATAAAAAAGCACCCCGAAAAGTGCTTTATGGTTGAAAATTTTAACTATCAGCAGTCGCTTGTGTAATCCGTGATGAATAATTCCAAGCCGTCGGCTTCCACACATCGCGCGCAGCAACACGCACATAATAAGTGGTCGTTGCTTGCAAGCCAGTAATCGCGCAAGCATTTTCGGTGCCTGTCCACTTCGCAGCCGTGGCTTCAGGATCAAAGTTCGCATCTGTACTGATCCAAACTTGATAGTCTTTTAAGTCAGGTGCTTCACTTGGAATCCAAGTCACTGTGATCGAATTGCTAGTGGCAGATGTGTACACATTCAATAATTGCGGTGGCACTGGATTACTGATATTCAACTCTGCAAAAGTGCTGATAATCGAACCGTTTTTACTTGCAACACGTACTGTATAAGCACGCTGAATACCGTCAATTTTCGCCTCCTCCATGCTGTAAGAATAATCAGTATTTGTTGTTTCAACTGTTCGAAGCAATACACCGCCTGAACGAATCTGAACAACGTAGCCAGATGCACCTGCAGCCGGTTGCCACTGTACTTTAAAACTCGTACCGACGAATGCCGATTGCAGCGATAAACCTCTTACACCTGCAGGACGGCCACCATTGACGGTGTAACTGTATGCAGTCACTTCATCCAAGGTTTCTTCTTTTTGCTCAAGTCCATTGAAACTTGTGAATTTGAGATAAACCTCTTTTCCAACAAGATTTGCATTGAACTCATATTCAAAAATAGCACGGTCAATACGAACAAACGGTTCACCTGCATTGTGTGAACTTGCATCATTAAAACGACCACGCAGCATGCCACTTAATGTGTATCGCCCTGATCCATCCAATGTTGCATCAACATAGTTGATATATTCATCACCGACTTTACACAAAGTTGCATCAACTTCAGCATCCTGCAAAGTACCGCCAAAAATTTGACTTGAGGTGTTCAATTGCACTTGCATCGATGTTGCACTTGAATTGATTGCAGTCACCAACTCACCATATCGCGCAGAGCCGTAAATAGTACCAATCATTTCATAAGTCGTATTGTCGAGACTCACCCAGACGTTACAGCCACCCCAATTGATACCACCTGATGCTGCTACCCAAATTTGATTTTTACCACCCGTCAATTCTAAAGGAGGCTCAAAAATTGCCGGTGCATTGACGTTGCCAGGTTCCTCATTGCCACCTTGGTACCCGTTTGAGGATTGCAGGTCATATTCAACCGCTGAACGTGATCCGACTGCAAGCTCTTCAGCGGTAATCGAAAGCACACCCTCTTCATCTTCTTCAACACGAGTGATTCGCACAGGGAATCGATCAAGACCCAAAGATTCATCTGTAATCGTCACAATGTCCATTGGCTCAAGTCGGCAGTACTTCCAACCCAATTCGAACTCATACTCATTTCGAACATACAGTTTTCGCTGTAACAGCAATTGCACCGCATGACGGGCGATTTTTGGCTCACAGAAAAAGTCAAACTTAACGGGATCTTGTGTACGCAGCCCAAACATTTCAATGTTGGCTTGATCCTTGGCTTCGACGGTTTCTGTATTGTACTGATTGAAGCGATTCACGTACTCGATTTGGCAATGATTGTATGCATCGGTATCACGGCTCCGACGTACACGCACTGGCTGATCTTCACCCAAAAAATCGTCATCCGTTAAGTGATAAACCGGTTCAAGATTTGGCGTAAATGTCACACCATTTCCAGTCACTGCACTATCACCATAAGAACGGATTTTTAACCCATCTGGACTTGGTACCACAGCACAATTCACTGCTTCCACAATTTCATTGATGATTTCAAATGCTTCACGCTGTTCAGTCAAAGCAGGACTGATCAACAAATTAGTGGCTGCACAATAGGTTCGAAATTCAGATAAATCAGCCATATTCAGGCTGGGTGCTGCACCGTACCGTGGATTTGTGATGAAGTCTTCAATCACGTCAGCTGGATTTGCATCATGAATCGTTTCTGAAAATGTAATATCGCTGATCACTTCAAAATTATGATTCGATAATGCTGCACTACCGCCTAGATCATAATTGGCACATGCCACATATCCAAGGAATGGATAATGCACCGCTTCTTGTGGATATTTCGATGTTAAATACCCCCAAGCTGAATTGTGATCACCATCAAACAGCTCAAATCCAAGCTGGTCAATTGGTGTAACACTTCTAAACTCATAAATAGGATTAAAAACATTTCCACCGACTTTTATTTTCTCTTGCTTAGTCACAATTTGTTCTTTATCACGCCATATAATGCCGATATCTCTAATTTTGTTTTCACAGAGACCAAGCATTAAAGATGCTGAATATGTATATGTAGTGTTTTTGGTCTTAGTTTTACCGCCTTTACCGCCTGATTTAGTAGTCGTTGTATGGGCAGTGGATTTAAAATCACCATACCAAAACATATTGGCTGCCACACGGTTTTTGCCATAGACCAACGGCTGTGTCAGACCGTATGCAGATTGCTGAATGCGCATCGAATTGATGCGCTTATCAGTTGTACTGACTGTTGTGCTTCCAAATATTCCGCCCATTATTCTTTTAGCCTCTTCATACGAAAAAACCCGGCAATACGCCGGGCTAAACTTCCTTTTGTGCCATCTTGGAGTATTACCCCTTGATGGATGTACGAATGAATGATCGTTGGCCATTCGACGACAATTGCACCATGACTGATGCATTTGCCAAAGTGGTATAAAACAATGTCACCAGGCTGTGGCTCATCGACTTCATAGCACACTGATAAAACGTGCTCTAAATATCGTTGGCCAAGCTGGTGCATGTGCCAATCGGGAGGGTATGGACGTGGATCTAAGTGATCCATCAAGCCAACTTTTTCATAGACTTCACAGATCAATGTTCCGCAATCCACACCGACACCTTTTACACGCCCTTGGTGATGGTATGGTGTGCCAAGCCAGGTCATGGCTTCTGTAACGGCTTCGTGATTTTTCATGTTTGATCCAGTAAAAAACCCTGATCTAATTAAAGATCAGGGTTCGTAGTGGTTTGTTGGGTTATTTTGCTAAGTGTTTTTTAGCAAAACGATTTATAATTCCAATAACTCATAAATCATCTTGATTGCAATCACCTTATTTTTCTCACATTTTTATAGCAAATACGTTGACCAACTATCTATTAAGGTTGCTAATAGAATAGAAAAAGCTACTAGCAAACCCGCTCAAACCAAAAAGGCCCTCCCGTAAGAGGGCTTTTTTTACACTATTTCGATACCACCAAAATTGACAGAAGCAGCATTACGAGCATTAAGTGTTAAATATACGTGAAGGATATCACCAGACTTGCATTCAATATCCGTAATCTTTACTCGCTGTAATGGATTGTGAACTGAACCAGAACCCCGTGTCATACTTAAAGCGGGTTTTATATAATACTGACGAGTCGAATCTGCATAATTCACCTTGTATAATTGAATATCAACATAAGCATCATTCAGTTTATTCGCCATAGAAATCAGCTCTGCTACCGAAGCGTATTCGTATACAAACATCAGATTGGAGTTATTGGTCGTTGAAAAGTTATCATCTACCGGTGCAGAAAAACCATTAAGAACAAATCGCTGCGCCTCAACCAATATAACTTTTCCTCCTTCTCCGATACACAACGCTTTCTTATAAGCAAGACCAGTGAAACCACCCAACCAAAACGGGTAATCATCCAAAGCGGTAAAAGTGGCTCCACGATCTATGCTCTTATAAAACCCATCATTAGTGGCTAAATAAAGATCATTTCCGCTTCTCAAGAGTCCTGGGTGATTTCCTGCACCTTTTTCCTGAACTGGATAGTGTGTTGAGAAATCAAAGTTATATGGTGTTGCACCTTTCACTTTAAAACTAAAGTTTCCACCATAATAAAACTCATAGTCATTAGCTCCCCATTTGATTACCTCTGGATTGCTATACCCTCGACTATATGCGTAATACATATAGTTATAGCGACCTTGAGCATCTTTAGTAAAGATTTGACGACTCGTTTCTTCAGTTAGACGCATGGTACTACCATCTGTACGTACAACATCCCAGTCAATACCGTTATTTGTACGAACACACACAATGAAACGGTTTGAACCACCCGTGCGATCACTGTACGGCAAGTGGAATGAATGGTACGTATAGACATACCCTCCATCAATCAAGATCACAGGATCATGCTTCCAGGCAGTTGGAATGATGGTTATATCTACACGGTCTAAAGCAGGCGCACCATTATCTGCTAGCACTGATATCTCAATCACATCCCCCGCAGCCGGACACGGTAAGAATGCATGTTTTCTTGCGCTTGCAGTAGTTAATGAGTGGGGTGGTAGTCGCAGTTGTGTAGTCGTATAAGACTTATCAGATTCATAAAGAGAACGTACACGCTGCCAATTTTTAGCATCATTGCTGACAAATAAATCCTCATCTTCCCAAGTCACCCCCTCTGAACCACCAACAGGCAAAATTGACGCGATCATCCAATACTTAAATCCTGCAACACCAACAGAGTCGTAAGCAATGCTTGGGTGACAATACTCTGCGTTGTTGTAGATCTTTGTGTCCACAATTGAATCAGGATTATCAACCTGCCCAGAAGGCACAGTGAACGGCTGCGACTTTAGTTTCGTATTAGCCATGGTCGACTGAATGTATGTTGCCATGTGCGCATAGATGGACTTGCTACCAGACTCTAAAATTGGAATCTGCGCATACAAAACATTGGACTTATTTTTGATACCATCACTACCATTCAATGAATAACCTATGCCCAATGGCGAGATATTTTTCTCAAGTGACGTAAGCGTAGAAATGCTATTTCTAACTTTATTTACTTCAATAAAGTTGTTCACAAATTTTGGCTTTATATTTACCGCCAGCTTTGCAGTATTTTCAGCAGACTTTACCAGCCCTGCTTTGTACAACTTCAATTCACTGGAAGTAAATTTATAAGGCTCATAGCTTGTAGCTACTTGTCCCAACTCTGCCTGCACAGCAAGTTCAAGAGCTTTTGCTAAAGTCCCAAAGCCCTCATTCGACAAAGGGAATAAAACGAATTTGATCGCAGGATCATCAACTAAAAATGTGCATGTATTGCCTGTCCAAACAGCATTTGTGATTTGTTTGACGTGCTTGTTTGAAGCTAAATCAGCTTCTGAATATCCTGAAATTCGTTGGTAAGCACTAGGAATTAAACTAAGATCTAATCCGCTTATAGTGTAATAACTACCTGACACAACAGGAACAAAGTTTGAAACAACGTCATTATCACTTGATGTTCGTTGAGCGCCAAGCGAGTTTATTCTGCGCTTTGTGATTACTTCGCCTGTGAATAAATTCTTAGTTGAGGTTTTTAGTTTTTCAATATCAACTAATTGAGCGTCTGTGTACTCTTTTGCTTTTTTAAGGTCATCGCCTGAAGCACCTACTGGCACACCTTGGATTGCGCTAACTAGTTCTGTGCCCGGTACAAATGAAGAACTGAAAGAATCCTTATGGACTGCCCAATTTAAATTATAAGTAACACCTGCTGAAACCGTTCTAGTGTTAATCATCAAGTATTTAGCACCTGTTGGCACTGTAACTTTTTGATAGATAATACTAGATGCAGCATCAGTCAGTTTAGTGGCTGTATGTGCAATATTCGTTTGTGTGCGATTTAAGTTTGGGTCTTCAGCAAAAAACATGAAACGTGAGCCGAGTGCGCTTGTGTACTTTTGAGTGTCATTGTGCATATAAAGCACATCATTCTCTTTTACATGTAGAACCAAAGAATCTGAAGGAGTTCCAACAAGAATACCCCCCGAAATACCCAAATTTGTATAACGTGGAGTTTTAGGTCCAATTTTATTCCCATCTACATATTCATATATGATTTTTGATAGGTCTAGTTTGTTGTCATCAACATAATTTTTAACACTATTAAACTTATTTTCAACTTCAGTTTTTGATTCAACACTCTCAGCCATTTGCGCAAGCATTTCACGCACTTCAGAGTGTTTTTTAGACTTATTACGGAAGTCCGCTGGTGATGGAATAGGCATATCTTTACCCCATAAAAAACCCAGCTCAATGGCTGGGTATGGATTAATACAAATTTAGTTAAACTGCGGTTTCAGGCACTGGTATAAATGGCGCACCACGGAAACGGCTGAAATTATTGAAACGGTTTTGGCAAGTTTCCAAACGTTTATCACATCCTGGATAAACTTTGATTCGTTGCCCCGCCTGCGGTGCTTCCAACAATGGCAAAGTCAATAACAAAGCACCTGATTCATGCATACGAATTGTCCGTTTCAAGCCGGAATTACCTCCGTCTAAGAATTCAATTACACCCTGAGTAAACCAACCTTGAGGCTGATTCACCTGGCATAAAATCCGTGCTGAAGTACTGCCCGTTTCAATGGTTGTCTGCACCATAAAGTTTTGACGCAATAGACCGCATGCACTGTCAAATAACGTGTTGGTACAGCTTGGCTGATAAAGATTTCGTGGCATTTGCACGTTCAATTCATCCAGATCTGACGCGACACTGGCTTGAATTGAATTACGATCTAAGTCAGGCTCAATGATCCGACCTTCAAAAAGTTTAATAGCACCGGCACTGGTGTCCGTTGGCGTATTCATATCCATAAAAATGCGCTCTAACTTAAAGCGAGCACCATCTAATTGGCCATTGTGAAATGCTTGAACAACATTAATGCCGTTCCATTTGTTATCGTCAATACAATCAATATTAATCGATAAATTATCGACTTCAATGCCGAGTGAAAGGCTGATCCCGTCACGGCTGATGATAGGACCTTCCGAGTTATAGACCTGACCTGCAACCACCAGGTCGAAATCATAATTGGTATATCGAAAAACATCGCCCTGCACCGTGGTGATGGTGTAGAGATCTGCCATCACAAACTGATCAGCATCAAGTAACGCAATTAGTTTTGCAGAAGCTGCTCTCATACTTTATTTCCCAAAGATCCGATCAAGGTAACTTCACCTTTCCATAAGCGATAACTAAACAGCGTAAAAGCTTGGCCATCATCAGCAAAACGGCAACGATAATAAAACGTGCCTTTCACTGAAAACTTATGCCCTGCTTTCAATGGCTTTGTTGCTTGAACAATGCCACTTTTGCTCACTGTGATTTTCGTGTCATCCCAAAACAACTCGTTATCGTCTTCACTCCAAAATTGAGCATTGTCATCTTCATTCCAAAATGTCGGATCAAGATCCATTGCTACTTGAGATTGTGTATTTCCAAGTGGCAACTGACCTTTATATAGTTGAAATGAAGTCGTTGTGCCGTCACCATTAAAGGTGCATTCATATTCATTGTCCCAAGGCATTTTGAACAAGAACGAATCAAAGGCACCGCGACGAGCAACGAAGAAATCTTCAATTGCCTGCAGTTCGCCCTTTCGTTCTTGAAGCCCTGGCAAAGTGAGTGAAAACTCATATTTCGGCACAGCTTGATAACTTGCACGCAGTTCACGACCATTCACAGAAGTCATGATCTTAGTATTGAACATCGGCTTTCGCGTCAGGTCATAACCAATTGTTAAGTCTGGAAATAAAACATCAGACATCATTTATCTCCCAAAATTACGTGCATAGCCTTTCATACTTCCAGCAACGTGACGGCTGTGCTTTCTCAAGACACGTTCGACGCTCTTACCATCTAAAGCTTGAATGTTATATATAGGCTGTTGTACTGGTGGCATATCGTATGCAGGTTCACGATTAGTTCGACGAATCTCATCAAGCGTACTATCAAGTTTTGATGATGTTTGCTCTTTAAGGACACGTTCACCTTTATCGAGCCACCAACTACCCTCTTCAGGTACACGATCAATACCGTCATGCGCCATACCGACAGGCTGGAATGAAACAGATCCGATCATTGCTGCCTGTGCCATTTGAATGGCTACTGCTGCCACACCTGCTGCTGGTGCAATCACTGGACCGACATAAGGAATACCGACCATTGCATCGTATGCTTTCGAATATGACTTAGGTGCATTCATCATCACTTCTGCAATAGCAAAAGCTTTTTGCACAGCAAACATGGCTTGATAAGCTGCCGATTGCTCACCAAAAACTTGAGCCATGACACCAGCTGCACCTTGGATATAGCTCATTCCATATTGCAACTGTAATGTTTGACGTTGCTTGTGATATTCCTTTTCACTAATCAACTTTTGATCTAATGCACTTTGAAGCAAATCGACATCTTGTTGATAGTAATTTTGCTCACCAAATCGACTTTGATAATCAGACCAAACGCTTTCACGCTCTGCGTTTTGTTCAACACCCTGCTGAATATTTGCCTGCTTAATCAAGGCATCTTTCATTTCAGGTGAATAACTTGTCGTGTTGAAAATTTCTTCACGTACTAATGCGTAATATTGCTCAGCGTAATCTGAAGCATCCATCCAAGTCTTTCGAATTTCGAGCAGTTGCTTCTGTTGCGATATTCTTAATTCACGGTTCTCAATTTCAAATTGTTCACGCAAAGATTGAAGCTTGGCTGCTCGTTGTTCCTTTGTAAGCAACGCATCAGTCTTAATTTCTTGCTCTTTGATGTTATATGAATAAGCTAGCTTTTCATTTTCACTGAACCTGTGCTCAGCTACTTCCCAAGCAAATTGCATTTCTGCAAGCTTTTTCTCTTCATCATATCGAGCTTGAGCAAGTGGCACATATTGCGACATACCATTTGATTTTAATCGCTCGATTTCCTCTGCAAGCTTTAAACTCTTTTGATCATCTGCTGTTGAATATTCATAAAGAATACGTTTTTGCTCTTCTAAAATTCTGCTTTGTTCACGAAGCGCTTTAGAATGACCACTGGATGCTTTTGCTGCCTTGTCCTGCTTCTCAACTAATGTGCCTAAACCTGCATTTACACCGCCCGTTGTTTTCTCAACACTACGCAAGGCTGCCATTTGCTTGGCTGTCGTTGATGCGGTGTTATTACTAATCTGATCAAGTTTGGTAGCTGCTGATTGCATGGTTGCATCTAAATCAGCAACCATCGCATCTTGAATAGATTGCGTTTGGCTAATATTACCCGTCAGAATCGCTTGACCAGTCGCTAGTAAACCACCAACAACTTTACCAACCAATTGAACGGCTGTAGCAGCACCAATCGCAACTTTGGCGACAAATCGCAGACCATCGGCAATGCCATTGGCAACATCAGTAAACTGTAAGCCTTGCTCAGATCCGCTGAAGAATGCCTGTGCAATATCCACAAAAGCAGGAATTACAGCTTGCATTAGCTGATTTTTTGCACCTTGCATTTGCAAATCAAGCAAATACATTTGCTCTTTTAAAATCTTGGCTTGGGCAATCGTTTCATCACTCATGACCAGACCTGCACGTTCTGCAGCATCTGAATAGAGTTGCATCCCTTCACCACCATTGATCAACAATGGAATGAGGTCGGTCATATCTGAAGCCATCGACTCCAGATAGAATGACATTTGCTGTTGCGTTACCCCTGCTTCTTCGAGTTTATCGCCATAGAGCTGCAGTGCTTCAGGACCTGAAAGCTTCTGCATTTTCAGAATCAGCTTTTCAGCTGCTGCTGCAGATCCTTCAGTCTTCACTGCGATTTGTTCAAAGAAATCGACACCACCACCGGCACCAATCGTTGTGAGCTCACCCAACTTTTCGTTGAAGTCCTTCATCATGTCGCTAAGTTTTTCTTGCTCAATGCCATAAGCTTGAGCACCCACCGCCATTTTTTGGAAATCTTGAGTTGTTGTATTGGCACGTAGCGCAAATTTTTCGAGTTCAACGGCTTGATTCGCTGTTTCCCAAGCCATCGCTGATAATGCAATTGCTGCTGAAGCTGCACCCGCAGCAACTGCGGTACCCATGACTTTTGCACTGGATTTAATTTTGTCAAAGGTTGATACAGAGGTATCCTGAGCATCTTTCATTTTTTGCTCAAAATTCGCTGTATTTGCATCCAGCAGAATTTGAATCCGACTTAAAATATCACCTGACATAAATTTCACCCATAAAAAAACCCCGCTAGAAGCGAGGTTTTCTTTAATTAAAAAATTACCAGTTACATAACTCTCTTATAGGTTTTAGCCTAGTTTCGAGTTCAGTTATGTCAAATTCTAAAACTTGTTCACCAGTTCTATGTGCTTGGTACGAAATTAATAATTTCTGATGACCAATCATTTTCTTTAAATTTCGGACGGGATCTGAAACAAAATAAACTCTCAAATTACCTTGAGCTGTGTCTAAAGTGACATTAAATGGCTTTTCATCATCTAATCTAAATTTTGTAGTTCTTCTTAAAGCATTACCGTATTCAGGACTCAACGGTTGCTTAAAATCAACCAAAACTTCGGTTGAATCATCCTGACACCTAAATGTCATTATTGGTTCTTGCAAAGTAGACCAATCGTTTCCTTTCATTAAAACGTTATTAGCAACAACTGAAACATAAACTCGCTTCTTATCTGTCATTGGGTCTGTTTCAGTTTCAACAAACCATTTTTGCCTAACATTGCTATTCTCATTTTCGTCTGAAGCTTTTTCATCACCGCCTGATAGCAACGAACCAAATATAACGAGCAGAACTAACCCTGCAAGTATCAAAGCCAACTTAGATGTTTTCTTTGGTTGCTTGGCACCGCACTGTGGGCAAGTTGGTGCTTTATCACTAACTGGTGAACCGCATTCTTTACAAGGTTTAATCGCCATTCTAACCCCCTATACTTATAAGAGGTTAGAATATAAACATTTCAAGTAACTAATGCAAAATGCGAATAATGACCCACAAATGAACGGTCTTCGGTACTGACTTGCAGACGTTCATCATCAATCAACTTATCAACGACATATTGTTCGTCATCTGGTACCCGAAATTTGTGACGGGCAAACAAGTCAGGAATATAAACTTCATCACCGACCTTGAAATTATGCTTTTGACTTGGCACTTAATGCTCCAAACACTGCTTTGATGTTACGCATCGTTTGCTCAATATCAGGTTCAGGCTCTACATATTTATTGCGATTAAACACAGTGAAATCACGAAGTACTAACTCATTTTTCACTTTTAAATCTGCAAGCGTTTTACAAACATTGGCAAACAGTGCATCTTCACGAAGGATGCCGATAGGCTCAAGTACTGAGAAAGCTTTCCAGTACTCAAGTTCTTCAGCGCTCATACAGCTCATCAACTCGCCTACGGTCCGACCCAACCGCATTGCGAGCTGAAACATAAACATTAGTTCTGGTCGTTCTCGGAGTTTTTTAGCTCTTCAGACTCCGCTTCTTTTTCAAGCTGTTTTTTAATCGCTTCTTGAGTAATCCCAATGGCTTGTAATGCCACTTTGACCATTGGATCTGTAACGTATGTTGGCAAGTTATTGATGTCTTCAAGACTTAATTTCTGCAAAATAAATTCGTTAGTTTCAGGATCAAAAACGGTTTTTTGAAGCAATAACGCATTCGCAATATGATCTTTATCTTTTCGTTCTAAAAAGTATTCTGCACGGGACTGCAAAGTTAATGAAGTTAAAACACCAACACGACCAACATCTGGAACTTCAACAATTTCTGATGTTTTTTTACCAACGGTACCTAAGAACGCATTTACTAAATTAGACATGATTGCCTCTCATTTTTTTAAATAGATAGAATGAAAAAACCCCATCGAAACGGGGTCTTTTGAATAGTTTTACTTATTAACCTGCTGGAACTACAGGCTCATCAATCAGTACAGATTTTCCATCTTCAAGATGATCCACTGCACCAGAAATCGCAATGGTTAAAGCAACACGGTTTTTCTTTGAAGCTTCACGAGATGGTGCAAATTTGGTGATCGATCCGCAAAACTTATATGAAGTTTTTGCTTCATCAGGCAATTTAATTTCCCAATCAAAACAATCACCGGCAATGAAGGCATGCTCCAGTCTCACCTGCTGATCATCATTAGTCCGTTGAAGTAAGCCTAATTCGATATTGCCGTAATCAATGACACCGGCTGCCAATTTTTCAGCAAATTTTGATGTCACAGAAGTCACATCATCTGTTGGACGTTCACCTGCAGGTAAAGGCAAATCCAATACATCTGCAATTAATGTTTGAGTAGGAAAAAGCGGTGCTCCAGTCACATGGAGTTCGATCCCCTGGGAATCAACTGTTCCCGCTGCGCAATCAGTCATAGTGTCTCCTAACAACTGTTATCAGATTGAGTCATGTAAAAATCGATTTGCTGACAGTGCAGCAAGGTTTCAGTGTCATGTGATCCACGCTCACCAGCTGGCGTGCATTCACAGTACGGATTCTGTTTTGAAAATAATTTTTTAATTTGACTGGCACGCTGTGATGCTTTCAATTTTTCATGGTGATAGACATTCACTTGCATGCGGACATAATCAATGCCCATCCAACCTGTTACATCGTTTTGCGGTACCGTGCTGATGTCCTGAAAAGTAACATAGCCATCTGTCAGGTCTTCACCTTGAGCAATGGGCGCAGGTCCACACTTAAATCCAGCACCACTCAGCAGTGCATTACAAATTTCAATCGCCAGCATCTGCATTCACCTGCTGTTTTTTAATAATGGCTTTAATACGTCTTGCATAACTGGTTTTAAATCGTTCGACCACACGTTCTTTTTGATGATCAAAGTTATTACGCAAGAATGGCTCTGCTGCCATGTGTGGTGTCCCGTTTTCAATAAATCGCCAATAAAACGCTTTATTGGTCACATAGATGCCAACACCTACACTTTTAGGCAATTTAATACGCTTAAATTTGATTGATTCCTGAAGCGTACCTGGTTGAACCAATCTTCTTGAATTTTGCGGATTGCCACGCCTACGTGCTCGAGCAGATCCACGCGAATATCGGTAATATGCTTCTTCTGCCCGTGGCGCATCTGCGACCACATCGGCATGCAATTCTTTTAAAGCGAATCGGCAAACGGATTGCGTCACACTCGTCTGCTTCGCTAGATTGACTAGGCCTTCCAACTTTTCTGTCAGATCGTCTAAGCCTTCAACTTCCACAGACGAATTAATCATATTTTTCCCACAGCACACATGATGCGATGCTTAGCACGACTTACAGGCAAGATGCCGGTAATTGCATAAATATTTTTGCTGTCTGCATCACGCAACTGATGTTCAGGCAACAAGTCTGGAAAATCCTCAGGTCGGTAATTGATCTGAACGACTAATGCCGATCCCATTGCACCAGATGATGAAAATGCAGAAGTACTGACAGGTACTTCACCACCGTAGAATTCACCGATCTTGTTCCACACCCATTTTTTTTGACCTGCACTGTCTTTTTCTTCAGTACGTTGCAGTACTTCGTATAAATGGTCTAAATCGCCTGATTGCATGGTTATACTCCCTCAATCACAACGCGAACTTTGCCATAAAGCTTTTCGCGGACAACTTCACCACGACCTTTATCTATGACGCATTTTCCATTTTCCATTTTGGCACGCTCGATATAGCCCTGTTCTTCATCCGCAACAAATACATTTCTGACTTTGTGATCATTTAAAAAAATAGACACTTTGCCAAAGTAGCGCTTTGGATCTCGATTCACATCATCCACAGTTAGACGCATATCACACCCCCATTCTTCGATATGGCAGCAGGTACATTTCAACTGCTTGGTTGACGTATAAATTGACTTCTGTTTGAGCTGCTCGGTTCTCGTACATATCCGTGATGATCAACAAGGCTGCAATGGTCAAATCTTCATGTAACTTGCCTTCGACCAGTACTTCTTCGAGTGGTCGATCTAAGAAATTTTGAATATGCTTGAGAGCTGCTTTTGTGAGTAATCCGATGTAATCATCATCACGGTCATGTAGAACACGTAACTGTTTTTTGACAATGTTGGGGTCAATTAAATCACTCATAAAAATAGCCTTTTTGCGACACGAAAAGAGTTAAAAAAAGCACCCCGAAAGGTGCTTTTTATTTCAGAAATTAGCCTTCACCGACTGGAGGCGTAACTGCAGGGATTTCAGGTAAATCACCAGCGACACATGCATCAGGGATTTGAACGCCACAACATGCACGCATTTCTGCACGTAAGGTACCCAGGTTTTTACGGAAGTTGTCTTTGTCTTCAGTTGAAAGCTCAACTGCAACATCTTCACGAATGAAGCCAGCAATACCCAGTGAAATATTACCAACCCAATATTTACCAACAGTCATGGCTGCTGAAAGTACTACTGGCAAACCCCAAAGCACAGGCTGAACTGCTGCACCAGGCGCACCAAAGATATAGTGACCGTCTGTACCTTTAATACGTTCAATAGATCCCCAATCTTCAGGATTTAAAATCACCGCTTCAGGCAGTAAGCCAGTTGAACCAGCTTTATATTTTGCACGGCTGATCACATCAACTGCTGTGTCATCTGCTTCAGCTGTCACAGTTTCATGGTTTCCTGCTTCAAGCAAACCACTGAATGATTTAGCAGTACCGCCTGAAACACCATCTCCTGCAACGATGTAGGCTTCAAGTTTAAGGCGCACACCGTATGCCAAACGACCTTCGATATAAGCTGCCAATGTCGGCATGTCTGCCATTGTTTGCAATGAAATATTGATCCAGTGCGCCACGGTACCCGCTTTTAGATCGACAACTTCAAAGGTTAAATCTGATTCAGGCTTTTCTTCACCTTCAGGCACGATTTCAGCCATGATGTCATACGCAGATTCTTGCAGTAACGGCACCAATTCCGCTGTAATTGGCGTAAAGCTAATCCAGTCCAAAATGGTCAATGGACGTTCTACTGTACGACTTAAATCATTTTGAGCAAGTGATGCTGTCTTGCCCATACCTGCCAAGGTAACAATGTTACGCGCTTGAACACCATCTAAACCAAATTTACCGCGAGCACGACAAATGGCATTAGCTTGATCTGCGACTTCTTTATTTCGAATCAGTAAAGATGCAACAGTGTCAGGGTCTGCACCACGCTGTTGAACACCATCAATCAATTTTTGTTGCAGGTCTTCGATTTCACTTGCCAATTTTTTATTTTCGTTGGCTCGTGTTTCTAATTCAGTTTTAAGATCCTTAGGCACACCTTCAAGACGGCCTAAAGCCTCATTGTAACGTGTGATCAATCCATCCAAATTGGCCATGCGTGTTTTAAGATCAGCACATGCCTGGTTATAGTCTTCAGCCGTCTGATGATCACGGGCATTCAAACCCATAAATGGAGAAAGTGGCTGAGCTGATTGAGTTGCGATTGCGCCCATTGCTAAAGCAACTGAAGTTTTTGAAAGTGCTTTCATATTTTTTTCCATGCATAGAAAATGAAAAACCCGCTTGAAGCGGGTCAGGATTTAAAAAGAAAATTAAACGGGTATTTGATCCAAGAATGCCAAAGGATCTTTTTTCGGGTCAGTTTTTGGCGGTGGATTTTCTTTTGGCTTATGCACATCAGTTAAGCGTGCAATCAATTTTTTCGAGTAATCCCCAGCCAAGCCAAGCGAACGTAAAAGTTCTTCAGCATCATCTTCTGATTCAATCGCTTCAATTGTCTGATCATTAATCACACGCGCTGCATCATCGGATGGTTCATCTACGACACTAATTTCATACATATCAGCTCGACGAATTTCAACATGCGTGCCTTTATCATCATAGTCCAAGTCACTAACCGGATAGAATGCAATTGAGAATCCATCCACTGTGCCATGTTGGACCATTGCAGCGACATCACGGGCAATGGCCAAGCCTGGTGTAAATTCAAGTTCAACATAAAGACCGACATCATCTTCTTTCAGAACTGTATATTTACCAATACGCATAGCTAGCTGTGCATCGACATACCAAAGTCGCCAACCATGATTGTAATACGCATGAATTTTTTTGGTTCCAGCAGCAAATGCAGCACAAACTTCAGCAAATGCACCACGAATGAATTTTTCACCGTGATAATTGATTGAATCCCATTTCACCGCATAACCGCTGATCTTCACGATGCCGGTTTTTTCATCCTTGTTGATAAATCGTAAGTTATCCGCAACGACAGGCATTCGACGACATTGCACTTTTGGCATGTTTGGCGAAAACTTATTCCGCACATGCAGTTTATTTTTCATCAGCTTTCGCTCCATAAGTACCTTTTTTCATACGTTCAGCAGTGGTCATATTCACTGGAACCAATAAGAAATCACCATTTGCATCAGGTGCATCACCCTCTTCACGACGGATCTCGTTAGGCGATGCCTGACCGCTAAGAATTCGATCTTTATTCGAGGCAATTCGTTGCAGATAAGACGCTCTCAACAAATCTTTGGTCTTGAACTCAAATTCGTAATCATCCCAATCTTCACGCGGAAGCAAATGAATACGGATACTTTCTTCGATACGTTCCAAATATGGGCGTAAACCAAATTTGTAAAATCCATCGATAATTTGCTCAATACCACTGCCCCATGCGGTTGCACCTTCAGTCAAATACACCAGAATTGGTGGCACACCAAAGTATCGACAAGCTTCTTCGACTGACATTTTACGAATGGCAATCAACTCAAGGTCTTCAGGGGTCAAACTAATCGGTTCAAACTGCATCCCACCTTCAAGTACCGCCAAATCACCATCATCACCATTGATCAAAATATCCAACTCACCACGCAAAACATCACGCTGTTCTTTTTTTAGATATTTATCCGTTTTCAATGCTCCTGTTGGCTTGGCACCATTGGACATCAATCGAGATGTTTTATCATTCCCAGCAAGACCAATGCCGATGGATTGAGCACCATAAGCAATGGGTGACATTCCCATCAATCCCGTGCCAAAAAGTTTGACATGCCAAATATCCTTTTCAGAATATTCGACTTTCTGACCATTGATTTGACACTGATAAACCGGATTCCCTTTATCGTCTAACTTCAGATCTACTGATCCAGAGTTAATAATTTGAATACTGGTGAGCTTTTTTCCGATGTAATCACGCTTGCCAAAGCTATTGCCTGCGACAAGGTTCAGCATCAGCTGTTCAAAAAACTCGACACGAGTCTGATAACGGTTCGGCTTATTGTTTAACAATCGAATCAGGTCATGATCTTTAACTTGTGTTCGCGTTCCATCCTTATTGATCTTGAACATTTGCAAAGGCAAGGTGGCCACTGACTCAACAAGAATCTTAACGCAGGCAAAAACAGCACTGAGCGTCATCGCACTATCAAAACTGACAGGCTTTGCAGTTCTCAAAGTAGAAAGGGGACGATCATGTAATATCGTCCCCTTTTTATCTTGCTTTGGTCCCGTTCCGCGAACCTTCAGCTTATCGCGATTTGTTTTATCACGAATTTTTGGTTTATCGCGTTTTTTACTCATCGCTTAGCTACCTTAATCATGTCATTCAACCAGTCATCAATGTTTCCATCTTCTGCACCTGGTACCAAGTCGAAAACGTCTAACTTATCCCAAAGCATTGCCCGTGTAGCACCAATAATCGCTGCCACAGCTGCGTCAATTTTTCGTGCTTTATCAGGCTTACGTGGGAAAATATGAGTGTTGGCATCTTCTTTGACCACGATGTTACACATACACCACTGCAATACAGGGTTGCCATCATGATGAATTCGACCATCCCGAATCAGTTCTTCTATCCAACGCATACCAAAACTTAGCGGATTTACCTGCTGCCGAACTTCAATGGCTTCAATATCACGCGAAATCAGATCTTGAGCAAACTGCGAAGCATTCCACGGGTCAAAGCCAATTTCATAAAATGGCGATTGCGCATGGCTTTCTACAATATCTGTGAAGATCCGTCCAAAGTTGGTGACGTTCCCTGGTGTCTCGATTAAGTACTCATCTTCGACCCAATCCAAATACTCATCAGGACGTTTTTGACCGTCTGTTTGCCGTCTTTGATTGACAACATGCTCATTGATGTATTGACGCGCAAAAAGATACCAATGCACACGACCATCAATCAGTTTTGGATACCACTTCACATAACCTGCCAAGTCCATTTTGCTTGCCAAGTCCAAACCACCAAAAGAAATGCAGCCTTTGAATTGATCTTCAGTGACGCTCGGATCTGCCAGCATCTCCCATTCACTCGAAGCAATCCAACTGTCTGCACCTTGTACCCATTCATTCAAACTTTTCTGTCTGAATCGGCTTTCTTCAGCAGCGGTTTTGATCTTCTTGTATTTGCCTTGCAAGTAATTGGTATCAAAAGCAACGCCCATACTCGGATTCGCTTTTGGCCAAACATCAGGATTGCGCCAATCGTCACCTTTATCGATGGTGAAAATGATGCCGAAATAACGCTCTAAATGATCTTTACCATACAAAATATCGACAACTTTGCAGCGCTCACGCCAACAGACCCCAATTTTATTACTGCCTGCTGTGGTAATGCCCAAAACTAAAGGCTCACGACGAGCAATGACACCATCTGCCATGATGTCGTAAGTTTCAGAATCTTTATGTGCATGAATTTCGTCAAGAATGGCACAATGGACGTTTTTACCGTCCTTACTGCCTTCTTTGTCTGTCGCAATCGGACGGAAAATACTGTTATCGTTGCCAGTGGTCGAACGGATCTCATACTGAGTCGTTTCAATACCAAATGTTGCTCTTAATTCAGCATTCAGCAGCACCATCTGTTTGGCATCCTGCCACACAATTTTTGCTTGGTCATAATTGGCAGCTGCTGCATAAACTTCAGCACCCGCTTCACCATCACCGCATAACATGTACAAACCAATGGCAGCAGCAAGGGTCGATTTTCCGTTTTTCTTGGAAATTTCGACATAAGCATCGGTAAAACGTCTGATACCGTCCTCATCTTCCCAGCCGAAAATGTTGCCAACAACGAAAACTTGCCAAGGATCTAAGATGAAATGCTTACGTGCTAAAGCACCTTTCCAGTGATGCAAATTTTCAATGAATGAGCACACATGATTCATGCGCTCTTCACTGAGTGAATATGGAAAATCGTGGTCGTTTTCTTGGCGTTTTAAATCATTTAGAAAACGTTTTACTGCTAATTTTTCAAACTTTCCCGCAATTCGCACACCTGTTTGCACGTCTTTGCAGTACTGGTGCATGATTTCTAAATAATTTCTTTCGCTCATGATCGTCTACGCACTGTAAATGCACTCTCTGGTTTCGTTGGTTCAGGCGTTTCAAAACCAAGACCCAATTGCTGACTCTTATCCGTCTGCGCACCACGCATACCACTTCGAGAAGCTGGAGTCAGACCAAATTCTTTAGACAGTCGCAAAATGTCATCATGCAGTCGGTTCCGTAACGTGAACCACACTGATTGAACCTTAAATTTATTCGGTGTCTCATCCACGAAGTCATCGACGGTCTGTAACTTGGCCAAGACAGCTTCATAGTCAGAAATATTTCGGCACAGCAATGTAAACGCTGCTCCATCCACTTCACTGAGCAGACCAACTTCAACAAGTTTTGGTCCCAACTCTTCCCAAACGGCATTGGCAACTTTGGTCAAGCCTGCAGGTTTAGGTGGAATTTTTGCCTTTACTGCTACCTTCGGTTGCAGTAGTTCAGATCCAGCTTGGAATGTGAAATCTTTATCAGTCATAAATCACCTCTGATACCCCCCTCCCTTTTGATTTTTTCTCACGGAGAGAAAATTTCATGGGGGGTCGGTCTTTAGCGGGAGGTCGGTTTAGACTTTTGACCCCATATCCCCTTAACTATTTTTGTTTTTCTAACTTAAGTTCGTCATAACGATTCAAATCAAAAGCCCAATCTGCATTTCGATCATGAAGTTCATGTGCCCACTTCTTAGGTATAAACATCATCAATGGATGCACAATACAGTTATGCGTAAAACTCTTTAACCAAAGTTTCATGTTGTTATCTCACAATAAGAAATCCCTGCCATTTCTGACAGGGATTAGTAGTGTCGTTTGCTATGGCCAACTTATGCGTTAATGGCTTGCCGTCACCAAAGTCAAATCCATCTTGTACCCGCCTTATCTCAACACCCTGTCGAGCCTATAACGTTCATGAGTTTTGCTTACACATGAGCGTGCCGTCTTTCCGAGCTGTCAACATTGAGACTAGCTAACGTGTGCAGTCCCAGTATGTCTTTTGAAATGAATGAAGTGCAGCTGCTGTATCTTCATGCCGTTGGATACCTCAAGGATCTTTTCATTGAGCACATCGAGCACTTCCCATTGATCCTGATCAGTACAACCAAGTCGGCTAAGGATCACATCGTTTGTAATCGTCAATAGATCACCAACTTTGAATGGACTTTTACGTTCAGGATCATTCACTGCTTTGGTTGTCACTGGCATCCAAGCACCGCGATCTTCTGATGCAGTCTTGATGTTATGGTGTGTTTCACATAACGGTTGCCAATTTGATTTGTTCCAGAACAGATCCTTATCGCCCTTGTGTGGAATGATGTGATCGACCACCGTTGCCGGCATCACGTAACCTTTACGACGACACTCAACACACAGCGGATGTTTCAACAAGAATTGGTCACGATGTTTTTTCCACTCGGCATCATAGCCACGTTGATGTGCAGTCCCGCGATCACGATCACGTTGCTTCACTCGGCTCTGATGTTTGTCACAATATCCTTTGTTCGATGCAAAGTCTTTACATCCAGATGATAGACATGGACGCTTAGCTTTCTGTGGTGCTTTGTTCATGTTTCACCGGAGTAACTTTGATGGAACGTTTAATAATTAATTCACGCAGTTTCTGTGTTGCTTTCAGTTGAATGATCTTGTCCACTGCATGAAACGCTGTGAGCAATACCATTCGACGTTTAGGCATCTGAACTGAGATGCGAACGATCATCTGATTGTTTGCCATGCGGTCATCCTTAAAAAAAAGACTGTATGCCCTGCCCCGCGCCTGACATACAGCCATAAAAAAAGAGCCTCTGGGGAGAGACTCTTAAGAACTTACAGCGCTTTAAATACAGTTTTGCATTGTGGAGAAATGTAGATTAAAACTGTCGCACCTGTCAATACCAAAAATACCTTTTTAGTAATTTAATCTTTAAATTGGTATTTTATTTTACTTGAAATCACTTTGATTTCATCTTCGAAAAGACCTTTGTACTCATTGACTACTTGATTGAGCTTACGCTGTACTCGATCTTTACTCACACCACCGATGACAGCTCTGTTACGAACAGAAGGTTTATAACTACCAGGTACTTTACTTAATTCAACAAGGGCAATAAAAATCGAAATTTCTGTGTCTTCAGAGAGATCTGCACGCTTCATCGCATTCAATTCAGCTTGAATATGTTTTGTAGTTACCTTGATTTGCTCAATAGAGTTTTGGTTCATTGAACATATATTCAATAGAGACTGCTGGATGCTGGTCAAATTTGCATAACTCAATGCAACACAAACATCCTGTGCAGTCATAGAGCCATGGCTACCGCCACCGATTGCATCGAAATTTGTCGTTTTAGGATTTAACAAACGTAAATATTTTTCCATTTTGTTGTCCTTTTTAAATTTTGTGAATGATGTGAATGATGTGTGAATGATTAATCAAAAAAGGTTCACATAAATTCTTATTAATTATTAATGCTTTATAAGCATTTTTAAAAAATGTGAATGATGTGAATGGTTTTAATGATTTTATACGTGTGAGAGAAATTCGTTTTTTCATGTTTTTAAGGACGGAAAAACATAAAAGTGAAATTATCTTTACGCGCGCGCACGCATGCAAATGGTTCACATCATTCACATGGGCATAATTACTTAATGATTTCAGTATGTTGGCGTGTGAACCATTGTGGTAAAATGATTCACACAAAGGTTCACATGGTTCACATGGCATGCTTGTTTTAGATATTGCCATAGCCCATAACCTCTGGAGTACCATCGAGACTATCTTGAAATTCTTCAACTTGCAACCCCAACCAATCCTGCTCTTTCTTCTCATCTGGTTTGACTCCAATAATAATAATTTTATTCTGGCCACTCTTCTTCAAACCTTTCCAATGCTTGGCTTTTTCACTCGGTATAAAGCCGTGCTTACGTCCTTCTCCTATGAATCGCTTCATACTGATTGGATGCTCACCAGTCTTTTTGGTCCATTGAATGAAGGCTTGATATAGTTGTTCGGATTTGCACGAGATAAACGGATACTTTGTCTCGCCATTTTTCCAATCCGTATAGAACGTATCGAAGCCTGGACGTGAATAGTCAATCAAGGCTTTTTTAGCCTTGGTCATTGGTGGCTTGGTATGACCATTGAAGTCCCCTAGATCCATTCCCATGAGTACAGTGAAGAAAGCACGAATACCTTCAGAATTGATTTCTTGCATCACTGCTTCATATAATTTCCCTTCCAAAGCTTTAGTCGGATTAAGGACAAGGAAACGTCTGTCTTTTTCTTCAATCGGCAATGGTTGCGTATTGTTAGATAAAAATACCGTATTTAAGTGGTTATCCATTTCCCAACCACTGACAAACTTTTTACTGACATACAAAGTCTCACCAGTGATCAAATGTTTAATCATCCCCATCACGTTATGCTTTTTCTTGTTATCTACAATTTCCTCAAACAAACCGAAAAGTTTATTTTCAATCCATTCGTTATAGTTAGAATCCAGCTGCTGTTGGCCAACAGTTGTGTGATAGTCACCATAAATCTTTTTAAAGATTTTACCGAACAATAATGATTTACCCGCACCTTGAGTATCACCATGCATGAGTACACAAGTCGCCATTTTCCCACCCATATTCTGAAGCGGATAAGCTAACCATTTAAGCAGGAACATGACCGCCTCTTTTTCATGACTGCATAAATGATGAATCAAACTAATAATACCAGGACACATTTTTGCAGCATCCTGTACAGAGATTTGAGCACCATTTGCATCACGCAATACATCTAAAGGTAAACCATTAAACATATTGATATAATTTTCATCTAAGTCATGAGAGCAAGTCGGATCAAAGATCAAATTACGGTGATAGATTTGTTTACGCACTGGAGACTTAAACCATAAATCATAGATATTTGGATATGCCTCTTTGATTGCTTTGTTAAGCCAACGTTCACGACGATTAATATTCCAAGATTCTTGTGTACCCGCCAAAATGACAAAGTTATCCAATAATTCCTGAATAGTGGCTGCATTAGCTTCATCCATGTGATTGCGGAATACATCCTGTGAAATCACTTGACGTTTAGCCGACCATAGCTTGAAGTACTTTTGGCTAATCAGTGCGATAAAAGCAGTTTTTTTCATAACTGTTTTTTGCTCGCTATCCCAAATTTCAGTTTTACCTTCAACTAAAAAATAACGATTCAGATAACCTTGCAGCAAAACCTCATTGATTTCAGGTTTCTGCTTACTTTCAACAGGTGCATCATTTTCCTGCGAAATACTCCCCTGCCCCCCTTCAAAAACAGCATTACTTTCCATTTCATCCAATGTTTGACCCTGAAAATTGTGGGCTTCATTTATTGGGGGTTCGGGGGAAAACTGCAAAGAAGAAATAGCAGAATTAATCTGTTTGCTTACCTCTTCTAACCCGCAAACAACATGCAAATCATTGAAGTCTGTATAAGCTTTAGAATTCATGCGATAGACTCCTGAACTTGCGTAAAATCAGGCAGAATCACTATGCCACCTGTAATTGATTGTGCTTCTTGAGCATATTTGATACCTGTATCTTCTTTAGCACTGTCATCATCAGCGCAGTAGACAAACACGGCTTTCGGGTATTTTCTGCGTAATGCTGCACCAACTTTCGGTAAATTATTTGCCACAAAGGACAGTGCCACAGGATGACCTGTTGCCATGTGGATAGACATACCAGTTGCATAACCTTCAGCGATGCAGATGATGTGAGCGTCATACAAATCAGGCTGTACTTCACCGATCATAAAGAAGCACCCACCAGTACGACCTCCAGCATCAGTGATAAAAAATTTTTGGCCATCTGGTGTGATTGTTTGCACATTCCACATTTTGCCGTGCTCATCGTATGCAGGGATCAGTAAGTTACCGTCATGCGTAATCTTGATTTTTGGTTCCTTGTCTATTTGCTTATTTTTCAAATAAAGGCTGAAATCACCCAAATAAGCATTGCGGAAAATGCTTTCTGCTTTACGTGCAATGTTCTCCTGAAGCTTGCGCTCAAGTTCACGCTGTTCTTTATCACGTAACTCTTTTTCTTTACGCCATTTTTCACGGTCTGCATCTGTGATATTTGACGTTGCATCAAGTCCGACAATGGCTGCAACTTCTGCAATCGTGTCTGGAAACGATAAATGTGTGCATTTTTGGATAAGACTGAAGCCGTCACCAGCGCCACAGTGCTGGCATATATAATCACCATTGCCATTTTTATCGTCATAACGAAAACGATCACGACCACCACATGCTGGACATGGCGTTTTTTTCTTAAATCGCACATCGATATTGAATCTTGGAAAAATCGTATCAGCCCAAAGGCCTTGCGCTTTGGCTTTTACATCATCCAATTGGAATCTAGGCTTTACCATTACGCCACCTGCTCACGTTGTTTTTTGACCATAGCCAGCAAAGATGTAGCTACTCGAACAAGATCCAGTACTTCCTGGTAAATCTCATCCTCTTCAACCTTAGTGATCCGACCATCTGCAACAGCATTGGCAATCGATTGGGCTAATTCACCCTGTTCTTGTGCTAGTTCACCAACCTTGCTGATGTAATTTGATTGATCCAAGTCTTCAGTAATTTCAGGAAATTCAAACCAACCCGCATTGCCATGAATAGCACAAAGACTGTCCATGATGCCTGGATCACGAGTTTCAGCGAGCACGGCTTCAAGGTGATAAATATTGGCTTTATGTGTTGTCGTGGTCGGACACAATGAATTGCGAAATGTTGTGATATTCCAGCAGTTCTTTTCAGCAATATGGGCCATTAATGAATGATCTGTTTCACTGTAAACAGCAGCACGAAGAGCCATTGACAGCGGTAATACTTTCCGATTTTTCTTAACCATGATTTTAATCCTGTCTAATAATCGTATTTATTTGAGAAAAAGCTGTCTAAGCTGTCTTCAAACCGTAGAACCAAAGCACAAGGTCTTTGAAAGTGAATGCCCCATTGCTTTCCTGAGCGAGTATTTGCATAAACTGCTTGTTGGGGATCTTGCGACGATGCTTCAGATGCGTGAACAAATACTGTGGAGAAGTACCAACACGTAAGGCGTAGTCTTCAAGACCACCATCTTTATGTAATTGCTCGATGAACTCATTGAATGGAGTACACATTTTAACAACCTTTTTGGTATTCGTTTTGAGTAAAATACCTTTTCGGTATTTTTTAATCAAGCCCCAGATTAAAAATAAATTACCTTAAAAGCTGTTTTAGTTGTTTTGTAGGGTATTTTTTCGGTCAATGTTTTAGCTGATAATACCTGCCAAGTAAGTACGTAAGTAAGTAAGTCACCACTGACTGAAATTTCCACCTGGAGATAAACCTGATGTTATCGGTTAAAGAAATTAGAAAAAGAAATACATTAGAGTTGCTCGATTTTTTTGAACGTAAAGAGTTTGCTACTTTTGTTGGAATCGAATATACCCTTTTAAATCAATATCTTTCTGCAAATGCTCCCAAAAATATTGGCAACAACAATGCTAAGAAAATTACTGATGCTTTCAATGTCCCTGAAGGATGGCTTGACCACGAACATACCAAAGCTGAAGTGTTCAGAGTTGCATATAATTCGGGTAGAGCGACAAAGAATGTCGCAGATAACCTAAAAAATACCAATTTAGTTGCTGAACCCTCTTCCGTTACAACCGAAAATGGTTATAGAATTTTGAACATTAAGAATTCAATCAAAATTCAAAAAGGAGAGGACTTGGAAATTTCAGAACTGCCTACGGCTAAAAGTTCTATTTTTGTTTCACCCACAGTTGAATCACCAATTGCTTTTGAAGTGACAGGAAGTGGCTATCCTAAACCTTATAAAGTCGGTTTCGTTTTTCTGTGTGATGCTAAAAAAATCATTGAATCTGGGGATGATGCTGTTCTTATTACGATTCAAGGAGAGATCGTTTTAGGGGAATTTTTATTTGAACGTGACGGGATCATGGACATCGAAACACTTGATGGTGAACGTTTGAGTTTAGATAGAAATAACATTAAAAATATTTTGCCAATCGTAGCGTTTTACCCAGCTAGCCAAAAACAACCTATCAAAGATTAATTTAGCCCAATAAATACCAGAAACCACTCCACGGAGTGGTTTTTTGTTGTCTAAACAACCTTAAAACATACTTAAAATATTCTTTTGTACAATTATTTTGTATATTTTCTGCATAAAAATACCTTTTTAGGCATTTTAATTACTTTTTAGTATTGACAAAAATACCTATTAAAAAATATCCTTTTGGTTGTCATCGTACCTAAAAGGTATTTTTTAGTGAAAAAAAGTAATTTTGAATCAATCATCATCAAACGTCTTCACGCTGAAGATTTCGCTCAGCCAGCAAAGATCAATCTTTTTGCTCGAATCTGGAGAAAGTTATGTGTCGTGAAAACAGCATGAAGCAGATTAACGCAGCTATCGAAAATTTACTTAATGCACTTTCAAGCGCTGCATTACTGGATGCCCAATCTCAAGCCTTAGCGTTCATTCAAGCAGCTTTTGAAGCCGAAGAACTAAGTCAAATTGAAAAACAGACTTTGGAAAAAAAAGTACGTCGTATTTACCGAAACAAACTTATTGAGGAATCAGCATGAATCAGCACCCATGCCAGGATAAATGTCCAAATTTCACGGATGAACAGTGCTGCCATTGCCTAATTGCTGAAGTTGAGCAGCCTGAACCTGAAGGCTGTGAACATCATCCATTAAAATGCTGCGAATGCATGCTTAAAGAACTTGATGAAGAGTTTTTGAGCTATTTGTCTGATGAAGAAAAACATTTAAATGCAGCACTAAAAGCTGTGGAGTATGTGACATGAATGAATACTCACCGTTTTACATCATTGTTTTTATGTTCATTTTCTCTGTTTTTATTGTCCTAAAAGCGTATGAACATCAACTCAAACTCAAGCAAAAACAAGCTGCATTGAAGCAGCTGCTGGAGAACGACGATGCTGCAATTCACTGATTTAAACCACACTAAGCACATTATCAATATCAGCAATGTGAACAACGTGGTGATCCGTAATAACAATGGTGCGCATGTGATTACTTTTCACATGCCTGGTCAGCATGTGGTACCTGCAACCGTTGATGTAAAAACGGCTGAACGTATCTTCAAGGAACTAGGGGAATTGAAGTGAAAAGTAAATTTGCTCCAGTCATCAACACATACACGATGCTAGTGTTGCGCTACATGTCTCCAGTGGTACCGCTTGAAAATGTGGTTGAAGACTACTTGAGCCACATGTCACTCGAAATTGCCAAACGTAAAGCAGTGAAACAAGAATTGCCGTTTCCTGTGATCCGTTTAGGTGAAAAACAAAAAGCATCTTGGATGGTCAATTTGCATGATCTTGCTGTGTATATCGATCAGCAAACTGCATTGGCTCAGCACGATCATAAAGCCATGAATGGTGAACAGTATGCACATTAACTCAAGCCATGACATTTTACGAAAAAAAGGTGAATCAAGACGACTTGATATTCAGGTTCGCTGGTTCCTACGCAAGCAAAAAAAACAGTGTCCAAATCAATTACCTGCAGGTTATTCAGGTCTGAATGACAAGTCAAAACAGAACGAATGGACAAGCTCACAGCATGCCATGCGTCAGACCATGACAAGCTCAGTCAGTAAAAAACGTCCTGTTTTAAAAACTATTGAAAAACCTCTAACAACTGAACAACAACGTCAAAAATATAACTTTGACGAAAAGCACAAAGCATTGGATGCTGATCTGGATACTTTCACTGGTAAATGCTTAAAGCACGGTGAAACACTTTTCAAAGTCTACAAATCAAATAAAAAGCATCACTGCATTGCATGCAAAGCAGAAATTATTCAACGCAGAAAGGAATTAGCAGCATGAATACAGGCGACCATGTAGCAGTGAGTTTTATCTCTGAAAATCGCACTAAATTTTCAGGAATTCATTTTGCAGGGAACGGCATTATTGACCGTCTTGAAGATAATCGAGTGTTTGGCCATTTATACAGTGGCCAACCATTCATGTGTGATCCAACCGATGTATCAGTAAATGTAGATATTCATAACCTGGATAAATACTACCAGTTATTGCTTGAACTCAAGCTTGCCAGTCATGCCGAAATTGGACTGATCAAAACAAAAAGTTTAGAAGATCCGCAGCTGCTGAATATGGCTGAGTTCGGACTTTATATTTTTGCTCATTTTCAATCACTGATTAATGGAATGGCACAACAAATTGCTGTTTCAGAATTTCAACGTATTCAGGATGAGTTCAGCAATGGCAGAGTTTTTCTTGTTGATGCTTGAGCTGATGCTCTTAGCAAATGGCACTTTATTTATTAAATACAAACTGTGGGAATGGTAATGAAACTCGAAAATGCACAAGAACAATTGTTAGAACTTAGCCCTTTGAAACTCAGCCAACAATTTAGCCGTGATGATCTTTTAGATCTACGTGACCAACTCAAAGCCAAACGTGCAGGCTTGATTGAAGCCAAGGACAAATGCAAAAACGGTAATTCGATTGCTTTGCTGAATATTGAATTGTCACAGGTCAATTCTATGCTGACACGCATCAACCAAACAGTCACTTTGCTTGATCAAGATGCCAAGATCATGAAGAAAAATAATCACTCAGCGCAGGAGCTGGCGATGCGTTTTTTCAAGGTTGCTGAAAAGTAATTGGATTCAAAGACATTTAATAAAATTAAAGAAAAGTCTGAAAAAATGATTAGTATTTAGCATAAAAAAGCCTCATAACGAGGCTTTTTTCTGTAGAAACTAAAGCTTAAGCAGCTTTTTTAGCTGATTGAGTCTTTGCTTCTTCAGCTATATGGGCATTAGCAATAATACGAGCAACTAATAAATCAGCACGATCTAATAATTTATTAGCTTTGCTAATCAATATTTCACGACGGATTTGTTTAAAGTCTTTCATAGTCATTCCTCAGTATATTTAGGGGTCTATAGCACAGGTACATTTACATGTCTCTCAAGTTTAGAGTAGAGCTGCTCCATCTCTTCTGTCGAGTCACCTGCCACTATGGCATTAGCAATACCTTCTATCACCCAGATGCATTGCTTAACGTTTAAAGTAATATTTTGATCATCACATTCAAGATCTTCAAGAATATTGGCTAATTGATGCATGATCTTTGCAACCTCAGCGGCACTAGGATCAATCTTACTCAAATAGTCGATATTCAATGAAACAATTTTACTTTCTCTTAAAAATTGATTTGCTATGTGTAATACACGCAAGTAGATATCTTTAATTGCATCGTCCAAAGGTAAGCCTCATATATAAGTATAAGATGGCATTTAATTGTGAAAATTCAATGAACCTTTACAAATAAATCAATTAAGTTAAATTTGGTCGATGATTATACATTATTGTATAAAGAATAGTTAAAAAATTTATAGTTTCAGATTAATCTTATAACTCATGCTTAGCTCCATAGTGTTTATTATTTATGCATTCATATATAGCATACTAAATTGTCATTATTAAAGTTATTTTTTGGTATCAATATGTTCTATGAAATTATTCATTCAGAATATCATCTATAGATGTCTTTTTGGCAACTTCAATCGCTAGCTTATATGTAAGCAAATCCTTTCGAATAATATCTAAATTGACATACCGTTTCAGACTATTCCAGTCATCGTGCAAAGTGTACTGCTGGATCTGTGGTACCGTTAAGCCCTGCTCTGCCAATCGTGTTGCTGCTTCATGGCGCAGGTCATGAAAACGCAAATCATCGATACCCACTTGTTTCTTAATTTTCTGCCAATGACGTGCAATATTTTCCTCATGTGTTGGGATCAAGTACCGATCATCACCGCCACGTAAAAGCATCTTTTTACGGATTTCAGGCTTGAGTAATTCATCAATAATTTCAGCTGCTTCATCTGAGACCACAAACCATTTGTCATTGTTTTTCTTGGTGGGATGCTTCACTGCCTCCAGATACCATTTTTTGTGCTCACGATCATAGTGCTGTATTTCAAGCCGTGGCAATTCACCTAAACGACGACCCGTGTAAATGTCTAACCACATGATTAAATATAGTGGCGTATTTGAATAATTCTTTAAATGAAAATCCATGTACGCATACGTGGTCAGATCTTGCAATTCCTTGGACGTTGGCAACCGGTTACGCTCTTCAGATTCTGAAATCACACGGGATTTTCTTAGCCCTTTGACTGCCTTTTCATACTCATTGAAGTTGATCTCTACACCCCAAAGCAATTCAGCATGGTCCAATACTGATTTGATGCACTGGAACTCGAAAAGAATAGTACTCGGCTCAACAGGAGCTAAATCATAATTTTCATTTTTGTAGCCGTCACGTCTACGCAAAGCATGTTGTGCATAGTCAGTACGCTTCAGACCTGCCAAGGACTTTTGAGATATATCGAACTTTTTCAGCATCTCAAGGGTAAATGCCTTAGTCCTGCCATAGTCTGAAATTTCAGATTTATACCTGGTAATTGCGGATGCTAAAGACATGGCAGCAGATGCCAGAGCATCTTTGTCGGTTGACAACAAGTGAGGATTCTTTTCTAATCTGTCCTCTTCTCTTTTTAGCCACGCTTTTGCCAAAGCTCTGGTACTAAATGTTTCAGTATCAAAGTACTCGATACCCTCACTTGGCTTGCGAATATTGATCACAGCCTTGTATCTGGTACCTTTAGTTTTGGATTTTAACTCTGTGATATAGCCCATGCTTGCAACTATTTCTTAAATGAACGGGGAATGGTTGCAAATATAGTTGCAAGAGTTGCAAAAAGATAGGAAAAGATACAAATTTATCGTAAATGATACGAATGCTCACAGGTGCTTAAATGACTGATTTAAAACAAAACACAGGTATATCAAGGCTTCCAAGAATATCAGTGGCACCTATGATGGATTGGACCACCAAAGATTACCGTTATTTTGCGCGTTTATTTAATCCCAATGTGATTTTATATACCGAAATGGTGACCACGGGCGCAATTATTCACGGTGATGCCAAACGCCATTTAGACTTTAACCAAGAAGAACAGCCGATTGTGTTACAACTCGGTGGCTCAAATCCTAAAGATTTAGCGTTATGTAGCAAAATGGCGCAAGATTGGGGCTATAACGAAGTCAACCTTAATGTGGGTTGTCCAAGTGACCGTGTACAAAATAATAAAATTGGCGCCTGCCTCATGGCAGAACCTGACCTTGTTGCTGAATGCATCAGCGAGATGCGTCATGCGGTAGATATTCCTGTCAGCGTGAAGCATCGTATTGGCATTGACGATATGCACTCGTATGAAGAGATGCTACATTTTGTCGATACTGTCGCAAAAACCGGTTGTAATAATTTTATTGTGCATGCGCGTATTGCTTTATTACAAGGTCTATCGCCGAAAGAAAACCGTGAAGTTCCGCCTTTACGTTATGAAGATGTGTATCGTTTAAAACAAGATCGCCCTGATTTAATCATTGAAATTAACGGCGGCATTAAAACTTTTGCCGAAACTCAAGAACATTTAAAGCATGTCGATGGGGTGATGATTGGTCGTGAGGCCTATCACAATCCTTATCTGTTGGCAGAATTAGGCCAACTTTGGGACTTACCAGCACCCGATCGTTTTGACATAATGTCTGAGATGATGCCGTATATTGCCAAGCGTTTAGCAGAAGGTGCACCGCTTTCTATTATTACCCGTCATATTTTAGGCTTATTCCAAAATTTACCTGGCGCACGTAAATGGCGTCAGTCCTTAAGTGGTGGCAATGCCAAAACTTTAAAAGACGTGGAAACGGCAATCTTAAATATGCAAGATGCCATTAAACGCACTGAAGATTATTTGCGTGAGCATCAAGTACAGCAATAAAAAAGGCCCCCATATGGGGGCTTTTTTTTAGTGATGACCGCAGGCTTTTTCATAATGGCTGAGGTCATTGGCACTCCAATATTTGGACATATCGCGTAGCTGTACCGGACTTAGTACTTTATAACGATCATACACGCCAAACATTTTGAGCATATTCATCACCACCGCCGTATTGCTCTGCCCTTGGCAACGACGACGTACCAACTTCCACGCTCGTTCTACATCCATATACAATAAAGATGACGTCACACCGTTATATTCATCTAAAATGCGATTATCACCGACTTTTTTAAAGAATAAACGCTCGTAAAATGAGGCTTTTTTACTGTCTACTTGAATAAAGATATGCTTGGCACGCACTTTAAAAATGGCGAATAACACAGCACTTGAATACAAATCATAAAATAAGTTTTGATGCTGATAATCTTCGCGAATCGCCAATGAGCCTAATTCAATACGCTTGCCTTCAGTAATATTAAGCGCATCGATGTCGGCTTTATAGGCTGCATAGGCTGGTAATTCATCATCTTGAATAATGCCAATTGTGCCCACAATGCTGTCGTTTTCTTTGGCAGTAAACAGAAAATTAGAACGATGGCAATATTGTGGCAAATATAAAAATGGCGTGCCTTGTTTTAAATAACCACACTTATGGTAGTTGGTATAGAGCAATTGACTGCTTTGTAACAGATCATCTATTTGAGTCACTTGACCAATAACAAGCTGGTCAAAATTACTTTTTATGCGGAACAGGCGGTTTTCCACTAAATTGTCTTTCATTTGTAACCCACTAAAGCGTGATTTGGAGAGAGTTTAAAATCAACAGCGAAAAAACACCTGAAAATACAGGCATTTTTCACGCGTTATGTTAGACAATTCGCATTGCATACCAATTGACCATATATAACAAATTCTATACTTAATATTGCAAAATGCTTACGAAAATTAAGGATTTTAGGAAAAATGTTAGATATGACAAGCTTATGAAAATAAACAATTAACCAAGACGCAAAATTATTTTTTTATTAGATATATTTAACATTATTTAAATATAAATTAGATTTAGTTGTATAGCCTATCCGCCATCTTTAAAGATCACATTCAATCAAAATAAAATCCCAAGTATAAAACTCAGGATTTTTTGTCTAAACTTTAACCAATGTGTTGGCAAAAACTATCCTGCACGCAATTTAATCTGATCTAGCTTTTTCAAAACCTCAGCCACAGCCACCATTGCAAAACTGGATGTGACCACCACAGCAGAACCATAGCCACCACAACGCAAACCTGCACTTGGGCAAACATCTGTGCTTGAAAATGGATTATCTATAGAATACACACAGGTAATACCAAATTTATCTTTGGGCTTTTTGCAAATGCCTTTACTGCGTAACTGTGCACGGAGTTTGGCTAACATTGGGTCTTGTTCGGTTTTGGATAAATCAGCAACGCGAATTTTAAGTGGGTCAATCTTGCCACCTGCACCGCCTGACACAATTAAGGGAATCTTATTAAAACGACAATACAACATGAGCGCCAATTTGGCTTTAACATCATCAATGCAATCTAAGATTAAATCTGGTGGGTTTTGTAACAAATCTTTGACATTTTCAGGCGTTAAATAATCATCCACTAAATTAATCTTGATACGTGGATTAATGGCACGGCAACGCTGTGCCATCACTTCAATTTTTTCATGTCCTAAAGTGCTGCTCATGGCAGGCAATTGACGATTGATATTGGAAGCAGCCACCACATCCATGTCTACCAATGTTAATTCACCCAAACCTGTACGTGCTAAGGCCTCAACCGCCCATGAGCCGACCCCACCAATGCCTATGACCATCACATGACTGTTGGCATAATGGGTAAATTCATCATCGCCATAGATTTTAGCCACGCCAGCAAAACGGCGTTCATATTCGTCATCTAATACATCAGTCATGGTGCAATCAACATGGTTACAAGAGGCGCTATTTTACTGTGTTTCAGAGTATGGGGCTAGAGCGGTTTAGCCAGTGCCAATGCCGTAAAACTGTTTTGCCATAAAATCGGGGCAAGCTTGGCTTGATCGTATTGTAAAGTTTGCGCCAAAGCCTCCAGTACATAAATTAAATTTCCCGGTGTATTTCGGCTATGTTGATGTTCGCGTTGACAACACAACGGTGTCATATCGGGGCAATCGGTTTCTATCACCAAATGCTCGGCGCCAATGGCTTGAATCACCCGATGCAATTTTTTGGCATTGGGTTGACTGACCTGTCCGGTAATCCCGATTTTAAAACCCAAGCCAATTAAAGCTTTGGCTTCTTCAACACCACCACTAAAGGCATGTGCAATACCACCTTGTTTAAACTGGTGCTGTTTGAGTATTTTGAGCACCTCGGCATGGGCTTTACGAACATGCAATAACACTGGTTTTTGGTAGTCTTTGGCAAGTTCGAGCTGTAGCTGAAAATACTGCTGTTGCTTTGCAAATAGCTCAGGCTGTTTATGCTGCTTTAAAAAAGTATCTAAACCAATTTCTCCGATCGCTACACAATCTTGGCTACGCAGTAGATCTTCAAGTTGGCTTAAATCTTGTGGCTGATGCTGTTCAATATAAAATGGATGCAAGCCCGGTGCTAAATGGCTTTGTGGTATGTCTTTTTCTTGCAATAAATTATGATGACATTGAACTAAATCATGAAAGCGTTCGGCTACAAAACCAATTAACACCAAATGCGCGACGCCATTTTGATAAGCCACACGTGCTAATTGTAAACGGTCATGTTCAAAATCTGGCACATCAAAATGCGTATGCGTATCAAACAACTGAATCGTCATGTTAGTTCACAACTTGCTTAGATTTTGGTAAATACTCAGGTTTTAAAATGCCGTCTAAATCTTCATAAGCAATGACCAGTTTCGGTAAACCAACCACATAAGGTCCAATTTCATACTCGGCATATTGCAAAATTAACCCCTGTTGGCTTAAGTAAAAATTATCCGATAAGTAAAATTTCCATGCTTGTTCATAATCACTGACGTTCTCTGCCAATTTTGCCTCTATAACCCACTCTTTAAACACCGCATAGGCAGCTCTTTCAAGTGCAGCTTTTTGCTTAGCTAAGACAATATCATCAAGCAAAATTTGCTGAGCTGTACTTAAATCAAAATTGCCATATTGCTGTGCCGAAGAACCATGTGCCCCACCTAAATAGCTGCTGCTATTGAGTACTACCGTGGCAAGCGGTGCTTGATCATTTAAAATGCGTGGCTTAATCATTAAGTTAATTTGATGATTGGCATTTAACTGTTTCAGCTCTTGATCTAAAAATAAAAATGATTGAATAAAAGGATTCACCTGCTCAAGCAAAACTTGTGCTGCATTAAGCGAAACATTGGCCTGTGAACTTGCGGTGGCTTCACTGCTAGAGGCTTGTGCTACAAGACTATTTTTGGGTGCAATGGATAAAATTTGTTGTAGTTGTTTTATGATTTGTTGATCTACCCATGCATCAATATTGGGATGATTACTACTTAAACGCTCAATGCTCATCTCAGCACAGTTATTGCCTTGGCACTCCGGCAGATTTAAATCAAGGCGCTGATTTTCTGCCATTAAGCGAGGTTGTTCAACTGTAGTTAAGGCCTCAGAACTTGCTTGGCTTTGACTGGTTTGCTCAGGTTTAGGCTGACATGCTGCGCAAACAGCAATGATGCAGATACTCAACAATGCAATAGGATAGTTCATGTTTTTTCTCTCATGGCTATTGTGGCAAAAACAAAAGCAAAGCTATTTGATCTCATCTTATTGCAATTTAGCTTTGAGTAAAACCTAGCTGTAAGCATGCACAAGGCACATGACACAAAAAATTTCACATCCCAACTGGGCGCGAGCTAAAAGACTCAGCATAAAAAAAAGCCCAATCCATGATTGAGCTTTTTTTAAAGGCTTAACTTAGTGTTCGCGCGTATTACGGAACACGATGTCTGGATAACGCTCTTGCATCAGTTGTAAATTAACACGACTTGGTGCCAGATAAGTTAAATGACCACCACCATCAACAGACAATTGGTCATGGGCTTTTTTCTTAAATTCGTTGAATTTCTTTTCATCGTCACAGGTCACCCAACGTACTGTGTTGATGCTCACCGGCTCGTACACGCAATCTACTTTGTACTCTTCTTTTAGACGATACGCGACCACTTCAAACTGTAACACACCGACAGCACCCACAATTAAATCGTTATTGTGCTGTGGCATAAAGACTTGCGTTGCACCCTCTTCAGAGAGCTCTTTTAAGCCTTTTTGTAGCTGTTTTGATTTTAGTGGATCTTTTAAACGTACACGGCGGAACATTTCTGGAGCAAAGTGCGGAATACCGGTAAATTGTAAATCTTCACCTGAGGTAAAGGTATCGCCAATTTGAATAGTACCGTGGTTATGTAAACCAATAATATCACCCGGCCATGCTTCTTCTAAATGCTGACGGTCACCGGCTAAGAAGGTTAAAGCATCAGAAATACGCACGTCTTTACCTAAACGTACATGTTTCATTTTCAAACCTTTTTCATATTTACCTGAGCAAATACGCATAAAGGCAATACGGTCACGGTGTTTTGGATCCATATTGGCTTGGATTTTAAACACGAAACCTGTGAAACCTTGTTCTTTAGCATCTACAACGCGATCTTTAGTTGGATGTGCTTTAGGTTCAGGTGCATATTGGCTAAATGCATCTAAGACATGATCCACACCAAAGTTACCCAAAGCTGTACCAAACAACACAGGGGTTTGACGACCCGCTAAGAATTCTTCACGATCTAACGGCTCATTGGCCATTTGTACCAATTCTAAAGATTCTTCAAATGCAGCCCATGCCAACTCACCGACTTTTTCACGTAAATCTGCATGGTCATAGCCATCACGGACTTCAATATCAGTAATCACTGAACCAAAGCCGGCTTTATAGACATAAAATTTTTCTTCAATTAAGTTATACACACCAGCAAAGTCACGACCCGTACCTAAAGGCCAAGTCAGTGGTACACATTTAATTTTTAATACGTTTTCAATTTCATCAAGCAATTCTAATGGCTCACGGATTTCACGGTCCATTTTGTTGACAAAAGAGATAATGGGTGTATCACGCATACGACACACATCCATCAATTTAATGGTACGATCCTCGACACCTTTGGCACCATCAATCACCATTAATGCAGAGTCTACTGCGGTTAAAGTACGATAGGTATCTTCCGAGAAATCTTCATGTCCCGGGGTGTCAAGTAAGTTAATCATTTTGTCTTTGAATGGGAATTGCATCACTGAGGTGGTGATTGAGATACCACGCTCTTTTTCCATTTCCATCCAATCTGAGGTTGCTGCACGGTCAGATTTACGGCTTTTGACCATCCCTGCCACCTGAATGGCCTGACCCCATAACAACAGTTTTTCTGTCATGGTGGTTTTACCGGCATCGGGGTGGGAAATAATCGCGAAAGTACGACGCTGAGCGACTTGTGCCGCTAATTCATCTGTAAAGCTCATGGAAATACACCTACTGCAAGATGTGCAGTGCAAAGATCAGAGTTGATCAAATAGATAAAAATTAGCGATATTGTAGCCGAATCGGTCTGCTTGTTCTATCGTCTTTTCTTGCACTTAAAACAACAGCCGACTCACCTATATCAATTTAATCTTGCCAAGGCGTTGGACAATCGGGCAGCACTAAACTCCCTGAATCTTCTTTACGAATATGCGTTACAGCATCGTCTTGATCTTCATACCAACATTTTTCATTGTTATGCATGAGGGTAATTTTACCGGTACCCACTTGTGTAGAGTTGGCAGTTGGCGTTGCCACTAACAGCCAAGTTGTTACGCTGCTGTTATCTTGATCTAAAGCCACACCATAAGCATCGGTTAAACTTAAGCTGTAATTAGGATTGGCAGCAGGAAAATCTGCACCACCTAATTTATTGATACTCACGTCTTTAAAGCTTTGATTGACCAATTTATAACTGGCCAATTGATGCGATAACATCATTAGGTGCGCTTGTACTTCTACACGTTTCGACTTTTGCACATATTTTTGATAATTAGGAATCGCAACTGCCGCCAAAATAGCAATCACTGCAACAGCCAACATCAATTCTACTACTGTAAAACCACGTACTTTCATGCTTACCATTCCTGTGTGTTTTCACCACAATGTGTGGCTGTGGCCACAAGTAAATCTGGACTTGCACACTTTTGACTCCCCGAGGTGAGTAAATAACTCGGTGATTCACGCAAATAGCGCTGCCCCGCTTGATACGGTGTTGCAATGAGTTTATAGCCTTGACCAATCACAGATTGCTGTAAATCTTTATGGGTATTGCTATCTAAAATTTGCACTTTATAACGGTATTTTTCAGCCGTAGCGTCTTTAGGCAAATACACCACTCCCGCTTCAGACTCATGTTCTGCCATAAAGCCGGCATAATTAAGTTGGCGCCCACGGTAACTTTCTAAGCGCTCTGAGAGCATTAACAGCTCAGCTTGTGCTTTGGCTTGATAACTACGTGCGATATAACGTTCATAGCTTGGGATGGCAATTGCAGCAAAGATTGCCACAATTACCACCACTGCCATCAGTTCAACCAATGTAAATCCTTGCTTGGCTTTCATTCAATCACCATTCAAACCAACGGGTTGGCTTAATTACACGGGCTTGAGAATATTGTTTTAAACGTTGTTCTGTTAAATCAGGATTATCTTCATCACATTTACCAACACAAGCTTCTTCAATTGCGCTAATCGGTCCAATTAAGCTCGAAGTACGGTTACTGTCACCTGTTGCACCTAAAGTCGGTCCTGTAATACCTTGGTAATCTTGCTTCACATAAGCGGCACAATCACCAAATGGCGCACAGACGCGGTGGATGGTCGATAAGCCTTGTACCCCACCACCACAAGTATTGGCCACGTTGTTTAAAGTGGCTTTTGGATCGTATAAGTTGATATATAAGTCACTTGCAATCAGTTGCGATTCTTCAAAAGATTTAGCAAATTTTTCTTGGGTTGTATCAGCAACCGAGTTGAGTTCAAATGCCCAACCACGATATTTACCTGATACACGCCCCATATTGGCACGAATTTGGTCATTGTTGATGTTGCCACCACCCCACTTTAGACTGGTTACACCACGACCCAATAAACCACGTGCTGCCATGTTATTTTGGGTAGCTTCAACACTTAAACCTACATCTTGTGCAAAGCTTGGTTTTTCAAGACCATTCATGGCTGCATCGTAATCAAACACACCATACAACTTATTACGCGCTTTAGTGGTTTCAAGTGGGAAGCTACGGTTACCTGAACCTGCGGTGAGCAAGACAAAGCGTGATTGTCCTGCATCAAATACAGCAGTGGTCAGACGATCATAAAAACGTGGTACAAAACTTGGATTATTAAGACGCTCGTTCTCACTGTCGATACTTGCTTCACGCAAGTTAGCAATACGTTGCACACGAATGGCTAAATTGTTTTTCTCGGTTAAACTAATTTGATTAACATTATTTAAATCAACACGGAAAATTTGACCACCCAGATCTGCAAAATAAATCATATCTGCTAGACCATCAGCATCGTAATCACGCACTACCGGTTGACCTACAACGCTGTACAACACTTGTGATTGCTGAGTTTTTTGATGTGCCTCGCGAATACCATCGGTATTGGCACTGGTCATCCAAATCAGTTCGCCTGTTTCGGCATCTACCACATATAAGGCATTACCTTTGGTGGCTGTTGTGGTTGGCTCTACAAATTTTCCTGGTTCTTTTTCGTAGATGCTTGCATCATAACCACCACCAAAGATGAGCACTTTACGACGTTCACCACGTACACGTAATTCGGTCACTGTCGGTTTAGACCAAATTTGTGCCATACGTGAAAATTCGGATAAGCCCGGATGCAAATGGAATAAAAGTTCTGGATTGCTCGGATCCATAATATTCAAACCATACAGTGCCTCACCCCCCATACGCAAACCGCCATAGATATTTAAACGGTCGGCTTGATACTGTACGGTGGTTTGACTATTGGCGCGTGCCACTTTGACCTTAAATGTATTATCTGCAGTCCATGGTGCATCTACCCCGTAGGCCAGACCAATTTTGTTTTCAGCAGCCACCCCTTTCGAGTATTCTTGAGCCAATGTGTCATATTGATTTTCTATAATCTCTTTAGGCACAAAAACTGATTTTTCCTCTCCGGTTTTTGCATCCACAATATGCAAGCCACCTTCCATTGAGCCATAAACCACATATTCATTACGCCCATTCAGCACAGCTTTGCCATTTGGATCAAGTTTGGCTTCTTGGGTCACCAATAACGGCGTTGAATGAACCACACCACCTAAATAGCGATAAGGAATCTGTGGGCTGGTTTGGGTCACTTGCTCAATATCGCTCTTTGATAGCGTTAATTTAATGCCATCAGGCAAAGCAACTGGATAACCCAAATAGTTGAGCAAGGCATAACGTTGACGGATGCTTAAATCTTCAATTTCTTCGGTAAAGATTCCTTTGGTTAAATTGTCTTTTGTAACCTGCTTAATTTTCCCCTCATCCATAATAAACACACGGCGCTCAGCACTTGGTTGACTTGGATCGGTATCTTGGGTTTGCATAGATGGCACAGGGATTTTTTGCCATGCGCCACCACTGTTGACCAATGAATGATCAACACCAGTCTGCTGTGACCATAAATCTTTAGCAGCTGGGTTAATGATTTGCTGATTATTCACAATATTATAGATTGGGTTTTTATTGGTATCTTTTAAAGTACCATCCACAATATTGTATTTTTTAAGGTTACCCGCCCACGTGCGCAGACTGCTGTCTTCTTGTGGCATGACCATCGGGAAGAAACCTGTGGTCATCAACTGAGTTTGATCGAGCGGGTCACGCGGCACTGAAATTGAACCTAAGCTAGATGGCGTAAACTCAACTTTAAGTGTTTCTACAAATTCAACAATACTATTGGCAATATCATCTGAGTTGGTCGCTTGATAGAAGCCACCCTCGCCATAGCCATAACCTTTACTGCCCCATTTACAGGCATTTTTCACATCTTCGTTGTTGGTTGAATCACAATCATAAGTCCCATCTGGTTTTTTGGCTAAACCTTCAAAGGTTGAACCAAAACCAACTACGGCTGTTTTAATGCTTACACCGGCCGGATTTAAGGCTTTGTTATTGAGTTTTTTAGCATATTCACCAATATATTCCCAACCGCCAGTCTCACCTGTAAACAGATTTGACTGCAATTTTGGCGATTTTAAAATATTAACCGTTGGCTTGCCTGTAAATGCATAAGCTGAGGTCAGCGAATGATTCATAATTGCTTGGGCCATGGCATCTTTGGTTGAGTTTGGTGCACCATCGGTTAAGAAATAAATCCCGTTGCCATCACAACTATTTTTAGATGCACCTGAAATATAGGTATTGCTACCGTCATTTTTTTTAGCGGTTGCCACTGAATAACGAAAACCACCCACCATATTGTCGGTGTATGAAGTTGCTGTGCTCTGTTCAATCAAGGCAAAAGGGTTAGTACGATAAGACACCAAGCCATTGGCACCGCCTGCATAACCACTCCATACTGTACCCACAATTGGCTCAATATCGAGTGGCTCGTTATCAACTTTCATCCAACCGCCATAACGCCAGCCCACAGGTAATTTTTTAAAGACATCCCATGCTTCGTTAAAATCATCGGTCCATTGCATAAAGACCTCTTGACTTGGCACACGACTCCACCCAGATGCTTGCGTGTTATCTGGACGGTAAACGCCATTATCAATGGTACTTTTAGCCACAGTTTTTTTGCTTGAGTCATGCCCCGGCCAATTGTTGACACATTGCTTGACGTTTTGTGAACCACCTAAAGCACTGGTCAAACTACTACCTAAAGCAACACAAATAAAGTAAACCTGTTCTTCACCTTTTTGCATCACCATATAACCATCGTAAATATATTTTACTTTGGTTAAATTGTTGTGTGCGCTATCAACCCCTGTGCCTGTACCCATCATATAAGCACCCGATTCTGCATAAGCATGTGCAGTTGGCGTACCACTTGATGATTTATAGACGTTTGGATAATTACTACTCGAGAGTTTTAAATCACTATTGGCACTACCATCTTCGTTACTAATCGTATCGAGTGACTTAAACTGTGCAATGGCCTTAGCAAGACGCTTACGGTGTTTACCTGTTAAAGCTGCATTGGGAACGAGCACTGTACCTGAGTGACCATCGACTAATTTATTTTTTGCTTCTGAGACACTAATTTCTGTTTTAGATGAGAAATGCCCTAAACCCATGACAATTTGATCATTGAGTTTTTGGCTGGCCAATAAAGGTAAAATAGCATCTTTTAAACGTGATAAACGGTCATACTGCGTGACGCCATTTTTGCTACAGCCACGTAGATAATACGGAATGGTTTCACCATCAATAACCACTGTTTTATAAATCGCAGTTTTGTTATAAGTCGGACTATTTTTATTGCTGTCTTTTAAGTTATAGGTCCACTCTTTAAAGTTGGTGGTGCTCTTACGATCAGAATAATACTCCGCCACCGAAGTACGATCGCATAAAGGATTGTCAACGTCGCCTGGACTACCAAACATATTATTTTTTGGCATCACCAAAGAACTGATCCCCATACTGCCGGAAGTATCGAGCATTAAGAAAATTGAGGTTTTGCCCAGCTGATTACCTTTATAAATGGTTAAATCGCTGGCATAACTTGGCATAATCGCCACGGGCAGTAATGCCATGAATTTGACAAGCGGTTTTAATTTCATGATTTTCTTCCCCAACCCCATTAACGTTTTGTCTCAGACAAACGCACGACATATTCTGCTAATTGCGTATTGAGCGGTACACCCAATTGATTTAAACATTCATGCACTGTTTCCACCTTTACTTGTGACGGATTAATCGCAGGATCAGCACGATTTTTAAGTAAAGTATCATCCATCATACGATGTTGTAGACAGGTGTTGATATCAGCAATACTGACCCCTGATGCTAAAGCAGGTGCAAATGAAGTCACAATGACACGTACACGTTTGGTTTCCACATTGACTTCTTTAAGATCACTATTTTTGGTGGCTAAATCAAAGCGCCCCATTTCAACGGTTGGATCATCTGGACTGACCACAGCCACCTGTGTAACGACAGCTTTGCGACTAATCGAGAACATGGTTTCTGGGTCACAGACTGCAGTAATATCGCCTGATAAGGCACTACTTACACCTTCAGCTTGCGAAATATTTAGACGTTCAACGATACGAAATTCAGATAAATCAAAGAATGAGCCTTTACCTGCATTATTGCCCACTTGTGTGGGTTTAAAGCAAAACTGTAATTCTCGTCCTTGGTTACCAGCCAATAAAACCTGCCCAACAGGGGTACTGGCTAAATTATTTGCCTCATTCGATTTAAAGTTTTTTTCAAAGTGATCCAAAGCGACATCTGAAGTTTGCATTAATAAGGTTTGTACCTGCGCATTGGTGGCAAGCTTTAAGCTAAAAATGCTTTGTTGAATGGCATAGACCCCAATCACACTAATTAATAGCAATAAAATCAGAACCATAACAAGGGTGGCACCATGTTGTTTATTCATTGAATGACATCCCCCAAACCACCATTACGCAGTGCAATGGTCGTGCTATAAATCTTGCGCATAAACTTATCATCAGGTACAGCAATGTTTTTATCTAAAACTTGATAATGGCTTTGTGTAGAACTTGGTAATTTTTCAGATGAGCGTACCAACCATGCTAAATTCACCCCAATAATCGCTGGTCGTGCAGTTTGATCAGCATTCAAATCTAAAGCTTTATATGCTGCTACATCTAAGGTACCTGTACGTTGATTTTGATGACGAACCCTGAGTTGCACACGCATATATTCAACATGTCTGGCAATCAAATGTCCTTCATTTGAGCCGTAATCGCCCATTAAGGTTTCAGCATCATCAATGGTGAAAGAATCTTCATCGTCATCAAGCAAACGTTGTGGTGTGCTTTCACCTTGAGCAATGAAAACACTATCAGAACAGTACAAATCAGCGCTTTGATCGGCATTTTTCTTTACATAGTATTTTTCAATGACATACCAACCTTTTTTAAGCTCAGTTAAGCTACGATTAGGACCACGTACTTGCCGACCTGTGCAGGTACGCATGTCCATTGGCGCTTGATACATCACCACCAATTGATCACTCTTGAGCGATCCAAAGGCACTTGGCGTAATTGCACTACCGGAAATGTAGTTTTGCCCTTCAATAGCGGTATCTTGTACCTTTAAGCCATGTAAATTGCCTTGTAGGGTTTTCTCTACATCAATATATTGATCTGACAGAACAATCCCACCATATAGACTTTGATCATTCATGGCCCCCCCATTACCATGATTGGCCAAACGAATATTTTTGGTGACATTATTTAAACCAAATACTCCACTGTCTTGCACAGTAGAAGCAGCCTGTTGAATCTGATAATTCACCTGACCACTCATAAACAATTGCACCGCAACTGCAACCAACACTAGACCAATGGTCAAAGACACCATGAGTTCAATCAGCGTGAAACCTTGTTGCTTGATCATTAGTATGCCTCCAATACTAAACAGTCTGGATCATTGGCATAACGACCTGCATCTGCTGCCACCGTATTGTCTGAACCATTATCATTTAAGCAACGATGCTCAACACTACGCCCAGCAATCACAGGCTTCGTTTCATTCCAAGCGGCCATTAAACATAAACGCTGTTGCTGCGCTGAGGTATTGGGGCAAAAATCCACCCCTATTTGAATGCTCTTACTATTTGCCACTTGCTGCTGTTGATATAAATCTAATTGTGCTTGTTGATCGACATTACAATCTTGTGTGGTGGCACAAGCTGGTAATGCGCTAGGAATGCTTACACGGTAGTTACCGCTACTATTTAAACGAATTTTTTCAGCCAAACCATTGAGTAAAATTAACGCATCAGAGCGCTTTAAGGCTTCTTCTGTAGCCACGGTGGCACGCACTTGTAACGCAACAAAACCCAAAATGGCCACCGATAAAATCAACATGGCAACCAATACTTCAATTAAACCAACCCCACGTTGTGTATGTAAACTCATGTACATGCTCCAGCTTGGCTTACATCAACATGACCTGGCATATAAACCGTAATTGCATAAGAGCGCTCCCCTGCACATAAGGTCAAGGTTTGTTGCGTGGTATACCCTTGTGAAGTAAATACAAATTCGGTAGAACTTCCCTGCTTTACATAAACTTTTTTATCAAGTTGCAAAGCATCAATGCGTTGTTGTTTTTGATTGTCATTGAGTTGTGCATAATTCTTGAGGCTTTTACCACACTCATCAACCGATTCAGCAGGTGTTGCAATACATAAAGCACGTTCACTGTTGGTTAATACCGATTGACTACGTAAATCTTGCAATGCCACCTTTACATCAATAGCCGCTTGTTTGAGTTTTTGATTTTCTAAAGCACTTGCTAACGATGGTGTCGCAATTAAGGTAATGATTGCTAAAATACTTAGCGTTACCATTAATTCAATCAGTGTAAAACCACGCATGTTCTGTGTTGTAAAAATCGCTTTGCTCAATGGTGCCTACCTCAAAGTACTGCTGCTGGGAGTGAGTTTTCAGCGCAAGATTATCACAACTCTTACAGTGGCAATACTCGCCATTTTTAACAGATTGACGCACTGCTTCACATATTTAAAAGATATTGCTATCTGCACAAAATAAAATCACCCTATTTTGCCGATAAATGGTATAAGGAGGCAGATGAAAAAACCCGATAAATCTAGTTTGATTTATTTTAAATGTTTGTTTTTATTTATGATAATCCAAAGTATTTTAGTCGACTTTAATAGAAAAAATATCTAAAGATATAGCTTTAACCAATGCGTATAAATCTTAATCAATTAGAGTAAAAATGTTTAATCACAGTGAGAATGAGACTGGCATAATTTGCCAATTTATCCTTAAAAAAATATTGTCAACATCATCTGCGCTGCTTTAAACGTGTAATTTCGGCAATGACATATGTTCTAATTCTTCAATTGGCATTGGCATACCCAACAGATAACCTTGTAACTGCTGTGAACCTAAACGTCTTAAAATATCAGCTTGCTCTTGGTGCTCAACCCCTTCTACAGTCACAATCAAGCCAAGTTGGACCGCTAAGCGAATAATACTTTCTAAAATCATTTCTTCTTTAGAATTGGCTTTTAGATCTAAAATAAAGGCACGATCAATTTTAAGCTCATTCACAGGCAAGTTTTTTAAATACAAAAAGCTGGAATGACCTGTACCAAAATCATCAATAGACAATTGAATGCCCATACTACGCAGCCTGCAGAAGGTTTCAATGGTCGTATCAATATGATGCATGGCTGTGGATTCAGTGACTTCTAACATTAAATGTGCAGGATTGATTGGATACTTTTCAAAAAGCTGTTCTAAAGTACTAAATAAGTTTTTATGCTCAAATTGAATGGCTGATAAATTCACTGCAATAGGGAAATAGTGTCGTCCTGATTGTTCCCATATTTGAATCTGCTTGAGTGCTTCTTCAATGACCCAATACCCCATTTGAATGATTAAACCCGTTTGTTCAGCACCACGGATAAATAAGTTAGGACCAAGTAAGCCTAATTGTGGATGCTGCCAACGAATTAACGCTTCAACCCCACACACTTGATAATCACTACAGGTGAACTTGGGCTGATAAAACAGTACAAATTGTTGCTCTTCAACCGCTTTATACAATTCATTGACCAAGCGACTTTGACTTTTGATTTCTTCTTGGTGTACACAGTAATTGTAAATGGAATAGGTGTTACGCCCCTGAAACTTGGAGGTCAGCATGGCAGCATCGGCGTTCATCAGTAAGTCTTGTAAGTTTTGCCCATGCTCAGGATACATGGCAATTCCCATACTGGCAGAAATATGAATCTCTTTCCAAGCAATCAAGAAACGCTCTTGAATGGTTAATAAAATCTGCTCAGCCAAATCCACTGTGTGTTCTAAGCTGGCACGCTCAATAATCAATAAAAACTCATCGCCACCAATCCGCAGTAGCTTTTCATTGTTTGAGAGTTTACGGTAGATTCTTGCAGTGAGCTGAACTAAAAGCTGATCTCCGACATGATGGCCAAAACCATCATTCACAGTCTTAAACTGATCAAGATCAATGTAAATAAAGGCCAACTTATCGTGATGATATTCATGATGACTAAACAGCGTATCAGCATATTCCGTTAAAAAAGAACGATTTGGTAATTTAGTCAAACTATCTTGTAAGGCTTGATTGGCTAACTCCTGGTTGAGTTTAAACAGTTGGCGGCTACGCTCTTCTAAACGTTGATCCATAATTGCCACCACAAAAGCAGCCATTAAAATTAAACTGGTTACAAAGATTACGCTAAAGATCAAGATACCCTGCTCTGAGGCAATTAATCCTTCAAATAAAGCATGATCCCCTATATCCCAACGCACTGCTGCCATACCGGTATAATGCATACCAATAATCGATAGTGCCATCATCAGTGCAATTGCAGCTTTAAAGAGCAATTTACGCTTAATATTGTTTTTATATTTAAATGACAACCAAAAGGTCAGCCCTGTTCCACTCACTGCAATAAAAATGGAGCACAACACCAAAAGAACATTATAACGCGGCTTATAGCCTTCAACGATTAAGCCCATCATACCCGTATAGTGCATACCGGTAATGGCCAAGCCCATCAGGAATGAGCCCAAGACTAGACGTACAAAAGATAAACTTGGGCGGTTATTTAACCAGATGGCAAAAGTCGATGCGACAAAAGCAATAAAATAAGACAGTATGGTGAGCGGATAATCAAAAGAATAAGGCGCAGGAAAATCGCAGGCAAGCATCCCCATGAAGTGCATACACCAAATTGCAGCACCTAATGTTGCCCCACTTCCAAGCAAAACAATTTTTTCTAACTCTTTGCGTAAGCCTTTAAATAATAGCTGTTCGATCGAGATGGCGAGATAGCACACAAATAGTGCCACAGCCACTGATCCTGCAACCAGACTTAGCTCATAATGGAGATGTACCATCATTGACTTCCATAAGCTTGATTCGTCTAGTCTGCAGTGAAATTCTGCACAAAAAATTTTCCCCAGATGTAGTCCATACTACAAATTTTTTGTTAGACAAATAAGTGTGTCAAGAATCTAACACTTCAACAGTGAGGTCAAGTAGCAACCAGCTTGTTAGTTTAAACTATTTGTACTTTTTAAAGACATATTTACTTAATTTATCCAAACTCTTTAGCATATTTTATAAAAAAGCCGACCAAAGTCGACTTTTTTAAGCTACATAAATAACACAAAGCAGCAATTGATTGCCTATTTTTTCTGCAACTTGGTGTAATCTAACAACACCTGTGCTGCTTCAAGCACAAAAGCTTCTTCTTCAGGCAATGGCGGACGTTGGGCAGCTTTCATTTTGGCACGCTGTTCGGCTAAGGCATCTATTGACGCTTGATAAGTTTCCCAGTTGGCATACGGGGTTTGACCTGTGGCTACACGGCGGGCATTTTCAGCCGCCAAGGTTTTTTGCTCAAGCTCTAGTAATTCAGCACGGCGTTGGTCCACATCAAGCACGACACGTTTTTTCTCTTCCGCTTTTTTCACCAAGGCTTTACGTTGTTCTAAATACTTAAATTGTGGATCTAGGCTAACGCGTACTTGTGAACTCTTGGCCAACTGTGCCACATAAGGACGAACCGAACCTTCACGTTTAAATGGTGCTGTGCTAATGGTGTCCCATTCAAGGGCGTTTTTCGCTTTACGTTCGCCAAATTCTTCACTGTAAATATCCACCAATTGAATATCAGGAATCACACCTTTATTTTGGGTACTGCCACCGGTAATGCGATAGAACTTACGTTGGGTTAAGGTCGCTTGACCATAAGCTAAGCTATCAAGTTGCACTTGTGCTGTGCCTTTACCCGTGGTTGGGCTACCAATCACAATCCCACGCTCGTAATCTTGAATGGCTGCTGAATAAATCTCACTGGCGGATGCCGATGCTAAGTTAATCATCACTGCCAATGGACCGGCATAGGTTTGGGCACCACCGTCATTGTCCTCAAACACACTGACATTGCCGTTACCATCACGAATTTGCACCACAGGTCCTGATTGAATCACCTGACCCAACATACGTGCCACTTCTTCCAATGAACCACCCGGATTATTACGTAAATCCACAATAATACCGTCAACCTTTTGTGCAGCTAAGGCTTTTAAGGCATTGTTGGTGTCTTCTGAAACTGAACGATATTGATCACCGGCACGGCGCGCACGATAGTTTAAATAAAACGATGGAATCTCAATCACCCCTAAAGTGTGTTGCTTGCCATCACGACTGATGTTCACGGTACGACTACGTACACCGGCATCTTCTTCTTGAATCACATCACGGGTTAAAGTCACCACACGCGCTTGACTTAAAGATGCGCCGGGCCCAAGTAAGCGTAAATGGACTTTGGTGCCACGTTTACCACGAATTAAACCCACCACTTCTTTACTTGGCCAGCCAATCACATCCACGATTTTCTCGCCATCTTGACCAACACCAATGATACGATCACCCGATTTGACCTGACCTGATTTACTGGCAGGGCCACCCTCAACAATGGTTTCAATCTTGGTGTAATCTTCGTTGCTACGATCCGGGCGAATGGATACACCAATGCCCTCTAATTGCAATGAGCTTTGACGATTGAGTTCAATCGCATCCAGTGGTGGGAAATAGCTACTATGGGGATCATAGCTCAAAGTCATGGCATTTAAGGCTTTGTCTAGCACATCATCGCTTTTTAGACGGCTCATCCGCTCTAACTGACGGGTATAACGCTTGGTTAAGGTCTGCTCAGGCGTTAAATCTTCAGGGCCTGATAAATCTTGCCCATTGGCTAAACTTGGATTTTCTTTTAAGGCTTTTTGTTTGGCCTGTTCTTCTTCACGGCTTAAGGTGAGATTAATTAACTGTGACACCAACATTTTGCGCCAGTAATCTTGTTGCTGTGCTTTGGTTTCAAAGAACGGTGCTTTTTCACGGTCGGTATCAATAAAGACGTTTTTCTGCTTTAAGTTTTGCGGTTTTTTCAGCTCAGCGAGCATAAACTGATAAAACTCAGTTAAGCGCTCACGATACAGCGCATGAATAGCATAAGCTGCGCTTAAATCACCTGCTTTTAACGCCATACCTAAAGTTGCGCCATATTGTTTTTGGTATTTTTCAACTTCTGAACTTAAGAATAAAGAATGGTCAGCATCTAAACTATCAATATAAAAATCTAAGATACGTTTTGACATTTGGCTGTCTAAACGCTGATTTAAATAATGTTGACGATCCACCAAGGTTGCCAATTGACGCGTCACTAAGGCTTGTTCTTGAGTCGGCTGAAGTTGACCTGCAGCCTGAGCGACCGTGGTTGCATCATTGGCTGCAATTGCTTCACTCACCACATGAGTAAAGAAGAATCCACCCGTTGCAACAGCAACGGCACACGCGATGGTTTGAAGTTTCATAATGTCTAAATTTTTCCTTCTTTTGAATCCGGCAAGATCGCAGTTGGCTGCAACTCATGCTACTTTGTTCAATCTGAGTTTATCGTGTAGTTTTATCATAATGTCTGCTGACAAACTGTAGCAAATCATTGCACAATGCAGCTCTCTTTCCTTGAAAATTCTAACACGGACATCGCTATGATCGGCGCTTTGATGCTTGATATTGCAGGCACCACTTTAAATCCAGAAGATATTCAACTGTTACAACATCCACAGGTGGGTGGCGTGATTTTGTTTGGTCGTAATATTCAATCGCCCGCCCAAGTTCGTGCCTTAACCGATCATATGCGTCAAATTCGTGCCGATATTTTAATTGCGGTCGATCAAGAAGGCGGTCGTGTCCAACGTCTAAGACAAGGCTTTACTTTGTTGCCTGCTATGGGACGTTTTGGTGAACTGTACCAAACTGAGCCTGAACGTGCCTTGAGCCTGTGCGAAGAATGTGGATGGCTCATGGCCACTGAAGTTTTAGCCGTTGGGATTGATTTTAGTTTTGCCCCAGTTTTGGATATTAACGACATCAGTGATGTGATTGGGGATCGTGGTTTTGCCAAAAATCCACAAGACATTATTGCCCTAGCACGTGCATTTTTAAGTGGCATGCAGCGTGCCGGCATGGCAAGCACAGGCAAACATTTTCCCGGTCATGGCTCAGTTAAAGCCGACTCGCATGTGGCAGCAGCGATTGATCTGCGTAGTTTAGCCGAGATTGAAGCACACGATATGCAGACCTTTGTGCAATTAAAAGACCAACTTGATGCTTTAATGCCAGCGCATGTGATTTACCCACAAGTTGATCCAAATCCGGCGGGTTTTTCTGAGTTTTGGTTACAACGCATATTACGTGAACAACTGAAGTTTGATGGTGTATTGTTCTCAGATGATTTAAGCATGCAAGCGGCATGCGTGGCAGGTGGTGCCGATGCCCGTATTCTAGCGGCTTTAAAAGCCGGCTGTGATATGGGCTTGGTCTGTAATGATCGTGCAGCGCAATTGCTGGCTTTAGCTGCCATTCAAGATGTACCACTGTCTAATCAAACACGTTTAGAACGTATGCGTGGCCAGATTCCAAGCCTTGAGATTGGTGAGGAACTTGATTTAGGTCAAACTTGGCGTGAAGTGCGCGATCGTATCAGTGCATTTAAACAATCCTAAGCCAAGCTTTAATCCCAGCATAGCATGGCTATGCTTGGGGTGATTTTAACTGGATGTGTTGCAATAATTTTTTAACAAATACTTCAATCTCAATCCCTAGACCTGCTACTATCAAAGCGTATTTTTTAACTGATCAAACCGCTATGCAAGATTCTATTGAACATTATATGCAAACGGTAGGACAACAAGCACGCCAAGCATCACGCATGTTAGCGAGTGCGTCTACCCAAAGCAAAAACGCTGCGTTATCCGCAATTTACACGGCGCTTCAAAATGACCAAGCTGCCATTTTAGCAGCCAACCAAATTGACATGACCAAAGCGCATAACAATAACTTAGATAGTGCTTTACTTGATCGTTTAGAACTTACCCCCGCACGCTTTGATGGCATGTTGCAGGGTTTAAAAGATGTCATTGGTTTAAAAGACCCGATTGGTGAAATCACCGATTTAGCCTATCGTCCATCAGGCATTCAGCTCGGTAAAATGCGCGTACCTTTAGGAGTTGTGGGCATGATTTATGAATCGCGTCCTAACGTGACTTTAGAAGCAGCTTCATTGGCGTTAAAATCAAGTAACGCGATTATTTTACGTGGTGGTTCAGAAGCACTTGAATCCAATCAAGCGATTGCCAAAGCTGTGCAACATGGTTTAAAAGCCGCCGGTTTACCTGAACATGCTGTGCAAGTGATTAACACTACAGACCGTGCTGCGGTGGGTCAATTAATCACCATGAATGAATATGTGGACGTGATTGTACCGCGTGGTGGTAAAGGCTTAATTGAACGTATCACCAACGATGCCCGTATTCCAGTCATTAAACATTTAGATGGCAACTGCCATGTTTTTGTTGAAGCACAAGCCGACCTACAAAAAGCACTACCTATTGCCTTAAATGCCAAAACACATCGTTATGGTGTGTGTAATGCTATGGAAACTTTGTTGGTCGATGCCAAAGTGGCTGACGTTTTTTTACCAAGCGTGGCTGAACTGTATACCCAAAAGCAAGTTGAACTCCGTGGCTGTGCCGAAACACGTCGCATTTTAGGTGACAGCATTGTTGCTGCGACAGAAGAAGATTGGTACGAAGAATACCTTGGTCCAATTTTGGCCGTTAAAGTGGTTTCAGGTGTTGATGAAGCGATTGATCACATCAATAAATATGGCTCACATCACACTGATTCAATTATCACGGAAAACTTTAGCACTGCACGTCAATTCTTAGCCCGTGTCGATTCAAGCTCGGTGATGATTAATGCCTCAACACGCTTTGCCGATGGTTTTGAATATGGCTTAGGTGCTGAAATTGGCATTTCAACCGATAAAATCCATGCCCGTGGTCCTGTCGGTTTAGAGGGATTAACCTCACAAAAGTGGGTAGTCTTTGGTGACGGTCAAATTCGCCAATAAGACTTTAAAAAAGCCTGCGCTATGCAGGCTTTTTTTATGACTTATATGTAGGAGATGCTTATGTTTTACAGTTTAATCTTGGTCACTTTTGCTTTGGCGCTGGGCATCTCTTATGTGGTGATGCATTTGTTTTCATCATCCATTTACGCGATTTTGGCACGCATTATTCAAGAGCCCATTCATACCGCTTGGGGCAAATACACCTTTTTTGCAGGCTTAGTGGTGGGGACATCTTCAGGCATTCGGATTTATGATATAGAAAAGTACATCAGCCCAATTCATTACGATAGCCAAAGCGATCAACCCATAATTATTCAACTGACTCAACAGCGCTGGGTACTGGAAATTTATCGTACCATGGTAGAAACCTTGCAAGGTTTAGCATGGATGATGTTGGTATTTTTTATGGTGGCACTGTTGGCTTATGTACTGATTAAACGCAATGAAGCGTCTAAACATTAAATACTAAGCTTATTTTTTATAATTTTGCTTAAAAACAAAACCAATTAATATGAATAGCATCGCTTTACATTTTTTCAAAAAATGAAAACTTTTAACCAATAAATAATAATTATGATTGAGCCATGCGTCGATCATCCTTAAGTCTAATCACCTAAAGTCTATCTATGAGTATAAAAACAGCCGTGATACAAATACTCACACGATCAAGAAATCAGCATTTTTTGATCATTGGGATGACAACAAGCTAATACTAAAATCGCCAGTCAAGGAATACGCCATGTCCAACGTTCTTATTATCAATTGCGGATCTTCTTCAATTAAATTTGCTTTATTATTAAAAGAGCAAAATTTCCGAATCCATGGCCTTGCTGAAAATTTAGGTACACCTGAAGCACGTATTAAAGGCGTGACCTTAGGCAACCAACCTGTTGACATTAAAATCCCAAATGCAGATCACAAAGAAGCATTAGAAGTGGGTTTATCGCGTCTTGCTAATCACAAGCCAGATGCGATCGGTCACCGTATTGTACACGGTGGCACTCTCACTCAAGCAGAACTCATTACTGATGAAATCGTTGATGTAATCCGTCAAGCAACACCGCTTGCACCTTTACATAACCCTGCGCACTTAGTGGGGATTGAAGCAACGAAACGTTTGTTCCCAGATTTACCACAAGTGGCTGTATTTGATACCGCATTCCACCAAACCATGCCTGCCCATGCCTATCGCTATGCTGTGCCAAAATTCTTATACACCGAACATAACGTACGTCGTTATGGTTTCCACGGTACCAGCCATGCGTATGTTTCTGAGCGTGGTTCAGAGCTTGCAGGCAGCTTTAAGCAAGGTGGTTGGTTAACAGCGCATTTAGGTAACGGTAGCTCAACCTGTGCCATTTGGAATGGTGAATCTGTAGATACTTCAATGGGCTTAACCCCGCTTGAAGGTTTAGTGATGGGTACCCGTAGTGGTGATGTAGATCCTAGCTTACATCGTTTCTTAGAAGCTAACTTAGGTTGGGACATCTACAAAATTGACAAAATGCTCAACAGCCAATCAGGTTTACTTGGTTTGTCAAACTTATCCAACGACATGCGTACCTTGATTGAAGCTTCAGAACAAGGCAATGAAGATGCAACACTCGCCATTGAAGTATTCTGTTACCGTTTAGCAAAATCTTTAGCTGCTTTAAGCTGTGGTTTACCACGTTTAGACGGTTTATTCTTCACAGGTGGTATTGGCGAAAACTCGGCGTACATCCGTGAAAAAACTTTAGGTTACTTACCACACTTTGGCTTTAACTTAAGCGTTGATGCCAACAACAACTTAAAACGCGGTACCGAAGGTCGCATTGATGCAGGTACAGGCCCACAAATTTGGGTCGTTCCAACCGATGAAGAAGGTCGCATTGCCCAAGAAACTGAAAATGTTGTGAATGGAATCTACACAACAAAAAAGACTGAACAAGATGCAGTAGTGGCTTAAGCCCTACTGTATCTCATCACAACTGCAAAGATTGATGATATAACCATGAAAACAATTCTTCTTGTTCCAACTGCCGAAGGTGTAGGTCTCACCTCAGCCTGCTTAGGTTTAGTTTATGCTTTAGAATGCCAAGGCATTAAAGCAGGTTTTTTAAAAGCCTTTTCTCAAGATGCAACTGCGCAAAATGACAGTAGCACAGCGCTTTATCGCCATATTAGCCAAAGCCAAACGGTAGAGCCAATTGCTTATTCGACGCTCACTTCACGTTTGGCTTTAGGTCAAACCGATGAATTGCTTGAAGATGCGGTGAGCCTGCATCGTGAAATTTCTAAAAAACACGACATCATTATTGCTGAAGGTTTAGTCCCTAATGGCCGTGATGCTTTTGCCGCACAGCTTAATGCGCAACTGGCACAAGCCTTAGATGCTAAAGTGGTGATTGTGTCTAATGCTGACCTCAATCATGCTAAAACGGCAGCTGAGCAAGTACAAAGTCAATTACGTCACTACGCGCTAGAGCGTGCTGCAGGCGTGTTGTTTATGCGTACTAAAGGGTTAAGTGATGCACAAATTCCTGTGACCTTAGATGCAAGCCTACGTTTGGTCAATGAAACTGCGCAATTTACTCAAGCTTTACAAAAGAGCCATGCGCACTTGGGTGGCAAAAATCTACCGATTATTGGCTTAGTGCCATTTAGCAGCACCCTAAGCGTGCCACGTTTATCTGACCTTGCTCAACATATTCAAGCCACTTGGCTTAACTCAGGTGAAAACCAACGTCGCGTTTTACATAGCAGTTTAGTGGCTGGCAACGTTGGCAATGAACTTAATAAATTCGTGGCAGGTGAATTGATCATCACTGCTGCTGACCGTGTCGATGTGTTACTGGCAAGCCAATTGAGCAATCAAAATGGTACAGCGCTTGCAGGTATTGTGTTAACAGAACAACAAGCACCAAGCAATGATGTCTTAAACTTCTGTCAAAGCCATAAATCAGGTTTACCTATTTTGCACACTGGCTTAACGGCCTATGACACGCTGCAAAAGATTCAGAATTTCTGCAACGAAATTCCACAAGATGACACCACGCGCGCTGAACAAGTCACGCATTTTGTCGGCAGCCATTTAGATCCAGAGTGGATCAATCAATTGGTCAGCAATACGCATAAGCCACGTTTGTCCCCTTCTGCGTTCCGTCACGAATTGGTACAAAAATCAATTCATGCCAAAAAACGTATTGTACTGCCTGAAGGTGATGAGCCACGTACCATTGAAGCGGCTGCTATTTGTCAATCACGCGGCATTGCCCAATGTGTGTTATTGGCAAAACCTGAACATGTTGCTGAAGTGGCCAAAGCGCGTGGGGTCGAATTACCTGCAGGCTTAGAAATCATTGACCCAGATAGCATCCGTGCAGATTACGTTGAGCCAATGGTGGCATTACGTAAAGGCAAATTAGATGCTATTCAAGCCAATGAACAGTTACAAGATACCGTAGTGTTAGGCACCATGATGCTTGCACTTGATCATGTCGATGGTTTGGTGTCAGGTGCAGTGCATACCACGGCCAATACCGTACGCCCTGCGTTCCAGCTGATTAAAACTGCGCCTGAGTATTCACTTGTGTCGTCAGTGTTCTTTATGCTGTTGCCTGATGAAGTGTATGTGTATGGTGACTGTGCGATTAACCCTGCACCAAATGCTGAACAATTGGCTGAAATTGCCATTCAATCGGCTGACTCTGCCAAAGCTTTTGGTATTGAGCCACGTATTGCCATGATTTCGTATTCAACCGGTACTTCAGGTACAGGTGCAGATGTTGAAAAAGTGGCAGAAGCCACGCGTATTGCCCAAGAACGTCGTCCTGATTTATTGATTGATGGTCCACTGCAATATGATGCCGCATCAGTTGAAAGCGTAGGTCGTTCTAAAGCACCAAATTCAGACGTTGCAGGTCGTGCCAATGTATTTATCTTCCCAGATTTAAATACCGGTAACACCACTTATAAAGCAGTACAGCGCTCAGCGAATGTAGTGAGTGTGGGTCCAATGCTACAAGGTTTAAATAAACCTGTGAATGACTTATCACGTGGTGCTTTGGTCGATGACATTGTGTTTACCATTGCCTTAACTGCAATTCAAGCTGAGCAACAAGCAGCGCCGATAGAAGCAGTCGCTGCGGTTTAATCAACACCTTCCCCCTGTTCTCCGCGCAACCATCCTATATACGTATAGGGTGGTTTTTTTAATGGCTGGGCGGCATACAGTGTTCTAAAGGCGCACAAGGCTCAAGCGGCACAGGTGGCTGCGGTTGTCGTATCGTTTCAACAGGAATTTGTGGTTCAGATTCATGAGGCGGTGGTTTTTGTTGAGCATGCACAGCCCATGCAAAAAGCACTAAGGTCAAAGCGAGATATTTACGCATCACATCACCCAATCAAGCGAGTTTGCTTAAGATCAGCATAGCGTAAAATGTAAGCAATATAAAAAGAAAGGCGATAAAACAAAATAATTTTTATTATAAAAAAAGAAGATAAAGCGGGGGCTTAATCTTCTTTTTGACCGTACATCCAAGTTGCAGCGATATAAACACTAAAACCAACAACCATAAGCGCACTAGTAATCATCGAGAATTCAACCATTGATTTGATGGCGCTATTATCTGAAAGTTTTATGACAGTTATATGACAATCAAAAATTAACACTTAAAAAAAATTCATGATTAAAAACAAAAACTTATTAAAAATATGATTATTTTTTTGAAGTTTTATGACAAAAAAGTGACTTAAATATGACAAAAGAGCGTGCTTTTTGGTTTAAATTTTCATCAAATTTAAGTTTTTTAATCCTGTCATTAAACTTTCGCCCAAAGCCTTGCCAAAATACCCACAGCTTGAAGTTTTTGTCTTATAATTTAGTCCGCTAGCTAACAGCCCGCTCAAGAGATATTTGATATGACAACTATTATCAAGCAAGATGACTTGATCACATCGGTTAAAGATGCGCTTCAGTTTATTTCTTACTACCATCCACAAGACTTCATCCAAGCGATGAGCCGTGCGTATGACCGCGAAGAAAACAAAGCTGCTAAAGATGCAATTGCACAAATCTTAATTAACTCTCGTATGTGTGCAGAAGGCCACCGCCCAATCTGCCAAGATACTGGTATCGTCAACGTATTCGTTGAAGTGGGTATGGATGTTAAATTTGATTTAACCATGAGCCTAGACGATGCGATTAACGAAGGTGTACGTCAAGGTTACTTAGAGAACTCAAACGTATTACGTGCCTCTGTACTTGCTGACCCTGCATTTGGTCGTAAAAACACCAAAGATAACACCCCTGCTGTGATCTACCACAAACTTGTTCCGGGTAACAAAGTAGATATCACTGTAGCAGCCAAAGGTGGCGGTTCAGAAAACAAATCTAAACTTGCAATGCTTAACCCATCTGACTCAATCGTGGATTGGGTATTAAAAACTGTTCCTACTATGGGTGCAGGCTGGTGTCCACCGGGTATGTTGGGTATTGGTATTGGTGGTACTGCTGAAAAAGCCATGATGCTTGCCAAAGAAGCATTGATGGAAGAGATCAACATGGACGAGTTACTTCGTCGTGGTCCACAAAGCAAAATGGAAGAGCTTCGTATCGAAATCTTCGAAAAAGTAAATGCTTTAGGGATTGGTGCTCAAGGTCTTGGCGGTTTAACCACAGTTCTTGATATTAAAATCAAAGACTATCCATGTCACGCTGCGGGCAAACCAGTGGGTATGATTCCAAACTGTGCGGCAACGCGTCATGCACATTTCACGCTTGATGGTTCAGGTGTTGCTAACATCATGGCACCTAAACTTGAAGACTATCCTGAAGTGACTTGGGATTCATCATCTTCTAAACGTGTTGACTTAGACAACATCACGCAAGAAGAAATGAACTCTTGGCAACCAGGCGACACATTACTACTTAACGGTACCATCTATACAGGTCGTGACGCGGCTCACAAACGTATGGTTGACATGTTAAATAACGGTGAAGAGCTTCCTGTAGATCTTAAAGGTAAGTTCATCTACTACGTAGGCCCTGTTGATCCAGTTGGTGATGAAGTTGTAGGTCCTGCTGGTCCTACCACTGCAACACGTATGGACAAATTCACTCGTCAAGTATTAGAAGCGACTGGTCTTTACGGCATGATTGGTAAAGCTGAACGTGGTCCTACTGCAATCGAAGCAATCAAAGACACCAAAACAACCTATTTAATGGCTGTTGGTGGTGCTGCTTACCTTGTTTCTAAAGCCATCCGTGAAGCTGAAGTGGTTGCATTTGAAGACTTAGGTATGGAAGCAATCTACAAGTTTGTTGTAAAAGACATGCCTGTATCGGTTGCAGTTGATGTAAACGGTACCTCTGTACACGCAACTGCACCAAAAATTTGGCAAGCTAAAATTGGGAAAATTCCGGTAGTTGATGCTGCTGCGCAATAATTTGCCAAAATAATAAAAAGTACCCTATAGTGAGGGTGCTTTTTTATTTAAATATGATGCATATGAAGAAAATTATTCTAACCTTTGCCCTGCTGTTGAGCAGCCATGTCACTTTTGCTGCATCTGCAACGCCACAACAAGTTGAAAAACTATTTACCGTGACACAAGTAGAATCATTAGCGGCACAAACCTTGCTACAGCTTAAACCTCAGTTACAACAACAAGCAGAGATTGCCATTCAATATCGTTTGCAAAAATCACAGCTTAACTCACAAGAACAAGCTGTAGCTCGCCAACTTGCCGAACAAATGTATCAAACCAGTCTTCACAGTATGTCATGGTCAACTTTAAAACCATTGTATATTCAAGCTTATCAAGACACCTTTAGCGCTCAAGAAATTCAAGCCCAAATTAAGTTTTATGAAAGTGAAGTTGGACAATCTATTTTAAAGAAAAGTCCTGCATTGGCACTACGTATGAGTCAAATCACTAATCAGCGTTTAGCTGAATTACTCAAGCAAGCTGGACAAGACTTTGCACCAATTGAACAACAGCTAAAGCAACTTGAGAAAAAATAGCCCAAAAAAAACGTGCCAAATGGCACGTTTTTTTAATTGTTGAATTAAGCTGTTTTATTGACCAATTTAAGATCAGTTTTTGCTTCTTCAACAACATCTGCTTTGGCTTGACGCTCTGCTTTAAACTCAGGTTTCGCACCTTCATTAATGACAGCCGCCGTCACCACCACTGTACCTACACCTTCTTGGCTTGGTAAGTCATACATGGTTTCAAGCAGTACGTTTTCTAAAATAGAACGTAAACCACGAGCACCTGTATTACGCTCTAAGGCTTTTTTCGCCACTGCACGTAACGCATCTTCATCAAAGACTAAATCGACATCTTCCATCTCGAATAAATATTCGTATTGACGGGTCAACGCATTTTTAGGCTCAGTCAAAATTTGCAATAAAGCATCTAAATCTAATTCATCTAAGGTTGCAATGACTGGCAAACGACCAATGAACTCTGGAATAAGACCAAATTTCACCAAGTCAGTTGCTTCAACTTGACGGAACAAATCAGATAGCTTTTTGGTTTCATCTTTTTTACGCACTTCTGCAGTAAAGCCAATGCCACCTTTTTCTTGACGCTGCTGTACAATTTTCTCAAGACCTGAGAACGCACCACCACAAATAAACAAGATGTTTGAGGTATCCACCTGAATAAACTCTTGTTGTGGATGTTTACGCCCACCTTGTGGTGGAATTGAAGCCACTGTGCCTTCAATCATTTTTAACAAGGCTTGCTGTACGCCCTCACCAGAGACATCGCGAGTAATCGATGGATTTTCTGATTTACGGGTAATTTTGTCGATTTCATCAATGTAGATAATGCCTTTTTCAGCTTTTTCTACATCATAATCGGCTTTTTGCAACAGCTTTTGTACAATGTTTTCAACATCTTCACCCACATAACCGGCTTCGGTTAAAGTGGTCGCATCTGCCATGGCAAAGGGTACATCAAGCAAACGTGCTAAAGTTTGTGCAAGTAAGGTTTTACCTGAACCGGTAGGTCCCACAAGCAAGATATTACTTTTGGCAATTTCTACCCCATCTTGACGTTTTTGACCATTATGGGTCACTTTTAAACGCTTGTAATGGTTGTATACCGCAACAGATAAAGTTTTCTTGGCTACATCTTGCCCAATCACATATTGATCAAGCGCCGCACGAATTTCATGTGGTTTTGGTAACGGTTTTGCCGCCCAATCCCCAGCATCCACTTGTTGGCTGGTTTGTACGAGGTCTAGGCATACGTCGACACATTCATTACAGATGTATGCGTCCTCGCCTGCAATCAGTTTCCCGACTTCAGACTGCGTTTTACCGCAAAATGAACAATGCTTTTGTCCTTGAGGATGTTCGGACATATTCACTCCAATATCTAAAAGGGAAAAACTTAAGGACGTTTAGATAATACTGCGTCCACTAAGCCGTATTCTTTGGCTTGCTCAGCTGTCATAAAGTTATCACGATCGGTGTCGCGTGCAACTTTTTCATAATCTTGACCGCTGTGTTCCGCCATTAGACGGTTTAAGCGTTCTTTAATAAATAAAATTTCACGGGCATGAATTTCAATATCAGATGCCTGACCACGGAAACCACCCAATGGTTGATGGATCATGACACGGGCATTTTCTAAGCAATAACGCTTACCCTTGGCACCAGCATTGAGTAAAAATGCACCCATAGATGCAGCTTGACCCATACAATAGGTCACCACATCAGGCTTGATAAATTGCATGGTATCGTAAATCGCCATACCTGCGGTCACTGAACCGCCCGGAGAGTTGATATATAAATGAATATCTTTGTCTGGGTTTTCAGCTTCTAAAAACAACATTTGCGCCACAATTAAGTTCGCCATATTGTCTTCAACTTCACCGGTCATAAAAATGACACGCTCACGCAATAAACGTGAATAAATATCAAAAGAACGTTCACCACGCGATGACTGTTCTACCACCATTGGGACTAAGGCGTTATCAATAGTTGGAACGTACATAAGTTTAATTATTCCTAAAATTTTTTGTGACTGCACTCATAGTCACAATATGAGGGATAATTCATTAAATTGCAAAAGATTCACAAATAAATCATTGCGGTTTTTTGCATAAGTTTTGTGAAGAACACAAAGCCTCGAAATATAAAAAAAAAGGCGCTATCAGCGCCTTTTTTCTTGATCTGGCTATTAGCCTTGTTGACGAGCTTGCTGCTCTTTTAACAAGTCTTCATAGCTTACAGTTGTTTCAGTCACTTGAGCCGCAGCTAAAATGTAATCTACAACTTGATCTTCTAAAACAACAGCTTCGATTTGCGCGCGTTGTTGTTTGTCGTTGTTGAAGTATTCAATCACTTCAGTTGGATCTTCGTAAGAAGATGCCATGTCAGCGATGTAAGCTTCTACACGAGCAGGATCAACTTCAATTTTCGCATCAGCCAATACTTTGCTGACTAATACGCCAAGTTTCACTGATTTTTCAGCTTGCTCTTTGAAAAGGTCATCAGGAAGCATGCTTGAATCAAATGCTTTCGCGCCTTGAGCACCAAACTGTTGTGTGAACTGTTGGATCATTTGTTGACGTTGACGCTCAATTTCTTGCGTTAACATTGCTTCTGGAACTTCGATTTCGTTAGCCGCAACAAGTGCATCAAAAGTTGCACCTTTCACTTGGTTACGAAGACCGTTTGTTACTTCGCGCTCCATGTTTTTACGCACGTCAGCTTTAAGTTTTTCAACGCCTTCTTCTTCAGATACGCCAAATACTTTTAAGAATTCTGCATCAATTTCTGGAAGCTTTTGTTTTTCAACTTGTTTCACAGTAATTTTAAACTGTGCAGTTTTGCCTGCAAGGTTTGCAGCTTGGTAGTCTTCAGGGAAAGTAACGTCAATCACTTTCTCTTCGCCTTTCTTCATACCAACGATGCCGTCTTCGAAGCCAGGGATCATACGACCTGAACCTAAAACAAGTTTGAAGTCTTCGGCAGAACCGCCTTCAAATTTTTCGCCGTCGATTGAACCTTCAAAGTCAAACGTCACTTGCATGTCTTTTTTCGCCATGCCTTTAGTGTCTGCCCAACCTGCGCGTTGCTTTTGTAGGTTTTCGATCATTTGATCAACGTCTTTGTCGTTTACAGTCGCAGCTTTACGCTCAACTGCTAAACCTTCGAACTTCACCTCAACTTCTGGGTAAACTTCAACTGTTGCTTCGTATACAAGCGCGTCGTCTTTCATTTCAGTTTTTTCAATGTTTGGCATACCTACAGCATTGATTTTTTCTTGCTGAATTGCTTCAAACACGGTGTCACGGATAATGTCATTTACGACTTCTTGGTAGATACCCGCGCCATATTCACGACGTACAACGTTTACAGGCACTTTACCTTGACGGAAGCCGTTGATCTTTACAGTTTTGGCAGTGCGTTTCAAGCGAGCTTCAAATTGCTCGTTAATACGGCTCGTCGGTACAGATACATTTAAACGACGGGCAACGCCCGAAACCGCTTCAGAAGTTACTTGCATGGCTTCCTCGATATTTTAGTGAAAGGTTTTAAAAAAGTGCCATATTATATGACAACAATTCAATATATACAAAACCGCATTGTTCAGGGGCAATTTTTCTTTTTAATTGGGGTGATTTATCTATCTTCAAGTCAAGACTGTTACTTAATCTTGAGATTTTTATCAAGTGCATTGAACACCTAGTTAAGCTTACAACTGCTATTTATATTTTTACTAATTCACACGCATACCATGATGCTATGTAGGTCAGTTCAGTAAGCTGTACACAGCTTGTGCTGTTTATGCCAGTGCAAGATACGTACTCAACAAGCACATTCCAGTCACTATACTTGTGTATTAAGCTCAACGCTTGGCAATCATAGCAAGGTTTTCTTACTCGAAAAAAATATGTAAATCAATTAAATAAACTCCATTTACCTAGACGTATTTCTTTTTAGCTGCATGCACAGATTGTAATTGAGAACTTTAATCATTATTATTCCAAGCACTGCTGTTAGGCTGTCCATATTTGGAATTTCACTATGCGTCAATTTACATTAAAACCACTTAGTTTTGCCGTGTTAGCAATTGCTTCAGGTACTGCTTTTGCCAATACCACAGACACCCCACATCAACTGTCTACGATTGTGGTCTCGGCGGCAGGTTTTGAACAAGATATTAAAAATGCCCCTGCTTCAATCACAGTCATTACACAAGAAGATTTAAAAAATAAACGCATTAACTCAGTGGCGGATGCCTTAGTTGATGTTGAAGGGATTGATATCAGTCCTACAGCAGGTAAAACAGGTGGCTTAAATATTCGTATGCGCGGTATGGATTCAGACTATACCTTGGTGCTAATTGACGGACGTCGCCAAAATTCTGTGGGTAGTATCACCCCAAATGGCTTTGGCGAATCGAACAATAACTTTATTCCGCCTATTTCTGCCATTGAGCGTATTGAAGTGATTAAAGGACCTGCTTCTACCTTATATGGTTCAGATGCCATGGGTGGTGTGGTCAACATTATTACCAAAAAAGTCTCAAATGAATGGACTGGCTCTGTCACATTAGATGCCAGCATTCTTCCTAAGTCATCAGACTTTGGCAATCAACGCACAGTAGATGCGTATGTTTCAGGACCTTTGATTCAAGATACCTTAGGCATTCAATTACGTGGTCGTTATAACGAGCGTGATCAATCCAGTATCAGCTACCAAAATAACGCTGGTGCGGAAGTTGAACTAACACAAGGTAATAATCCAACTAAATCAGATTTAAATACAGTGGGTGCACGCTTAACCTATACCCCAACAGATGCACATGCACTTTCGGTAGAATATGAACAAACAGAACAATGGTATGACAACAGTAAAAGTCAACTTGGTACTTTAGGCGCCGCAGGTGGCTATGATGAGTCACAAGAATACACACGTGAAAAATGGGCTTTAGTACATGAGTGGAAAAATACTTATGGTCAAGTCGATTCAAGTGTCACCCACAATACCACCGAAACCATAGGCCGTTTACTGCCAGCACGTATGCTTCCTTTGGAAAATGGTAGCCTCACAAAAGATTATGTACCTCGTCTATTAGAGAGCGAAGATCTGGTTGTAGACAGCAAATTTACCACTCAAGCCATTGATGACCATAAACTGGTAGTCGGTGGTCAATATTGGGATGCAACCATTACAGATGGTCTACGCACCAACAAAGATGTTTCGTTTGAACAATATGGTCTTTTTGTGGAAGACACTTGGTCGATCTTGCCAAATTTAGCCCTGACTTTAGGTGCGCGTTATGACGACCATAGTACTTTTGGTGATTTCTTCACACCACGTGCCTACCTTGTTTGGAATGCCAATGACCAATGGACTGTAAAAGGTGGTTATGCAGAAGGTTATAAAGCACCGCGTCTAGAACAGCTTGTAGATGGCTTGTATAACGTGGGTGGTCAAGGTGCAAGCCCAAGTTTTGGTAATCCAAACTTAAAACCTGAAACCAGCGAAAACCTAGAGCTTGGATTTTATTTTGATGCTCTTAATGGTTTTAAAGCCAACTTAACTGGCTTCTACAGCACAATTGATGACAAAATTATTGGTGGTCCAGATGAATTTTCTTGTGGCGCTTCAACCAGTAATGCACCAAGTTTAAGCGATACCCAGTGTAATAATTACATTATTGATCGTGGCACCAACTGGGCGATTCAATCTGGTGATGCTTGGACAGTCAGCCGCAATATCAATGCTGAAGAAGTGGAATTGTATGGCGTTGAATTTGGCACCCAATGGCAAGTCACAGATGCTGTTAAACTTGCTGCCAACTATACATGGACTCAATCTGAAATTACCAAAGGCACCAGTCGCGGTTTACAACTCAATGATACGCCTGAACATATGGCCAATGCATCGATCAACTGGAAAGTTGCAGACAATGCAAGCTTATGGGCACGTGGTGAATATCGTTCTGAAAAAAGCCGTTATTTAGGTGAATCCCCATTAACAGGCGACAAAAAAATCATTCAAGATGCTTTAGGTGATTACAAAGCCTATGGTTTATTCCATATCGGCTCTAATTATTCACTAAATGATCAATGGGAGTTTGGTCTAGCTTTATATAATGTCTTTGATAAAGACTTTAATAAGTACAACTACCTACCAGTATCTGCACGTAACAAATACTTTAACAACTATAGCAACACACAAGAAGGTCGTCGTGTTCAATTAAGTACCACGTTTAATTTTTAAATAAACGTTTGACTTAACCGGACAAAGACGTCTTTTAGTTAAAACCTTGCAGATGAATTTCTGCAAGGTTTTATTGATTTGCCCTACTGTTTGCAGATATCAAGCTTAAGTGTTGCTGTTAGACTATGAGTTTTAATTTTCGCTATACAAACATCGTAGTAAAAAATATAGATAAAACTTAGTGATTTTTAAGAAAATATATGATCATTTAAACCCAATATTGAAAATATTTTCCATTTTAAATGCTATATAAGAAAATCTTTTTTAAGATAAGACTAAAATCCATAGAAAAAGCAAAAACTTTTCGGTTTAACTCGATTAAACTTTAAGTTATAGATTTATAAGGCATAAAAGAGGCAAGTGACCCAGTAAAATCAACTCAGTATTTTATTTTGCACTTTAAGCCTTGCGCTTGTAAAAACACCAATAGACACAATCTATATACTAAAGCTCATTACATTTTAAGCAACGTAATGGCACTTGTACGAGGAGTTATCTCATGATGTTGGCTGATCCAAGTAAAAAATACCGTCGCATGTATCAACGTGTTGATCTACCTGACCGTCAATGGCCAAATAACGAAATTACAAAAGCGCCAATTTGGATGAGCACCGACCTACGCGACGGTAACCAAGCGATCTTTGAGCCAATGGACATTGAAAAGAAATTTAAAATGTTCCAAATGTTGGTGAAAATCGGCTTTAAACATATTGAGATTGGTTTTCCATCTGCTTCACAAATTGACTTTGACTTCACCCGTAAATTAATTGAAGAAGGTCATATTCCAGATGATGTGTATATTGAAGTGTTGGTACAAGCGCGTGATCATTTGATCCAACGCACTTTTGAAGCATTACAAGGTGCTAAACGTGCCATTGTGCATATTTATAACTCAAACTCACCGACCTTCCGTCAAAAAGTATTGAATGTAGATATTGCTGGTGCAAAAAATTTAGCCATTAATGCTGCCACCAAAGTCAAAGAATATGCAGCAAAACAACCTGAAACTGAGTTTGTATTCCAATATTCACCTGAATGTTTCTCTGCAACTGAATTAGAAGTGGCGAAAGACGTGTGTGATGCGGTGACTGAAATTTGGGAAGCTTCTCCAACCAATAAAGTAATTTTGAACTTACCTGCAACAGTTGAAGTTTCAACACCAAACGTATATGCCGACCAAGTTGAATGGATGCACCGTAATTTACAACGTCGTGACGGCGTGATTATTTCGGTCCATTGTCATAATGACCGTGGCTGTGGTATTGCAGCGTCTGAACTTGCCATTATGGCAGGTGCTGACCGTGTTGAAGGTTGTGTGTTTGGTAATGGTGAGCGTACCGGTAACGTGGATGTTGCTGCGATTGCCTTGAACATGTACACCCAAGGTGTTGCACCAAATCTTGATTTCTCAAACATCAATGAAATTATTGCCACCGTTGAGGAATGTACTGGTTTACCTGTACACCCTCGTCATCCGTATGCCGGTGATTTGGTCTTTACTGCATTTTCTGGCTCACACCAAGATGCTATTAAAAAAGGCTTTGAGTTACAAAAGAATGAAGAAATTTGGGATATGCCTTATTTGCCAATCGACCCAAAAGATTTAGGGCGTGACTATGATGCGGTGATTCGTGTCAACTCTCAATCGGGTAAAGGCGGTATTGCATACTTGTTAGAAGCCAATTACAACGTAACCTTGCCACGTCGTTTGCAAATTGAATTTTCACAAGTGGTGCAACAAGTTGCTGATGACGAAGGCATTGAAGTCAGCGCGCAGCAGATTTGGAACTTGTTTCAAAAGACGTATGTGGCGACTAAAGATGCGCATTATTCAGCTAAAAACTACCGTTTGCATGATGAAAATGGCAAACAAGTGATTGAGCTTGATATTGAGGTCAATGGTCAAGCCCAGCAAATTCGCGGCGAAGGCAATGGTCCAATCTCTGCGATTTTAAATGCTCTTCAATTGCCAATTGATGTTTTAAACTACGAAGAGCGCAGTATTAGTGCTGGTGCAGATGCCAAAGCTTTAGCATTGGTGGAATTACAAGTACAAGGTACAGGTAAATCTGCCTTTGGTGCAGGTGTACATGACAACATTGTAACCTCTTCAATTGAAGCGATCATTGCTTGTACCAATCGCTTGATTGAACAAGGTGTGTTAAGCACTGACCAAGTGATTGCAGCTGCTGTTTAAAAGCGCAACAACAAAGCACTTTGTATAAGGATACCCTCAGTGGTATCCTTTTCTATGTTTACTCCAAAGATTTAAGGCGAATTATTCCCGTGTCTTTCCCAGCTGACTCCGTGGGTCTTGTGATTCCACAAAAGTTCTCTTTTGACGAGCCGTTAGAGCTTGAATGTGGTCGAGTATTGCCGCGTTTTGATTTAATGGTCGAAACCTATGGCACACTCAATGCCGATCAATCGAATGCTATTTTGATCTGTCATGCCTTATCTGGGCATCACCATGCAGCGGGTTATCATCACGAAGATGACAAAAAGCCGGGCTGGTGGGATGCTTGTATTGGGCCCAATAAAGCCATTGATACCAATAAATTCTTTGTGGTGGCGCTTAATAATATTGGTGGCTGTCATGGCTCAACTGGGCCTATTTCACCTAACCCTGAAAATGACAATCGCCCTTATGGCCCTGATTTTCCATTGGTCACAGTACGTGATTGGGTGAAAACTCAAGCCATGCTTTCTGACCGCTTAGGTATTGCTCAGTGGTACGCGATTATTGGCGGCTCTTTAGGTGGCATGCAGGCGCTACAATGGAGCGTGGATTACCCAGATCGTCTGCAAAAATGCGTGATTATTGCCAGTGCGCCAAAACTATCGGCACAAAATATTGCCTTTAACGAAGTGGCACGTCAGTCGATTTTGTCTGACCCTGACTTTTATGATGGGCGCTATTTAGAAAATGATAGTTACCCAAAACGCGGCTTAATTTTAGCACGTATGGTCGGTCATATTACCTATTTGTCTGAAGAAGCCATGAAACAAAAATTTGGTCGTGACTTAAAGTCGGGCAAATTTATGTATGGTTTTGATGTGGAATTTCAAGTCGAAAGTTATTTACGCTATCAAGGCGAGCAATTTAGCCGTAATTTTGATGCCAACACCTATTTAATTATGACCAAAGCCTTAGATTACTTTGATCCTGCGCGTGAATATGAGCAATCTTTAGTCAAAGCCATGGCTGAACCAAAATGTCAGTTTTTGTTGGTCTCGTTTACCACCGATTGGCGTTTTACCCCTGCCCGTTCGCAAGAAATTGTTGATGCGTTAATTTGTAACAACAAACCGGTGAGCTATTTAGATATTGATGCCGAACAAGGTCATGATTCATTCTTGTTCCCAATTCCTTTGTACGTTAAATCATTACGGGCGTTTTTAGGTGGCAAAGAACATCTTCAAGCAACCAAGGAGAGCGTGTAATGCGTATTGATCAACAACTTGCCGAAAAGTGGATTAAACCAGGCTCACGCGTTTTAGATTTAGGCTGTGGTGAAGGTGAATTGCTCGAACATATGAGCAAAAAACATAATATTCGCGCTTATGGTCTCGAAATTGATCAAGAAAAGATTGCAATTGCCATTAGTCGTGGGTTAAATATTATTCAGCAGGATTTAAACCTTGGTTTAAGTCGTTTTGCAGATCAATCTTTTGATTACGTGGTCATGGCACAGGCTTTGCAAGCAGTTGATGCACCAGATGTTTTATTACGTGACATGGTACGTGTAGGTAAACAGGCAATTATTACCTTTCCTAACTTTGCCCATTGGAAGACCCGTTCTTTCTTGGCGTTAAAAGGGAAAATGCCGGTTTCTGATGCACTGCCATACATGTGGTATAACACACCTAACATTCACTTATGCACCTTCCGTGACTTTGAAGCATTATGTGAAGAAAATAATATTCGAATTATCAATCGACTCGCCGTAAATGGGGATCAACAAGGCAGTTTACTGAGTAAACATATCCCGAACTTGTTTGGTGAAGTCGCAATTTATCGGGTGAGCGCTCTATGAAAAAAATATTAATTAGTGGTTTGTTTTTCGGATTATTTAGTCTGCATACGCATGCCGATTATGTATCACCAAGCAACTCAATTTCCAATCAAGCTGCACGTTATTCTGTCATGGATATTCAAAGCTTAAGCCAAGCTGCTAAAGCAGGCCAAGCCGGTGCACAGTTTTATTTGGGCACGAAGTACGAATATGGCAAAGATGTAAAGCAGGACGTTAAACAAGCTTTTAGCTGGTATAAACTTGCTGCTGATCAAGGTTTGGCATCAGCACAGCTCAATGTTGGACGTATGTTGATTGATGGTCAAGGCACTTCAAAAAATGAAGCTTTAGGTCGTCAATATTTAGAAAAAGCAGCAAGTCGTGGCGATAACCGCGCCAGTTTTAATTTGGCCTTGTTAGATGAGAAAAAACGTAACTTTGTTGGGGCTTATCAGTGGTATGAACTCTCTACCCGTGATGGCATGCTTGATAACAAAGTGATTAGCCTCTCTGAAGGTAAAAAGACAGCACTTGCTGCCAATTTAACCCAAGAGCAAATTCGTCAAGCACGTGATCGTGCTGATCAATGGATTCAGGGTTTATAAAACACAAGCACCTTCGGGTGCTTTTTTATTGCTGAGATAAAATCAGTTACACTAGGAGAAAATCTAAATTCTACGAGTAACTTTATGTCTAACAATGCATGGCTGTCACAAGGCAGTTTAGTTTTAGCCAGTAACAATAAAGGCAAAATTGCTGAGTTTAAAAATATGTTCAATGAACTCAACTTGCCTGTAGAGGTACTACCACAAGGTCAGCTTAATATTGAAGATGCCATTGAAGATGGTTTAAGTTTTGTTGAAAATGCCATTATTAAAGCACGTCATGCCGCACGTATTTCAGGCAAACCAGCTATTGCTGATGACTCAGGACTATGTGTGCCAATCTTAGGCGGTGCACCGGGGATTTACTCAGCACGTTATGCCGGCGAACACGGCGATGATGCAGCTAATAATGCTAAGCTTTTAGCCGATCTTGTACCCCTGCGCCAACACCATCAGCCCATTAAAGGCATGTTTGTGTGTGTCTTGGCTTTGGTTGAACATGCTGATGATCCATTGCCTAAAATTTTCCAAGGCATTTGGCACGGCGAAATTTTAGAACAGGCTCGTGGTGAAAATGGCTTTGGTTATGATCCGCTCTTTTGGTTGCCTGAGCTTGGCTGCTCAAGTGCTGAATTGTCTAAAATAGACAAAAATAAGATCAGCCATCGTGGTCAAGCCATGCAACTATTACGTGCTTCACTAGGCTAATCCTTTAGGCTGCGCTATTAGGTGTGGCCTAATTTTTTTTAAGCTTGTTTTTTTTCAGCATTTGGCATAGATAAAAAGTTACCTACCCATAACCTGTCTTAAAATTGCAATATAAACGTCACTGCCTTGTCATATAGAACTGTTGATATAAGCAGCATTACAAACGAAGAGAAAAAAGATGGCTGGTTTATCAATTTGGCATGTCCTCATTTTTGCGATTGTGGTGTTGTTATTGTTTGGCACATCAAAACTTAAAAACTTAGGTAAAGATGTTGGTGGTGCAGTCAAAGATTTTAAAAAATCAATTCGTGACGATGAGAGCACCCAAGCTCAACTCAGCGAACCACGCACCTTAGAACATAGCGCCCAAAATTTAAATTCTACTCATAAAAATTAATTTGGATGTCTTGTCATGCTCAATATTGGAATGGCGGAGTTGCTGCTATTCGGCATCATTGCATTATTGGTGCTTGGGCCAGAAAAGTTACCTCAAGCAGCTCGCTTTGCCGCTAAGAGTTACGCCAAAGTTAAACGTTTAATCAGTAATGTACAAAACGATATTGATCGTGAGTTACGTTTATCTGAGTTGCGTGAACAAATGCAACAAGAGATGAAAAAAATTCAGGAACTTGAAGCGAAAATGCAGCTCCAAATGCAAACGCTTGAACAACAAAAGATCACTCTGATTGAGCCTGAAGTACCCATGCTAGCACAACAGTCACAGGCTACAGCTTATGTACCTTGTGAAAAACCTATGCTTAGTGCACCGCTAAAAAGTAAAAAGCCAGATCATCGTGTCTATAAGGTGGCCATATGAACACACACTCACAGCCGCTTGATGATGCCGAACAACTGCAAGAGATGCCGATTACCAAGCACTTAATTGTGCTACGCCGGCATTTATTTAAAATTGTGGGTCTGTTGTTGGTATTGTTTTTTTGCTTATTGCCCTTTGCCAATGAAACCTATCAGCTCATGTCTGAGCCATTACGTGCGCAAATGCCCACCACATCATCCATGATTGCCACCGATGTGACGGCGACTTTTATGGCGCCATTTAAGCTCAATTTCTTTGTAGCACTGATGCTTGCTATGCCATTTATCATTTACCAGCTATGGGATTTTGTGCGCCCAGCACTCTATGCCAAAGAGAAACGCTTAGCGCTGCCTTTACTGATTGGCAGTATTGTGCTGTTTTATAGCGGTATTGCCTTTGCCTACTTTGTAGCACTGCCATCAATATTGCATTTTTTTATGAGTGTAGCGCCTGAAACAGTTGCACCCATGACCGATATCAATAGCTATTTGAGTTTCTGTTTAAAGCTGTTTTTAGTGTTTGGTTTAACCTTTGAAATTCCTATTATTACGTTGGTACTTATTTTAATTGGTGTCGTGACCACCGAACAATTGGTGGAAAAACGACGTTTTATTATCGTGGGCTGTTTCTTTGTGGCCATGTTTGTTACCCCACCTGATGCGCTTTCAATGATTATGCTTGCGATCCCCATGTGGATGTTATTTGAGCTGGGATTATTCGCAGGAAAATTACTAGAAAAACATAATTAAAACAAAATTTTATCAAAATCAAGAGCAGTTTCATCTGCTCTTTTTTTATTTCATCAGATTGCAACAAAGCCTTCAAGATTTTGTCATATTGTCGCTTTAAGGTGTTGCTCAACCATTCAAATACCGACGCACTAAATCGCTAGGAAAATAATATGTCTGAACAAATGCCTTTTAATGATGATTATGACAGCAACACTTCAGGAAATGCTGAATTTTTAGATCTGTTTAATAAAACCATCAGTCGCCGCGAACTCATTACCAAAACTGCAGGCGGTGCTGTTGCCATTACTTTAGCAACCACATTAACAGGCTGTAGTGATGACAATGATTCAGCATCAATTGTTGATGATTCTGTGTTTGATGAAAGCAAACTGCCATCATCATTACAGTTTAAAGCTGTCGATAAGAATACTTTAAATGCATTTAGCGTACCTGAAGGTTATGAAGCACGGGTACTGTATGCCATGGGCGACCCAATTGCACCTAACTTATCAGAATGGGATGACAACAATGTTCCATCGGGTGCATCATTTACCAAACGTTCAGGTGAATGTCATGATGGCATGACCTTCTTTGGCATGAAAAATAGCCGTTATGATGCCAATGAATCGACTGAAGGTTTATTGGTCATGAACCATGAATATATTAATAACGCACGTTTAATACACCCACAAAATAACACCGTCGGTCAGGCAATCCGTGGCGAAGACGATGTTATCCGTGAGATCAATGCACACGGCGTATCGATTGTACATATTGTGAAAAATCCAACCACCCAAGTGGTAGAAATTAATCGCAATTCACCATTTAACCGCCGTATTACTGCTGCAACCCCTATTAATTTTGCCGGTCCAGTTAAGGGTAGCGATTTAGTTAAAACAGCCACAAGTCCAGATGGCAGCTTCTCTTTAGGAACTATTAATAACTGCGGTAATGGTTATACTCCTTGGGGCACTTACCTCACCACAGAAGAAAACTTTAACCAATACTTCTCACGTGAAGACACGGGACGTAATGAACAAGAATTGCTGTCTTTAAGTCGTTATAAAATTCCTGCTAAGAGCGGCTATGCATGGCATACAGTGGAAAATCGCGTTGCAGACTCAGAATACCAATATGACCGTTGGTTAACCCGTAAAGAAATTGATTTAACTGCAGAAGAAGATTTCCGTAACTCAACCAATACTTTTGGTTGGATCGTTGAAATTGATCCATTTGCAAGCTCTGAACGTCCTGTAAAACGTACCGCGCTTGGTCGTTTTGCCCATGAAGACTGCCGTGCAAGCCGTGCTATTAGCGGTCAAAACCTTGCGTTCTATATGGGTGATGACTCAACAGGCGAATACATCTACAAATTTGTTTCAGACAGCAAATGGAATCCTAAAGATGTCAACGGCGGCTATGCGGCTGGCGACAAATACATGAACAACGGTAAGTTGTATGTGGCAAAATTTGATTTCAATGAAGCAACACAAAGTGCAACTGGTGAATGGATTGAACTTTCAATCAACAACCCATTAATTGCCAATTACGATAAATATCGCTTTGCTGATCAAGCAGATGTACTGGTTAATACACGTTTAGCAGGTGATGCTGTTGGTGCAACCAAAATGGATCGCCCTGAATGGGTCGCAGTCAATCCAAAAAATGGTGAAGTGTATGTAACCTTAACCAACAATGGTAGCCGTGGTCGTAGCTATGACACTGACGCAGCTAATCCACGTAACTACTTCGACAATGACAGTAGTTCAACCTCACTCAGCGGCAATATCAACGGTCATATTATTCGTTTACGTGAAAATGGTGACACCACCACCGCATTAAACTTTGTCTGGGACATTTTCTTATTTGGTGCTGAAGCCGACTCGCTTGAGAACGTAAACTTATCAGGTTTAACCGATGCAAATGACTTCTCAAGCCCAGATGGTATGTGGTTTGATCCACGTGGTGTGCTTTGGATTCAAACCGATGACGGCGCTTATACCAACGAAACCAATTGTATGATGTTAGCCGCACTGCCTGGTCAGGTGGGTGATGGTCAAACTAAACAAGCAAAATCAGGTGATCGCTCACAGCTTACCCCTACTGGCGCAAGTCTGGATGACTCAAAATTGCGCCGTTTCTTAACGGGTCCAAGCGGTTGCGAGATTACTGGTGTAACCATGACTCCAGATTACAAAGCAATTTTTGTTAACGTACAACACCCAGGTGGTACGTGGCCAAGCAACCACCCAGCAGCGCTTAATTTAAGTGGCGGTCGTGGTACACGTCCACGCTCAGCCACTGTAGTGATTACCCGTAAAGATGGCGGTGTCATTGCAGGTGAAGGACTTGAGCAAACCACCAAGTAAACTGCTTAAATACACCTAAAAAAATCCCTCAACTTGAGGGATTTTTTTATGCCAACGCTTGCTGTATACGTACAATTTTTCCAGTTTGATCTTTCTCAAGCCAATGCCAAGTGTGCTTCTTTAAGCTTAAAAAATTACAACAACGCGTGCCATAGTGTGCACTTTCAATAAAAGTTGAAGACAGTAGTTGTTCCATTTCTTGAGAAATTCCGGTATTGGGCAGTAAATCCACAGCTACTTGACGTTGATCTTGCAAAATATTCCATACCGCATCTTCAATATCAACTTGCAGGTCTTGCTGCAATAAAGGCAATAGTTCTTGGGTGAAGCGTTTGCGTAAATGCCGAGTTTTTTCCCAAGGCTCATGCATTAAAGCATTGGACACTACATATACCCCATGTGCCAGTACTTGTGGAGCTTCACCGCGATTACTCATATAGACTGCTTGCGTTTGATCACCCATAAAGATATTAAAACCAGCATAATTACGTTGCTTGGTTTCTAAGAATTTTGCAAAGCGAATTGGGGTTAAATCTGACTGTAAAAAATCACTGACCAAATGCCCGCGTGAAGTTGGATAGATTTGTTGATCTTGTCCATCACGATAATTGGTAATCACCGCCCAACGTCCGGTTTTGGTCACACCCATCCATGTGCCACCCTGTTCAAGATCTTGTCCAGCAATGATATTGCTATTTTCCCAAGCTTTGAGTGCTTGAGTTGGGCGCTGATAATATTCATCCCGATTGGAAATTAAGCATAAGGGCATGCCATCAATCACCTGCCATGCCAAAGCCACAATACACATGTTGTACTCCCCGATCTTTACACATTGAATGTACAACATTTTTCATGACTTTCAGCTAGAATCTATGCAAAACAAGATCAAGGAATTTGCATGCTGACCTATCCAAATATTGACCCCGTTGCGATTGCAATTGGGCCACTGCAAGTGCATTGGTATGGACTAATGTATTTATTGGCGTTTTTATTTGCGTGGGGTTTGGCCACCTATCGTGCTAAACAACGTCAAGGTTGGACGGCAGATATGGTTTCTGACCTGATTTTCTATGGCGCTTTAGGTGTGGTGATTGGCGGTCGTGTTGGATACGTGTTCTTTTACGGCTTTGAACAATTCTTGGCAGATCCATTATGGTTATTCCAAGTGTGGACCGGTGGTATGAGCTTCCACGGTGGTTTCTTAGGTGTTGTATTGGCCATGCTGCTGTGGTGTAGGAAATACCACATGTCATGGTTCCAAACTTTAGATTTTATTGCCCCTTGCGTACCCACAGGTCTGATGTTTGGGCGTATAGGTAACTTTATTGGTGGCGAATTATATGGTCGTGCCGTCACCAATCCTGATTTTGCGCTAGGGATGGTTTTCCCAACCGATCCTTTACAATTGGTGCGCCATCCATCGCAACTGTATCAAGCATTTGCTGAAGGTTTATTGTTATTTATTCTGCTGTGGTGGTTTAGCGCTAAGCCTCGTCCACGCATGGCGGTGTCGGCGGTGTTCTTAATGGGTTATGGTGTGGCGCGCTTTGTGATGGAATTCTTCCGTGAACCCGACAACAGCCAATTGTTCATTGCATGGATGAGTAAAGGACAGTTCTTAAGTCTACCAATGATTTTGGTGGGCGCATGGATGCTGTGGTACGCCTACAAGAAAAGTGTTTATGATTGGGGTCCTAAAAAACTCAATTAAAGCCTGCAAGGTGGAGCAATCGCTTCACCTTTTTTTATGCCAATTTGCTACATTAAGCCTCCTGTTTTATTTAGCTTTGTGCCGATGCTTGAGTTTTGGTTTGACCCGAATGTGCCTGTTTCTCGTAAATTTAGCTTGTTTGGAATATTGGTATTCGTGACAGCGGTTTTGTATTGGCTGAATCCTTTAAGTTTAATGGCCATTTTGATGTGTTTAGGGACAGGCATTATTTTTTTAATATGTCGTTACTGCAAACTACATTTTGCTCCAACTCAAAGTATATTTACGCGCGTGTTACATTGGATTCCTATTGCTTTAATCATCGCGATTATTTTTATGCAGCTTAAACATGGCGATATCTTAATCTTAGGCGCTCAAGGCATTGGTTTTATGGCATTGGCCATTTGCTTATTTTCACCTTTTTCTTTGCTCAAAGCTCAGGATCAATAATGTTAGATTTTTGGTATTCAGCACGCTGTAATCGACAAGTTAAACTCGCCCTATGTGTAGCGGTTTGTTTAATGATTTATGCGTGTGCCAAAGTGGCAGAGCTGAGTTTGGCATTGAGTCTGCTGAGTTTAGGCTTAGGTGCACTTGTGCATGTATTACGCGTCATTAAGCTCAAATTACAAAGCCAACAGCATTATAACAGCATCTTTGATGTGCTGTTTTTTCTGCTGCCCATCATCTATTGGTTGGGCTTAATGTTGTTACTACCTGCGCAGCATGTATGGGCTTTGATGTTACAAGCGATTGGCTTTAGTGTGCTCGGTTTATTTATTGTGTCAATTTACAGTAACCGCGCACCACGTTTTAATTAAAACGCCAAGCGATAGTATTCATATTTAACATTTTGATTTTTATATACTGCATGACTACGCTGTTTAAAATCCGATACCCATGCTTGACCTGAATATGCCGCAATATGCCCATAACGATTGCTTGCAGTCCGATCAATAATATAAATATCGCCTTTCTGTGGTCGATCAAAGGCTAAATTAATTTTGCGATAACCAATTTGGGTTAAGGTTGAACCCCAATCTGCCGCTGCAACAGGATGACTTTGAAAACGAGCCCCAGCCGCTTGCAGTGCTAAACGGACGCTACGCGCACACTTACGCATGGTGGTTTGACGGGTAATACCTTGCAAATATTGGGTCATTTTATTGACATCAATGCGCTGTGCATTAAATTTCATGCTGTTTTTTTCAGGTTTAGGCGGCTTTTGCGTCGCTTGCGCACGACCTAACACATTGGCTTGAACGGGGGCAGTCACAGCACTCACATTCACGCTTTGAACATCAAGCATAATTTTTACACCATCCTCAGCAGACCCAACTGCATATTTCAAGAAGACGGCATACTAAACATATTAATCGTTTTTTTCACTGTTTAAAATGTAAGAAAAGGTTAATAATTA
>NZ_CANQTS010000002.1 GCF_947626835.1 uncultured Acinetobacter sp. | reverse complement strand
CTTATTGTTTGAACCCCAATAAGCCAACTTTCCAAAATATGCTAAAAGGTTAAGTGGATTTCATCGAACTCAGGTTAATTAGACTAAACTCAATCCTTAAAATAATATTACTTTTTATATTAATTTAAATATCAATAAGCTATAGAAATATAACTCACAGCTGCTTGAGCAAAATTATTGCTCAGAAAACTCTACAATTAATCGTTTTTAAGACTTAAATTATTACCTTTAACACTTAAAAATCCACTTATTTTTGACTATAGATGTTTAGATTTAAAGAATTTAAGTTAAGTATATGTCCTCAAGTTTAGCTTAAATCTGAGCGCATAGGCTTTTTAACAAAAAATCTGTATCATTGGTACATTCCCCATTTTAATTTAACTTCAGTCAAAGCGACTAAAATGATTTGAGAGTTCTATGCGTCAATATTTAGACCTTTTACAACACATCCTCGACAATGGTGGCGACAAAGGCGACCGTACAGGCACAGGAACACGTTCTGTATTTGGTCATCAAATGCGCTTTGATCTTTCCAAAGGTTTCCCCTTATTAACCACCAAAAAAGTTCATTTTCGCTCGATTGTGATTGAACTGTTGTGGTTTTTAAAAGGCGATACCAACGTTCAATATTTAAAAGACCATAAGGTCAGCATTTGGGATGAATGGTCAACTGCTGAGCAAACTGCACGTTTTGGCCGTCCTGAAGGTGAGTTAGGTCCGGTTTATGGTCACCAATGGCGTAATTTTGGCGCGACCAAAAATACAGACAATAGCTATAATGCTGATGGCTTTGACCAAATTCAATGGCTGATTAACGAAATTAAAACCAACCCTAATTCACGTCGTTTAATCGTGTCGGGTTGGAATCCAAACGAAGCCGGTCAAGTGGCGCTACCGCCTTGTCATACCTTGTTCCAATTCTTTGTGCATAACGGCAAATTGTCATGTCAGTTGTACCAACGTAGCGCGGATGTGTTTTTAGGCGTGCCGTTTAATATTGCCAGCTATGCACTATTGACGCATATGATTGCACAAGTCTGCGATTTAGACGTCGGGGATTTTGTATGGACAGGTGGCGATACACATTTATATGCCAACCATTTTGAACAAGCACAATTACAACTTAGCCGTGAACCTTTAGCTTTATGTCAATTAAAGCTTAATCCTGAAATTAAAGATCTATTTGATTTTAAGTTTGAAGATATTGAAATTGTTGGCTATGCGTCACACCCTGCTATTAAGGCACCGGTGGCCGTTTAAGTTAAATATTTACTCTATCTACAACATCCCCCTTTCTTATGGGGGGATTTTGCATTTTAATAGGCATAAATTTTGATTCTTCTATTGGGATATTTTGGGCATGGCATTTCAAGATTTAGAAGTGGTACACGTGGTGGCAATGGATCAGCAGCGCTGTATTGGTCAAGGAAATGACTTGCCATGGCATATTTCTGCCGACCTCAAGCATTTTAAAGAAATCACCCAAGGTGGTGTGGTGGTGATGGGACGCAAAACCTTAGAATCGATGGGGCGCACCCTACCCAAACGTATCAATTGGGTGATTACTCGTGACCGTGAATGGCAATTTACAGGCACTAAAGTTGCGTATTCTATTGAAGATGCCTTAAGCCAAGCTGTCGCTGATGTCAAAGCGTCAGAGAAACCAAACAGCATTTTTATTATTGGCGGCGGTGAAATCTTTACACAGACCTTAGCAATTGCCGATCGTTTAGAGCTCACTCATATTGAATTAGATGTACAAGGTGACGCGCATTACCCTGCCATTCCTGCTGAATTTAAAAAGGTTGCTTCTGAGCAGCATGTTGATGACACAACAGGGATTGCATTTGAATTTGCAACCTATCAAAAATAAACTTTTGGCTTAGATCATGATGACAGCATCTTTAAAACGCATCTTAGCTGTTTTGTTGCATATAAGCTTTAGCTTAAGCGTCGTGCTGTCATCATTGTGGTTATGTCTGGCCATCTGGATACAGCAACCTTTAGGTCGTGTTGCGTCTTATGTCTTCATTATCGTATGGATTGCCTTTGCCTTAAGTGTGCTTGGCATGTATGCCACGCATTGGTTAGGCCGTAAAAAAGATGTATTGCTGTATATGCTGGGCTTATTGCTAGGTGTAGTTTGGTATTTTTCATTGTCACCTGAGCAAAATCGCCAATGGAATCCTGAAGTTGCACGTTTACTTTACTATGAACAACACGGCAATTTGGTCACCTTACACAATGTGCGAAATTTTGCTTGGCAAGCCGATGGCAGCTACGTTGCGCGTTGGGAAAGCCGCACTCTTGATTTAAGCCAAATTTCAGCGGTAAATATGATTACCTCTTATTGGATGGGACCCAAAATTGCCCATACTTTGGTGAGTTTTGATTTTTATAACAGCGCCCCCATTACGTTTTCCATTGAAATTCGCAAAGAACAACATGAAGATTTTTCTGCCTTAGGTGGTTTTTTTCGTAAATTTGAACTCAGCCTTGTAGCAGCCGATGAAAACGACATTATCTACACACGTAGTAATGTACGTGGCGAACAGGTGTATTTTTTCCTTATTAACATGCAAGCTCAGCAACGACGCGCATTGTTTGAACAGTATCTAAGTAAAGCCAAGCAATTACAAAACACCCCAAAGTGGTATAACACGTTAACCAGCAACTGCACCACGTTGGTGTTTGATATGGTGCAAGCAGCGACCAATCAAAGCTTACCTCGCGATTATCGTTTAATTGCTTCGGGCTATTTGCCCAATTATTTACATGATTTAGGGGTAATAGATCCCCAAATTGACATGGCAACGTGGTACAGATTAGCGCACGTGAATCCTAAAAGCCGTGGCCAAATACTCAGCAGCCAAGAATATTCAGCTTTGTTGCGCCAAAAGGTCACAACCCCTTAATTTTTGTAAATTATGCTTACAGTCAGCCATTTTTTGCATAAGATAAGATGAATTTAATGACAATAAGAGTATCACTCATGCTAAAAAAATTATGTACCGTTGCCCTATTAGGCACAAGCCTTGTGCTTGCTGCATGTTCAACCACACCTGTACAACCCGGTCCATCTGAAACCATCACCCAAAGCAATTTAATGCAATTGCAGCATGGCACATGGATTTTAACCCATATTGGTACAATGCAAGTCACTACTAAGCCAAGTACAAACAACATTCCAAGTTTGCAATTTGCTAAAGATGGTCGTGTATCAGGTGCAGATGGCTGTAATCGTCTTATGGGTGGTTATACCGCAGGACGTGAAACATTAAGCTTATCTCAATTGGCCAGTACTCAAATGGCATGTATGGACAAAAACTATGTGCCACAAAAGTATGTAGAAGCGTTGGGTAAAGTGACCCATTATGTGGTGTATAACAAAACTTTAAAACTCACCGACAAGAGCGGCAATGTGTTATTGCAATTTAGCAGTGCAGTGCAACCACGCTAAGCGTTAAGAATTGTTAAAAAGAGCCTGCAATAGCAGGCTTTTTATGCATTTAAACCCAAGCGAGATTGTAGTTTTTAGCTTTCCCTTTATATTAAAGTTTATAAATGCAAAAAATTTAGGGAATACAATATGCAACAGGCTTTATTTGGCGGTGGTTGTTTTTGGTGTGTAGAAGCGGTGTTTTTACGCTTAAAGGGTGTTACCAAAGTCACTAGTGGTTATGCTGGTGGTGATGTAGCAAACCCAAGCTATGAACAAGTTTGCACAGGTGAAACTAATCATGCCGAAGTATTGTTGGTAGACTTTGATGAAACGCAAATCAGCTATGCACAATTACTTGATGTATTTTTTGCAACTCATGATCCAACCACATTAAACCGTCAAGGTGGTGATATCGGTACGCAATACCGCTCGGTGATTTATTATTTTAATGATCAACAAAAGCAATTATCCGAAACAATGATTGCTGAACTCCGCACTGAAGGCTTAGATATTGTGACAGAGCTCAGCCCTGTACCCACCTTCTACCCTGCCGAAGAATACCACCAAAACTACTTTGCCAAAAACCCAACCCAAGGCTATTGTAACTTTGCCATTCCACCTAAACTGTTAAAACTGCATAGTAAGTTTGCGCATTTAATGCGTGACTAACCAAAAAAGGACTGCCGAGCAGTCCTTTTTTATTGACAAGTTTAAGCTTTAACGTAAGTGCTCCAGACAAAGTCTTGGCTTTGACCTTCAAGCGTCATTTTTAGCTGATCATTGGCTTGTAATGCCCCTACACCTGCCGGTGTACCTGTCATGACCACATCACCGGGCTGCAAACTAAAGCTTTGGCTAATATCAAGCAACAGCTCTGCAATACTAAAAATTAATAAGCTTGTATCACCCACTTGACGCACTTGTTCGTTAATTTCAAGCTGATACTGTACCTGATCCCACGCCTTAATTTCTGTTGCATCTACCCAATCACCCAGTAAGCAAGCACCATCAAAGGCTTTAGCACGCTCCCAAGGCTGCCCCTTGGCTTTGAGCTGATCTTGTAAATCACGTAAAGTTAAATCTAAACCCAAAGTGACTGCTCCAATGGCAGCTAACGCTTGTGCTGCATTGCTCACTTGACTTAAAGGCTGATCAATACGCAAACATAACTCACATTCATAATGACAACTGCCTAAAGCTTGATTCCAAGCAATACCATCAGCCAAAGGCGTTAAGCTGCTGGGAGGCTTTAAAAACAGTACAGGCTGATCAGGAATCGCATTACCAAGTTCGGCTGCATGCGCCGCATAACTGCGCCCTACACAAACAATCTTTGATGGTGATAAAGACATATACAACCCCTTATTTATTTTTTATTAAAGCTATTGCTAAATAATGCATGCTCATGAGCATCACGTAAGGCACGTTTTGGCACAATCACCACCATACGGCTTTTTAGCTCTAGCATATAGGTGAGTTTACCTTCGGCAAAATTTGCCACTTCATGATAATGTAGAGTTTTAGTCCCACCATTGGCAAAAATTTCTGCATAATCTTGATACAGATCTAAACCTTGCTCGCTTTTACCAAATTGATATTTGACAAATTGACGCTTAAACATCATCGGTAAAAACCAATAACGCATTAACAGTTGTAACACCAAGAAAAATGCACCAAGCGCCACATAATAACGCCCTACGCCATCGAGGCCTAAATATAAGCCCCAAACCAAAATTGCCACACAAACCAATGGGGTAATAAAACGGGTAATTTGCTTTTTACCAAAGGTTGCCAAAGCAAATCCATCTTGGGATTCTTCTAAAGTTAAATAATAACGAAGTGAGAGACTCGATTTGCTGTCAGACATAAGCGCATGAACACATAATGAAATAGCACAAATCTTACACCATATTGCATGGCTTGTTGATGCTTGTCGTGTATAGAACATACAGACGTAAAAAAACCGCATCTAAGTGCGGTTTTTTAAGAATTCTTATCAAGATTGGTGCGCTCAGAGAGATTCGAACTCCCGACCCCTTAGTTCGTAGCCAAGTGCTCTATCCAGCTGAGCTATGAGCGCGACGTCTTGATGAGTTGCATTATATATAAGTTTTTAGCTTTGTTAAGCCCTTTTGCACAAAACTACGTTTAACTGCACACATAACATTCAAATTGAGTTTTTTAAGCTAAATTTTGAGCAACAGGTTGTAATTGTTGCTTGCACCCAGCGCACAAACTAACCTTTTCACCCAAACTTAAGTGGATAAAATCATTCACGACGCCTTCTAAATTTTGTTGGCAGCTAAAACAGGCTTTGTCAGATACATAGATCACCAGATCAACATGTTGATACACATGCTGACCATCGCTGTAACACACCACGCTTAAATTTTGTTTCGGAAACATTACTTGCCCCCTGCTTTTTTTATCAGCATAGATCGTATGCATCTGGTATGCCTATACGACAATCGTCCTAATAGGCAGTTTCACAGTCAAAAAACATAAATTTCAAGCACAAAAAAACCGCTATAAAAGCGGTTTAATGTTCAAGTTGGTGCGCTCAGAGAGATTCGAACTCCCGACCCCTTAGTTCGTAGCCAAGTGCTCTATCCAGCTGAGCTATGAGCGCGTAACTTGTGTCGTCTTTACAGACTGCGTTTTACTTACTTATTGGTGCGCTCAGAGAGATTCGAACTCCCGACCCCTTAGTTCGTAGCCAAGTGCTCTATCCAGCTGAGCTATGAGCGCGGTATAAGTAAGTTGGCGGTGAGAGAGGGATTCGAACCCTCGATACAGTTGCCCGTATGCATCCTTAGCAGGGATGTGGTTTCAGCCACTCACCCATCTCACCGTAACGTGGTGGCAATATTATAGAGGAAGAGGATTTCATGCAAGCCCTAAAAGTAAAAAAAGCTAAAAAAATCACTTAACAAGCTACTTTTTGAGCACTTTTAATAAAAACCCTCATATTTCGTATATAAAACACACGTTTATCAAAAAAAACCAAGTCAAAACACAATATTCATGCCAATGACGTGCAGTCTGCCACGGGATGTCTTATGCTAAAGCAATCTACTGATAAGAAACTGAAGATATGATGAAAACTTGGGTCGATCCAGAAGCAAAGGCAGAAGCCGAACGTTATGACAATCCCATCCCTAGCCGTACTCTAATTTTAGAAACGGTTAGCCAACTAAAAACGTCACAATCACATGCTGATCTTGTGGAACATTTTGAAATCGCCGATCAAAAAAGTATTGATGCCCTGCAACACCGTTTAATTGCAATGGTACGTGATGGTCAGCTCATGAAAGATGGGTTTAAATTCCAAATTGCTGCTGAACAACCGACCCATGAAGCCACTGTCTATATCAATAGCAAAGGTTTAGGTACTGCCAATATTAGCGGCAGTGATGATTTGTTGTTGCCTGAACGTGAATTACGCCAAGTGTTTAATGGCGACCGTGTAAAGGTGCGCCAAACCTCAGTCGATCGTAAAGGTAAGCCATGGGGTTTTGTGACCGAAGTCTTGCAACATCGTGTTAAGCAAGTGATTGGTAAAGTGTCGATGTACGATGGCGAATACTTTGTGCAGCCAAGTGCACCCAATAGTCATCAGCCAATTACTCTAGAAAAAGAGTTAATTGAACATGCCAAAGTCAATTTAGGCGATTCAATTCGTGTGGCGATTGACACCTATCCGACGAAGGAAGAATTTGCAACCGGCCATATTGTGCAATCGATGGCGGATAAATCCGACACCGAAATCATTATTCCACAAACCATTTTAGAATTTGGTTTGCCGTATGAATTCCCTGATGAAGTGGTTAAAGAAGCCGAAAGCTTTAAAGAGCCAACTGAAAAAGACCGCGAAGGCCGTATTGATTTACGTGATTTAGCCTTAGTCACCATTGATGGTGAAGATGCGCGCGATTTTGATGATGCAGTTTATGCTGAAAAACGTCCGGGTGGCGGTTATCGTGTGGTGGTTGCCATTGCTGATGTAACGCATTATGTACGTCCGGGCAAGCCACTGGATGATGAAGCAATCGAACGTGGTACATCGGTTTATTTCCCACACTTTGTATTGCCAATGCTACCTGAAGCGCTGTCGAATGGTTTATGTTCGCTTAATCCAAACGTAGACCGCTTGTGTATGGTGTGTGACTTAAAACTCTCGCGCGCAGGTCGTGTTACGAGTTATGAATTTTACCCATCTGTGATGCATTCAAAAGCTCGTTTAACTTACGATCAAGTGGCACAGTATTTTGATGGTGATAGCACGGCGCTCACCGAAGACCGTAGCGTTCGTAAGTCACTCAATACCTTATTCCAATTGTATCAAGTGCTTAAAGGCTTACGTGCAGAACGTCATGCTATGGAATTTGAAACTGTTGAAACTTACATGACTTTTGATGAACTTGGTGGAATTAATGAAATTTTGCCACGTAGCCGTAACGACGCGCACAAGCTGATTGAAGAATGTATGTTGTTGGCCAACGTGGCGGCAGCAGAATATGCACTCAAAAATGAAGTGCCTATGCTGTACCGTATTCATGAGCCACCTGAGTTTTCACGTATTCAAAAAGTGCGTGATTTTGTCAAATTGTTAGGTTTACCATTCCCTGAACAACCCACCCAAGCTGACTATCAAGCAATCATTGATGCCACTAAAGACCGTATTGATGCGCCAAGCATTCATGCCGTGTTATTGCGCTCGATGATGCAAGCCTATTATGGACCAAATAACGCTGGTCACTATGGTTTGGCCTATGACGCTTATACTCATTTTACTTCTCCAATTCGTCGTTATCCTGACTTATTGTTGCATCGTGCCATTAAAGCACATCTCAAAAATAAACCATCGCCATTATCAGGCGCTGCATTAGATGAGGCTGGTACACATTTTTCAGCCACCGAACGTCGTGCTGATGAAGCATCACGCTCAGTGACTACATGGCTTAAATGCCATTATATGCAACAGCATATTGGTGAAGATTTTGTAGGTACCATTTCGGCGGTGGCTGAATTTGGCCTATTTGTGACGCTTAAAGATTTATACGTTGATGGCATGATTCATGTCAGTCAATTAGGTGATGATTATTTTGTTTATGATCAAATGAGTCAAAGCTTGATTGGACAAAATCATGGTCAAAGTTTTAGCTTAGGCGATGAAGTTAAAATTAAAGTGGCCGGTGTCAATCTTGAAGAACGTAAGATTGATTTTGAACTGCTACAGCAATTGACGCATGCTGGACGTCCTGTGCGTAGCCGTGCGCCACGTAGTTCAGCACCACGCGCGGCCACACGCACTCCTCGCCCTATGATGACTGAACAGACCTTTAGTGAGCGTCCAAACGTCAGTGATGCAGGCGACGATGGTGAACAGCCCATTAAAAAGAAAAAAGCCAAAAAGCCCAGTTCCTACAGCAAAAAGCCTGTTAAAAAACATGCAGGAAAATCTGAAGCAAAGGCTAAAGATAAGCTAAAGAAAAAGGCTAAAACAAAAAAGAAGAAATCCAACGCCAAACCACAAACTGACTAAATAAAAAGAGCGCTTCGGCGCTCTTTTTATTTGCCAAAACAAAATCCTTGACTAAATTTTTCAAGTGTATATCTTTTGCACTTTTATCTAGGGGGCAAATCATGAAAAAATTTATAACACCATTATTAGCTATTACTATTTTCATGACATCAGGGTGCGCAACCATTTTTAATGGAAGCAGTCAAACTGTAAATATTCGAAGTAATGATGCAGATGCAAAAATCTATGTAAACGAAGAATACATGGGTAAAAATCAAGCTGCTTATACCTTCAAGAAAAAAGAAAACTATGTGATTAAAGCTGAAAAAGCAGGCTGTAAGACAACTACAATTACAGCACAAAAAACCTTTGACCCAACCACCTTATTAGGTGTTTTTATAGATTGGGGAATCTTTTCAATTTTAGTTGTTGATGGTGCGGCAACTGGTGCATGGCAGAAATTTGATAAAACCAGTTATGTCATTGACCCAGACTGTTAATCTTAAAAGGAGCGCTTCGGCGCTCTTTTTCTCGGCTTTATGCTTGATTTTCCGCTCAACAAGCCCTACATCTAGTACTAAGATAAAATAGAGCAATCCAGATATGACACTCCAACAGGCCACCCTGCCAGTTCCACAATTTGACCAAATCAGCCTTGAACAATTACAACAACAGATTGAAGATGCAATCGCTCAAGGCCAAGCATTTTTACAAAATTTAAATCAGGTGCCTGATCAGCAAGCGGCTCGCTTAAACACGCTTGAGCAACTCGATACGCTTGAAAATAATATGAGTGAAGCATGGGGCGTGTTATCGCATTTAAATGCAGTGATGAACAACAGCCAAACACGTGAGGTCTACCAAGCTTTACTGCCTAGTTTAAGTGCTTATTATACTGAACTGGGGCAACACACTGTGTTGTATCAAACCTTTCAACACGTACACGATGCCAGTGAATATAGCGACTTAAGTGCGGCACAGCAAAGTGCCATCCGCCTAGCTCTACGTGATTTTAAACTCTCAGGTGTAGCCTTAGAGGGCGCAGCAAAAAAACGCTATGCGGAAATTTCTGCTCGCTTATCGCAATTGTCCTCTGATTTTTCTAATCATGTCTTAGATGCCACACAAGCCTATTTTAAAGCCTTGTCTGAAGATGAGCTTAAAGGCTTACCTACCAGTAGTGTTGAGTTATTAAAACAATATGGTCAGCAACGCGAACTTGAACAAGCTGTTGCAACGCTGGATTTTCCATCTTACTTGGCGATTATGACCTATGCCGAAGATCGTGCGCTACGTGAAACCCTATATAAGGCCTATACCACACGTGCCTCAGATCAAGCCGAACAGCGCGAGTTTGATAATACTGAAGTGATGCAAGAGATTTTAAGCTTGCGTCAAGAAATGGCCGCTTTGCTTGGTTTTAATAACTATGCAGAATTATCACTGGCCAGCAAAATGGCACCTGATGTAGCAAGTGTACAAACCTTTTTGGCTGAATTGGCTGAACACGCTCGCCAACCCGCAACCGAAGATATTGCCGCACTCAAAGCCATTGCTGCGGCTGATGGCGTGGTTGAGCTTCAGCCATGGGATAGCACCTTTTATTCTGAAAAACTCAAAGTCGCGCAATTTAACCTGTCTCAAGAGGCACTTAAGCCTTACTTCCCTGCACCTAAAGTACTACAGGGCTTATTTAGCATTGTAAAACGTTTATATGGCGTAGACATTATTGAGCGTCAAGCACCGGTCTGGCATACAGATGCACGCTATTTTGAACTTGAAGATCAAGGTCAAGTTCTCGGTGGTTTTTACTTTGATTTATATGCACGTAGTGGCAAACGTGGTGGTGCATGGATGAGTGGTTTCCGCTCACGTATGCAAACCCAACATGGCTTACAAAAACCAATTTGCTATATGGTGTGCAACTTTACGCCACCTGTAGGTGACCAACCTGCTTTGCTTACCCATGATGAAGTGATTACCTTATTCCATGAATTTGGACACGGCTTACATCATATGCTGACCGAAGTGGATAATATCTCTGTGGCCGGTACACATGGCGTGGCATGGGACGCAGTAGAGTTACCAAGCCAATTTATGGAGTTTTGGGCATGGGATCAAGAAAGCTTAAGCTTACTCAGTGAACATATTGAAACCAAGCAACATTTGCCAAGCGATTTGCTCAAAGCCTTGTTAGATGCACGCTTCTTCCAATCAGGAATGCAAACCTTACGTCAAATTGAATTTGCTCTATTTGATTTAAATATTCATGCCACCAGTCCTGCTTTAGACGCACAAGGGATTCAAAGCACCTTAGATCAGATTCGCGCGCAATTTAGTGTAGTACCAAGCGTCGCTTATAACCGCTTCCAACATAGCTTTAGCCATATTTTTGCTGGTGGCTATGCCGCGGGTTACTACTCATATAAATGGGCTGAAGTATTGGCCAGTGATGCTTTTGATCGTTTTGAACATGAAGGGATTTTTAATACCCAAACGGGTCAAGAATTCCGTCAAGCAGTGCTTGCAGTGGGGGGGCGTGACAGTGCCTTAGAGGCCTTTGTTAATTTCCGCGGTCGTGAACCGAAAATTGATGCATTATTACGTCATCAAGGTTGGACGAATAACGCCTAAGTTGCGTAAAATAGTGGCAATTTTTTAGTCTACAGTGAGTATCATCATTATGAAGCGTCGTTTTATTGCAGGTGCTAAATGTCCATGCTGTGAAGCCCAAGACCGTATTGTGATGCTCACCACAGCCGATGCTGAATGGATCGAGTGCATTGAATGTGACTATTCAGAGAATCGCCCAACCGAAGTGCTTGAACCTGAAGTGCCTGCGGTGGCCGATGAAATTGGCGTGATTCAATTTAAACCACGTAAAGCTTAAAAACCATGCCAAGTAAGCCGCGTTATGCAGCCCACTTAGTTTGGCTGATTGCAAGCGTACTTGTCGTAATCACGGTTGCGATAAGTACTTATTGGCTGTTGCCTGAACAACCCAGTACGCCGTTAGATCCATCTCAAGCTACACTAGCTCAAACCACCTCTAGCAGCTCCAATTTGGCTGCCTCAGAGGTATTTGTGCCCACTCCAAATAAAGTATTGGTCGATGAAGATCTATTACAACAAGACTTACCTGAAAACATCAGTTTAATCAAAGAAGAAATTGCCAAACAAGACGATATTCAACAGCAATTGCAGCAACAAGAAAAGATGCTACAGCAGCAAAACCTTAGCGCAGATGAATTAATTCGCCTTAAACAGCAGCAAATTGAATTGCTCGAACAACAACTCAATGATCAACAATCTGTAAACCCATCTTGATGATACGTTACACTGTTAGATTAGCCATGATGGTGCTTGTGTAATGCCTCCAGTGATCAGCTCGCCTTTATTTAAAGCTATTTGTTGGCTGACCATCGCGGCATTTTTATTTTCGTTGATGGGCGTGTGTATTCGTTACGCATCGCATAGCGTAGACAATGCCACGATTGTGTTTTTTCGTAATTTTATTGGCTTGTTTATTTTTCTACCCTTAATTTTAAATAAAGGCACTAGCTTTTTTAAAACCGATAAAATTTGGATGCACACTTGGCGCTCTTTAGCAGGTTTAACCGCCATGTATGGCTTTTTTTATGCCATCGCCCATCTCAAGCTCTCTAATGCCATGGTGTTTACCTATTCATCGCCCATTTTTATTCCTTTGATTGCGTGGTTATTTTTAAAAGAAAAAATAACGAGCAGTATGCTGTGTGCCGCGGTTATTGGTTTGCTTGGTGTGTTATGCGTGGCTAAACCCGATCAGGGCTTATTTAATGTGATGTCCGGCATTGGCTTAGCTGCAAGTTTTTTAGCGGCCATGGCTTTTGTGACGGTACGTGCTTTAACAGCCACTGAACCACCTGAGCGGATTGTGTTTTATTTTTGTTTGATTGGCAGTTTAGTGTCTATGGTTCCCATGTTTTGGCTATGGCGACCTTATACCTTGGCTGAACTGGGTTTATTAATCAGTGTAGGATTACTGGCCAATATCAGTCAGTTATTTTTATCCAATGCCTATAAGTTAGCACCAGTAGGTCAAATCGGACCTGTAAACTATATTGCGATTATTTTTGCCGGTATTTGGGGCTATTGGTTTTGGCAAGAACTGCCTGATACTTTAAGTTTAGTTGGCTTTGGATTTATTTTGGTGGCAATTTTAATGTGTAGTCCATTATTTAAAAAAAGTGCTAATACAGCTTAGCTAGCACCTTTACACGCTTCCAATCAGCTGCTGCAAGTTGATCAGACCAAATTACTAAGGGCGGCTGTTTTACAAAAAAGATCACCACATACATACCATGATCAATGATTTTTTGAATGGTAGCGGTTTTTATGTTTTGCTTTTGTGTCAGCAATGTCCATTGCCCATCGGCAAGATATTCAAGCTGCACCACGCGATCTTGATAAAAAAAATGTAGATAGCTTATGATCATCACCAAGGTGGCAAGCAAAGTAAGCCACCCTGATAGCGTTATCGCGCATATAGTGATTACAGCACCTGCCAAGCACAACTGTACCACGTAACCTATCAAGCTACGTTTCAGTTGCAAGCAAGTTTTAGCCATGTACGTAATCTTTCAGTTTATTAATTAAAGCGCGCATTTCTGGACGTGGCGGCTCAGATACTTCCATAAACCAATCAAGTAAATCTGGATCTTCTTGTTCCACTAATTCGGCAAATGTGGCTCTTTCTTCAGCATCTGCTTGTAAGTAGTGGTTCTTCACATATGGGTCAAAATAAACATCAATTTCTTTTAAACCACGACGGGCACGGTAAATCACTTTACGTTCTTCTAAACTCATATCTTGCATGCTATTTCCCAAGAGTAATTATCTGATTTAAGTGTACCCGATTTTAAGCCTGAATGGCGTAGCTTACGATGCCAAAGTCTTGCAGCTTAAAGCCGAAAACAGGCAAGCAATTTAATCAAACTAAAACCTATAGAACTCACAAAAAAAATTCATATCAAATTTTGGGCAATAAAAAAGACCGGTGAAACACCGGTCTTTTTTAGAACAACTGAACAGTTCTTACGAAATTATTTAACTTCGCGATCTACTAGTTCAACGTAAGCCATCGGTGCAGCATCACCTGCACGGAAGCCCGCTTTAAGAACACGTAGATAACCGCCGTTACGTTCTTTGTAACGAGGGCCAAGAACGGTAAATAATTTACCAACAGTTGCTGCTGAACGAGTACGAGCAAACGCTAAACGGCGGTTTGCAACAGTATCGTTTTTAGCTAAAGTGATTAAAGGCTCAGCTACACGACGTAACTCTTTTGCTTTAGGCACAGTCGTTTTGATTAACTCGTGCTCGAACAAAGAATTAGCCATGTTTTGGAACATCGCTTTACGATGACTGCTTGTACGGCCTAATTTCACACCACTATTACGATGACGCATGGTGATAGTCCTACTTAATTAACGGCTACGATAAGCGAAACGGTCGTCCATGCGGAGGCTAGCCGGTGGCCAGTTCTCTAAACGCATGCCGAGCTGTAAGCCTTTCGATGCCAGAACATCTTTGATCTCAGTAAGCGACTTTTTACCAAGGTTAGGAGTTTTGAGAAGCTCCACCTCAGTGCGCTGAACAAGATCACCAATGTAGTAAATGTTTTCTGCCTTCAAACAGTTAGCAGAACGAACAGTAAGCTCTAGATCATCTACTGGACGAAGCAAGATTGGATCAACTTCTTCGCGAGGTTCTTGAGCAACTGGTGCTTGATCTTTTTGCAGGTCAACAAAAATCGCGATTTGTTGTTGCAAGATCGTTGCTGCCTTACGAATTGCTTCTTCAGGATCAACAGTACCATTTGTTTCAAGATCAATGATCAGTTTATCAAGGTCTGTACGTTGTTCTACACGAGCATTTTCAACTGTATAAGACACACGTTTGATTGGGCTATAAGACGCATCTAACTGTAAGCGACCTACAGGGCGAGTTTCACCCTCTGGGAAGCGTGAGTCAGAAGTCTCATAACCACGACCTTGAGCAACTTTCAGGCGCATCTTAAGATTGCCTGTAGCACTTAACGTGCCGATCAAATGCTCAGGGTTAACCACTTCAACATTATGAGGTAAACGAAGGTCAGCCGCAGTTACGTCGCCTGGCCCTTGTTTTTCTAATGTTAAATAAGCTTCATTTTGATCGAACAGCTTAATAGACAATCCTTTTAGGTTCAGCAAGAGCTCGACGATGTCCTGCTGCAAGCCTTCCAAAGTACTGTACTCGTGCTCAACCCCTTCAATCTCTACTTCAACCACAGCTGCGCCAGGTAAAGAAGAAAGAAGGATGCGACGTAAAGCATTGCCCAGAGTGTGACCAAAGCCACGCTCTAAGGGTTCTAGAATAACTTTTGCCGAGGTCCCGCTTGCCGCTTCGACCTTGATCGCTTGCGGAGTTAGAAACTCATTTGCAGTACGCGTCATTATTGCCACCTCAAGGATTATTTAGAATACAATTCTACAATCAAGCTTTCGTTGATTTCAGCAGGTAAATCAGAACGATCTGGAGCAGCTTTGAATGTACCTTCAAGTTTCGAATGATCTACTTCGATCCATGAAGCTGTACCACGTTGTGCAGCTAATTCAATTGCGTTTTTAATACGTAATTGTTGTTTAGCGCCTTCGTGAACTGCAATCACGTCACCAGCTTTAACTTGGATAGACGCGATGTTAACGCGACGGCCATTTAAAGTGATTGAACGGTGAGATACTAACTGACGAGCTTCTGCACGTGTAGAACCAAAACCCATGCGATAAACAACGTTATCAAGACGGCTTTCAAGTAACTTTAACAAGTTCTCGCCAGTTGCGCCTTTAACACGAGCTGCTTCTTTGTAGTAGTTACTAAATTGACGTTCTAAAACACCGTACATACGACGTACTTTTTGTTTTTCACGTAATTGTAGTGAGTACTCAGATTGTTTGCTACCACGAGCTCCGCCGTGTTGGCCTGGAGCTTTAGCATGTTTTTTAGTCTTAACGTCAAACGGTTTAACGCCAGATTTTAATTGCAGGTCTGTCCCTTCGCGGCGAGAGAGTTTGCATTTTGGACCAATATAACGAGCCATGAATGTTTCTCCTTACACGCGACGTTTTTTAGGTGGACGGCAACCGTTGTGAGGAATTGGTGTCACATCGGTAATGCTGTTAATCTTATAACCCACTGCGCCTAATGCACGAACCGCAGATTCACGACCTGGACCAGGACCTTTTACAAGGACGTCCAAGTTTTTCAAACCGTAGTCTAAAGCTGCTTTACCAGCAACTTCAGCAGCTACCTGAGCAGCGAACGGAGTTGATTTACGTGATCCACGGAAGCCTTGTCCACCTGAAGTGGCCCAAGCCAATGCATTACCTTGACGATCGGTAATCGTTACAATGGTGTTATTAAAAGACGCGTGAATGTGTGCAACACCTTCAGAGACGGTACGAGTGACCTTCTTGCGTGTGCGAGTATCTTTAGCCATCTTTTAGCTTCCAGAAATCTTACTTTTTAATCGGTTTGCGCGGACCTTTACGGGTACGTGCGTTAGTTTTTGTGCGTTGACCGCGGACAGGCAAGCTACGACGATGACGAAGACCACGGTAGCAGCCTAAATCCATTAAACGTTTAATGTTCATGGAAATTTCGCGACGTAAGTCACCTTCGGTAGGAACCTTAGCAACTTCTGCACGAATCGCATCAAGCTGAGCATCGTCCAACTCACGAATCTTGGTAGTAGTTTCGATACCAACAGCAGCTAAGATTTGCTTAGCAGTGTGGCGACCGATACCAAAGATATACGTAAGGGAGATAACAGCATGCTTGTTATCCGGAATGTTTACACCGGCAATACGAGCCATTCACTTTCTCCAAAAAGGCAGTAGAGATAATCAACCGCCCCACAAAAATCTTGAGGGGCGGATAATAACCTAATTAGCCTACTGAAATCAACAGGTCTTGATCAGATTAACCTTGACGCTGCTTATGACGAGGTTCTGCGCTACAAATTACGCGGATAACCCCATTACGACGGATAACTTTACAGCTACCACAAATTTTCTTTACAGAAGCTTGTACTTTCATGATGAAACCTCTAAGTGCGCTTATCCCTGAGGATGAGCAGTCGTTTTTCTCATTAATGTTTGATTATCGTATTGATGCGAGGTGAGATGAGCTTGCAGCTGAGCCATAAAGTCCATCACCACAACAACCACAATCAGTAACGATGTGCCACCTAAGCTAAATGGAATTCCAAATGAACTTTGCAATACCATTGGCATTAGACACACCACAGTGATGTAGATCGCGCCAATAAAAGTCAAACGATTGAGAATGTGATCTAAGTAACGAGCAGTTTGCTCACCTGGGCGTATACCGGGCACATAAGCTCCGCTGCGTTTAAGATTCTCTGACACTTCTTTAGGGCTAAATACAAGCGCCGTATAGAAATAACAGAAGAAGATAATTAACGCACCAAAGAGCACCAAATATAACGGCTGTCCAGGCGACAACACGAGTGCCAAATCTTGTAGGCTACGCTGAATTAACCCTGCATCAGGATCGGCACTACCGACCCACTGACCTAAGCTCGCGGGGAACAAAAGCAATGAGCTGGCAAAAATTGCCGGAATAACACCTGCCATATTAATTTTTAACGGCAAATGTGTCTGCTGTGCAGCAAATACACGACGACCTTGTTGTTTTTGAGCATAGTTTACTGGAATGCGACGCTGCGCCTTCTCAATAAACACAATTGCTGCCAATACTGCCAATGATAACAGAGCGAAGATCGCTAAGCCAATCAAACTTGATTGTCCACTATCAATTGAACTAAATGATTGCATCACCAAGTTCGGCAAACCTGCAACAATACCCGCAAAGATAATCATGGAAATACCATTACCTACCCCGCGTTCAGTGATCTGCTCACCTAACCACATCAAGAACATGGTACCTGCTACCAATGAAGTCACGGCTGGAATGTAAAAAGCAAGTCCTGACGTTAAGGTAATCCCTTGACTAAGCAGACCTGCACACATACCAATCGACTGCACTAAAGCAAGGAACAATGTACCTTGTCGCGTATATTGGTTAATTTTACGCTTACCCTGCTCGCCTTCTTTTTTCAAAGCTTCGAGCGATGGAACCACGGTTGACATCAACTGCACGATAATCGAGGCAGAAATGTATGGCATGATCCCAAGAGCAAGAATAGACATTCTCTCTAATGCACCACCTGAAAACATATTAAACAAACCCAGGATTGTACCTGAGTTTGCATTAAATAAATTCTCAAGGGCAGCATTGTCGATACCCGGTACCGGAATATGCGCTCCTAGTCGAAAGACCAACAACGCACCAATGAGAAACATCATTCGGCGAATAATTTCACGATATTTGACGTGAAACGGTTGACCTTTCATCATGTTAACATGACCTGTAGAACTAGGAGTCATAGACACTGGAGATTACTCCTCGACTTTACCGCCAGCAGCTTCAACAGCAGCTTTAGCGCCTTTAGTCAATGCAACACCTTGAACAGTGAATGCGCGAGTAATTTCACCAGAAAGTACGATACGAGCACGTAACATATCTTTACGTACAACGTTTGCAGCTTTTAAAGTTTCAAGAGAAATAATATCGCCTTCAACTTTGTTAAGCTCAGATAAACGTACTTCAGCTGTTTTCAATGCCTGTTGGCTAGTGAAGCCGAATTTAGGCAAACGACGATATAACGCTGTTTGACCGCCTTCGAAACCTGGACGAGTACCACCGCTCTTACGTGAGTTTTGACCTTTGACACCACGGCCACCAGTCTTACCCATACCAGAACCGATACCACGGCCTAGACGAACGCTTTCACGTTTAGCACCTTCTGCAGGTGCAATTGTATTTAAACGCAGAGTCATGGCTTATTCCTCTACACTAACCATATAGTATACTTGGTTGATCATACCACGGTTAGAAGGCGTATCTTGCACTTCTACAGTATGACCAATACGACGCAGACCTAAACCTTGAAGGCTAAGCTTGTGATTTTTCAAGCGATGCGATGCAGATTTAGTCTGGGTAACTTTAATCGTTTTCATGATTATTACCCTTGAATTTGTTCTACTGAAAGACCACGTTTCGCAGCGACTTTCTCAGGAGAAGTCATATCACGCAAACCGTTGAAAGTTGCGTTTACTACGTTAGCAGCGTTAGTAGAACCATAGCATTTTGTCAACACGTTGTGTACGCCAACAGCTTCTAAAACAGCACGCATCGCGCCACCAGCAATTACACCAGTACCTTCAGAAGCAGGCTGCATGTAAACGCGGCTTGCACCGTGACGAGCATGAATAGGGTGTTGTACAGTACCGTTAACAAGGTCAACTGTAATCATGTTACGACGAGCAGCTTCAAGTGCTTTAGAAATAGCAGCTGGAACTTCACGTGCTTTACCACGACCAAAACCTACGCGACCATTACCATCACCCACAACAGTTAATGCTGTGAAAGAGAAGATACGACCACCCTTAACAACTTTGGCTACACGATCAACGGCAACCAGCTTTTCAACAAGACCTTCGTTTTGTTCAACTTTAGCCATGATTAGAACTCCAAGCCGTTTTCACGAGCAGCATCAGCCAAGGCTTTGATACGACCATGATATTTGAAACCAGAACGGTCAAATGCAACTTTAGTTACGCCAGCTGCTTTCGCACGCTCTGCAATTAAAGCACCAACTTTTTGAGCCGCTTCAACGTTACCAGTTGTACCAGCACGTAGAGTAGCGTCTAAAGTAGAAGCTTGCGCTAATACTTTGCCACCATCTGCTGAGATAACTTGAGCATAGATGTGACGCGGAGTGCGGTTTACACACAAACGAGTCGCACCCAACGCACGGATGTGCAAGCGTGTGCTTTTCGCACGACGCAAACGGGATTGTTTCTTTTCGTTCATAAGAACCTCGCGCCTTATTTCTTCTTAGCTTCTTTACGAAGTACAACTTCATCAGAATAACGAACACCTTTACCTTTATACGGCTCTGGTGGACGGTAACCACGGATATCTGCAGCAACTTGACCTAGTGCAGCTTTGTCAGCTGATTTCAGTACGATTTCAGTTGCTGTAGGAGTTTCAGCAGTTACACCTTCAGGAAGGTTGTAATCGATCGGGTGAGAGAAACCAAGGTTAAGGTTAATTACATTACCTTTAACCGCAGCTTTATAACCAACACCAATCAGTTGTAACTTGCGTTCGAAACCTTCGCTAACACCTTTTACAAGGTTATTAAGCACAGCGCGAGCAGTACCAGCTTGCATCCAAGCGTCTTTAGAATCCGCTTTTGGAGCAATAGCTAAAATACCGTCTTCCTGTTTTAGCTCGACCAGCGCATGCAGGTTGAAAGACAATGTACCTTTAGTGCCTTTCACTTCGACCTGCCGGCCGTTCTGAGTAACTGTTACACCGTTAGGTACAGCTACTGGGGCTTTAGCCACACGAGACATGAGGAATCACCTATTAAGAAACAAAAGCAATAACTTCACCACCGATGCCCGCAGCACGTGCAGCGCGATCAGTCATGATGCCTTTGCTTGTAGAAACAATTGCAATACCTAAACCTTGCTTAACGCTAGGAAGTGCATCTTTACCGCGATATTGACGTAGACCTGGACGGCTTACGCGCTTCACAGTTTCGATAACTGGTTTGCCTTCGAAATATTTTAAAGTCAAAGTAAGCGTTGCTTTGCCTTCGGCATCAGCAACCGCTACGTCAGCGATGTAACCTTCTTGTACAAGAACGTTTGCAATCGCAACTTTTAACTTAGAGTTTGGCATAGAAACAGTTTGTTTCTTAGCCATTTGCGCGTTACGAACACGTGTTAACATGTCGGCAACGGTATCTTGCATACTCATTTATAGTGCTCCTTACCAGCTTGCCTTAACAACGCCAGGTACATCACCTTGCATTACGGTATCACGTAGTTTGTTACGGCTTAAACCGAACTTACGGAAATAACCATGCGGACGACCAGTTAAACCACAACGGTTACGTAGGCGAACTGGAGATGCATTACGTGGTAATGCTTGAAATTTCATCATCGCTTCGAAACGTTCTTCGTCTGATGCATTTACGTTTGCGATAATTGCTTTTAATTCAGCACGTTTCGCAGCGTATTTAGCAACAGTAGCTTCGCGTTTCAATTCGCGATTAATCATACTCTTCTTAGCCATATCGACCTCTTATTTGAACGGGAAGCCGAATGCACGCATAAGCGCACGGCCTTCGTCATCGGTGCGAGCAGTCGTAGTGATGGTAATGTCCATACCACGAATACGATCAATCTTATCAAAATCGATTTCAGGGAACATGATCTGTTCCTTAAGACCCATCGAGTAGTTACCACGACCGTCAAATGATTTCGCTGAGAAACCACGGAAGTCACGGATACGAGGGATCGCGATAGAGATCAAACGGTCTAAGAATTCGTACATGCGTTCGCCGCGTAAAGTAACTTTACAACCGATCGGCCAACCATCACGGATTTTGAAACCAGCGATTGATTTACGCGCTAATGTAAGCACTGGCTTTTGACCAGCAATTGCTTGCATATCCGCTAAAGCACCATCAAGGAGTTTTTTGTCAGCAGCAGCTGCGCCAACACCCATGTTGATCGTGATTTTAGTAATGCGTGGAATTTCCATCACATTTTTAACACCTAAAGTCTCAAGTAACTGAGCTTTAAGTTCTTCGTTGTAACGTGTTTTAAGTCTGGCCATAGCCTAATTCAACCTATTACTTCGCTACCGCCACTGATTCACCAGTAGATTTGAATACGCGAGTCTTCACGCCTTCTACTACTTGGTAACCAACACGGTCAGCCTTTTGGGTTGCAGCATTAAAAATTGCCACGTTTGAGATATGAAGCGAAGCTTCTTGTGTAACTACAGCGCCTTCAGCACCTGTTGCACGATTCGGCTTTTGATGCTTCTTAACCAGGTTCAAGCCTTCAACAAGAACGCGATCGTTTGAAACAGACAATACAGTTCCCTGTTTGCCTTTTTCTTTACCTGCGATCACAATTACTTGATCGCCTTTTTTAATCTTAGCCATGAGTGCCTCTTATAGAACTTCAGGAGCCAATGAAATAATTTTCATGAACTGTTCAGTACGAAGTTCACGAGTCACTGGTCCGAAAATACGAGTCGCAATCGGCGCTTTGTTGTTGTTCAAAATAACAGCTGCGTTATCGTCGAAACGAATCACAGAACCGTCTGCACGACGGATACCGAATTTTGTACGTACAACTACAGCATTCATCACGTCACCTTTTTTAACACGTGCGCGTGGAATTGCTTCTTTTACAGTAACTTTAATGATGTCGCCAACAGAAGCATAACGACGATGTGAACCACCAAGTACTTTGATACATTGTACGCGGCGAGCACCACTGTTGTCTGCTACGTCGAGCATACTTTCGGTTTGAATCATTGCCCTACTCCAAAACCGAGCAACATCGGTCAGAATTTCGAAAGGCTCAAAGAGTACTCGAAATCGACCGATGATGCAACAAGAACGTTAATTACTCAGCTGCTGCTTCAATAACTTCAACTAAAGTCCATGACTTAGTTTTAGACATTGGGCGGCATTCTTTAATGGTTACAACGTCGCCAGTTTTAGCTGTGTTGTTCTCATCATGAGCGTGTAATTTTGTTGAACGGCGGATTGATTTGCCATACAACGGGTGTTGAACGCGGCGTTCGATAAGCACAACGATAGATTTTTCCATCTTGTCGCTTACTACTTTGCCTGTTAACGTGCGAACTGTTTGCTCACTCATTGTCCGTTCCCCTGTTTTTCGGTAAGGAGGGTCTTAATACGAGCAATAGTTTTACGAGTTAACGCAACTTCGTGCGATTTACCCAATTGACCAGTTGCTTTCGCCATACGAAGACGGAATTGGTTAAGCTGTTGCTCATCAAGCAAAGCTGTCAACTCTTCTACCGACTTTTCACGTAGATCTTTAGTTTTCATTACATTACCGTCCGAGTCACGATAGTGGTTTTAAACGGAAGTTTAGCAGCAGCAAGTACAAATGCTTCGCGCGCTAATTCTTCGTTTACACCATCAATTTCGTACAAGACTTTACCTGGTTTGATTTCACAAACCCAGTATTCCACAGAACCTTTACCTTTACCCATACGAACTTCTAATGGTTTATTAGTAATTGGTTTGTCTGGGAAAACACGGATAAAGATCTTACCACCACGTTTAATACGACGGCTGATTGTACGACGAGCAGCTTCAATTTGACGCGCAGTCATACGACCACGTTCAAGTGATTTAAGCGCAATAGTACCAAATGATACTGAGCTACCGCGGTGAGCAAGACCAGTATTACGGCCTTTTTGCACCTTACGGAATTTCATACGTTTAGGTTGCAACATGGATTATTCTCCTTTTTCAGCAGAACGATCATTGCGGCGACCACGACGCTCTTGACCTTCACCACGACCGCGACCGCGTTTAGCTGGACGTTCTTCAGCAGGAGCAGGGTTCATGACTTGTTTCATGCCACCTAGGATCTCACCGCGGAATACCCAAACTTTAACACCAATCGTACCGTAAGTAGTCTCAGCACGTACTGAAGAGTAGTCGATGTCCGCACGAAGCGTATGCAAAGGTACACGACCTTCACGATACCATTCTGTACGAGCGATCTCAGCACCACCTAAACGGCCTGAAACTTCAACTTTGATACCTTTAGCACCAGCACGCATAGAGTTTTGAACCGCACGCTTCATAGCACGACGGAACATCACACGTTTTTCTAATTGTGAAGCAATACCTTCAGCAACTAGACGCGCGTCTAAGTCAGGACGATCGATTTCGTTGATGCTTACTTGCGCAGGAACACCCATAATGGCTGTTAATTCGCGTTGTAATTTCTCAATGTCTTCGCCTTTTTTACCGATTACGATACCAGGACGAGCAGTGCTAATTGTAATTTTAGCAGCGCCAGTAGGACGTTCGATAAGAATATTGCTGATCATTGCATTCTTAAGTTTTTTATTCAAAAACTCACGAACTTGCAAATCTTTAAGCAAGTATTCAGCGTATTGTTTCGGACTCGCATACCAGTTAGCGTTATGACGTTTCACAACACCTAGGCGGATACCGATTGGATGAACCTTCTGACCCATATCAAACCCCTACCTTAACGGTGATGTGACAAGTACGCTTAGTAATACGATCTGCACGGCCTTTAGCACGTGGCAAAATACGTTTAAGGCTAGTGCCTTCATCAACGTAGATCGTAGAAACTTTAAGATCGTCTACATCCAAACTGTTATTATGTTCAGCGTTTGCAATCGCAGATTCCAATGCTTTTTTAACTAAAACTGCAGCTTTTTTGTTGCTGAAGTTTAAGATGTTTAAAGCATGCGCAACAGATTTGCCGCGAATGAGGTCTGCAACCAAACGAGTTTTTTGTGCCGAGATAGCGGCACCGCGTAATTTAGCAGTAACTTCCATCATAGCACCTTAACGTTTAGATTTCTTGTCAACACCGTGACCGCGATAGGTACGAGTTGGTGCAAATTCACCAAGCTTGTGACCAACCATGTGTTCAGAAACGATCACAGGAACGTGGTTACGGCCATTGTGTACAGAAATTGTTAAACCAACAAAATCCGGTAGGATCATCGAACGACGCGACCAAGTTTTGATCGGCTTACGGTTATTAGCCGCGATAGCCGCTTCAACCTTAGCGAACAAGTGCGCATCGACGAATGGGCCTTTTTTCAGAGAACGAGGCATTGTCAGATTCCTTTACTTGTTACTTAACGCGACGGTCGCGAATGATCATCTTAGTCGTACGCTTGTTGGTACGTGTTTTGTACCCTTTAGCTTTTTGACCCCATGGGCTTACAGGTTGAATACCTTTATTACGCCCTTCACCACCACCGTGCGGGTGATCAACTGGGTTCATCGCCATACCACGAACGGTAGGACGAACACCACGCCAGCGTGATGCACCAGCTTTACCTAGTGAGCGAAGGTTGCTTTCTGAGTTAGATACTTCACCTAACACAGCGCGGCATTCAACGTGAATTTTACGCATTTCGCCTGAACGTAGACGAACAATTGCGTAAGAACCGTCACGACCCAACAACTGAACTGAAGTACCAGCAGAACGAGCTAATTGCGCGCCTTTACCGATTTTAAGTTCGATGTTGTGAAGAGTAGAACCGATAGGCATGTTGCGAAGCGGTAAGCAGTTACCTGGACGAATTGGAGCATCGTTACCAGATTGTACTTTATCGCCAGCGCGAAGGCCTTTAGGAGCGATGATATAACGACGTTCACCGTCAGCATACAATACAAGTGCAATGTGTGCAGTACGGTTAGGATCGTATTCGATACGCTCTACAGTTGCAGGAATACCATCTTTGTTACGTTTAAAGTCAACTAGACGGTAGTGCTGCTTGTGACCGCCACCAACGTGACGAGTCGTGATGTGACCGTTGTTATTACGGCCGCCAGTACGCTTTTTAGCTTCTACTAATGGAGCGTATGGTGCACCTTTGTGAAGATGGTCGTGAACGACTTTCTCTACAAAGCGACGTCCTGGAGACGTTGGCTTACATTTTTGAATAGGCATAATTCTCGTCCTTATTCCGCTGTGCTTTCAGCGGTATCGCCCAAGTCAGCCATTTCTACATCTTGGCCAGCTTTCAGGGTGACGTATGCTTTTTTAACATCAGAACGACGTCCGATAGTTTTACCAAAGCGTTTAGTCTTACCTTTAGTGATTGTAGTGTTAACTTTTAACACTTCAACACCAAACAATTGCTCAACTGCTTTTTTGATTTCAAGTTTGTTTGCGTTTAACGCAACTTTAAACACTTGAACACCAGCAGTTTCGCCTAAAACTTGAGCTTTTTCTGAGAATACAGGTCCTTGTAGGACTTGATAGATACGTTCGTTGTTCATCCGAGTTCTACCTCAATTTTCTTAGCAGCAGCTACAGACATAACAACTTTATCGAACGCAATCAAGCTAACTGGATCAATAGCAGCAGCATCAACCACATCAACGTGTGGAATGTTACGAGCAGCTAGATACAAGTTCTCATCAACAGCATCTGTAACGATTAATGCACGAGTTGCATTTAAGTCGTTAAGTTTTGCAAGCAATTCTTTAGTTTTTGGAGCAGCAACAGCAAACTCGTCAACTAAGATTAGGCGATCTTGACGAACAAGCTCAGCCATGATGCATTGCATAGCACCGCGGTACATTTTACGGTTTACTTTTTGAGACCAGTCTTGTGGACGTGCAGCAAATGTTTTACCACCGCCAACCCAGATTGGGCTACGAATAGAACCAGCACGCGCACGGCCAGTACCTTTTTGACGGAATGGCTTACGACCACCGCCAGAAACGTCAGCACGTGATTTCTGAGCTTTCGAACCTTGACGACCACCAGCTAAGTAAGCTGTAACAACTTGGTGTACAAGTGCTTCGTTAAATTCACGACCGAAAGCAACTTCAGATAATTCAACCGCTGAGCCAGAAACAGTATTTAAATTCACAATATTTCCCCTCAGGCCTTGATCGTAGGACGTACAGTCACGTCACCACCGGTAGCACCAGGAACCGCGCCTTTAACAACAAGAACTGAACGTTCAACGTCGATAGCAACGATTTCAAGACCCTGTGTAGTTACGCATTCAGCACCTAAATGGCCAGCCATTTTTTTGCCTTTGAATACGCGACCAGGTGTCTGGTTTTGACCAGTAGAACCTAAAACACGGTGAGATACAGAGTTACCGTGTGTAGCATCTTGTGTACGGAAGTTCCAACGCTTAACACCACCTTGGAAACCTTTACCTTTAGATGTACCAGTTACGTCAACAACTTGACCTACTTGGAACAATTCAACAGTAAGCGTACCACCTACTTCACGACCTTCAAGCTCAGCTTCTGAAACGCGGAATTCTTGAACTAGACGACCAGCAGCAACACCCGCTTTAGCGAAGTGACCTTTCTGAGCGTTAGTTACGCGAGATTCGCGACGTTCACCAGTAGTGATTTGAATCGCTTGATAACCATCAGTTTCAAGCGTTTTGATTTGAGTGATGCGGTTAGGATCAACCTCAATCACTGTTACAGGTACAGAAACGCCAGCATCTGTGAAGATACGCGTCATACCGCACTTGCGACCGACTAAACCAATAGCCATGTGCATAAACCTCTAAAAAAGCGGCTTAATTAACTTGGAAACGTTAATTAACCGAAAGCCTTAACCCAATGCGATCTGAACATCAACACCAGCTGCAAGATCTAACTTCATCAATGCATCTACAGTTTTGTCTGTAGGTTGAACGATGTCGATCAAACGTTTGTAAGTGCGGATCTCGTATTGGTCACGCGCATCTTTGTTAACGTGTGGTGATGTTAAAACGTTGAAACGTTCAATGCGTGTAGGCATTGGAATTGGACCGCAAACTTGTGCGCCAGTACGTTTTGCTGTTTCTACGATCTCTTGAGCAGATTGATCAATTAGACGGTGATCAAAAGACTTAAGACGGATACGAATTCTCTGGTTAGACATACCAGTAAACTCCAAGCCAAATATATAAAGAATCACTCTTGACGCATCTCACCCCACTAATATAAGGCAAGTGTCAAGAGCAGTGAATTATCACTAAGGTCGTGATCGATGCCACGACTGTAACGATAGTTAACTACTTTATTCGTAGTTAACCTCCTTCCTATTGAAGGGTCGCCCATTATAGCTATTGTTTAATGCATAAGCAAATCCATTTTTAGGCTTTTATATGGTTTTTTGGTATATTTTGTTAATCAATGGTTTAAAGTCCACTTAGTAGGCCGTCTTTCTTAAAACATAGTCAATTGCTTGGTTTAATATTTGATTTCCTTGAAGAAATTTATTTTTTGATGATTTAATCAACGTATTTACATCTTGGACATAATTGCCTGAGAAAATTGATAATTCTTCACTATTTTCTAAAAATAATTCTAAAACCTGTGGGGTAATCTCAGGATGTGATTGAAAGCCCAAAACATTATTGCCAATTTGATACATTTGATTACGACATGCTTCATTTTCAGCCAAATGCACAGCACCTTTTGGAATTTCAAAGCTTTCGGTGTGCCATTGCAATAAATTAAATTGTTCAGGCAGTTGAAAACAATCTTGCGGCACGCTTTGAACTTTGCGAATGGTGCTCCAACCTAGCTCTTGTTGTTGACTGCGACTTACCGCAGCACCTAACGCGTTGGCAATCAATTGACCACCTAAACATAAGCCAATGGCAGGTTTACCCAGTGCCAAATAACGTCTCAACCAACGTTTTTCTATCTTTAACCATGGATAATTGGCTTCATCGTTTACACTCATACTGCCGCCCATAATGATCAGCAAATCCACTTCATTGACATCAGGTAAGGCTTCTAAATCTAGAGCCTGTTCTACGGGGAGGGCAAAAAATTCTGTTGCAGTAATTTTGGCATTTTTTTGTTTTAAATATTCATAGCAACTGCCAAAACCTTCTCCTGCAATATGTTGAAAATAATGTACTTTTAACTGCGACTTCATGCGCTTTATTCACCTATTGTTATTTGTTTGCTTAAACTTTTGCAAAAATAGCGCCAACTTGCCCCATTTCGTCAGATTTCTAACAATTGTTGAACTTCCCTAGCACGATCAATGACTTTCTCTTAAGCTTAAGGGTTAAAATGAACTTATTTTGAGCGCTGCTGTGAAAAAAAATCGCCAAACCCAATTGATTCATGCACCACGAAAGGCCCCTCAGTCCATTCACACTGTGCAACCTGCTGTGTATCGGGCATCGACTATCATCTTTAACAACACCGATGCTTTATTTAATCGCCATTGGAGCGATGACTATGACTACAGCTATGGCACACATGGCACACCCACCACCTTTAATTTAGCCGATCAAATTGCACAACTTGAAGGCGGTGAATACTGTTTGCTTGCGCCAAGTGGTTTGTCGGCCATTAATCTGGTCAATTCGTGTTTTTTAAGCCATGGCGATGAAGTTTGGGTAGCCGATAATATTTATGGACCCAACATGGAGCATTTACGCAACCTACAAACGCGCTATGGCATCTGTGTCAAAGTATATAATCCGCTCGATGTACACAGCTTTCAACCCAGTGAAAAAGCCAAATTACTCTGGTTTGAAGCAGCAGGTTCAGTGACTTTAGAATTTCCTGACTTGGTTGCTTTAGTCAAAAAAGCTCAAGCGCAGAACATTTTGACAGCGTTGGATAATACATGGGGCGCAGGACTGGCTTTTAATGCTTTTGATTTTAGCGATGCACATTTAAGTGTAGATTTAACAGTACATGCACTGACCAAATATCCAAGTGGCGGTGGTGATATTTTAATGGGCTCGGTTGTCACCCGCGATAAAGCTTTACATCATCAATTGTTCCGTATGCATGCCTTACAAGGTATTAGTGTTTCAGGTGATGACGTGGCACAAGTACAACGTAGTTTGGCTTCAATGCAATTACGTTATGAGGCGCAAAGTCATAGTGCGCTAAAACTCCTTGACTGGCTTAAACAGCAAGCGCAATTTAGCCAAGTCCTGCACCCTGCCGACCCTGACAATATCAGTCATCCATATTGGCAAACCGTATGCCAAGAGCAGCATAGCGCAGGTTTAGTCAGTGTTATCTTTGATGCAAAATATTCACTGCAAGATATTCGTGAGTTTTGTGATGCGCTGCAACTGTTTAAGCTGGGCTTTAGTTGGGGCGGTCCGCTAAGTTTGGTGATGCTGTACGAACTGCAACACATGCGTAGCCTTGAACACACACATTTACAGTCAGGGATTTTGGTACGCTTTTGTATTGGCTTAGAAGACACTCAAGATTTAATTCAAGATATTCAACAAGCATTAGGCATTCTTGACTAATTTTATACTGAGCACAGCCGCATAATATGGAATGGTTCAACTATCCCATATTTTTTTATGGATTTTAATTGCTAAATAAAATTAAAAGATATATTTTAAATACATCTTTTAAAATCTATTTTAAGCGAGCGCTTAGATGACACCAAAACATATTGAACTTGTAAAAGCAACCGTTCCTGTTTTACGTGAAAATGGTGTCGCCCTGACCCGTTATTTTTATCAGCGTATGTTGAATAATCATCCTGAATTAAAAAACACTTTTAATTTAGAGCATCAAAATAATGAGCGTCAGCCGCGGGCTTTGGCTGCTGCTGTATTGGCTTATGCTGAACACATTGAAAACCCAAGCGTATTGGCAAAAGCCTTAGAGCACATCACCACTAAACATGTCAGCTTAGATATTCAACCAGAACAATATGCCATTGTAGGCGAGAATTTATTGCATTCTATTAGTGAAGTGCTTGATGTAGCGATGGATTCTGATTTGATCGCAGCATGGCAAGCCGCTTATATGCAACTTGCCGATCTGATGATTTCGATGGAAAAGAACAAATATCAAACTTTAGCTTCACAACATGGCGGCTGGACCGGTTGGCGCGCGTTTAAAATTAGTGCAATTGAAAGATCAGGCAGCGCATATTTGTTTAGCGTGACTGCACAAGATGGACAAGCCATCTTAAGTGCTCAAGCCAACACCCCAATTTCGGTACGTGTGAGTGTGCCTGAACAAGAATTGCTACAACCGCAACAATTTAAACTCAGTGCAAGCACAGAAAATAGTTATCAATTCTTGGTTGAATGTGTTGCTGAACCAAGTCCATATTCTGTAGCAGCAATTTTAGCGCAGCATTATGATGTGGGTGATGTGCTTGAGCTATCTGCCCCGATGACAGTGTGATCTAAAACACATTCTTTTTATTATATTTTGAGGTTAAACTAGGGTTCCGACCCTAGTTTTTTTTGCGATGCAGCTGAATAAATTTACAGATTATGCATTACGTGTCTTGATGTACGTTGCGCCTGAGCGTGATGTGCCCTATACCATTGCTGAAATTGCAACGCAGTTAAAGGTCTCTGAAAATCACCTGATTAAAGTGGTGCATTTTTTAGCAAAACAACACTGGCTAATCACCACACGTGGTAAAGGCGGTGGTATTCGTTTAGATCCAAATGTATTACAGCTCCCTCTGGGTGTTATGGTACAAACCCTACAAGGCGATGCACCAATTGTGGATTGCTATCAACCGAATGCCTGTGTATTGCTGCCAAACTGTGGCTTAAAAGGCATGCTACAACGGGCTTTATTTGAGTTTTATCAAAGCCTCAATCAATACACCTTTGCACAAGCATTAAGCCCAACCTTAGATGGCAAAAATCCGCTTGCTATTGAGATCTTGAATGTTTAAGTCGCTTGCCTGAGCGACTTCCTTTATAATGCCCCTTGGTAAATTAAGTTTGAAGTTGGGTTATGCATCAGCACCGAGGAAAATCACGTAACAGTAAAACGGCAACTGCGCCAAAGCAAAAGATCACTTATGAGAAAAAAGTTGATTCTGCAATTACTGAATATGCTGTACGCTCACTAAACTGGCTTCGCAAAGCTGAATTTTTAATGAGCGCGCCAAAGCTAAATTTATGTGTTGAAGATACAGGCTATGAGGTGGCATTTGCTGGTCGTTCTAACGCAGGTAAATCAAGCGCCATTAATGCTTTAACCAACCAAAAGCAATTGGCACGTGCCTCAAAACGTCCGGGTCGTACCCAGATGATTAACTTTTTTAGCTTAGGTAACCCAGACCAACGTTTGGTGGATTTACCCGGTTATGGCTATGCAGCTGTACCTGAAGCCATGAAAATTGTGTGGCAAAAAGAGTTAGAAAACTACCTGATTCATCGTAAAAGCTTACAAGGCTTAGTGTTACTCATGGACATTCGTCATCCATTACAACACTTTGATGTGATGATGCTTGAATGGGCGTATTCACGTCGTTTATTTGTACATGTCTTATTAACTAAATCAGATAAACTCAACCGTGGTCCTGCGTCTAAAGCGTTGCAAGAAGTTAAAGCCCAATTGCGTAAGATGAAATTGGATTTTTCTATTCAGTTATTTTCTTCAATGAACAAACAAGGTTTAGAAGAGTTAGCCAGTGTGATGGCAGGTCGTTTAAACTTTACTTTAGAGCAGCAAAATAACATTGATTTAAGTGAAATTCCTGAAGCATCAAGTGATGATATTGAATTTGTTGAAGGCGATGATGTCGATTTAGTCGTCGATCTTGATGATGAGTTAGCCAAACCTAACTCAAATTAAGTGGATCTATGCATAAAAGCCACAGCTTGGTCTGTGGCTTTTTTATTTGGCATTTTATATCTAAATATCAATCTGGTTCACATAAATAGTTAAGTGTGAAACTTAAGTATCAAATCTTCAAAATCCCGATAAAATCAATCAGATTTAATATATTAAGTTATTGATTTTTATTAAAAAATAATAAATATTAAGTATAAAAAATAAATATTTAAATCGTTCAATAAAAAAACATTAGACAAGTATTTTTTTTAAAGATATGTTGGCAAAAAATATCAAATAGAATGGATACTCATGTTAAAAATCATCATTCAATTTTTACAAAATTTATTTAAGTCAGCTCAAACACAGCCGCAAAGCTATGAAACAGTTCAAAGTGGGGAACAACGTTTAGAAACTAATGAGTTTATTGACAGTAAAATCAGTTATTCAGATGATCTGATTTTGAATCTCAAGCATGATCATGTGGAGTTAGTCGAACTTTATGGTGCTATTGCAAGCTTTATTCAGCAAGAAAACTATGAATATATCTCCCCTGCTTTAGAAGAACTAAAAAGTAAGTTTAATTTACATTTGATGCAGGAAAACGTGCATTTTTATTGTTATTTGGAACAGTCTTTTTTAGATCAAAAAGAGCAGTTAGAGATGATTAAAGGCTATCGTAAAGACATGAATGCAATTTCAGCTGCGGTGGTACGTTTTATTAAAAAATGGCAAAGCCAAGTGATTGATGCTGATAATATTTGTGAATTTAACCATGAATATAATGCAGTAGGCGAAGTGTTGGCACAGCGTATTCATGCAGAAGAACATCATTTATATACCCTGTACCGACCTTAAGCTTAGACTTTAATCTCAGGTGCTTTAGTGTGGTGATCGACCACTACACTAATCATCATATCCCCTTGAACATTGACCACAGTACGTACTGTATCTAATAGGCGGTCAATAGGCAGTAAAATCGCAATGGCCTCGGCAGGTAAGCCCACCGATTGCAATACCATAATCATGGTCACCATACCTGCACTTGGAATACCCGGTGCACCGAGTGAGGCAATCATGGCGGTTAAACACACAATTAATTGTTGCCCAAGGCTTAAATCTAAACCCATTAAATTGGCAATAAAGAGTGCAGCAGCCGCTTCATAAAGTGCCGTGCCATCCATATTTAACTGTGTGCCAATCGGAATCACAAAACCTGCTGTTTGCGCGCGAACACCTAAATTTTCTTGTGCACATTTTAAAGATAATGGCATGGTCGCCGAGCTTGAACTGGTGGCAAATGCTGTAATGAGTGCTGTTTTGGTGCCTTTGAAAAAAGTAATTGGATCCATTTTGCCAAAAATCCAAAGCAATAAGGGCAAGACCACCACACCATGGAAAATAGTGGTGCCTGTGACCACCACAGCAAATTCAGCTAAACGACTTAATACACTGATGTCTTCGGTTGCCACTAATTTTGCCAATAACGCAAAAATCCCCAACGGTGCCAATTTCATGACCCAAGCAATCATCATCATCATCATGTCAAAAAATTGTTGGCTTAAACTGCGTACTGCATGAAAACGCTCTCCGCCTTTCACCAAAGCAATGCCTACAAACAGTGCAAATAAAACCACAGCTAAAACATTGCCATCGCTAAAGGCTTTAAATGGATTGATTAAAGTATTTTGAATAAAGTTGGTAATAAATGAGCTGGCGGTTAAAGTGTCGGGGCTTTGGTGTTGGCTCATCGCTTCTTGAAACATGGCAATATCAACGCCTTTGCCCACGTCAAATAAATGTGCAGCAGCCAAACCAAGTGCCAAAGCTAAAGTGGTGGTGGTAACACAGCACATGACGGTGATTTTCCATACCCGCCCAAACTGCCCACCTGCTTGTAAATTAGAAACGCCAACCACAATGGAGCTAAAAATTAACGGGATTAACAGCATTTTTAGCAAACCAATAAAAATACTGCTGGCAATGCCAATGCTATAAATTGAGGCATTAAAAAAGGCGCCATCTGGAAATAGATTAAGCAGATAACCAAAGCCTAATCCTAAAATCGCCGCCACTAAAATTTGAGTATTTAAGCTCATGATTTCATCTATAAAGCCTTATGATTTAAAGGCACTATGCCACGAGCATTGGGCAATTACGAATCTTTTTTTGTCATTGTACCGTGCTGTATTTTGATCAAGCATGCTGGGCATATTAAGCATAGCTTTTGTCAAACATGGCTAAAAAAAACCGCATACTGCGGCTTAATTTTATTGGGTTTCAATTTCACGTAAACGAATTAAACCTTCTTGGGTGGTGCTACACACCAACTCACCATTTTGCCACATTCGTCCAAAGTTTAAGCCTCGTGAATTGCTGCTAATGGTCGCTTCCATATCATAAAGCATCCATTCATCAGCACGAAATGGCTTATGGAAATACATGGCATGGTCAATACTGGCACATTGTAAACTTGGTGATAAATAGCTTAAACCATGCGGACGTAGCGCCGTGGTCATTAGGGTAAAGTCTGAATAAAACGCAGCAATGGCTTGATGCAGTGCCACCGAGTCTACATCTTGAGTAAGTTTGTCATGGGTACGTAAATAGTGAGCATATACAGGTGCTTCAGGCTGTGGATAAAAAATATTGCCGACATCTACCGCAGGACGAATCTCGATATGGCGTTCACGCATAAAGCTGGCACGTACATTTTCAGGTACAAATTCAATAAAGCCTTGTTTGAGTTGTTGTTCAGATTTTAAACTGTCTACCGCAGGATAATCGGGTGCATCGGTTTGATAATTTAAGCCTTCTTCAGGATGACTAAACGACACCATACACATAAAAATCGTACGCCCATGCTGAATGGCACGTACTTGGCGACTAATAAAACTTTTGCCATCACGAATACGATCGACATGGTAAATAATCGGTGCATTCACATCACCAGCAAACAAGAAGTAGGCATGTAAAGAATGTGCAGGACGATCGGTGGTATAAGAGGCCGCACGTAAGGCCTGACCCAGCACTTGTCCACCAAAAACACGTTTACCAACCAAGTTACGGCTTTGGCCACGAAAAATATTTTCTTCGAGTTTTTCAAGACTCAATAATTCTACCAATTCTTGGGTCAATGCATTCATGTCAAGCTCTGCTCGTGTAATTCCAACAAGGAAAGCTAGCATAAACCGAATTTAAAAAAAGATAAGCCTCTTTACGCCTACTTAAATGTTGTTGCGATGCATTTTTTGTTTAGCTGATGCTTTTTATGCTTCTCAACCACAAAAAATTGGTTATATTGATCAAACAAACAACAAATTTAGTGTGCATCCTAAAAAAATTAAGCCCAAAGGAGCAGATATGTCCAAGCGTGGATTTGGTCAATTATACCGACAAATGTCGAGTAAATTCTTAGATTTAGTGGTCAAACCACAAGTCTTAGGCGATGTACCAAAACCGCCAACTACTGCCCTGACCTGCTACGTACTGCAAAACTATTCACGCAGTAATGCTTTATTGTTAGATGCCGAAACACGGCGCTTAAAACTTAAACCAGCACTTAATCCATTGCTGCTGGGTGATTTAAATGAAAAGACCTCGGTTGTTTTTTTACAACACCATCCTGACGATGCTCCACACGCCAACAGTTATCGGCTGCCGCCACGTTTAAACCGCCTGATTGATGTATTAACACGTGAACCCAATTTAGATGTTCAACTGATACCAGTCACTGTGTTATGGGGACGTGCGCCTGAAAACGAAGATTCATGGCTCAAACTATTGTTTACCGACAACTGGGCACCACCAAGTCGCATGAAACAACTGATTAATATTGGTTTGCATGCTCGGGAGACCTTTTTAGAATTTCATCCGCCTGAGTCTTTACGTGGCCTCATGCAACAGGCGCAGGTCAAGCATCCTAATTTATCGCCAGTCACCTTTATTGTGAATCATCTGAATAATTTTTTAGATGCCGAGCGCAAAGTGGTACTGGGCCCAGATCTCTCTGATCGCCGCAATGTGATGCATAGCTTAATGCAATCAGATGCCATTCAAGAAGCCATTCGCCGTGAAAGTAATCGCGGTAAAGTCAGCCTACACCAAGCTGAACAACGCGCTTTAGGCTATTTAAAAGAAATTATTTCTGATTATTCCTATCCAACTGTACGTTTTGCCGAACAAGCCCTGACCCAATTATGGACACAGCTTTACGATGGGGTGGAAGTACACAATTTTAGTACTGTACGTGACTTGGTCAAAGACTATGAAGTGGTGTATACGCCCTGTCATCGTAGTCATATCGACTATTTATTATTGTCCTATGTGATTTTTAAGCGCGGTTTACGTGTACCGCATATTGCCGCAGGCGATAACTTAAATTTACCTTTTGTGGGGCAATTGTTACGTGGTGGTGGCGCGTTCTTTATTCGACGTAGTTTTCGCGGTAATGGCTTATATACCTCGGTGTTTAAAGAATATCTGTACAGTATTTTGTCACGTAATGCACCGCTTGAATACTTTATTGAAGGTGGACGTTCACGGACTGGGCGCTTGCTGCCGCCTAAAACTGGTATGCTGGCCATGACTGTACATGGACATTTACGTGGTAAAGCCAAACCGATTGTTTTTTTGCCGACTTATATTGGTTATGAACGACTTATGGAAGGGTCAACCTATGTAGGGGAAATGCAAGGTCAACCCAAAGAAGCTGAATCGATTAAAGGCATTGTACTGGCCTTACGTAAAATCGAACGGATTTTTGGCAAAGTTTATGTCAATTTTGGCGAACCGGTATTTTTAGATGATATGTTAAAACAACATGGCGCTGCTGATGTACAAATCATTAACAATGATGACCCAATTCCTGAAGCTGTCTCCCAAGCGATTGATCAATCTGCACAAGAGATTTTAAAAAATATTAACCGTGCTGTGGTGATTAATCCAGTGTCTTTACTGGCATTGATTTTATTGGCCAGCAATAAACACAGCCTAGATGAAAGTTTGTGTATTGAGCAGCTCGATACTTACCGCCGTTTGTTGCAACAACTACCATATGATCAAGGTATGCAAATCACTGCGTTATCAGGGCAAGAAATCATTGCTTATGGCTTAAAACTTAAAATGATTCAACGTATTCCGCATATCTTAGGCGATATTATTGCCCTTGAAGATCGTCAAGCGGTATTACTGACCTATTTCCGCAATAACATTTTGCATGCCTTGACCCTGCCCTCCTTAATTGCCGCGTTGGTAGAACACAATGGACAGATTAAACGCCAAGATTTAGGCACAGTGATTCGTTTGCTGTATCCATTTTTAAAAGCAGAGTTATTTTTAAAATGGCAAAGCCATGAACTTAAAGACATGATTACAGCATATAGCGATGCTTTAATTGACATGGGTCTGATCATATCTGAAGGTGATGATCTCATCTCACCTGCCCCAAATAGTGAACAGCACACCCAATTAAAAATTTTAGCGGCTCCCGTCATGCAAAGTTTAGAGCGCTATTATCTGACTTTAGCGCTAATTACCCAACGTGGTTCAGGCAATATCTCGGCGCGTCAGGTCGAAGAACTCAGTTACTTAATTGGGCAGCGTTTGTCGGTGCTGTATGAGTTTAATTCACCCGAATTTTTTGATAAGTCACTGTTCCAAAGTTTCATTAAAGAACTGACCCAACAAGGTTATATCCGCTTAGAGGGTGGTGCAATTTTATATGATGCCAAACTCAGCGATGTGGCGAAATATGCACATTTGGTGCTAGATGACTCTACCTTACATATGTTGCAGCATCTGACCACATTTAGTGACGAAGAACTCCAACAAGCACTAGATGCGCTTGCTGCAGATCAAGCCTCCAAACGCCGCTTGCTGCGTAAAAGAAAAACATCTCAATAAAACATTGCCCCTTATTCAAGGGGCTGTTTTAATAAGTTTGCATAGTCCACAAAACAATCAGGATGGCTTAATTTAAATCCCATATCGTGTAAATGAGTGGCATAAATCCTTTTTCCAGATAAAAGTTGACTATCTAAAACCAATTCAGGCAAGTCCAATTGTTGTTGAAACCATTGAATGATTTTATGTAACGGCACAGGCTGACTATTGGAAACAATATAAGATTTTTGCGGATGTTTCACATGAAGTAAATCTGCTAAAAATCTTGCTAAATCATTAATATGAATACGGTTACTGTAATGCAGTTTAGGATAATTAAGCGTACTATGCGCAAGTTTGAGCATACGTGCCACGGATATACCATAAATACCAGTTGGACGCACAATAATACATTGATTAGGATAAGCGGCTTGCCAACGCTGCTCCATGTCATACAGTAATTCACCTTGGCGGTCATTTGGCTGAATTACTGACTGATCAGCAATATATTGCCCTTGATCTTCGCCATAGACCCGCGTAGATGACAGCACAATCACTCGTTGAATGGGATGCTGTTTTAAGGCTTTTACAATCGGTGCAACTGAATCTAAATAAGTATGCTGATAGCCTTCAATACTGCTCTGTTTAGGACTAAGTAAGACATAGGCTATATCAATCGGCGCAAGATGGCTTAAATCTAAACCATGCACATCTTGAACATAATGTGTGCTCAAACCATCGTGTTTATCGCTTAAACTGACACTGCTGATTTGATGTTGTGTAAATAACTGTTGAGCCACTCGCTCAGATGTTTTACCGTAACCTATAAATACAATATGCATAATGTCGTACCGACTTGCGCGAAAATTTATGTTGAGGGGACATGACTGCCATTCATCAATTGCCCGGCGTTGGTCAGGCCGCAGCGGCATTACTTGAAAAATTACATATTTTGAGTAGTGATGATCTGCTGTTTCATTTACCGCGTGACTATGAAGATCGTAGCACGATCATTGCCATGAACCAATTACAGGTTGGTCGCAGTTATTTGCTTGAAGGTGTGGTACATGGGGTGGATTTTCCGGCAGGCAAACGCAAATCTATGGCGGTATTGATGCAAGATGATTTTGGCAAAGTCACCTTACGTTTTTATCATATCTACAAAGCCCTAACGGATCGTGCGCAAGTGGGCAACCGCTTACGCGTGTTTGGTGAGGTGCGCGTTGGTGCCCGCGGTTTAGAACTTTATCATCCTGAAATTGAACTGGTCCAAGCCCATACTCCGCTCCCTAAGACTCAACTCACCGCGATTTACCCCAGTACGGATGGGCTAACCCAAGCCAAAATTCGCAGCTTTGTAGAAAAAGCCTTAGCTTTGCATGCTGATGACTTAGCTGAACTGTTACCTACAAAATTTAGTAATGGCTATGCGTTAAAGCAAGCCCTGTATTATCTACATCAGCCACCAAGCGATGCCAATATGCTGCAATTGGCACAAGGCTCACACCCTGCCTTACAACGTTTAATCTTTGAAGAGTTGGTGGCACACCAATTAAGTTTACTGACACGGCGCGCCTATATTCAGCAAATCCAAGCACCTAGTTTTAAGCCGAGTCAAAAATTAGCGCAACAACTGCTGGGTGCAATGCCCTTTGAGATGACGGGGGCACAAAAACGGGTTTCTCAAGACATTATCCACGATTTAAAACTCAATAAACCCATGCTACGTTTGGTACAAGGCGATGTGGGTGCAGGGAAAACCCTGGTTGCAGCAGTAGCAGCTTGTCATGCCTTAGAAGAAGGTTGGCAAGTTGCCCTTATGGCGCCCACTGAAATTCTTGCCGAGCAACACTATTTAAACTTTAAAGCATGGTTTGAGCCTTTAGCTATGCAGGTCACTTGGCTATCAGGTAAGCAAAAAGGCAAAGCACGCCAACATGCCGAACAAGCGGTACAAGATGGCTCAGCCAACTTAGTGATTGGTACGCATGCTTTGTTTCAAGACAGTGTGCAATTTGCTAAATTAGGCTTGGTGATCATTGATGAACAACATCGTTTTGGGGTTGATCAACGTTTGGCTTTACGCAATAAAGGCATCCAAGGCATGACACCGCATCAATTGGTGATGACAGCAACGCCTATTCCACGCACCCTTGCCATGTCGGCTTATGGCGATTTAGATACCTCAATAATTGATGAGCTTCCTCCGGGGCGTACTCCTATTCAAACCGTGACTGTGCCATTAGAGCGTCGTCATGAAGTTTTAGATCGTATTGTCAGCAACTGCATGCAAGGTAAACAAGCCTATTGGGTATGTACTTTGGTCGAGCAATCAGAAACCCTAGATGCACAAGCTGCTGAAGCAACATTTTTGGATATTCAGCAACGTTATCCTGAGCTTAAAGTGGGTTTAGTGCATGGCAAAATGAAAGCTGAGCAAAAACAAAGCGTGATGCAAGACTTTAAAGACAACGTGATTCAACTTCTCGTTGCCACCACAGTGATTGAGGTGGGGGTAAACGTCCCGAATGCATCTTTAATGGTAATAGAAAATGCCGAGCGTTTAGGTTTGTCACAATTGCATCAGTTACGTGGTCGGGTGGGACGTGGCGCACAAGCAAGTTTTTGTGCATTATTGTATAAACACCCGTTGTCGCAAAATGGACAAGAACGTTTAAGAATTTTACGCGAGAGTAACGACGGCTTTGTCATTGCAGAAAAAGACTTGGAAATTCGTGGTCCGGGAGAAATCCTTGGCACCAAACAAACTGGAGATTTGGGTTTTAGGGTGGCTAAACTTGAACGTGATGATCATCTGTTACATCAGGCACATTATGTGGCACAGCAAATCTTAGCCCATTACCCTGATCATGTGGATGGCTTATTGCAACGTTGGCTGCCACAAGCCCCACGCTATGCCTATGTTTAATTTAACCAGTTTAAGACTTTGCCAACTATGTGACACAAGTCCACGCAGCAAAGCGGGAGTATGCTTAGACTGTTGGCGCAGTTTGCCTTGGTTTAAGCAAGAAGTGCTGCGCCAAGAAATGCAAATTTGGGCAGCGTGTCAATATGACTATCCTTTAGATCGGATTATTCAGCAGTTTAAATATCAGCAGCAATTGCACTATCAAACCTTATTGAGTGGCATATTGGCAGAACTTAAATACGTCGGGGTGCAAGCCATTGTACCCATGCCTTTATCTTTGCCTAAACTTGCCGAACGCGGTTTTAACCAAAGTGTCTTGATTGCTCAAAGCTTAAGCCACAAGCTCAAAGCCCCGATTTGGCAACCTGTGCTACGACATGCTGAGCATTCACAAAAAGGCTTGACTCGCCAAGAGCGCTTAATCAATATCGACAGTCAATTTTATCTTGCGCCTCAGCAATCGTTAAGATTTAAACGAGTACTGATTGTGGATGATGTAGTCACTACTGGCAGTTCCATTCGGGCTTTAGCGGATCAACTTGAACAACTCGGTTGTACTCACATTCGTGCAGCGTGTTTAGCAGTGGCTAAGTAATTGCTTAACCCAAGGAATCACCACATCTTGGGTCAAAGGCGCAATGTGGGTTTGTTGATCATCGAGCTTTATCCATTTCATCTCAGCAATTTCTGCGGCAATCTTAGGTGTTTGTGCCAAAGTCACATGATAAACATAAGACACCAATTGATGATCTGGCTCATTGGCAGTTTGGGTTTCAAAGCGCCCCAAGAAGGACTCAATTGTTGCATCGCTGCCAATTTCTTCTTTAATTTCCCGCAAAATTGTCACATCAGGTGCTTCATTGGCTTCAAGTTTGCCGCCGACTTGCATAAAGCAGGTGGTATTCTTTTTACGCACCAAGAGCAGTTCTTGCTGTGCATTTAAAATAATTGCGGCTGCTACAGTAATGGTTTTCATATAGGTTTAATTAGCCCTTGTTGGTCATTGGCACCCCATTTTGGCATTGGTGCTTGATAATGGTTAAATGCAGCTAAAATCTCCTCAATATGCTCGGCGCTAATCAGTGCTTGGTTAAAACGTTGTTGGGTAAAACCTTGATCTGTGGTGAGCGCAATAAATTTAAGTAAGTCATCATAAAAACCTGCCACATTTAAGAAGCCAATGGCTTTTTGGTGAATGCCTAACTGTGCCCATGTCCATTGTTCAAAAATTTCTTCTAAAGTCCCAGCTCCACCCGGCATCGCCAAAAAAGCTTCGGATAAATCTGCCATTAAGGTTTTACGTTGGTGCATGTTTTTTACGATATGTAACTCGCTTAAGTTTGGGTGAGCCAATTCACGATCAACCAATGCTTCAGGAATCACCCCAATGACTTTTCCGCCTGCCTGTAAAGCACTGTCTGCCACGACGCCCATTAAACCTGAGCGTCCACCGCCATAGACTAACGTTGTGCCTTGTTCAGCAATGCAACGTCCTACGCTTTGAGCCTGTTCTACATAAATTTGCGCTGTGCCTAAGGCAGAACCACAAAAAACGGCAATCGATTGAATCATATTGTCCCCTTATTGAACTTTTGTCATATTTGATGGGTAAACTTCACGCAGTTTTTGCAAAAAAGTCACCGTCATCGCTGTGTTTTATGCATATCCTTGTCTAAAATACATTCATCCGTTTTACACATACTGCGCAAAGGAAAAGAATAATGCTTGAAGCCTTTTATGCCACAGAGCGCGGTAGTTTAGAAGATGCAACCATTAATGGCGATTTTGATTTGCAACCCGATTTGGTTTGGGTGGATTTAATTGCGCCTTCACAAGAAGAACAACAATGGATTTTAGATGCTTATGGGCAGAATCTACCCACCCTTAAATCCTTAGAAGATATTTCCTCCAGTGCGCGTTTTTACCGTGATGATGATGGTATTTTACATATCAGTACCTATTTTTTAACCAAGAACAAGAACTATCAAGTCGATGGTGAACCAGATGATCAATCCGGTATTTTATCGACCGTACAAACTGTGGCCTTTATTTTACATAAAGACCGTTTGTTTACTTTGCGTGGTGAAAAGTTGGTGGCGTTTCGTGCCTTTCGTGCCCGCGCGCGTCGTAATGATTATGATATTGATTATAAAGACCCCACTTGGGTACTGTTGGGTTTATTAGAAGCCAAACTTGATGAACTCGCCGATATTTTAGAAGACGTGCATAAAGATTTAGAAAAATATTCAACCGAAGTGCTCAATAACCGTCATCGTGAGCAAATCCTTGATTTAGATGACATGATTACCCGTTTAGCACAATTAGAAGATATGTTGGGTAAAGCACAATTATGTTTAATTGACTTACGCCGTGTGTTGACTTTTTTAGCTCGTCCACGCGCCTTAGGCAGTCATATTTATGATGCCGATATTCGAGAACTGAGTGAAGATGTGCGCTCACTGGTTGAACATGACGCCTTTTTATTCCAAAAAGTGCGCTTTTTACTTGATACCACTTCAGGCTTCATTAACACCGAACAAAATGACACCATTCGTCGCTTCTCGATTTTACCCAGTATGCTTGCTCCACCGATGCTGGTTGCTAGCGTCTATGGCATGAATACCGATGTGTTACCGTTTGCCAAAGGTACCACCAGTTTTATTGTGGTGAGTTTAATTATTGTGGCATTTTTTATTGGACCACTGATTTATTTCCGTTGGAAGAAATGGATTTAACTTTCATTTTAAAGTCAGCATAAAAAAGCACCCGAAGGTGCTTTTTTTAAATTAGGATTAAGTCATGTTGTAAATGACAGGCTTGAATAATCTTCAACATTTTTTGTGGCACAGCTTGAAAGTGTAAACCTTGTGCATTGGGTGTTTGGCGTAGCCAACGTATTAACACCGCCAATGCCAAAGTACTACCCTGCTCAAGCTCAGACAAATTCACCGCCAAAGGTAAAGGCTGAGCTTGAATCAGTTTTAAACCGTGTTGGTAATACTGTTCGGCATTTTCAAAATCAATCTTGCCACTGACCCATAATACTTGATCTTTAATGCTCAGCATTATTTTTTAACCGCTGAGTCTGCATCTGGTTTAAAAGTCGCAATCGCTTTATCCAAGTTGTTGCCATTACGTTTTACGTTGGCTGCAAATTGATTACGGAACTGCAAACCTAAATCAATCCCTGAGACATTAATATTGCGGATTTTCCATTGGTTACCTTTATCAACCAATTGGAAAGCCACCGGAATTTTTTCACCTTTGTTATTAAACTCAATGGTCACCACTGGATTTTTAACATTAGGCGCAGCTTTATAAGGACGCATGGTGTAGGTTTGATTACTGTATTTTGCAAAAGCAGAACCGTAATTTTCAATTAAAGTTTCACGGAAATTCTTTTCAAACTGAGCACGTTGTGCAGCGCTACTTTGTTGCACATAAGTTCCCATTACAGTACGTACAAAAGCTTGTGAATCAATATATGGGTCTAAATGTTGACGCACAATCGTTTTGACCAAAGCTGGGTTGTTTTGCAATTTGCTTTGATCGGCTTGCACACGCTTAATCAAATTATCGGCAACTTGCTTAATAAAATCAGGCGGTGTTTGCGTTGGTGCTGCAAAAGCTGTACCTGCAAGTAATGTGGCTAAAACACTTGCAGTTAGCGTTTGTTTGATTAAAGTTTTCATCGATTTCTCCTAGGCTTATTCAGCAACAAATGAGGCTTCAGCATCGTTTTGGTTGCTGCTATCGCTATCGGTAGTTTTTGTGCCACCGGTAATAAATTTACTAATTAAATCTTCAAGGTCCATGGTGCCTTGGGTATTAATAATACTGCCACCACGTGGAATGTAATTAAGACCACCACCCGGAATGACTTTTAAGTATTTTTCACCCAATAGGCCATTGGTTGCGACCATAATATAAGCATCCTCATCAATACTGGTGATGGACTTCATGTTCGCAATCAGTTCATTTTGCATTGCTTTTTGTTGATCAGGGCTTGCATCTGTATAGTCTGTACTGTATTTAAGCTCTTCTAAAGCGTTTTCCTGTACGAGTTTTAATTGTGCTTGGTTAAACGAAGTCAACGTACCATCTAAATCAAAATGCACTGTGGCTAAACGCGTCATTGGATCTAAAGTAATGTCGGTTACACGACCAATGGTGACCCCACTCATGGTGACTTTAGCGCGCGGTTTTAAACCATTTACATTGTCAAACTCAGCTTGCATGCTGTAACGATCAGATAAATTACTGCCGCTTAAACCACTGACTTTCATGGCCAAGAAAAACATCGCCACTGCAAAAATAATAACAAATACCCCAACGGCCAGTTCACTTGCACGTGATTGCATTACACACCTCCAAACATGACCGCAGTCAACACAAAATCAAAACCTAATACACATAAAGACGAATACACCACAGTGCGTGTGGTGGATGTGGCAATCCCTTCTGAGGTTGGCTCACAAGCATAGCCTTGATATACCGCAATCCAAGTACACACAATGGCAAACACAAAACTCTTGATTAACGTGCCTTGAAAAATATCTTCATAAAAACGCACTGTGCTTTGCATACCGCTCCAAAAAGAGCCTTCATCTACACCTAAAAAATCAACGCCAACGAGCTTGCCACCCATAATGCCAATCGCGGCAAAAATCACAGAAAGCATTGGTAAGCTCACAATCCCAGCCCAAAGACGTGGTGAGACAATGCGTTTAAGTGGATCAACCCCGATCATCTCCATACTTGAGAGCTGTTCGGTGGCTTTCATCAAACCAATTTCGGCTGTTAATGCTGAACCTGCACGTCCTGCAAAAAGTAAGGCTGCCACCACAGGTGCCAGTTCACGTAGCAAAGTTAATGACACCATGGTGCCCAACATGGATTCTGAACCCACATTGACTAAAATTGAATAGCCTTGTAAACCTAAAACCAAACCAATAAATAGACCCGATACCGCAATAATTAATAGCGATAAAAATCCCACACGGTACATTTGGTACAAGAATAATTTGACCCCAAGCCATGTTGGCATCGAACATAAAATTTGTAGCAACATGATACTGGCAACCCCAATGCCACGTATCCGTTCTATGACACGACGGCCAAGTAAGGCAATTGCGTTCATGCTTGACCCTCAGCGGTTAAGTAAGGCTGATGACTAAATTGATAATCGACTGGTCCTTCAACTGAACCATTTAAAAATTGTTGTACAAAAGCAGAAGGATGTTGTTTGAGTTGCTCAGGTGTACCCTCACCTTGAACTTTACCTTCGGCAACCACATAAATGTAGTCTGCAATCGAAAGGGTTTCTGCCACATCATGCGAAACAATAATGGTGGTTAAATCTAAAGCATCACGTAGCGAGCGAATCAGACGCGTCAATACACCCATGACAATCGGATCTTGTCCAGCAAATGGCTCATCATACATAATCAGTTCAGGATCAAGCGCAATGGCACGAGCCAATGCTACACGTCTATTCATACCACCGGATAACTCAGCTGGCATAAACTGCTCGGTACCACGTAAACCCACCGATTCTAATTTCAAGGCGACGAGTTCAGCAATTAAATGTTCAGGTAGCTTGGTATGCGCACGAATTGGAAATGCCACGTTTTCATAAACCGACATATCCGTAAACAAAGCCCCACTTTGAAACAACATGCCCATACGTGAACGTGCTTGAAATAATTGTTGACGTGACATTTTACTCATGTCTTGCCCATCAAGCAGCACTTGGCCTTGATCGGGAACAAGTTGCCCACCAATCAAACGTAATAACGTGGTTTTACCTGTGCCTGATGGCCCCATGATCGCGGTAATGTGTCCGCGACGAATAGTTAAGCTGATATTGTCATAAATGATTCGATCACCGCGCCGAAAGCTTAAGTTATTGACTTCAATAAAAGCATTCGCTTGGGATACTGTATTATTCATACTGCTGTGTATTCCTGCATTTTTTCAGCAGACATACTATAAAGGATTAGTCAGTTTTTAGGAGAATAAATATAGAACGCAGTGTTGTATAAATGTCAGACCATCATAAAGTCAAATTAGATATAAGAATGGTAGATCAGTACAGCTACATTACACAATACTAAAACACCTCCTAGATAGGGCAGCATCGTCATTTACCTCGACTTTATCAGAAGACATCAGAAAATCTGTTATACAAGTTGGCTTTTAACATCAAATTGTGCAGTGAGTATACATTTTAAAAGTAAAATATCAATATTTTTAGCATAAAAAAAGACCGATGCAAGCATCGGTCTTTTTAAGCTAAATTTAACAATTAGTCGTTAAATTTGCGACGTGGACGGTCTTCGCCAAATGTGCGCTCGCCACGTGGTTTATCATCAAAGCTACGACGTGGACGATCTTCGCCACCAAAAGTACGCTTAGGACGATCATCACCAAATGAACGTTGTGGACGATCTTCGCCACCAAAAGTACGCTTAGGACGATCATCACCAAATGAACGTTGTGGACGGTCACCGAAGCCACCTTCACGACGTGGAGCAGGACGATCACCAAAGTCACGTTTTGGACGGTCGTTATAACCATTTTCACGTGCCGGTTTGTAATCTACACGGTTGCCACGGTTGTCATCTGCTGAACGTGGTGCATCACCAAACGAACGTTGTGGACGATCACCGAAACCGCCTTCACGACGTGGCGCTGGACGATCACCGAAATCACGCTTTGGACGGTCATCAAATGAACGTTGTGGACGATCACCGAAATCACGCTTTGGACGGTCATCAAATGAACGTTGTGGACGATCACCAAAACCGCCTTCACGACGTGGAGCAGGACGATCGCCAAAATCACGCTTTGGACGGTCATCAAATGAACGTTGTGGACGATCACCAAAATCACGTTTAGGACGATCATCACCGCCTTCACGACGTTTAAAGTTAGACTCGCCTTCAAAGCGTGCACGACCACCGCCATCACGACCGCCAAAACCGCCACGACCACGACCGCCATCACGACCACCGCGACCACCATCACGACCACGACCGCCGCCATCACGACTACCGCGTGCAGGTGGTGGAGATGGCTCAAGACCTTCAATTTCAGTCACGTCTAAACGTGCTTCTAAGAAGTCTTCTAATGCACGAATCTTGCCACGCTCGCGGTAAGTTGCAAGTGTAATGGCTTTACCTGTACGACCTGCACGACCTGTACGACCGATACGGTGAACATAATCTTCGTTCTTCATTGGAAGACCAAAGTTAATTACGTGAGAAATGGTTGGTACGTCAAGACCACGCGCTGCAACGTCAGTTGCAACTAAAATTTTTGCACGACCTTCACGGATGCTGCGTAAACGACGGTTACGAACAGTCTGTGGCATTGCACCGTGAAGTGCGACAACTGAAAGACCTGCTTCTGCAAGCTCTTCAGCAAGCATATCGGTATCTTCTTGAGTTGAAGCAAATACAACAGCTTGATCAACGTCTTCTGCATTTAACCAATGTGTAAGCAATTTTTTCTTATGCTCAAAACCATCAGTCCAATGAAGTGTTTGTGTGATGTCTGTGTTCGTAGAGTGACCCGTTTCGATCGCAATACGTTGCGGATCATTCATCATGCGTTCTGCAAGTGTAATGATGCGCGGTGCAAATGTTGCAGAGAACATCAGCGTTTGCTTACGGTTAGCAGCATATTCACCAATGGCTTCTAAATCTTCAGAGAAACCAAGGTCAAGCATACGGTCTGCTTCGTCGACGATTAATGATTCAACTTTATCAAGTTTAATTTGACGACGATTCACTAAGTCAATTAAACGACCCGGAGTTGCAACAACAACTTGCGCGCCTTTTAACTGTTGAATTTGTTTACCAAAAGGCATACCGCCCATGATGGCAGCAATACGAACACCTTTCATGTGACGTACAAACGCAATCGCGTCTTGGCTAACCTGTTGCGCTAATTCACGTGTTGGTGAAATCACTAAAATTGTAGGCTGAGTAATTGCCTTCATACGTTCTTTAAATGGAACGAATGCATCTTCAGATGCTAAAGCATTTAACGTTGGGAGTAAAAACGCTGCAGTTTTACCTGAACCTGTTTGGCTAGATACAAGTAGGTCTTTACCTTCTAACGCTGCAGGAATCGATTGTTCCTGTACTGGAGTCGGTGAAGTAAAACCTAAAGCTTGAATCGCTTGTTGTAAAGATTCATGTAAAGGAAAATCAGCAAAAGTTTTGCTCATAGAGTGTTTCACCCGAAGTTTGGGTGCTCCATTAAAATAAAGTCAGATGGACATCGACAAAAAGCGGTACAGCAATAATCGCTGACAAATATGAGAATCAGCGGCGATCCGAGTAACGACGATGTGATAACGCACGCTTGTAGTACGGCATAACCTGAAAGAATCGCTTTAGCGATTGGGGCGCGAGATATCGTCCTCTCTTTGGACCGAACGCGCATACACAATATAGAAGAGAAATGTTCAGGTAACGAACAGAAAATTAAGTGCGTCGCAAGATTATAGCAGAGTTCTTTAAAAAGTCATGTTATTTGATTGCTATTTAACTTAAATCTAATTTATATTAAACAAGTAATTGATTTATATCATAATTTTAATTGTTATTTTTTTGTAAAATAAAGCCCTCAATCTGAGGGCTTTATTAAAATCTATATATTGCAATACGCTTGAGCTTATTTAGCCGCTTCGCCCCACGCTGGAACAACAGCTTGCATCAGTGGTTTAAGCATTTTCATTGAACATGCTATCACTTGACCATTTTCCATTGATTCTGAACCACCACGCGCATCTACCACAGTACCGCCGGCTTCTTTAACAATCAATTCGCCTGCTGCGATGTCCCATGGTTTTAAACCAAGTTCAAAGTAACCATCAAAACGACCTGCAGCCACATACGCTAAATCTAGTGCTGCTGAACCTGTACGACGGAATTGTGCACCTGCTTCTGATACATTGAGTAAGGCAGCAAAGTGATTTTTAGCATAAGACACAACTTCACCGTTACGTTTCGCACGGTAAGCATGGCCTACAGATAAGAAAGTGTTGGCAAGATTATCTTTAACATTCACGCGAATACGACGTTGATTGAGCATTGCGCCACGACCACGACTTGCAGAGAATAATTCGTCTTTCACAGGATCGTAAATCACACCGTGTTGCGTTACACCTTTGTGTTGAACGGCAATAGAAATACAAAAATGAGGTACACCATTGATGAAGTTAAGTGTGCCATCCAGTGGATCAATCACCCAACACCATTCAGCGTCTGAGCCTTTACCTTCTTGATAACCAAACTCTTCACCTAAGAAGCTGTGGTTTTTATAACTTTTACGCAGCGTATCAATGGTCAACTGTTCTAAATAACGGTCAACACGCGTTACCGGACCATCAATGCCTTTTTCTTCCACTTGTAGATCAAGCTTATGACGATTTTGATGCGCTTTTAAAAGTTCTTGACCAACTAATTGAGCCGCACGCGCAGCCATCACCACCATAGGTTCCATTGAACACCCTACTACAATATATTGAAGACGATTAAAGAATAATGCATAAAAGCCACATTATCTTAGCAAAGATTGTGGCTTTTTGGCAAAAAATTAATGTTTAACTAAAAATGAACTAGCTGAGTTTTGCCCAAGCAGTATGCATAGCTTCATAAATACCATGCTCATCTAAACCTGCTGCTGCAAGCATTTGCGCATGGGTGGCCTGCGGCATAAACTCATCGGCTAAGCCTAAATGAATGATTGGTTTAACAATTTGTGCTTGTGCAAAATACTCACTGACACTACTGCCTGCGCCTGCCATGACTGCATGTTCTTCGACCGTCACAAATAATGCAGTATCTAAGGCAAGTTGATCGAGCATTTTTGTATCTAATGGTTTCACAAAGCGCATATTGACCACACGTACGCCTAGATCTTTTTGAGCGGCAAATTTCTCTGCTGCACTTATAGCTGCCGTAACACGACTACCAAAGGCTAAAATGCTAATCTGTTGTTTTGCAGTGCTATTTAAGCTGAGCACAATTTCAGCTTGACCCAATGGCAAAGGCTTAAATTCAGCTTCAATGTTCACTCCAACGCCCTGACCGCGCGGATAACGTACCGCTGCAGGACCTTGATACATATAGGCAGTATGCAACATTTGACGACATTCATTTTCATCTTTTGGTGCCATAATGACCATATTTGGAATGGTGCGCATGTAGGCATAATCATAGGCACCTGCATGGGTTGGACCATCTTCGCCCACTAAACCTGCACGATCAATGGCAAAGGTCACATCTAGATTTTGCAAGGCAACATCATGCACCAACTGATCATAACCACGTTGTAAGAAAGTCGAATAAATCGCAACCACAGGTTTTAAACCTTCGCACGCCATGCCTGCTGCTAATGTCACCGCATGTTGTTCAGCAATCGCCACATCAAAGAAACGCTGTGGATATGCTTGGGCAAATTTAACCATGCCCGAACCTTCACACATGGCGGGGGTAATGGCAAGTAATCGTGAATCTTGTGCTGCTTGATCTATTAACCACTGACCAAATACATCGGAATATTTAGGCGCTGTGGTAGGTGCTGTAGCCGCATTAATTTTGTTAATGGCATGATATTTAATTTGCTCAACTTCAGCAGGCGCAAAGCCCTTGCCTTTTTTGGTATAAACATGTATTAAACGAGGGCCTTTGCGCTTTTTTAATGCTGCAAACACATGGCTAAGTTGTTCCACATCATGCCCATCAAAAGGACCAAAATAATCAAATCCAATCGCTTTAAATAAGTTATCGGCAGCGTCTGTGGCTGCTTCATGTAAGCGTGAGTTATACAGCCATTCTGGATGTGGTTGCACGTAGGCTTGTCCATCTTGGCTAATATTGACTGACTCACCGCGTGCCCAAATTGCCGCTAAATGTTTAGCAAAACCACCAGTACTACACGAGATCGACATATCGTTGTCATTGAGTACCACCATTAAATCAGCTTGATGCGCCACAGCATCGTTCATGGCTTCAAAGGCCATGCCTGCGGTCATTGCACCATCACCAATAATTGCAACCACTTCACGGGCAATGTTTTGATAACGACTGGCTAAGGCCATACCAAGCCCCGCTGAAATAGCAGTCGAGGAATGCCCCACCCCAAACGTATCAAACTCAGATTCTTCCCGTGCAGGAAATGCCGCTAAACCATCTTTAGAGCGAATAGTAACAAGCTGTTCACGGCGACCCGTTAAAACTTTATGTGGATAGGCTTGATGACCGACATCCCAAATCAAACGATCATGCGGGGTGTTAAAACAGTAGTGCAAGGCTACAGTTAATTCAATGACACCTAAATTTGCGCCAAAATGTCCACCACTTTGACCTGCTGCATACAAAATATAATGACGCAACTCATCCGCCACTTGTTTGAGTTGGCTACGGTCAAGAGTACGCAATTGCTCAGGATGATCGATCGTATCGAGCAACGAAGTTACAGGGCGATGAGTTGGAATTTCTGTATACAACATATGTGGCAAAGCCTTCTAAAGCCTGGCAAATCTATCGCTAGGTCAAATGGGTTACTCGAACATATCGTCGAATGATAGCACCTTAAATCAGCCACATTTTTAGCGATGGCGTTTTAAAACAAATCTCTCGCGGGCATGGTAGTTGAGATTATCCTGAATAATCTCACTATTTATCAACCATTATCGTGTGCTTTATACAAAAAAGAAAATCTTCTGTGTGAATTCCACATTGCAATTCTACTAATGTCCAACCATTAAGCTATACTTTAGTCAATTTTTTTGTTTTACGGGTTTTGCAGTGCCAATTCAATTTGTCGCAACATCTCGACTGCCCACCGCCTTTGGTGAGTTTAAGATTAGTGTTTTTCAAGATCCTGACACTGGCGAAGAGCATGTGGCATTGTCTAAAGGGTTAGAACTGCCACCAAACGAACCAGTGTTAGTACGCGTGCATTCAGAATGCTTAACTGGGGATGCTTTTGCTTCACTCAAATGTGATTGTGGCCCACAACTACAAGCCACGCAGCGTTTAATTCATGAAGCAGGACAAGGCGTAATTTTATATTTACGCCAAGAAGGTCGTGGTATTGGACTCACCAATAAAATTCGCGCTTATGCCTTACAAGATCAAGGCCACGATACAGTTGATGCCAATTTAATGCTAAATTTGCCAGCCGATGCACGTACTTATGAGATGTGTAACATCATGCTTGAGCATTTGCAGGTCAAACAGGTCAAACTCATCACCAACAATCCACTCAAGATACAAGCTTTAACAGAGCAAGGCATTGATGTCGTGGGTCGTGTACCATTAACAGTGGGTTTAAATCCATTTAATGAGCAATATTTAAAAACGAAGCACGAACGTATGTCACATCTGTATGACACAGATGATTTTTAAGTGAAGCATAATGGGATTTTTAATTCAAAATCCCTTACTTTATTTAAGGTTTTATGCTTTGATGATGGTGTATCTTATCGTTTACTGAGGCGTCACTTATGCAGCACCCAACTTCGGCTGATATCCAACGCGTTCGCGAATTTCTCCTAGATTTACAAGCCCGTATTTGTGCGGCCTTAGAACAACAAGAACAACAAGGTGGCGGTCGCGCTACATTTGAAATTGATGATTGGCAACGCCCTGAAGGTGGCGGTGGTCGTTCACGTGTCCTACAAAATGGCACTGTGATTGAAAAAGGCGGTGTGATGTTTTCTCACATTAATATTTCTAAATTGCCTGCTTCTGCCACCGAACGTCATCCGCAAATTGCCGGCGCTAAAGCCCAAGCAATGGGTGTATCACTGGTGATTCATCCTAAAAATCCGCATGTGCCGACCTCGCATGCTAATGTGCGTCTATTTGTGGCCGAGCCTGAGGGTCAAGAACCGATTTGGTGGTTTGGCGGTGGTTTTGACTTAACGCCATTTTATCCCAATGATGAGGATGTGTTGTCTTGGCATCAAACTGCGCATGATTTGTGTGCTCCGTTTGGCGAAGAGATTTATCCAAAACATAAACAATGGTGTGATGATTATTTTTATTTAAAGCACCGTGATGAACAACGTGGTGTGGGTGGTTTATTTTTTGATGACTTAAATCAATGGGATTTTGAAACCTGCTTTAGCTATATGCAGGCAGTGGGTAATGGTTACTTAAGTGCCATTTTGCCAATTTTTGAGCGTAATCAAGACAAGCCTTATAGCCCAGCACAACGTGATTTTCAGCTTTATCGCCGTGGCCGTTATGTAGAATATAACTTGGTCTATGACCGTGGCACCTTGTTTGGTTTACAAACTGGTGGCCGTATTGAATCCATTTTAGTCAGTCTGCCGCCATTAACCGGTTGGTCATATCGTCCGGAGTGGGAAGAAGGTTCACCTGAAAAACGTCTCACCGATTACTACCTTAAGCCGCGTGATTGGTTACATGAGCTCAACTAATCTGTGTAAGGCTATCTGTGTGATAGCCTTTTTTTCACATATTTAATTACAACCTATTTCACATAGAGCCGATAAAAACCGTTAAGCTAAAGCATTGTTACCTGTTGCCTTAGGCTTGCCGCATGCTTGCTTCATTCTCTCAGCATAAATTGCTGTGGTTTACGCTGTTAATTTCTTTATTATCTGTTTCTTTTTTTACCACATTTCATTACGAAAACAACCTGTTTGATAGCCTCTCTATAAGCGTGAGTGCCTTAACAGCTTTAGCTTTGTTTTTACTGGCAACGATTTGCCTGTTTGATGTGGTGAACGACATTTGTAACCCTTAAGCATTTTACCGTATAGTGGCCACACTGTTGTGCACACGGAATTGCCTTTATGAGCAAACAATTTGCTGTGATTGGAAACCCTATTGAACAATCACGCTCGCCTGAACTGCATCATGCTTTTGCCAAAAAAATGGGCATTACGCTTGAATACCATAAACGCTTAGCACCACTGGATGGTTTTTTAGCCAGTATGCAGGCTTTTTTTGCAGAGGGCGGCGTAGGCATGAATGTCACCGTCCCCTTTAAAGAGCAAGCCTTTGCAGCCTGTACACAATTAACTGAGCGCGCGAAAATCGCCAAAGCTGTAAATACCTTATGGATGCAAGACGGTGTATTGCACGGCGACAATACCGACGGTCAAGGTTTGGTGGCTGCCATTCAAGCCCTCAACTGGAACTTAACAGACAGCCGTATTTTAATTTTAGGTGCAGGTGGTGCCACGCGTGGCGTGATTTACCCCTTGGTGCAGGCCGGTGCACAACACATTGTGATTGCCAATCGTACCCTTGCTCGCGCTGAGCAATTGGTGGCTGATTTACAAAACAACGTGCCAAGCGCTCAATTGTCGGCGATTGGTTTAGACCAGTTAAGCGGTGAGTTTGACTTAATCATTAATGCCACTTCTGCAAGTTTAAGCGGTGATGCATTGCTTTTGCCTGAATCACTACAATTTAAAGCTGCCTATGAAATGGCTTATGGCAAAGCTTCTAGCTTTTTAGACCAAGCCCAAGCACGTGGTGTAGCCAACACAGATGGTTTTGGTATGTTGGTGGGACAAGCCATTGAAGCATTTTATATTTGGCATGGTGTACGCCCAGAATTAAAAGACTTTTTATAAAATTTTCATGTAAAAAAAGAGTCCAAAGAGGCTCTTTTTTATAGACAAACAAAGTGAACATAGCTTAAACATTTATAAAAAATGTGTTTTATTTGCACACACATTCTCACAATATTTTGCTATGTTTTTTTATGATTAAATTTAATATGTTATTTATATATTAACGTTTCACCTTATACGCTCAGGAGGTAAATTTCATTTTTTCAGTAGCATAACCACAGTATTAAAATGAAATCTGCTTTAGGTAACATGCAAGCTTGACCTGTGCAGCAATAATCAAAATATCGGCACCTCTTATAACGATTTTTAAAATTAGGATTACAACTATGCCAAGCTATAAAGCTCCTCTTCGTGATATGCGCTTCTTAATGAATGAAGTATTTGATTATCCAAAACATTATCAAAAATTAACTCATGGAGCGGCAGCTGATCCTGAAACCGTTGATATGATTTTAGAGGGTGCGGCTGATTTTTGTGAAAATGTGTTGTTTCCGCTTTATCAAAGTGGTGATGCCGAAGGCTGCCATTTTGACAATGGTACAGTAACCACACCAAAAGGTTATAAAGAAGCTTATGCACAATTGGTGCAAGGCGGCTGGCAAGGTTTATCTTATCCTGAACAATATGGCGGGCAAAACTTACCCCCTTCGCTCAATTTAATTAAATCTGAGATGATGGGAACAGCCAATTGGTCATTTCAGATGTATCCGGGCTTAAGTATTGGCTGTATGAACACTATTATGCAATATGGTACAGTCAGCCAAAAAGACACGTATATGCCAAAATTAGTCACTGGCGAATGGTCAGGTACCATGTGTTTGACTGAACCACAATGTGGAACTGACTTAGGCCAGGTGAAAACCAAAGCCGAACCACGCCAGGATGGCAATTATAATATTAGCGGTACCAAAATCTTTATTTCCGCAGGTGAACATGATCTGACTGAAAATATTATCCATATTGTCTTGGCACGTTTACCAGATGCGCCCGAGGGAACTAAAGGTATCTCGCTGTTTATTGTGCCTAAATTTTTAAGCCATGCTGATGGGAGTATTGCCGAGCGTAATCAGGTGAGCTGTGGTTCGATTGAACATAAAATGGGGATTCGTGCCTCTGCCACTGCGGTGCTTAATTTTGACAATGCCACAGGCTACTTAATTGGCGAGCCACATAAGGGCTTACATGCCATGTTTACCTTTATGAACACGGCGCGTATTGGCACCGCCATTCAAGGCATTGCCCATGCCGAGCTGTCTTTTCAAAATGCCTTGCCTTATGCCAAGGAGCGTTTATCTATGCGTGCCTTATCAGGTAAAAAAGCGCCTGAAAAAGTTGCCGATCCAATTATTTACCATGCCGACGTACGTCGTATGTTACTCACGCAAAAGGCGATTGCCGAAGGTGGTCGCGCCATGATTTATTATGCCGCGCAGATTTCTGACAATATGCAAGATGCGCTAGAGCGTGGTGATAACACTGCATTTAAACAATATGATGATCAACTTGGATTTTACACCCCAATTTTAAAAGGTTTTTTAACTGAATTGGGGCACGAAGCAGCTAATTTAGGCATGCAGGTGTTTGGTGGTCATGGCTATATCAAAGAATGGGGCATGGAACAAATTGTACGTGATGCACGCATTGCCATGTTGTATGAAGGTACCACAGGCGTACAAGCGCTTGATTTACTAGGACGTAAAGTCATTTTAGGCTCACGCGGTAAAGTCATTCGCGATTACACCTCAGAAATTTTAAGATTCTGTAGTAATCATGCCCGTAACAAATACATGCGTGGCTTTGCTTGGGAATTAACCAAGCTATGCGCACAATGGAACACCCTCACTTTACGAGTGATCATGGCGGCACGTAAAGACCGCGATATGGTGTCCTCTGCCTCTACCGACTTTTTAATGTTCTCAGGCTACGTCATGATGGCCTATTTTTGGGCACAACAAGCTGCGGTTGCATCAGAGAAAATTGGTGCAAATCAAGGCCCTGAAAGTATTGAGTTTTACAAAGCCAAAATTAAAGTGGCTGATTTTTATTTTGAACGCTTATTACCCCGTGCCCAAGGTCATGCCGAAGCCATGGTACACACACCACGTAGTATGCTGGCACTAAATGCCGAACATTTTAGTTTTGATTACTAATTGCTTATAAACCTTAAAAAAAGCCCAAGCTAATGTTGGGCTTTTTTATACCTCTTATAACTTATAAAAATTCTTCTAGTACCGAATTTAAGAAGATATGTCCTTTTTCTGTACATGCCAACCGATCTGGATCGGACACCATCAGTTGTCGCTCACGCAATCCGCTCAGAATAGGTTGTAAAGTCTTTAAATCTAAACCCGTACGTTCTTGATACAGCCGTGCCTCTACACCCTGATTTAAGCGTAAAGCATTCATCATAAACTCAAACGGTAATTCATCCTGTTCAATGCGTTTGTACTGTACATGTTCGGCAGGTATTTTGGCCAAGTAATCTTTGGGAAGACGGGTTTTTTGAAAACGATAGACACCATCGGCTTGCGTGACTTTACCGTGTGCGCCTGCACCAATGGCAAGGTAATCACCAAATTGCCAATAGTTGAGGTTATGTGCCGATGGCAATTCTTTACGCCATGCCGACACTTCATAATTAATAAAGCCTTGTGCTTTTAAATATTCCTCGCCTGCGGCTTGAATATCTTCTAAGACTTCATCTTGCGGTAAAATCGGTTGGGTGCGGAAAAATACTGTATTGGGCTCAATGGTCAATTGATACCATGAAATATGCGTTGCACCATTTTCTACTGCAAGCTGTAAGTCAAGCAAGGCTTCACTTAAGCTTTGCTCGGGTAAACCATGCATTAAGTCAACATTGAGCCGTGTAAAACCAGCCTGTTTGGCATGCCGAATCGCCAATATGGCATCATCATTACTATGAATACGCCCAAGTTTACTTAACTGTTCACTATTAAAACTTTGTACACCGAGCGATAAACGGCTAATACCGGCCTCTAAATAATCTTTAAATGGCTCATGTTCAAGCGTACCGGGATTGGCTTCTAAAGTGATTTCACAATCATCTTCAAATGACAGCAAGCTTTTTAATTGCGTAAATAGCCACATATAGCCTTGCGCGGAAATTAAAGACGGTGTTCCCCCACCAATAAAAACACTATGAATGTGACGCCCTTGAGCAAAATGTAACTGGGTTTTAAAGTCTGCAACCAAAGCATGTAAATATTGTTGTTCTAAATCTAAAGACAGTTTGCCATCGGGCACCGCATGCGAATTAAAGTCGCAATATGGGCACTTACGCACACACCATGGCATATGGATATATAACGACAACGGTACAGATTGCGGATTTAAATTGACCAAGGCAAAAGCTCAAAACAAGAAAAACAAGAGCGTTATTTTAACATGTCTATAGCAAGACACTGACGAAAAGCCACACACTTTTCGCGTAGAGTAAAAAAGCCAATAAAAAGAAATGGATTAAACCGATGAATTTTTCTGTGCAATTGCTTGCCTTGTTGCCTTTGGTGTTTTTAATTGGCACTGCAATGACTTTACAAACAGCCATTAACGCTCAAGTCAGCCAAAGTATAGGCTCCCCCTTACAAGCCGCTTTAATATCGTTTAGCTTCGGCACACTGATTCTTGCTGTTTTAGTGGTGCTCCAAAAACAAGCATGGCCTTCACTGCAACAGTTTTCCCAATTGCCTTGGTATGCATGGTGTGCTGGCTTGTTGGGGGTTTATGCAATTAGTTTAAGCATCTATACTGCGCCTAAACTAGGCTTATTAACATTTTCCGGCTTAGTGATTTTTGGGCAAATCCTCACCTCTATGCTGTTTGATCATTTTGGCGGGCTAGGTGCCGAAAAAAATCCAATCCATTGGCAACGTTTATTGGGTGGCGTGGTCATATTTGTTGGTGTACTACTCACCCTACAACGCTAGATGATGAGTACAAGTGTGCCCCAAGTGACGTCTACGAGCTTTGAAATTAAGAAGCTCATGCATTTAATGCTGCCTATTTTAATCACACAATTTGCTCAAGCAGGTTTTGGTCTGATTGATACCATTATGGCCGGTCAACTCTCTGCGGTTGACCTTGCCGCCATTGCTGTGGGGGTGGGTTTATGGATTCCAATCATGTTGCTGTTTAGTGGCATTATGATTGCTACCACGCCCTTGGTTGCTGAAGCCAATGGTGCACGCACCCCAGAGAAAATTGCCACCATCGTGCGCCAATCGTTATGGGTGGCGCTGATTCTTGGCGTGATTGCTGGTTTATTGCTACAACTGATGCCACTATTATTGCCTGTGTTGGGTGTTCCCGACAATCTGTTGCCTAAAGCAAGTTTGTTTTTGCATGCTATTGGCTTTGGTATGCCTGCGGTGACCATGTATGCAGCTTTACGTGGCTACTCTGAAGCACTTGGCTTTCCACGTCCTGTGACTGTAATTAGTCTGTTGGCTTTAGTGGCACTTGTGCCACTCAACTATGTGTTTATGCATGGTTTAGGCCCAATCCCTGCTTTGGGCAGCGCCGGCTGTGGTTTTGCTACTGCAATTTTGCAATGGTTAATGTTCTTTGCTTTATTAGGCTATATTCAAAAAGCCAAGATCTATAAAGCCACTTCAATTTTTAGTCACTTTGAAAAGCTCGACAGCTACTGGATTAAACGTATTTTAAAACTCGGGCTACCGATTGGTTTAGCCATTTTCTTTGAAGTGAGTATTTTTAGTACGGCTGCCATTATTTTAAGCCCTTTAGGTGAAACCATTGTCGCTGCACATCAAATTGCCATTTCCGTGACTTCACAATTGTTTATGATCCCCATGTCTTTAGCCTTGGCACTGACCATTCGTGTAGGGACCTATTATGGTGAAAAAAACTACGTTGCCATGCGCAAAGTGCAAAAACTAGGCTTGATCACAGCCACAGGATTGGCTTTAACCACTATGCTATTTATGTGGTTATTACGCCCTGAAATTGTGGCAGTCTATACCCAAGATGTAATGGTGGCAGAAGTGGCTATGTATTTAATTTGGTTTGCGATTGCTTATCAAATTATGGATGCATGGCAAATTAGCGCAGCCGGTTGCCTACGGGGTATGCAAGATACCAAAGGCCCGATGTGGATCACCATGATTGCCTATTGGGTGGTGGCTTTCCCTGTAGGCATTTACTTATCACGCTTTACCAGTATGGGTGCACCTGGGGTTTGGGTTGGTTTGATTGTCGGTTTAACCGTAGCCTGTATTTTATTATTGATGCGTTTATACATGAATAACAAACGTTTAAGTTTAAGCATCTGACGTAAAAAGCGAAGCTGACACCTTCGCTTTTTTTAAGTTATTTTCAATATGCCATAACGCTTGTCACTGTTTTAAGACTTAGCACATCAAGCGAATGATTTGTACAATCCTTTAACAATTTAAAGTAGGCAGATATGCATTTGTCGCCTATGATCATGCATGAGCTCGACTTTTTCTTGAGGATTTAGGCATGGCAAAACCGGCAACTACGCCTGGTCGTCGTTTTATGAAACTTGCAAGCATGACGGCAAGTATTGCGACAAAAACCGTTTCCAATTCACTGCGTAATTTAACCGCAGACGAAGAACAGAAAAATGCCGCACGCAGTAAAATGTTTCAAGACATTGGGCTACAAATTGCTGAAACCTTAGGTGAAATGAAAGGTGCAGTAATGAAGGTCGGACAAATCGCCTCACAATATAAAGACGTTTTTCCCCCTGAAGTCTCTAAAGCGATTGCTAAATTACAACGCCAAGCGCCACCAATGCCTTTTGCGCAAATTCAGCAACAAGTTGAAAAAGAGCTAGGCAAGCCGTTAAGCATTTTATTTGCCGATTTTGATCAAACCCCATTTGCAGCAGCCTCCATTGGGCAAGTGCATCGCGCCACTTTAAACAGTGGTGAGCAGGTGGTGGTCAAAGTACAGTATCCGGGTGTTGAAGAAGCCTGTGCCAGTGATTTAAAACAAGTGCGCTTGGCTTTACGCCTAATGGGTGTACTTAAAATTGAGCGTAAATTACAAGATCGCCTGTTTCAAGAAATTCAAGACAGCCTAGATAACGAACTTAACTACCAAATTGAAGCACAAAATCTACAGGTCGCACGTACCTTCCATCAAGCACTTGACCCTAAAGTGGTGATTCCACAAGTGTATAGCGAGTATTCGTCACGCCACGTTTTAACTTTAAGTTTTGAGCAAGGGCACGGCATTGAAACAGCGCGTACATGGTCACAAGACACACGTAACCAATTGGGGCGTCGTTTATTACGTGCGATTGGACAAGAAATTTTCTATTTAAAACGTTTCCATTGTGACCCTCATCCGGGCAACTTTGCTTTTCGTGAAGATGGCAGCGTACTTATTTATGACTATGGCGGTGTCAAAAGCTTATCAACAGAAGTGGTAGAGAATTTTAAAGCTTTAATTCATGCAGCACGTGCTGAAGACTTTTCCAGTATGGAAGATTACTTATTGCGTTTAAATTCAATCTCAGAAAAAGGGAAATTTCCGCAGGATTTATACCGCGCATGGGTGGAAATTTTTACCCGTCCATTGCTCACACATTATGATTTTGCTGCCAATAGTTCACACCATGATGCGATGGAACTGGTCAAACCTTCGCTAAAATATTGGGATTTATTTAAGCCTTCACCTGAAACCTTAATGGTGAATCGGACGATTTCAGGACAATATTGGAATTTAATTAATCTAAAAGTGCATGATAATTTAAATGATGTTTTAGATGAATTAGTACCACCACGCAGCTAACTTTATCACCCAAAGCCTTAAGCTTTGGGTTTACTTTTTAAACTTTTATGTTATGTTATAACATATCTAAAGACAAGGAATTGCGAGATGCGTGAAAATATCCATCCTGAATATCAACAAGTTTTATTTCATGACACCAATGCTGATGTGTATTTTGTGATTGGTAGTACATTAAAAAGTGCCACTACACGTGAATACCAAGGTCAGAGTTATCCTTACATTAGCTTAGATATTTCAAGCGCTTCGCATCCCTTTTATACCGGTGAGCAACGTCAAACCAGCAACGAAGGTCGTGTGGCAAGCTTTAATAAACGCTTTGCGCGTTTTGGGCGTAAAAAGTCAGATTAATATCATTTTATGCTGTGGCTGGCATGGGTCTAATCTTGTATTAGACCCTTTTTTTAACGCTGTAGCATATACATTAACAATGCAAGCAAACTCAAGCCAACCAGTACACTTGACACCACGTAGCTTAAGGCAAGCATAAAATGCCCCTATTTCAGCAACTGAATAGTTTCTAAACCAAAACTAGAAAAGGTGGTAAAACCGCCTAAACAGCCCACCATAAAAAATAAGCGTGCCTCTTGCTGTAGAGTTGGATATTTTTGACTCAATGCAAAAAATAGCCCTGCTAAGCCACAACCTAAAATATTAATCCACCATGTTGTCCATGGAAATAAGCTGTGTGACTTGAAAAAGACTAAACCTGCGCCATAGCGTAAACTTGCGCCAATTGCACCGCCTAATGCCACCCAGAACCACGTCATTTTTTTCTCACCATAAATGCTTTTACTTCACACTCAAGCACTTTATATTAATGTTTATTTTTTAAGGATGACCCAGATGGTACAGGATTTACTGCAAAGCTTAACTCAAGCATCCTTTCAATTTAGTGATGTATTGGCTTACATTGACCAGCATTATCACTACACCCCCACCGCCTTTAGAAACGGTGCACAATATAACCAAGCTGGGGAAAATCAAGGCAGTGCTAAAGTTTTTTCCTTTGCACAGTTACATCAATTAGAACACGAGCAAACATTAAGCTTATTTGCTGAACATTATGTAGGAGTTTTAGCAGACCCGACAGGCTCAAGCCATCAAAATATTCGGCAATTTATGCAGCATGGCTGGCAAGGCATTGAGTTTTCAGGACAAGCTTTACAAGCTAAATAAAAAAACCTCCCAAATGGGAGGTTTGTTTTAGTGAATGGTCACCTTACATGACCAACGTGCAGGAGATTGACCTTCCCAACCACGCCCCTGATGAATGGCAATTTGGTCTGTGCCGGTTGCTTTAGCAGTAAACGTAAAGGTTTTGTCTTGTCCTGAACCCGGAACTGGCATGTCAGTTGGTAACATAGCAACATAAGCTTTAGTTACATCAAAATTTTTGGCACCTACAACGCTCCACGAATAACCAGTTGAACCGCTATTATCATAAAACTGTACGCTAATGCTCTCGCCTACTTTTAAAGTTAGGTTTTCCGCACATGGTGTATCTACTGTATAACTATAGGTCCCTTTTGGTAGTTCTGTGGGTTTTGGTGTACTCACACAAGCAGTGAGTAATGCGCTAGCCATACACAACAAAGCAATTTTTTTCATATTTTCCCCAAAGATTTAAGTGTGGACTTTTTCAATCCATTGAATTGAATTTACACGAAAAACCTCACATGCACCATCACCAATATCCGTAGGCGTTAAAGATGAACGCCAGACTAAATCTTGATCTTTGATTTCAACCAACTCGCCCTGTAAACGCACGAGATCCCCTCGTTTTACTTGTTTAATTTTTTGCGCAATCTCAGGATTAGCCGGCACAATGTGCATATTGGACACCATTTGCATGGCCTGCTCTACCGGTACTGGAACTTGTGGCATTTTCCAATTTAAGTAACGGTCATATTGATTGACAGAAATGGTGCGGGCAATTTCAGGTTCAGCAAACATCCCCCAACTTACCGCATAGTCAATTGGTGAAAATTTCGCTTGTGCATCATCATGATAGATTTTTGAACCTAAAATTCGAAAGTCACCTTCAAATGGCTGTAAAACCTCAATAGATTGATGGGCAACAACGGGCGGTAAACCTTTGGCAATATTGTACTCTGCTGAAGCATGGCTGATTACAACCCCAAAGATACTCAACGCAGCACAGGTTGCCGCAAGCAGGGCTCTTTTCATGGCAATGCTCTTTATCTGTATAAACTTAAATTTAAGCTTAATGTTTTGATTCAAAACTGCAATTTTGAATAGGTAACAAGTTGCTTAGCTTTGCTATATTTTTGTAGCTTTTTCATCTACTCCTTAGCATGGCTTTTTAAAAATGAGTGTCTAAGATACTTAGCATTTGTTCAATTTTTGGTTGTTTTGGCACATACAAGTTACATCAAAAATATTTTATGTTTCACTGACATAATGATTTATTTATACTTTTGTCCTAAATAATAGCGATGTCATAAAACAATGCTATGCTAGGGCTGAGCAGAATAAAAGCACTAGGGTCATGAAAACTATTTTAATTGCAAATCAAAAAGGTGGCTGTGGCAAAACCATAACCGCGATTAGTCTCGCCTCAGCATTGGCGCAAAAGGGCTATAAAGTTGGACTTGCAGATGCAGATAAGCAAAAATCCGCTTTACATTGGCTCAAACAACGTCCCGAGCAGGCCAATCCGATTCAAAGCGTAGACTGGACATCTGAGAAAAATTTTGGTCATGCACCCAAACAGCTAGAATATCTTATTGTTGATGCACCCGGCGCACTCTCAGGTGACAATGCCGAACAACTGATTGCTGAAGCTGATGCGATTTTAACGCCCCTACAACCCTCATTTTTTGATATCGATAGCACACGCCGTTTCTTAAAGCACATCCAAGATATTAAACGTATTCGTAAAGGCAAAGTGCAGATTCATTTGCTGGCCACACGCGTTAAAGCCAACAGTGCCAGTAATAAAGAGATTCAAGCCTTCTTTGAAAAAGTCGGTCAGCAACCACTGGCTTGGATTTCAGAGCGTGCTGCTTACGGACAACTGGCACAACAAGGCTTAAATATATTTGATAAACCTCAAAAAACGTATTTAAGTATGCAAGATCAATGGCAACCGGTATTAAATGCAATTGTTGAAGATCCAAGTAATTGGTTTTAAATTTAAAAATGATTTCTCAACACGCTTTAACTTGCTGCAATAGATTTTTCAGTTAAGATGGTTCACGACACATTAATTAATCAGTGACATCAGTGCATCAATACGCGCCAACAATACAAAGAGTCTTACTCTTTGGGCTATTTTTCTTCTTGTTGTTTTTGAGCTTTAGCGTGCTCAAATACTTTATTGTGCCGGTATTGTGGGCTGCTATTATTGCCTATATGACTTGGCCACTGTATCGTCGCATTAAAGCCTTTTGCAATGAAAAATCAACCTTAAGTGCTACCGTCATGATTTTACTGGTGGTCTTGGTGGTGGGTATACCGGTGTTGTTTGCTTTATTTATGCTGCAACACGAAGGGCGCAACCTGTATTATGAATTACAAAAACAAGTTTTTTCAGGGCATGTAAAAGTTCCTGATTTTATTACCAATTTACCTTTTGTGGGCAGTGAGATTGCGCGTACTTTGCGTGAACTTAATCATGATCCCAATAGCATTATTCAATCTGTGTCTTTGTGGATTCAAGGCCATTTAAATTACGGTAAAGTGGTCTTTAATGAAGTTACCCGTAATTTAATCAAACTGTGCTTTGCAGTGTTAACTTTATTTTTCTTCTACCGCGATGGTCAAAGCATTTTAAATCAAGTCAGTCGTGCGCTTGAAATGGTGATTGGTCCGCGTGTGCATCATTATCTTGACACAATTTCAGAAACCACGCGTGCTGTGGTTTATGGTGTGGGGCTCACTGCAATTGCGCAGGCTTTATTGGCAGGCTTGAGTTATTTTGTCGCTGGTGTTCCTAATCCAATGCTACTGACCCTTGTGACTTTTGTGTTTGCTTTAATTCCTTTTGGTCCTCCTGTAGCCTATGGCGCAATTTCATTGTGGTTATTTTCCCAAGGACAAACCATTGAATCTATTGGTGTTTTAGCATGGGGCATTTGTGTGGTAAGCACTGCCGACAATGTGATTCGTCCTTTGGTGATTTCAGGAGCCACCCAAATTCCATTTATTTTAATTATGTTTGGCGTGCTTGGGGGATTAGCCAGCTTTGGCATGGTCGGTTTATTTATTGGTCCGGTAATTTTAGCGGTACTGCTTGCTATTTGGCGTGAATGGTTGCACGAAGCACAAGAATCTGATGCTGCATTTCCGCAACTCAAAGCACCTGAGCCAGTCGATTCATCTGTATCAAAATAAAACTTATACAGTTATGGCATTGAGTTCAGACTACGACTTTGTTTAAATGATTCTTGTTTATAATTACAAGCTTAGGGATTCTTCTATGTCATCATTCGTTAAACTTCTTAGCATCACGGCACTAAGCACTATTTTTGCCACAGGTTGTGCCACCACCAATGAACAAGGTCAAATTGTACCTACAGCACAAAAAACAGTTGAAGTAAATGCAGTTTCAGCGCAAGGGATTGGACAAAAACTCGGTACGATTACGTTTCAAGACAGTGTGGCTGGTTTAATCATTAGCACCAATTTAACTGGCTTACCTGTAGGTGAGCGTGGTTTTCATATTCATGAAAATCCATCATGTGCACCTGCAGAAAAAGATGGCAAGATGGGCGCAGCTTTAGCCGCAGGTAGCCATTTAAATAGCAATGGCGCTGCCAACCACGGTACACCGTTAACTGGTCACTTAGGTGACTTACCTGCGCTTAAAGTCGCAGCAGACGGCACTGCCAATGTACGTTTAATTGCACCACGTTTAAAAGTGGCAGATCTTACTAACCGTAGTGTGATGGTGCATGCAGGTGGTGATAACTATGCTGATGTGCCTAAAGCACTCGGTGGTGGTGGCGAGCGTATTGCCTGTGGCGTGATTCGCTAAAATTTAAAGCAGCTTCGGCTGCTTTTTTATTGTCCTAAATTGTTAATTGAATTTAGTATCTTAAAAAGATCTCCAACTCAATCACACTGTATTAATCATTTAATTGCTTATCTCGATTTAAAGCACTAGGCTAGCAAGTATAGAGTAGTTTTTTTGTGCATCTGATATGAATATTCAAGCTTTACGTGTACTGGGGTTAGTTGAAGGTTTATCCTTTTTAATGCTGTTATTTATTGCCATGCCACTTAAATATGTATGGGGCAATCCCATTTTAGTGAAATATGTAGGCATGGGACACGGCATTTTAGTGATTGCTTTTGTCTTATTATTATTTGTGGTGTGTGAACATAAAAAATGGCCACTGAGCATGTTTGTGACCGGTTTAGTTGCAGCTATTTTACCGTTTGGCACGTTTATTTATGACCGTAAGCTTAAAAAAATGCAAGGCTAAAAGAAATCCCGCACTAGGCGGGATTTTTTATTCAGGCTTCTTATTAGCAATTACTTGCATAATCTTGCCCTCTAAATCTTGATAAGATAAGACATGCAGTGGCATGCGAAGCGTTGCCGTGCTGGCTTGCCAATTGAGTACATGCCCAAAAGCATCTTTACGTTTAAGTTTTTCCCCAACTCCTAAAGACAAAGAAAATAAATTCATAAAGCTACGTGCGCCTACTCCCACAAATGGCTCAAAAATCAATTTATGGGTAATGTCAGTTTCGCTGTGTTCCCAACGTTGGGTAATTGATTCATCATGTAAATGCAGAGCCAAACTTTTTGGATATGGCTCCACAAAAACCACCTTTTCAATCCCTGCGGCTAAAATATGTTTAGCACAGTTATGGCATGGAAACGTGGTGACAAATAAAGTTGCCCCTACGGTTGAAATATTACTGCGGCTACAACTGAGTAAAGCATCCATTTCGGCATGCACAACCCGACCATATTCCAAAATGTTTTTAATTTTGCTTTGTCTTAAAATATTTTCAATTTCAGTTTTTACTGAAGCACGACGCTCATTGGGCATCTCACGCTCAATCACATGTTCAATTTGACCCAGTAAGTCTTGAATAATGCCCTGTTTTTCTTGCGTATTGACATCATAGCCACGCATATAGTCACGCCCATTGGCGACATCTTCAACCGCACCAGTCTCTTCATTAAAGTAAGGCCAATATGTACCACCGCGAAATTTAGGCACATCATTAGAGCCAATCGCTAAAATGGTTTCATCACGCGCCACCACCGCCCCCACTTGGCGCGATAAATCTGCCGAACGTAAACTGGCGCTAAATGACATATAAGCGGCAAATTCATTAAAGGTAGGCGTGATATACGGATTCTTAAAAATCAGCTTTAAAAAGCGTAAACAAGATTCACGTAAATGATTTAAATTATGTTCAAATTTTAAAAAATAGTCTGCCAAATGAAAGGCTTCACTGGTATGTTGCCCATAGGAATTGGCTTCACCTTCATCACGTTCAATTAAGATTTTGGCATTGTCTTCACTCATGCCATATTTATTGACCAAAGCGTGGGTACGTGCAGTTTTGGCTTCATATAAAGACAATTGAAAAAAGCCATTGCCATAAATTTGGCGTAGTGCTTGAATTTCTGCTTCATGTTTGAGTGAATCAACAATGTAAGCCACACGGCGTTGTTGAATATCTTGCTTTGGATGTTGCTGTTGCCATGCTTGGCGACGCTGATAAATTTGCTTAACAATCTGTAGCGCTAAAAAGTCATTCTGATAGTCACGACGCAGTTCATTGCCTTTGTCCATATAATGTTGGATACGGTCAAATGCACTGCCATTTTGGGTATAAGGATAAAATTCGGCAAGAATGTCTTTAGATACGCGAATAATTTCAACTTGATAATTAAATTGCTGTTCAAGTAAGTTTTGCACAATGTCGGTTAAGGGGCTTAAGCTACTGCCCACCGCACCAACAAGACCAATGACAAGCTCATGGTTGGTTATTTTGATATTTTCGAGCATAGTGCACCAGTAAAGAAAACAGCAGATTCTCTATTCTCTATACTGATGTGTTTTTTTTCAAGTTTTTAGATTCTATAAGTAGTTTAGAGCAATAAATATTAGCTTACTACGAAATCCTGCCCATTCTCTAACCAATCATAAAATACTACAGCTTTCCTAAAGTTCGACATATAATTACTATTCCGATAGAAATCATGTTTTTGCTGTAAATAATTTCTAAGCTCACCTAAATCTATATCTTGGAAATAAGGTAACCATGTAACAAAGTCGTATGGTGTTGCAGATGTAAGAAAATCTCCAAAGCCTACTGATTGATATTTCGAAACGAAACTTTTGTATTTTCCTGACATAAAATCTTCTCGTTTTAATCTTCTTAATTTGCCATGCTCCTCCACTCCGACAAATTTTTTAATTACGTTTTTCTCATACGGATAGTCTTTTAATGAAGTTACCCCAATATCTTTTAAGTATTTGAAAATTGGAACAAATTTAGTAGATTTGTTAATACTAGGTAAGGTAAGTTTTAATATATGTTCCGACTCATACTCTTTATCGCAGAATATTATATTGCGAATTAAATCTGAGTTATCAATTGAATCATAACCTACCATTCCAAGTTTTTTGTAATACCTAAACCAAACACAATTTCAACATCTTCGAAATTATCAATCTGATCATAGTCGATGACAGCAATCTTTGATTGAGGATCAACTTTATTGACTACCTCATACACTCTTTCCTTACACATTCTAAGAATATGAGCAGGTAACCTTCTCTCAAATTTTCCTAAAGCTTTATATATTGGCGAGAAATCTTTCGCTTTGACTAACTTAATAGGTACAGATAAATTATTTATCGTAAGTGAAGAGTTTTCTATACGTGGCTCAGTATCATCTTTTAAGCGATTCACAAATATTAAATTATTTCTTAATCTTTCTAAATTTTCTTGACCCGAACATAAAGCTATTGAATAAAGAATAGATCGTATATTTTTATCATTGAGCGAATAACCAATAAAAATTACAGGATGTTCAACAAAAATTGTGATTAACTTTGATGCTAGATATGCATTCTTCTGATTAAAATCCTCGTAATCTTCATCTGTAAGAATCATAGACTGAATTTCTGTACAACATCCATGTATTTTATAAACTTCACCTATGTTCATAATATTTGAATATAAAAACATCCTGTTGTCCTTTATATACCTCATATTTAGGAAAAATTTTCTCTGCTAGTAAGTCCCAGTTGGTGGTAATTACACCATCTATCTGACACTTTCTTAATAATTGTAGCTCCTCATATAACTCTAACTCTTCTAATGGGACATCTTCAGTCTTTGATTTGAGATATTTAGCAATTTCATATCTTAGAGGAGAATCTTTAAAATCAAGTGTTGGATTTTCTTCTCTACTTTGAATATAAGATTTGTGATTCCACCAATGCTCAAAAAAGTCATCAGCTAAATGTCTAGCTGATTGTTCTATACATCCATTAGACTTACTTTTGTAATACGAATAGTTTTTCAAATTCAAACAAAATTTTGATAATAATCCTTCCCAACTTTCTAGATTAATATATCTCTTAGAAAAACCTGAACCTAAAAATAAAAAGGGGGCAGAAGTGCTCTGCTTCAATAAATCTGATAACTGTTGTTCTAAACTCATTATTCCCCCAATAAAAAAGCGCATCAATTGATACGCTTAACATAAAAGAATCGTTTAAAAAAGCAACTAAAATTTTAAGGGCATACAGCTGTTTGGAAAGTCTTGGTATTCTTGCCACGGCTACATTTATAACTGGCTTTTTTATCCACTAAATTCCATTGCTCATCTATGAACTTAAATTGATAGGTAGTACGAATAGCACTTACAGAATCATCCATTAAACCTGATTCTAACACTGTCACTTGGGCGGCAGTTGGCGACTCCACACGGTTAAACACTTGACGAATTTCAAGCGTATTTAATTCAGATGCTAAATTTGGCTGCGTTTTTAACACTTGCTCAAGCGGTGTAGAGGATGCATGCACCACGCCTTTGGCTTTATGCATTAAATTTTCAGTGGTGGCACATGCCGTTAATGATAAAAGTGCAGCAGTTAAACCCAAAATACGTACCATCAAATTATCCTTAAATGTATTCAATATAGCTTGATCATGCCTCGTACTTAGCAAAAACTCTATGGCAACACTGTATAAAAAAAGCCCCAACATGGGTTGGGGCTTTGAATTATTTTATCTGATTAAAGATCAAATAATTTACCTGGGTTCATAATGCCATTTGGATCAAAGGCAAGTTTTAAAGCTTTCATATATTCAATTTCTTCAGGAGAACGCGTGTATTCAAGGTAAGGCTTTTTGGTCATACCTACACCGTGTTCTGCAGAAATTGAACCGTCATATTTCTTCACAGTATCAAACACATACTTATTCACCACTTGGCATTTCGCAAAGAATTCGTCTTTGTTTAAATCTGCAGGTTTTAAAATATTTAAGTGTAAGTTACCGTCACCAATATGACCAAACCAGCAAATTTCAAAGTCTGGGTAGTTGGCATTTACAATCGCATCAATCTCTGCAATAAATGCAGGTACATGCGTAATTAACACAGAAATGTCGTTTTTGTATGGGGTAAATGGTGCGATAGATTCAGAAATATCTTCACGCAAGCGCCATAGGCTTTCCACTTGATCAAGACTTTGGCTTAACACACCGTCAAGTACCCAACCTTGTTCCATGCAATGCTCGAAAATTTCCATCGCCTTGTCCATAATTGGCTCAAATGGCGCTTCAAATTCAAGCAACACGTAAAATGGGCATTGGGTTTCAAATGGACGTTGTACATGACCATGATCAAGCACTTTTTGCATGGCAAGTTCACCAAAGAACTCAAATGCAGTTAAGTCAATTTTGGCTTGGAAAGCATGTAATACAGGCATTACTGCTTCAAAATCAGGTACACCTAACACCATGACTTGTAAGTCTTGTGGTTGGCGCTCAAGCTTAATTTCAGCTTCGGTAATTAAACCTAAAGTACCTTCACCGCCAATAAATAAGTGCTGTAGTGCATAACCGGTGGCATTTTTAATCATGCCTTTGTTAATGCGTAAAATATCGCCTTTACCAGTCACTACAGTTAAGCCTAACACCCAATTGCGTGTCATGCCGTATTTAATCACTTTAATACCGCCAGCATTGGTTGCAATGTTACCGCCAATTTGGCTTGAACCTGCCGAAGCAAAGTCAACTGGGTAATACATGCCTTGCTCAGTTGCATAGTTTTGTAACTGTTCAGTCACCACACCTGCTTGGACACGTACCATACGGTCAGCTGGGAAGAATTCCAAAATTTGGTTCATCTTGTCCATGCTCACCACGATTTCGCCATTGGCTGCAACCGCACCTGCCGATAAACCGGTACGACCGCCACTTGGGGTAATGGCTATATTAAATTGGTTGGCAAGTTGAACAATTTGTTGCACTTGTTCTGTGCTAGATGGGAAAACGATGACCGATGGATTTGGGTCAAAGTGTTTGGTGTGGTCACGTCCCCAATTTTCGAGGCTGTCAGCATCAGTTTTAATACGGTTTTCACCGACGATAGCTGTTAATTGAGCCAATAACTCAGGTGTTAAAGCGACTGGAGCATTCATCGTTTGCAGACCTAGCAAGAAGTTTATTCACAAGAATATGAGCAAAAAACAAACATTTAAAACGAATATTTTTCATCTCATCAGGCACAAAAATCGTTCCACTCAATGGGCACGCTTTTTGTGGGACACTATTATAAATCATTTTTCTGTCAGACTTATAGAAAATGCATTTTTTGATCATATCGCTTACAAATTACAGGCTTAATTAGACCGAAATTGGTAAAATTGACGATATTTTCAACATACAAGAAATTCCATCAGTCATAAAGCAAATGTTTATAGTGCATTTTCCTATGCTATCATATTGCCACTAAATTTGGCCTTTGTAGCGGAGCCGTAATGAGCCAACATCTTTCTCTACCTAAAGATAAAATTCGTTTCTTATTGTTAGAAGGCGTTCACCAAAACGCAGTCGACACATTAAATGCAGCGGGATACACCAACATCGATTATCGTAAAACAGCGCTTGAGGGTGAAGCACTGAAAGAAGCGATCAAAGATGCTCATTTCGTTGGTATTCGTTCACGTACCCAATTGACTGAAGAAGTCTTTGAAGCAGCAACTAAACTGATTGCTGTAGGTTGTTTCTGTATTGGTACCAACCAAGTGAATTTAGATGCAGCAATGCGTCGTGGTATTCCTGTATTTAACGCACCTTACTCAAATACACGTTCTGTTGCAGAGCTTGTACTTGCTGAAGCGATTCTTCTTCTTCGTCGTGTACCTGAAAAATCAACAGATACGCATGCAGGCGGTTGGAACAAGTCAGCTGTAGGTTCGTATGAAACGCGTGGTAAAACTTTAGGTATCGTAGGTTACGGTTCAATTGGTTCACAACTTTCTGTACTTGCTGAAAGCATGGGTATGAAAGTGATCTACTTTGACACAGTGACAAAATTACCTTTAGGTAATGCTCGTCAAGTCGGTTCTTTAGGTGAACTTCTTGCCAATGCTGATGTGGTGTCTTTACACGTGCCAGATGTTCCATCTACACGTAACTTCATGACCAAAGATCAGTTTGCACAAATGAAAGAAGGTTCTATCTTCATCAACGCAGCACGTGGTACATGTGTAGTGATTGAAGATTTAGCCGATGCGCTTAAATCGGGTCATATTGCAGGTGCTGCGGTTGACGTATTCCCGAAAGAGCCTAAAGCCAATGGCGAAGAGTTTGTATCGCCACTACGTAATATTCCAAACGTGATTTTAACACCGCATGTCGGTGGTTCAACCATCGAAGCACAAGCAAACATCGGTTTAGAAGTGGGCGAGAAATTCGTAGCTTACTCTGATAAAGGTATGACTTTATCTGCGGTAAACTTCCCAGAAATCGCGCTTCCTTTAACTGAAGGCAAGCACCGTTTATTGCACATTCACCAAAATGTGCCGGGCGTTTTATCAAAAATTATTAACTTGTTCGCTGAACAAGGCATCAACATTTCTGGTCAGTCTTTAATGACTAAAGGTGATGTCGGCTACTTAGTGATGGACGTTGATGCAGCGGGCTCACAAGAAGCACTTGATACCTTACATACAGTTGAAGGCACAATCCGCGTTCGCGTATTGTTCTAATCAATAGTTAAGAAAAAGCCACAGTCTTTAGACTGTGGCTTTTTTTATTGAAGGCTAAAAACTATGCCTTGGCATGTTTTGTTAGATTTTATTGTGGAGTTGACCAACAATTATTTTGACCATCTACTAAACGTGGCACCTCAATATCTCGATCCACATATTCACCATCACACCATGAGCTATCATTAAAATTAAAGTAGATTTTGTTTTGGGTTAAACCATCATAGTCTAAATCACCCTGACGTTGTAAATTGCCTTTGTTGACATACGCCCACGCTTCAATCCAAAAAGAAAGTTGATCATCATTAGATGCTCTGACCGGTAAATATACCGTTAAGGTCTGATTGATGGGTAAGCTATATGTCTTATTCACATACAAACCCTCTGAATCAAGCCCATCATCTAGTTGAGTGCCCATATACATTTGTACATTACAGGTTAAATCAATTTCATTGGCCAAGTTACAACGTAAATCAAACGGGGTTTTATCAAATAGTTTGCTTTCTTGATCAAGTAAAATTGTGACATCTTGTGTGCCATTAGACACCGCCCAACCTGTATAACTATACACAGCAGTCTCACCTTCTACATACTGAGCACGTGCTTGCCACTGCAATTGGGTAGCATCTAAACTGGTACGTACAATACTGCCTTCCTTGGCAACGCTATATTCACGTCCATTTAAAGTCACTACACAGTCAACTGCTTGATTGTCCTTTAAACAGCGTACTAAATTTTTAGTTTTTGCAGCGACTAAATCAATACGCACATGATTTGGAATAACGGAGCTGACTTCAGCTAGGCTGTCATCATTGGGATGGCTGGCTCGCCAATCAATACGCCCAGCGCTTGGCATATTAACAATTTGTACACCTTCGGCAGGCACATAAGCTGTATGTGTAATTTTACTGTTGTCTGTTAGGGTTGCTTTAGCCGTGACATGACAAGGTGCTGCTACATCGTCAGCAAAACATTGCACAAAGACCGTGGCTGCTCCTTCATACTGAAAATCCCAATTCCATGTAGAAAAATGCTCAACCGTTGCCTGTACCGCTAATCCCGTTGCAGACTGAGTTGATGCCACTACATAACCAACACCCTCTTCCACCCATAAGCCTTTGCTTTCATCGAAATACCACATTGGGATTGGTGTACCGATCAGCATTTGCTTGTTGTCGATGCTCTCCACAGGTAGATCCATACGTAGCTCGGCGGTTTTACCTTGCGCCAATTGTAAGGTTTCACCTTGTGCATTTTTAAAAGTGGCAGAAATCATGCCTGCACTAATTAAATTTACAATTTCACTTTGGGCATTTTGAGCTACACCATTGGCAGGCATTGCATTAAGGTCATCGCCTTGAATATCCCATGGACTAAACTCCACTGTTACTTTACCAGTGGCCACTTGTCCATTGGGGCGTACAAAGGCATTGGCTGGTAAGCTAATACTGGCATTGAGTTCTGAACTTTCAATCACTTGCGCTTTTTCAATTGCAGGTACTTCAATCACATTTTTAACGGCAATTAAACGTGCATTGATATGGTCTAGCTGCGTAACTTTGACTCTTACTGACTGACTCACAAAGCCTGCTTTTTCAATCTGTACCACCACGTACTCGGCATTTTTTGGAATATTAAGCGTAAACTTGGCTTTACCTGTTGCATCAGTAGTAAAACTTTGTCCGGCAATCTTAATCTTGGCATTGTTAATACTGTTGCCTGAACTGGTCAAAACTAAAGCTAACACCTGCTGTTGAATGGTATTTTCACTTGGTGGCACCTGAGTCTCATTTGAACTAGAACCACACCCCGTTAAAGCCACGCCTAGCATCGTGGCAAGAAGAATTTTCTTAAATTGCATATTCATGTTTTGAGTCCTTATAATTATCCTCTTTTGATTAAAAATTAATCAAAAAATTAGCTTGCAAGTATATCGGGTTATTTTCAAGCAAATAGAAGCATTTGATTACATTTTTAGCGTTACTCTTTGGGTCTATAATAGCGTTTATTATCCAATCGAATACTAAGTCATGGCTCATCCGCAATTGCTTGCTGCGCTGTTTATGCTGCTGTCGATGATCTCTTATCAGATCAGTGCCTCTTTTGCTAAGCAATTGTTTTTACATTTAGACCCTTTAAGCGTGACTATTTTACGGCTGTGCTTTGCTGCGCTGATTGTATTTTTTATGTTTCGTTCATGGCACATTTTTAAGCGTTTGGGCTTTTTAAAATGGCGAGATTTACTCTGCTACAGCGCAGCCTTATGTTTTATGAATGTGCTGTTTTATTTTTCATTGGGCAAATTGCCTCAAGGGATCGCAGTAGGTCTCGAATTTATTGGACCATTGGGTCTAGCATTATTGTCGATTAAACAACGTAGCGATTCGATTTGGGTTGGTCTCGCGATTTTAGGTATTGCTTTGATGGTGCCTTGGCAACAAGCCTTTGAGGGCAATTTTTCTATATTTGGTGCGCTATGCGCCTTAGGTGCTGGGCTGTGCTGGGCTTTTTATATTTATTTTGGGCAAAAAGTGGTGCAGCAGAATATTGGTATGCATGCCCTGACCATTGCGATTAGTTTATCTGCTTTGAGTTTATTGCCAATTGGTTTATATCATAACGCCCAAGCATTGCTAAATGTTGAGTATTGGCCACAAGCACTTGCCATTGCTGTCTTGGCGACTGCCATTCCTTATGCTTTAGATTTACAAGCCTTAAAACGTTTAAGCAAGTTAAGCTACGGTACATTATCCAGCTTATCACCTGCTTTAGCTGCTTTGGCGGGCTTGGTATTATTGGGTGAAAAAATTGGCTTTTGGCAATGGATCGCTTTAGCTTGCGTGATGCTGGCTTCGATTGGGGTAACCTTTAAAAGCAAAACAGGCTAACAGCATTTACTGCTAGCCTGATCGGTTTACACCAAGGCATCCTTGTCGGACTTTTTGTACTTTTCGTATTCTTTTAAATACTGTTTGGCCAAACTTGTTTTTTCTTTATCAGATAAGATTTTACCGGCTTGTTGGAAAAAGCCATGCTCTTCTTCATCTAAATGATGTAACACTGTGTCCACTAATTTTTTGGCTTTATTGAGCCAACCTGAATTACTCATCTCAAGCTCAGTTAATTCTTCAAGTAATTCATCCATCTCATGATGTTCGGCCAATGCATGCCGGGTGATATTTAAGCCAGCATCATTCATCATCAATGGAATATAAAAGTAGCGATCCTCTCCAACGGCATGGGCAAATAATTCATTCTTATAACGCTCAAATAAATCGCGGCGTTCTGGGCTATCACCTGAAGTTTTAAGTAAGGCTTCCCCGAGCTCTCTTTGTTTTTGGTGACTTTCTCGTAATGCTTCAAAAATATTCATAATTGATCCTTGGCGATAGGCTGATGATCGTTTGAATACTTTTTATACTCAATTTCAGCTTGGTCTGACTGTATGAAAGCTGTAACACGAGGTATTTAAAGCCATAACATTTGATAGCTTAAACGCAAAATTAAAACACTGACTAAGATTAAAAATAAGATTCGAATAAAACCACTGCCATACTTAAGCGCCATTTTTACCCCAAGCAATGACCCTATAACGTTGCAAGCTGCCATAAGTAAGCCTGTGACAAGCAAGACATGACCACTGGGTACAAAAAAACTTAACGCCGCTAAGTTGGTGCTGAGATTGGCAATTTTGGCTAAAGCCGAGGCATGTAGAAAGTCGACCTGTAAATAACGAATAAAATAGAAAATAAAAAAACTGCCTGTGCCGGGGCCAAAAATGCCGTCATAAAAACCAATCATTAAACTGCCAACAGCGGCAAGCATTAAGGTTTTTCGATTCATCGCTTGTTGCTGATGCTGCTGACCAAATTGCTTTTTCATCAAGGTATATATTGCAATGATAATCAGCATGAACAATACAAAAGGACGCAAAATTTCAGTTGGAATTAAAGTCACTGAAGCTGCGCCTAAAAATGCGGTCACGCCAGCGCAGCACGCCACCAACAGCAATAATGGCCATGGCAATTGTACTTTTTTAAAATAAGAGCATGCCGCAGAGGCTGTACCAAAAATTGAAGCTAATTTATTGGTACCAAATATAGTCGCAGGTGCCATGTGTGGCATGGCACTCATTAAAGCAGGAATTTGAATTAATCCACCACCGCCCACTGCTGCATCAATTGCGCCGGCAAAAAATGCAAACAGCATTAAGCTCAAGATGAATTCTAATTCCATGGCTTTTCCTAATCGAGATTTAACACGCGTTTTGGGATTAAACGTTTTTTATCACTAATCTCGGCAAGACCTAGGCATTTATCTGCATCAAAAACCAAGACTTGTTCAAGCGCTGCATGATCAATATTACTTTCCATACCACGGCAGAAATATTCAGCACGTCCTTGTGGTACTTGAACACGTGGGAAATGTGCAACAGGAGCATAAACAGGCAGCAATAGAGCATCGCGCTGCTCTTCAGTTAAGCTTTCTAAATACTCAATGGTATAACTTGGAATTAAATCAAAGTGTCCCGTTTTAACACGATGTAAATAAGTTAAATGACCATAAGTACCTAAGGCTTTAGCAATATCTTCGCCCAATACCCGAATATAAGTACCCTTTGAACAGGTGACATCTAAGGTAATACTGCTAGCATCAAAGCTTAATAGCTCAATAGCATAGATGCTAATTGGACGTGACTCACGCTCAATTTCAATTCCTTGACGTGCCAATTCATATAGTGGACGCCCTTCTTTTTTTAGTGCCGAATACATCGGTGGCACTTGCTGAATGTCACCAGTAAACTGTGCAAGCACTGCTAAAATGGCATCTTCAGTCAATTCAGGTACTGCTTGCTCGAGTAAAGCTTCGCCCTCGACATCACCTGTGGTCGTACTATGCCCTAAAAATACCGTGGTTTGATAACGTTTGGTTGACTCAAGTAAATAATGCGAAAATTTGGTCGCCTCACCTAAGCAAATTGGCAATAAACCTGATGCCAGTGGATCAAGTGCACCCGTATGCCCTGCTTTTTGTGCGCGGTATAACCAACGCACTCTTTGTAAGGCTGCATTAGAGCTAATACCTAAGGGTTTATTGAGTAAAAATACACCGCTTAAATGACGACGCGGCGCTTTATGTGCAGAAGATTTCATAACACTCTAGATCCAAAAAATTGGCTCATGGTAACAATCCATCTTGTGAGTGTATAGTGATTCAAAAGCAATGTGCTTTTGCAAACCCATAAAACCTAAACAGATAAGATTTCAATTTTAAAAAATAATATTGATCACAGATTTAAGCCATAAAAAAATGCGCCAAAAGGCGCATTTTTTAACTCAAGATAAAACTTAAAATTAAGCTTTAACTTTACGAGCTGGTAACTTTTCACGGATACGTGCAGCTTTACCTGACAATTCACGTAGGTAGTAAAGTTTAGCACGACGAACGTCACCACGACGTTTCACTTCGATACCAGCAACAACTGGAGAGTGAGTTTGGAAAACACGCTCAACACCGAAACCGCTAGAAATTTTACGTACTGTAAACGCAGAGTTTAAGCCACGGTTTTTCTTAGCGATTACAACGCCTTCGAAAGCCTGAAGACGTTCACGCTCGCCTTCTTTTACTTTAACTTGAACAATTACTGTATCACCTGGTGCAAACGCAGGGATATCAGTTTTTAATTGTGCATTTTCAATAATTTGAACTAAAGGATGCTTACCGCTCATGGGGTATCTCCAATATGTGCGAGTCAGAAGGGGTCTGATCTTCGCGGGGTATAGAGGCTAAAGCGCATACACCCGATGATCTTTCTCTTTATACTTGACCACTTCAAGGTATAAAGAACCTATTAAAGGTCTTTAAACTATTTAAAGACCCGAATCTTTGAGCCATTTCTTTTGCTGCTTGGTCAACTCGACTTGTTCAACCAATTCTGGTCGACGTGCAAGTGTACGTTGATATCGCTGCACAAAGCGCCATTTCTCAATATTGCCATGATGACCAGATTTTAATACCTCTGGCACATCCAGCCCTTCAAAATGGTCAGGCTTGGTATATTGTGGGCAGTCTAAAAGACCATCCACAAAAGAGTCTTGCACATGGGATTGCTCATCGGACATCGCACCCGGAAGTCTGCGAATAATGCTGTCCAGTAACACCATAGCCGGCAGTTCACCACCCGACAACACATAATCACCAATCGACCATTCCTGATCGACATATTTTTGGATCAAACGCTCATCGACCCCTTCATAACGTCCGCACAGTACAATCAAGCCATCGTATTCGACAAATTGTTGTACAGCATGCTCATGAAGAGTTTGACCTTGTGGTGACATATACACCACAGGGACATTGGCTGCACCTGCCTTTTGTGCAAGTTGTTTGGCATGTTGAATTGCTTGCGCCAAAGGCTCAGCCATCATCACCATACCCGGACCACCACCGAATGGACGTTCATCCACGCGTTTGTAGTTGCCCGTTGCAAAATCACGAGGATTAATACAATGCATCTGTATTAAATCGCGCTTTGCGGCACGCCCGCTAATCCCGTAGGCTGTAATCGCTTCAAACATTTCCGGAAAAAGCGTAATGACTGCAAAAAACATCGCAGACTCCCGTATTTCCAAAAATGTTAGTAATCTACGCCCCAATTGACGTAAATACGACCCGCTTCTAGATCAACGCGTTGTACCACATCTTTATGCCATGGAATCAATCGCTCTTCGCCATCAATGCTTTGTGGGGTTGCGTGGACCACCATCACATCGTTGGCACCTGTTTCAAACAGTTCAAAAATTTGACCGAGATTAATTTCTTGTTCGTCATCGTCAAGCCCTAACACTGTTAGACCTTTTAAATCCGACCAATAATATTCATCTACACCCGCTTGAGGCAGTTGCGATTTAGAGATCCATACATTTGCGCCAACCAGTTCGTCTGCAGCAGTGCGATCACTCACACCTTTTAAGCTCACGACTAAGCCTTTGCCATGCGGTTTCCAACGTTTAACATCGACAATTTGCCAACCTGCTTTGGTCTCAATGTACCAAGGCAGATAGTCAAAAATGTTGCTCATGGGTTCTGTATTGGAATAGACCCAGAGCCACCCATTTAATCCATATGCTGAACGTAGCTGTCCAATCTGAATACGATCTTCGGGAACATTCTGTGTTGGTGTCATGGGCAATCTACTACCGTATTAAACAGCAGCTGCAGCTTTTTTAGCTTGAGCAGCTAAAGAAGCAACGCGATCTGAAGGTTGAGCACCTTGAGAAACCCAATGAGCAAAACGGTCAGCATCTAAACGAAGTTTTTCTGCTTTACCTTGAGCTGTAGGGTTGAAGAAACCGATACGTTCGATGAAACGACCGTCACGTGCATTACGGCTATCAGTCACAATGATTTGATAGAAAGGACGTTTTTTAGCACCACCGCGTGCAAGACGAATAACAACCATGATAGAACCTTATAGTTTTTACGGATTATCCTTGTACCGACCATCGATACAGCTCAAACCCCTTTCATAGAGGGCAGCATTTTACGCGATGTTGGCCATGAAATAAAGATGAAAAACTGATTTATCCACACCTTTAAATTTACTTTTTAACGCCCATCCCAATTTGTTGTGGCACTTGGTTGACACGCTGTGGTTAATTGTTTATTCCAACAACGATAACCTTTGGAATTTAAAACTAAAAATCCATCCCCTTCTTGGCGTGTATCTATATTAGGTGCAGCAATAAGTTCCCAACTGTTTGCTGTTACATTCAGACTAACGGTATATAAACTTGGCTCGTTGCGTGGTAGCTGATTGGTTAAGTTGACATCATTTAAACCAATAAAACCATTATCTTTTATAAAACTACGACGCGTCACTAAATACTGCTGCAATTTAGTGCCCATCTCAACCAAGTCAGATTGAGCCGCCACACGATTAACTTTGACTTTATAACGCTCATAGCTAGGAATGGCAATCATAGTCAAAATTGCCACAATCACCACTACAATCATCAATTCAACTAAGCTAAAGCCCGCTTGTTTTACCATGCTTCACCAGTCCCAGTCGTATCACAACGATACAACTTTACTTGTGTCTGGTCTATGGTTTTACATTGCACACCCTGACTGTTCATGACTAAACTATAATTTGCCAAATCAGTGCTTAGCGCATTCATCTCCCAACTATGACCTAAACTATCACCAAGTCCTGCATCGCCTGCACTGGCCTTAACCCCAGTTGCAAGTGACTTTTTGGTCTCAGGATCACGTAAGGTCAAAGTATATTTAGCATTAGTAAAATTGCTGCCGATGGGTAGATACACCACCCCATCGGCTTCATTAATTAAGGGATCATCATTTTGTAGATCAAAAACTGCTGCCAAACTAAAACCGTTATAACTAAAACTACGTCCTTTATAACGCTCAAGTTGGTCTGCAATTTTTTGCATCTCCTGCTGTGCCTGACTTAGCTCGGCACGGCGGATATAATTTTTATAAGTAGGCACAGCGATAACAGCGAAGATTGTAATAATCATCACTACGACCATCAGCTCAATTAAGGTAAAGCCCTTATTCATTTGCATAGCTGTTCTCACTCGCGTTCAAACCAACGCATTGGGCGTAGCTTACGATTAAGCTCATTGTTAACTTGCACATTGTCGCCACTGCCTCCGATAGAACAACTATCTCCCTCACATTGACTATTAATAATCGTACGTGAGTTTTGAGCGCCTTGACCGGCTGAGCTGACATTAATTGGTGCTATCCCCACCCCTGCATATAAACTGTTATTCAGACCGCTATTAGAACCACATGTACCAAACGGCATACAAAAACGCTCAATAACACTCTCGCCTTTAATACCTGCATCACAGCCTTGAACCGTACCGCTCTTGGCACTATCAAACACGCTTACAAATAACTGGTTATTCATTAAGACTGGATCGGTAATGACTTTGGCACCCATTGGAGTCGTATAGAATTTTTGCGCATCTGTATTTTTTGCATCAAGATCAAATGAATGCTCAGAGAATGTATATTTCCAACCTGCAATACTCTCATCAAAGGCTTTATCAATGCCTTTGCGCTGATTAGTGCTTAGCTCTACAGGTTGAACATCTTGGGTCACCAACTGTGATGAATTGATTTTGTATAAATTGCTCCGTGTGACATCTTTATCAAATAAGGTATAAATTGCATTGGCTTTCCAATTTGGCTCACCTACAGGGTCATGCATTGGTCTACTTAAATTCCCAGAACCAATGCTGATGGCAGCCATCACACGACCAGAACTTGGCACACGATAAATACTAAAGGTCGGTTGAGTATAAAAACGTGGACGTTTATAGCTTTCACTGGCATTAATACCCGCTTGTAAATCGAGTAAACGTACAATATGTGTCGCAAAAGCTTGCTTACTATTGCGGAAGTTATTGATATCAATACGCCATACCTGACCACCTAAATCACCAAAGTACAAATGATCTGTCAAGTTATCGCCATCTCGATCCACTGTTTTAATGGTACTGACTACGCTATACCCTAAATCAGCGACTTTGTGCTCAATGGTTTTCTGCATATTGGGTTGTACAGGGTCCCCCACAGAGACATTACTACTTGCCCACCACAATAAATCCCCAGTGTCGGCATCAAACATGTACACCCCTGCACCACGGCGCTCGCTGCCCGTTTTTTGGTCATAGGTTGCACTCTCATAGCCTTGGTTTTGACCGACGTGGTCATAACCACCACCTACAAACATCACCAATTTATCTTCACCTTGCCAATTGACTCGCGTGATGACTGGCTTAGACCAGCTTTGCCCCATAAAGCGCAAACCTGCATACTCTTTTTTGCCTTTAGGGCTATATACTGAGCTTGTGTCTGGATCGATATGAAATTTTACTTTGGGTTTATCAATATCACTCAGATCAAGCGCGTAGTAACTGCGCCCTCCCATACGTAAACCACCATATACCCACTGTTTACCTGCAATTTCAACGTCGGTACGTTCTGCAACGGTCAGGTTTTCACCTGCTTCACTATCTGGTACATATTCTGTATGCACGGTCCATGCACCATCAATACCATATAAGAATTTTCCTGTAGGGTCGGCAGCATTGGGATGAATAAAGTTGTTATGATTGGATTCAACCATTTCATTTGGCACAAAGGCAAATTTCTCTTTACCAGTCTTGGCATCTAAGACGTGTAATACACCTTGCGTTGTACCAAATAACACATAGTCTTCACGCTCTGAGGTAGAAATATAACCATTGGCATCACGGGCGACTTTACCATTTTGAGTAAATAGCAATGGGTCAGAATGTAAGATTGCTCCCATTTGGCGTAGCTCAGGGCGCTGCTGCCAAATCTGCATAATATCTTCGTCATCCACAGCCTTTGGATTGACCACGTTATAACCTAATAATCCAAGTAAATAACCTCGAAGCTGATCTTGAGCGGTTAAACCTTTGTTAAAGTAGTCTTGATTAATTTGCTTTAAAGCCACATTTTGATTTTGTTGGCAAACAACCTGATTCTTTTTTTCTACACATTCACGGGTGGTATATACAGTACGTTTAAATTCATCCGCATCGTTTTTGCCCAAATCAATTTGATTGAGTGCACCACCTTGGAATAAACGTGTTTTGGCTTTCTCAGCATCGGTTAAAGAAGATTTTTCCCACAGATCTTTAACACTGTCTTTAACAACACCATTAGCAGCAAAAATGCTTTTATCACTTTGATCTACTACTAAGCCTTTCGTACCAATACCATAACGTTTTAAGTTACCTGCCCATGCCGCCGTCATACCCTGTACAGTCGGTTCATACATGGTCAGATAAGCATAAGGCTGCAACTCATAAGGATTTAAAATATCCACTGGAATAACAGCTTTATTCACCGATGCGGATGGAATGTCTTTTGACAATACATTCACAAAGCTATTAAAACTTTTGGCAATCTCTTGAGGTGACATTGCTGAATACCAACCACCACCACCATATAAACCAAGCAGTGCCGTATTTTTTAAATTATGTTTAGTACGATTTTTGGCCAACAAAGTACTGGCATCTTCAAAAGCTTCTAATTTTTCAATCGCTTCTGCTAATTGAGCTTCATTTTCTGCGGTAGTCATAGAAAAATTGGAACTTGGCAACTCTTCAAACTGCTTACCCACACCTACCACTGCTGTTTTAATACTTAAACCAACTGGGTTAGCACCTGTTTTTAGTTTTTCCGCATAGGCAGAGATACACGACCAACTTGAGTTATCTATATAGTTACTCTCATTGCCAAAGACATTGGTGTAGTCTTTGAGTGCACCATTTTTACACATATTGGTACGATAATTGGTGTTCCCTAAAGAACGACTCATCATCCTTTTCATGTAAAAGTCAATTGTGCCTTCACCTTGTGAAGAATCACCTGTATGTGATAAACCACCCGTAACCACGTAAATCCCTTGGGCATGACATGATTTTGATGAAGGATCTTTAACCTGTTTGTTAATTAAATCCGGGGCTTTATAGTTAATACCATCTAATACCTCAGCAGGTGCATAACGATAACCACTGGTCTTTAAATATTTACTATCATCATTGATTAAAAAGCGTGCCCGATCCCATGATAAATCTGCAGCATTACGCTCATTCATAGAGTATAAATCATCATAAGCATCTAACTTGGTATTGATACTACTGTCGAACCAACCAAGAATTGTACATTGACCAAACTCATCCCACGAGCTAGCTTTACTTTTGTCACAATCACTCACAAAAGGCCAAAGCCGAGACTTTTCAAACTTTTCCTGTATTTTTCGATCTTCCCATTTAATCCAAGCTTTTTGCATTTCTCTAAAGCCAGCATTGGTGGTCGTGCCCATTAAATATGCTGCCGATTCTGCTAAAGCACTACCAATGGGGACGTTATCGTTTTCGGTAATTTTATCCCATAAACTTTTCTTGACATCTGTGGTGTCTAAAATACCTTGTACCAATGCTTCACGCTGCGTCATTTGCTGATTTTTGTAAGTGACTTTTGCATCAAGACGACGGGCAGGTAAAATAATCGCGGCAGCCTTATCAGCATGCTTACTATTGTCGTCATTACTGACCAAATATGCTGGGAAAATACTCAAGCCTATGACTTTGTCGTCACTTAATGGTGTGATGTCACGTACTACATCACCATCAAGCAAACCAATCAGTGCAATTTTGGCACGCGTTAAACGGTCATAACATTGATAGACATTATTTTCACGTCCACTCAACGCCATATTGCGCGGGATAAAGTCACAGGTTTGCTTAATATAAGCTTCATAAGAGGGGAATTTTTTTCTTAAGAAGAACTTATTAATTTTGATGGTGTCATCGGTATAAACACAATATTTTGAATCAACCTTACGGTTTTTATTACCAATTAAAATTTCTTCTGGCTCTTGAACACTACGTACACAACCATAATAGTCACCATTACCGTCATCCAGCGTACCAAATTTTTCACGCATGGTTCGGCTTACATCCAGTGAAATCATAACCGCAGATGAACCTTCGCCACCGCGTTGATAAATATCACGATCACTGGCCCATGTGGTATGAGTCATGAGGCCTGTGGTTGCTAATACCATAACAATAGCATTGCTGATTATTGTCTTTTTCATTGTAAATACTCCCATGCTATCAGTTACTTGCCGGCAACTTGTTAAAACCTACCATATAGCTGTAATCAGCCACTTGGGTGATATATGGCACGCCTAATTTTTCCAAACACTGTGAAACTGTTGTTGCAGCAGGACTGTCAATATTTAAAGATAAACTTTGAATGCTGCCACTAAAATGATTTGATAAACAATTTTCAATATCATCCTTATTAGCCCCACCCACTGAAGGTAAAACAGATGTGGCATAAATGGTGAAACGCTCGTTATTTTGTGTTTTAGCCGAGACAAAATCCGTACCTGTAACATAGTTTGAGAAGGCTGGTTCTAACACGCCTGCAGTTGAGCGTCTAATCGCCACTTGCGTCAGCACAGCATTACGCTCACTGGTATAAAACAAACTGTTTTTGGGCTTACAAAAGCCTCGCTTGCCCAAAGTTGAATTTCTGATGCCTGTTGATGTGAACTCAAGCATACTGGCTTGATTAATGGTAAACGCGATACCTTGATTCTTTTTAAAACAAAACACTAACTCTTTATTCAGATTTTCAGGTTGACTAATAAAACCTAAAATCCCATTAGCAGTAGAGAGTTGTTCAAGATCACTGACATCTTCTAAGGCCAACATGGCAGAGTCAGAGCTTTGTCTTAACAATTCATTAATTTGACTATTGGTTGCAATATTTAATGAGGTCATACTATGACGCACGCCCACCACACCAATAATGGTAATAATCACCAACATGATTAATACCACCACTAAAGTTGAACCTTTTTGCTGCACTCGAGAATTTATCATCTTAAGTCCTCCCCAAGAGCATTACGCAAGGCAATGGTTTGTGTGAGTACTTGACGTAAATAATTGTCTTGTGAACCCACCAGTTTTAAGGCGTTTAAATCTAAAATATTAAAACTTTGATCCGCTTTTATCACTGAACTTGGTACAGAATCTTGAGAGCGGATGACAAGTCCCAATTTCACACTACGAATTTGCGGCAAGTTCGTGGTGAGCGCTTTATAGTCGCTTAAGGTCATATATCTGAATTTACTGCTCTCGGTATAGTTTCCTTCTGCTACGCCAAGCAAGACCCGAAAGTGGTCAACACGACGTAAAATAATTTGATTATTATTATTTAAGCCTGTGACCATCACTCTACGGTTTTCAGGTTGAGTTGCTGCATACGCATCTTCCACAGCACCTAACTGATATCGTCCGGCATCACAATACAGGGCAAGATTTGGATTAGTTTGACCATCAGGTGTAGTCAGATCTGTGACTGGTTTTACAAAATAACGCTGCACGATATACACTTGATTAGCAACGTCGCGAAGCAGAATTTTTCCGCCTTCACAGTCATAACCTACAACAATTTCTTGCTCGGCTGTATTAAGACCATTATTGACCTTGCGTAAAAAAGTTGCATCATCATAAACATTTTGCACAGCTTTATATTGAATGGTCAGCTGATCACTTTTTTGACCCACAAAGTTAGATGTACCTGGCAGCAATGCTGTACCTGACATTTCATTTTGTTGTAAACCAGATAAATTAATCGTGCCAGTTCCAGTGGGTGATGTACCTGTAATATTGCTTGTAGACAAAATTACCCCACCTTGTGCAATCTTTGAATCTAAAACAGGTAACGCTGCACCCAGATTCACTTTACGTAAATCTTTGGCCACAAAATCAATTCCAAACAGACCGTTGTCTTGTAAGTCACCTAAACCACGCTGCAACGATAAATTTGATTGAGAAGAAATAAACATTTGTATAGCCACAGCCACCAAGATCAATCCCAGTGCCAAGGCAATCATCAATTCAAGCAAGCTCAAACCATGTTGATAGAGTTTATTCATTATTCGTATGCCTCCATCACAATACAGCGTGAAGCATCTACATATGTACCTCCGCTGGTACATACTTTTTCTGTACTTGGATCACCATCTTTAGGCAAAGTTTCATCCCAAGCAATATAAATACATTGACGTGCGACACCACTACAGGTTTGCATCGCTATTTGCATACCGACATCTTGTGCCTTCGCCTTAATTTCCATGGCATCAACATAGGCGAACTGTTCTTGGTTGCAGGTTGATGTATGCGTACATGCTGTAGGCATCACAACACCTTCATCTTCATCATCGGGCTCAGGTGCAGGTTCGGATTTTTTATAGGTCAGATATTCAACATAATTGGATTGTGCAAATTGATTGGCTCGGATTCTTTCTGCAAGGTCACGCGCCATACTCATGGCTTGGGTACGATAATAAGCCTCATTTGCTGCTTCTAAAGAGCGATATTGCAAGGCCATAAATCCCAACACAGCAACTGCTAAAATCAGTGCTGCAACCATCACTTCGATTAAGCCAATACCGCGTTGAGCTGAATATGTCATGAACATTGCCCCTTAGTTATATTTTGCACAGTGCCAAAACGGGACAAATGTAGCGTCATTGAAAGTTCAGAACGCACTGCTTGGTCACATACTTTTAATGTAGTATCTGTGGCCATTTCACTATCGACCTTTATTTGACCAGATGCAGTAAATACAATTTCAGAAATAGACGTTTGATAACTGGTTTGTCCTTTAGGCATCCAATTTTTGTTATATGTTGTGTTATGTGCTTCTTTATTTAAATGAATAGTGACGTCTTTTCTGGTCGCTAAAGCAGTGGTACGTGCTTCACTAAGCAACATATTTAACTCCATGACACTGCTTTCTAAATTATATTTACGTATCATGCTGGCAAAAGACGGTACAGCAAGTGTGGCTAAAATCGCCAAGATGCCAATTGTTATCATTAATTCGACTAAGGTAAATCCTTGTAATTTACGCATTATTCATCCCATAAAAATTCAGCACCCTATCCTGTACTAATTATCGAATAAGCAAGGGAAAATACAAACTCATCACAGATAAATGGCATAAAAAATCAGATAAGGCTGCTACAAAAATAATCAAAAAAACCATCTTAAATACATATTTTTTATGATTTAAATTAAACACTTATTTTTATTGTTTAATAAATTTTAAAAATCCCAACCAATTTAGTTGGATATTCATATCGTATGCTTATAGCACTCAGCTCAGTTATATGCCTTTTTTATTGCATCTACTTAAAATATATCATATTTAGTACATAAAAAAACCAATGCCAAGCATTGGTTTAAATAAGATTAGATTTAAGCTTGCGTAATAGGGATACGCAATTCTTTAGGTAAACTAAAGGTAATGTTTTCTTCACGTCCTGCTAATTCTTGAGGTACTGTTGCTCCCCAATCTTGCAAACGCTGAATGACTTGCTTAATTAAGATCTCTGGTGCAGATGCCCCTGCTGTCACCCCAATTTTGGATTGAGCACTAAACCAAGTCTGATCGAGTTCATCAGCATTATCAATCAAATAGGCTTGTTTACCCATACGCTCTGCCAATTCACGCAAACGATTTGAGTTAGATGAATTAGGTGAACCCACCACTAAAACCACATCACATTGAGCCGCCAAATCACGTACTGCATCTTGGCGATTTTGCGTGGCATAGCAAATATCATCTTTACGTGGACCTTGAATCTTTGGGAATTTTTGACGCAAAGCATCAATTACCTTCGCCGTATCATCAATCGATAGTGTAGTTTGAGTGACAAATGCCACTTGTTCAGAATTATGTACAACTAAGTTTGCGACATCTTGTTCATCTTCAACCAAATAAATATTGCCGCCATTTTTTTTATCATATTGCCCCATGGTGCCTTCTACTTCAGGATGCCCTTGGTGACCAATTAAAATGGCTTCAGTGCCTTCACGGGCGTATTTGGTCACTTCAATATGTACTTTAGTGACCAAAGGACAGGTCGCGTCAAAGACTTTTAAGCCACGACGGCTTGCTTCTTGTTGTACCGCTTTAGATACGCCATGGGCACTAAAAATCACAATATTGTCATCTGGAACTTCATCTAATTCATCTACAAAAATTGCGCCACGTTGACGTAAATCATCCACCACAAACTTGTTGTGTACCACTTCGTGGCGCACATAAATAGGGGGATTAAATGACTCTAAAGCACGATTTACAATGGCAATTGCACGGTCTACACCTGCGCAAAAACCACGTGGATTAGCCAATACAATTTCCATAGAATCCTCAAATACTCAGCTTAAGTGTTGGATGAATGATTTTGAAATAAATGTAAACAAAGTCACTTGGACTATTTAGTTTAGTGGCTGTCTACTTTAAAATAGAGAAGATATTTTATCATATCAGGAAAAATATCATGTCGGGTCTCTTGTTTGTCGTTTCTGCTGCATCAGGAACGGGCAAAACGTCCCTTGTTAAAGCGCTGCTTGAACGTGTAACCAATTTACATGTTTCTGTATCGCACACCACACGTGGTCAACGCGTGGGTGAACTTGACGGTGTACATTACCACTTTGCACAAAAAGAAGACTTTTTAAAACTGGTTGAAGAAGGCGGTTTTATTGAGTATGCCGAAGTTTTTGGTAACTATTATGGTACAGCGCAAGCCACTGTAAAAGAACAATTGGCCAAAGGTCATGACGTGCTGCTTGAGATTGATTGGCAAGGTGCCGAGCAAGTACGTAAACTTTTTCCTGAATCAAAACAAATCTTTATTTTACCGCCAAGTCAGTTTGATTTGCGTCAGCGCTTATCTAACCGTGGCACAGACTCAGTGGATGTGATTGAGCATCGCTTAAGCTGTGCGGTCGAAGATATGCAACAGTATGTCAACTTTGATTATGTGATTATTAATGATGACTTTAATAAGGCTTTACATGATCTAGAATCTGTAATTACTGCCAATCGTTTGGTATTTTCACAACAAGCCAATCGTCATCGTGACTTAATTCAAAAATTGATTACTCCTGTAAGCGAGTGATTAAAACTTGAGTATTTAAGTAAAGACTTTTATACTGCACAGTCTATTTAAATTTACCATTCAACCGAGAATTCTTATGGCACGCGTAACCGTTGAAGATTGTTTAGACCATGTAGACAACCGCTTTGAGCTTGTACTAGTGGCAAGCAAACGCGCGCGTCAATTGGCACGTCAAGGTATTGAACCAACTGTAGAATGGGACAACGATAAACCTACAGTGGTGGCTTTACGTGAAATTGCAGCTGGTCACGTTTCTAAAGATATTTTGAAACAACGTGAACAAGACTATCAAACTTCTAGTCTTGACCTTGCATTGTCTGCAAATAACTTGAATTTAGACGGTTTTTCTTTCCAATAAGAAAAACTTTCTACTTAAAGCCTAGTTTTTAACTAGGCTTTTTTGTGCGCGATACTTTTATATTTGTGCAATAACCGTTATAACATCTAATCTAAGCCAAGCCTTTGCAATGAAAAAAGTTGCTATTTTTTGACAGAAAAATTTGACAACTGCCGCAGAATACATTTCATTAAAGGATTAGCCCATCAACTTATTTAACGTGTCTCGTAAAGGTGTTCTATGCCAGGTGCAGAAGTCAATCAAGCAAAGCAACAGCTCAAAACTATTATCGACGCTTACCTAAGCGAACGTGATGTAGAGCGCGTGCTAGAGGCTTGTGATTATGCCGATATGGCACATGATGGTGTAACACGTAAAAGTGGTGAACCGTACATTCTTCACCCGATTGCAGTCAGTTGCATTTTAGCCCACATGCGCCTAGATGCCGAAACTTTAATGGCCGCGTTGTTACACGATGTCATTGAAGATACCGAATTTACTAAAGAAGACATTACAAGCAAATTTAGCCGTACTGTGGCGGAGTTGGTTGATGGCGTGACCAAACTCAGTCATTCAAGCGACAAAGAATTTAATAAAGCGGCATCGTTTCGTAAAATTTTACAAGCGACTTTACAAGACCCACGTGTCATTATTATTAAACTCTCGGATCGCTACCATAATATGACCACCTTGGATGCACTACGCCCTGATAAACGTGCGCGTATTGCCCAAGAAACCTTTGATGTATTCGTGCCTATGGCGCGTATTGTCGGCATGAACGAGATGGCTGATAACTTAGAACATCTGTGTTATCAAAATCTTGATTTAGACATGTACAACAATGTACAAGAGGCACTCTTACAGACCAAGCCAAAACGCTGTGAATATCAAGCCATTTGGGAAAATAAACTGACTGCTTTATTACAAGAAAATGCCTTACAAGGTCGGATTAAAAAGAAAAATAACAACATCGAGTTATTACGTCACTTTGTCAAAAATGATATTAATCTACAAGAGCTCACGCATAGTCATGCTTTTGAAATCATTTTGCAAAGCATTGCCGATTGTGACCGCTTGGCAGAAATGTTACGTGATAATTTCCAAGTATTAAGCTATGCCGATCATATTCGTCGTCCACTACCGGGTGGCAACCAATCGTTGATGCTGCGCTTAAAAGGCGAAAAAACCACACTGTCTTTAACCATTCAAACCGAATTAATGCGTAAAGCTGCGCGCTTTGGTGTGGTGCTTGGTGAAAATGCACCACAAGCATGTCGCTCGGCTATTCAAGCCTCAATGCAAAACCTAAACGTGTTGGTCGATGGTGATTGTGCTAAAACCACCTTTAATGAGCTACTTGACTATCTGCACCAAGAGAAGATTTGGGTGTATACCCCACAAGGGCATTTACACGAGTTGCCGCAAGGTGCAACGGTGGTCGATTTCGCTTATTCAGCCAGCTTATTTTTAGGCAACCATGCCGTAGGTGCCAAAATTGATGGCGAAACCAAGTCTTTATCTACTGCCCTATCCAATGGTCAAGTGATTGAAGTGATTACTGATGTTTTGGCCTCTCCAAATCCAGATTGGCTTAGCTTTATTAACACGCAAAAAGCACGTCGTGCTTTACAAAATATGTTGCGTGACCAAGACATTGAAGACCAACGTTTGGTCGGTCAGCAAGCACTAGATCGTGCCTTAAAACTGTTTAATCGCTCAAGTAAAGACTTAGCCCAAGAAGATTGGACTGATTTATTACAGTGGCGTCATTTAGAATCTAAAGATCGTTTATTTGAGCAAATTGCGGTGGGTGACTTATTGCCACAATTGGTTGCCAATCACTTGTTCTCACAAGATCATCATAGCGAAGAATCTGAGCGTTTAATCCAAGGCACTGAAGGCGTAGATGTAAAATATGCCCATTGTTGTAACCCTGTGCTAGGTGACCCAATCCAAGGGCATTTATCACGCCGTGGTTTGATTGTGCATCGTGCGCGTTGTCGTAACTTATTACATGAGCAACATTTGCACCCTGAAAACATTATGCCACTCAATTGGAACAATAAGCATGATGTGGTTGAAGATGTAAGCTTCACTGCTTATTTAGCCATTGATTTGAGTCTTAACGACGAGCAAATTTCAGATTTGATTTATCAATGCCGTAAGGCACATACGGGGGTTGAAATGGTACGCCCACATGAAGGTAAAACGTATGTGAATATTGTGGTGAATAATCGCCAACATATTGCCAAAATTATTCGTGATTTACGTATGCAGTTTGGTTTCCCACGTATTGGACGTTTGTTCCAACCGCTCAATATGCATGAGCCTGCAAAAGCTGCAAGTTAATCAAATTAAACGATAATACTTCTGCTGTTGAATTTGATCGACTAAGATGTATAAAGACACCACCTAAGGAGAAATTGATGTCGCGCCAAGTAATCCATACCGAAAATGCACCTGCTGCGATTGGTACATATTCACAAGCAATTTTAGTGAATGATACTTTATATCTTTCAGGGCAAATTGGTTTAGATCCATACAGTATGGAATTGGTTGAAGGCATTGAAGCACAGATCCGCCGTGTCTTTGATAATTTAAAAGCGGTATGTGAAGCAGCCGGCGGCTCATTAGCTGACATTGCTAAACTCAATATTTTCTTAACTGATCTTTCCAATTTCCAATTGGTTAACCAAATTATGGGCGAATATTTCGCGCAGCCTTATCCTGCACGTGCCGCATTAGGCGTCGCCAGCTTGCCTAAAGGTGCTTTGGTTGAAATGGATGGCGTGGTTATTATTAATCAATAACTTAGCCTAGACATATAAACGCCACCGATTGAGTGGCGTTTTTTAATTCAAAAACTCAATAAATATTCACAAAGAATAAGATGAAATAAATTGACAATTGATAATAATTATCAATAATACTAGTTATCTTATTTATTTCATTGTATGTGGTTGCTGATGTACGTATGTCTATGTCGCGGTATTACTGATCAGGATATTAAAGAAGCTGTTGCGCATGGTGCAGGAAGCTACCGTGAAATTCGTGACCAACTTGACCTAGGTACATGCTGTGGACGTTGTGCACCAGAGGCACGCGCCATTATTAGTGATGAAGTTGCTCAGATTGCTGCGCGCATTTCTGTGGCTGCTTAAAACCGCATAATTATAAAAATACGCCGTTAGGCAGATAACTCCTCCCCCGCTTATGACTCTAAGCGGGTTTTTTCTTGCCAAAAATTTGCGGCAACAACTGCTTTTGATTGCGATTTTCATTTGCTGTTCTATAAATCACTCGCGACAATGGCTTTTTTTGTTTAACATGATTCTAATTTAAAATTAAAGCCTTATGGCAATTCTTGGAGTGGCTGCAATGAAAGGCAATCGTGACGTTATCAATCAATTAAACCAAGTGTTGTATCATCATTTAACCGCAATCAACCAATACTTTTTGCATTCACGTATGTTTAATGATTGGGGCATTGAAAAATTAGGTTCGGCTGAATACAAAGAATCTATTCGTCAAATGAAACATGCTGATAAAATTATTGAACGCGTTTTATTTTTAGAAGGTCTACCTAATTTACAGCACCTAGGTAAGCTGTATATTGGTCAGCATACTTTTGAAGTTCTGCAATGCGACGTCCGTAAAGTCAATGAGAATATAGAGGCACTGCAAAAAGCTGTCGCTTTGGCTGAAAGCCATATGGACTATGTGACGCGTGATATGTTGCAAGAGATTCTTGAAAAAGAAGAAGAATACTTAGATTGGACTACAACCCAACTTGATTTGGCTGAAAATGTGGGTATTGAAAACTATATTCAAAGCCAAATTTAAACCGAAAAAAGCCCGCGATTGCGGGCTTTTTTATCACTGTGGTGCAAGTTCCATCAGCTCTTCGTAGCTAATCTCTAAATTACGCAATTCGCGCAATAACCATAACTGATGTTTAGCCTCTTCTTCATAGCCATTAAAAGCCAGCAACTTGGCATATTTAAATAAGTCATAAGTGGTTGGATAATTAAGTACAATCTCACTAATTTGCGTTAGTTCATGAGGGCTGATTTGGGTATAGGGACTCATCCGAATCCATTCAATACGACGGTTAAATTCTTCTAAGACATAAATTTGATCATGATTGGTGATTTGCTCAGGCGTTTTTTCATAACGCATTGATTGATTGAGCTTGGGTACTACCGTTGCATAATCGCGATAAATTAAAGCGGTAAGTGCACTCCCTAACACCAACGTCACTTGCATAAAGCGTGGGCTTAGTTGCCATGTTTTGGTGCTTGACTGTGCTTGCAAAATCCCCAAGATAAAGCCAATTGGCAGTAAGAAATAGGCATAGTTTTGTGGAAATTCCAACATGGCATGCACGGTAAATACCGTGACCATGAGCAGCGCAATTACAGATTCAACCGAATTGACACGACGCAACAAAGCAATTGCCCAATAAGCCAAATATGCCAAAAACGGCAAGCCAATCAGTAAACCATTCCATATTAAAAAATCTAAAACAAAATTGTGCGCGCTACGAATCCAGACAGGCCCTTGGAAATAATCACTAATTAAGGTGTAAGCCACACTGGTTTGGTGCCAACCATAACCCCAAAGTGGCTGCTCCATAATGGCATGTAGCATTTGCTGCCAAATTGCCAAGCGTGACATATCGCCAGTGGCACGTTTTGATAGCTCGACTGCACCAGCACCGCTTGCCACAGCACTATCTGCAAATGGCGATAAAACTGTTACGCTTAAAGGTAATGCCCAAATGAGCAGTACCACAAATAAAGCACTCCATGCTGTTAAGTAGTACCATTTGAGGCTAAGTACGCCTTTATAGTACTGATAAGCCCCGTAAAATAAGATACACAAACATGCCACCCATGAAGTACGTGATTGACCAAGGACAACACCTGTGACAATCAGTGCGGCAATAAAGCTTAACACTTTACTATCTAGTTTTTGTTTTTCGTATAAATACCAACAGGCCAATAAAGCCATTAGTAAAAAAGTTGCCATATTATTGGGCTGAGCAAAGTTGGCATAAGGACGTCCGCCAAAACTTTTAATATTATGCATACCCGGCAAATAAGCATCTAAATTGACCCATTGGCATACCGCAATAAATGCTGTGGCTGCACCGACTGCGGTGAGCAAATAACAAAGATTGGTGAATAGTGTTTCTCGGGCTTGTTTAGATTCAGAAGCTAGATTAAAGCCCAAAGTGATACTCAGCCAAAAACTAAACACGAAAATGCTGCATAGTAAGGCTTTATCAAAGAAAAAGACTTGCCCAAAACCATATTGAATTAAAGGCACTAAGCTTAGACCTAATAAAGGCAAGCTAATTTTAGGAATAATCAGCTTTTGCTTGAGATAAATGGCACTTACAGTAATTAAAGCAAGGAAGGCATACAATTCGCCTGTATAAGTGACCCAAGGTCGGTAATGCACAGGTAGTAGCCATGCCAATGCCATGAGCACTGCAGCGATTAAAAGGAGATAGAATTTCATAAGCCAAAATGAAGAAAATTTATGCTTATGATAAGAAATTTTAAGTTTTTTATGTATTGTTTTTAGACAAATAAAAAAGGCTGCATATTTGCAGCCTTTTTAAACTAAACAAACCACTAACAATAGCTTGCTTTCCTACATATAATTTTGATTACTCTGCTGTTGAGCGACAGTTAGCAGGTAAGTATTTGTTAGGCATTGTACCTGTACATTTCCATTCAATTGCACCTGTTGGTACAGTACTAGCTGTAGCTGTACCTACTAAAGCTGTTTGAGCAGCCGCTGTTGCAGTTGCTTTATACGTTGGAGTTAAAAGTAAAGTATCCTTACCTGTTGTTGCACCAGCTGCTGCTGTAAATTTAACAGTAACAGCACCTGTATCTGAAGCAATGGCAATAGAATCAACATTCACAGTTTTCGGACTTTCATATCCTTGAGCAAATGGCTGAGCATTTGCTGCATTTTCTGAAACTACAGATTTCGCAGCACTTGCTAAGCTCAAACCCTCAGAAACCTTAGCACGAACTGTATAGTCCTGATAAGCAGGAATTGCAATTGCAGCCAAAATACCAATGATCGCAACTACGATCATTAATTCAATACATTCCATAAGTCATTTTATATAGACATGCATCAAGCCATTGAATTATCTCGCTTTAACTAATTATATATTTTGTCCATATGAACATGCTTTTAAAAGTACAAAGGTTTTCAAATTGTCCATATCAGAAAATGGCTTTTTACTCAATGCGATAGCATGAATTTTATGAAGCAAATTAATCGCGAGATAATTTAAAATTTTGATAAGCTAAAAACCGAATAAAAAATCCAGTCTCATTTATAAGCTATCTTTTGTATTTCTTCTTTATGCTGAAGAATCACACGTCTTGCATAATGCAAAACAATACGTTTAGCGCTTCATCATCGCCAAATTGTATAGGCAAAGCTATTATCGCTAGGCAAGCTGTTCAATCATCAATTTTAAAATCTTTGAGTCATTTTATTTTATTTTCCCTTCATTTATGAAAAATGAGCCTAAAATATGTTTAGTGAATTCAACCACCTACATTAGGACAAAGTCATCATCACTTAGCGTAAACACTATAACTACTTTTTAGTACTTAATGATTCAGTAATTCACAGTGAAATTGGCTAAAAATAAGATTCCTTAAAGTTGAAAAAAATGACAATTTTTGTCACTTAGTTACACAAATTTACTTACCCATATAATAATATTTATAATCCATCAAACAATGTATTGATTTCATGTAGAATTATTAGATAATATACTTTGGCACACTTTGTGCTAATTATAAATTAGCTTACAAAGCTTATAAATAAATTAACAAAACATTTGTGGAGAATGTTATGAACGCTCAAAAAGGCTTTACGCTGATCGAGTTGATGATCGTTGTCGCTATTATCGGTATTTTGGCGGCAATTGCGATTCCTGCTTATCAAGATTATACAGTACGAGCTAAAGTTACAGAAGGCTTAAGTTTAGCAAGTCCTGCAAAAGCAATTGTTGCGGAAAATGCTTCTAATGGCCAACCTTTAGAACTTGGTTATGATGGTGCTTCAACTGAAAATGTGAGTGGTGTTGTAATCACTCCAGCGACAGGAGTGATTACAGTTACGTTTACAGCAAAAGCTGGTGGTGCAGCTAGTGCAAATACTCTTATTCTAACACCAACTTATAAAGCTAATGCTACTGGTACTGAGACTCCACTAGCTGCAGCTACTGTTCCAACAGGTGCAATTGAATGGGCATGTACAGGTACAATGCCTAATAAATATTTACCAGCTAACTGCCGTACTGCAACACCTTCAACAAGTGGTGGTTAATTAGTATTATTTAAAAATAAGCTACCTTTAGGTAGCTTATTTTTTTGAGACTCTAATGTTAAAAGTTAGCTTTAGCATAATAATTAGTATTTTTATTTGCCTCATATTAAATAAGGCCCAACTTTTAGCATCCAATAACTCGATAACTATTAAATTTACAATTTTTTCTTCATTATTAATTGGTCTATTAATTACCTATCATTTAAATAAGTCTAATCTGAATTTTTATCGAAATAAAAAAAACAAATTAAGATTAAAAGTAAAATTATTAACATTTATACTAGTCTGGATATTCAGCATAGTCTTTTCCTACCTTATATACTATCTGTTCCAACAACCTTTATATGCAGACTATATGTTTGACAGCATTACATTTTCTCCTATCATCTTAATTTTATTTTATGGTTGGATTAAATTTTGGGATAAAAGGCAAGAAAATCCTAACGATGATTATATAATGTGGTGGAATAATTTCCAAATATCCAAAAAATATTTTAAGAAATATAAAACATTCTTTTTAGGAAATTTAGTAAAAATATTCTTTATTCCATACATCTATGGCGCTGTAAATTTAGCAATTACTCAAATGCTTTCTATAGAAAGTATTTTACAAAACCCATGGAGTTTAATTCAGTTTTTATTTTTCTTTGGATTATGTTGTGATGTAATGATTGCACTAGGTGGTTATATATTTTCAAGTAAATTTCTAGGTACAGAAAGCATCAGTGTAGATGAGACTTGGCAAGGCTGGTTAGTATGTTTAATTTGCTACCCACCACTCTTAATTTTGTATAAATTTATTAGTCAACAAGCAGATCATTATATTTGGACAGATTGGCTACAACCCGATAGTTTTTTATACTGGATTTGGGCATTTTTAATTTGTTTTACTTGGTGTATCTATTGGTTAGCAACTGCGAGCTTTGGATTTAAATTTTCAAATTTATCTTGGAGAGGTTTAGTTAATACTGGATTATATAAATATATGCGTCATCCTGCTTATTTTTCAAAAAATGTTTATTGGTGGCTACACACTGTTCCATTTTTTGGTGTAATTGGGTTAGATATGCTCAGAAATTTTTTGGCACTTAGTTTTGTGAGTTTAATTTACTATTTACGTGCTAAAACAGAAGAAAAACACTTATTAAAGTTTAAAGAGTATCAAGAGTACTATACTTGGATTGAAAAAAATGGGTTGTGGGCAAAAATAAAGAAAAAATTTAAAAAATCATGAATGTAAAAATTTTGTTATTAATCACTCTATCTACTTTATGCATAGTGGTCTTCTTTAAAGACTATAATAATATTGACTCTTATATTGGAAAAACAATGCAAGAATCTGAAGCAAAATTATCAATCAAAACAATTAAATGCTCAGATAATTCGCCAAAATGGATGAAAAACAGCTTAGAATTCATCATAAACGATCAGAAAATACTTACAAATCAAATTGCATATATTGATAGTAATCAAAATTTACATACTTGCTTAAGTGGCTGGAAAAACGGTTTTATTTTCAGAGAAGGTCTATCTAATGACACTCGATTCCGATATGCAAGCTTAACCAAAGTAGTTACACATCATGCCATTTTAAAACTAATAGAAGCAGGTCAAATAAATAAAGATGAATTTCTTGTAAAATACTTCAAAGAGCTAAATAATGAAAATTTTCTTGATAAACGTGTCGCCACTATAACAATAGAAAATTTATTAGAACATAGATCTGGTTTTGATCATACGAAAAGCATAGATCCAATAGTAAAGTTTAATCATCGCTCTTGGTGTCCATACAAGATTAAAGAATTGACGAACATTCCTTTAGACTTTGATCCCAACCAATATTACCGTTATGACAATAGGAATACATGTTTACTTTCATTAGTGCTAGAAAGAGTAACTGGCGAATCCTTTCAGGAATATATAAGAAAAAACTACTCTTTAAGTGCAAAGAATATCAAATTCATATCAGGATCATTTGAAAATGATGAAGTAAGTTATGATTATAGAAACAATGCCGCATGGTCAAATACATACTACAAAAATCTTGATTTTAACACTCTTGCTGCTGTTGGAGGCTTATCAGGTAATGCTTCTCAGTTTGCCGCCTTGATTCAGGAGCTTATTAATAGCAAGACTCATGATTTTTTCAATAGTTCACATAATGCTCAAAGAAGTTGTGAATTTAATAGTTTTAAAACGTGTAATGGGTATCTGTTTAGATCATATCAAAGAAATAACTTATCACCCAAAATGTATTATAGAAATGGAAGCCTTGCCGCAGCGACTTCTTTGTTGGCAGTAACAGAGAATAACCAAATAGTAGTATGGTTAGGTAATGCTTCAATACCACAACCTGAAGCAGATAAGAACAGTTTAGACTTATTTTTATATCAAGCATTAATACCGATAACTAAAGATTAAAAAATATCTAAGTTTTTCTTTAATTACGATTAGATTATTTTTTGGCAGCTCATCCATCCATATTACGGATAATATAAATTTTTATTGATATAGATTTTTTCTTTATTCTTCTGACAGGGTCAATATAGTTTGCGTAGCTACTAAATTCAAAATTTAGTAGCTATCTCCATTATAAAATTCAAGTATCTTGCCTTAGCTCAAAATTTTCCAACAACAGAGAATTGCACTTTTCCAGCAGTTTTTCATAATCTTCTTTCAGCTGCTCATAATCACTTTTCACCGCTTTGGTCTTACTTTTCGCTTGCTCAATTTGCTGGGCAGGCGAAAGAACATTTTGCCCTGCTGCCTGTGCAGCTTGCTCAATTGCCTCAATTAATGCAGCATGACGGCTCTTTTTAATCGAGCCTCGTTTACGTCCAGCTTCCATTGCAACCGTATCGTTATTAATCGCAGAACCTTTCGGTAGAACAATCGGTTTGTTGGCTTTTAATCGCTCTAAAGCAGCGTAATAATCATTAAGTGCACTCATATTTTACACCTCAATATTAATCGTTTTAATTTTTTGAATCATTTTGTTTAAAGCCAAAATCTCACTGTCCATTTGCCCGTATAGCAGACTGTTCTGTACTTGCATATCTCGCTGCCGTTGTAGTCGCTGAACCGCTTTTTGCATTTTTTCAGCACTCTCAGCATCAAACACAGCATGGGCACAACTCAAACAACTGGTAATCGCAGTAAATGAAATTTTTTCGCAAGAATCAGGGTTGGTACATGCGCCAAACAAGCTAGGCTTATAGGCAATTTCACCCTTTTTCATACGCTTAATGGTTTCATCACGGTTTGGAAATACTGTGAGTAATTGCTCGCGGTCTTTTTGTAGCTGCAAATAGGTTCCTGCCCCACCAAGTAAACGGCCAGCACTATTAATTACACCCTCTTCAAATTGCGCATAAGAATGTACCAAGCGCTGATATTCCAGTTCTTGAATAAACTCTTTTTGACTGTCACTCACTAAAATATTTGGTGCAAATACCGCATTATTACGGTAATACAACGTCATAGACTCTGTTAGATGCTTAAATTGGACTGACAAAGCGCCAAGTCCGATCATGCCTGAACGAGCGCCATAAACTGCAAGCGAACGTCTAAATTGATGGGTACAGATATTCCAGTACTCACCAACTTGGCAGTCTTTTTCTTCTCGCCAATTGCGAAAACCATCAAAAGCTTCAAGCTCGGCGATATCACTTTCTGTGATTTTCACCCCCTCTCCAAGCAAGACAGAAATACGGCTTAAATACTGATTAAAATTAGACTGTGTTCGAGTCGGGGCACCTGAAAAATTGGAAATAAAATCCTTTTTATTTTGCTTATTCCGATTTTGCAAATAACGCGTTGGAAATAATGGGTATTCAGCAGGATTAGACATATCATAATGTGAGTTGAGCAGAGCGTAGATTTCACCAATGCTTTGTGCTGCATGTACGCCTACTTGAATATCTTCAAACGTAATCCAATACGTAGACTTGTTGCCACCCCCGTGTAATTTTGATGTATAGCCCATAATGACATGCACAAGATGCTCATTACTTTGAATAGTTTGATAGCAATCAGAAGACAGCTGATTCACTTCATTATCACGCATCCCTGTAAACAGATGAATCCACAACTTGCCCATACCTTGAATCAGCGTCATATAACGGGTGAGGTTGGCATGTTTTTGAATCTGGTTATTTTCAAACAGTGCCGTTAAACCGAGCAAATCTCGAGCATCAGCAAAACTTACCGCATTTTTTTTACGCTTAAATTCTGTCGGCATCAAAGCAAAATTTGCATCCTGCTGCTTGCGCTGAAACCATTTCAGAAGTGCTGATGCATTTTGATTAAATTCATTCAATTTATCTGCTAAAGCATTAATTAAGGCTATATAAAGCCGTGAAGGAACAACTTTGGTTTGTGGGCCTACTTTGCCTGACTGCAACCTGAGTTGAGCAGCCAACTTTGCTAAATGCTCTATTGGCTTATATGTACTAAACGCAGGAATGAGCAATGGGTATTGCTGTTGTAAGGCAAAACAATCCGTTAAAAATGCTTTAATGTGAATGGCTTTTTGATAGCTCACACCAACATAAGCATCATTTACTTTTGACATATAAGCAACATCGCTAAATAACTGCTGCAATGTACAGCCATTCTTATATGCAATTGCTGCAAACTGGCGTAAAACCGTATGCCGCTGTTCGATACTTTTAATAATCGACTTACCAGATTTTATATAAAGCAAAGCAAAACTGATTTTTTTCATTTCTGCCCGAATTTGACAGTAAAGAAAGTCATTTTCTCGGGCATTATCAAGCCAACTATCAAAATTCAGGCGACAATCACACTTCGGTAAATATGGAGAAAGATCCCAGATATTGTCTGAATAAACTGACAATATCTCACCACTCTTCATTCGCGATAATACAAAAGTACCTGGAACAGTCAGTTGATTATTCTTTAAATTATATTCATCAGGTAAAAACTGCTCAGCAATACCCAATGAATATAGATATGAATTAAATGAACTCATGATATCCACCCCAAATCAATTAGCAATTCAAAATGATTGAGCCAATAGGCATCTAAATCACCACTTTCTACTTCTTCTTGAATTGAAAAAATACGATCACGTAAATTTTCATAAGTATCTGATAATTCGTTGAGTACTTCGTCAATGCGATGTAGCACAACCCCAAACTGCTGTTCCCACTTGATTAAGTCCGTGGCTTTTTGCTTAATGTAGCCGAGCAGGCTTTTCAGTGATAAAAGCTTACGTACATCTTCGTCATCAGCATGAACTGCATAGTGTTGGCAGAATAAGCAATACTCAAATTGCTGACAATTGGGTGTAGGGGCTCGTTCAGTAAACCCAATAGCTTTTTCAGGCTGTGGATGGATAGAGGCACATGCACCGACAGGTGAGGATTGAGCATCAATAGTTTCATCTAGCATTTGCACCGAAATTCGTTCAAGCGTTCGAGTTTTTGAGACGGCAACTTCTCGCAGCTCATTAAAAAACTGTGAAATTTGCTGGGCTGCATCTTTGAATGAAGTACGTGCATAATTATTTCTTGCCGTATCGAGAGAGTGACCCATGACTTCAGCTTCAAGCAGTAGATCACCAGCGCTTAGTTCGACATACTGACTACTGACGTGCTTACGCCACTGTTGTGGCGTAATCCAAACCATTTTCGGGAAAATCCGTTGTAAAAATTTTTTTATTAATTGTAATCTGCCGTTGCTTACAGGTCCCAATTGCTGAATTTCGTTGCGCAATGGAAAGACAAAATCACATGCTTCATCTTGTACATACCATTCTCGAAGTTCCAGAATCTTCCTAAAAACTGGCTCAAATTTTACTCCAAATTCTGGTCGTACTGTCTTGTTTCCTGCACGGCTTTTCGTTCCTGAAAAGCGTCGGCCTTGTGTTGATGGCAGGACTTCCATGCTGTCGAGTTGTAATTGTTGAGCAGTGTCTAGATTTGCTCCAGTTTGTGCAATAAATAACAGCATGCCAATGGCAAGACCGTAGGAGGCAAGTCTTTCACGCTCTAAATGTCGCTTGTCTTTATTACGTTCTTCAAGTTTACGAATCGCTTGATTGCGATTTTCACGTACACGTTTTCGATGCTCACTATCTTCTTCTAACTCAAAATCAGCCAACATTTTGGAAAGGGCTGGAATAATTGGATATTTGGCTAAATAATTCTGCATATCAAACTGGATATGCTGTTTTTCAGTTTGATGATGAAAGCCCGAGTAAAAATAAAAATCTTCCTGATCCACGGACTGAAAATGTGCTGGAAAATCTGCGCCTTGCATCACAATACGATAAATTTCAAGAAAGACATTCAACAAAGTTGCATACGTCTTCTGATGATCTTCTTTAGCGATTGGAAAAACAGGAACATCGTAACGCTGAGACTGTACTTGCATCGCTTGACTAACAATATCAATTTCATGACAGTCAAATACATATGCGATCAACTTCGCCGCATTACGCTGATATTGCTTTGCTGTATGTGCAGCTAGGTTTTCTTCATCAGTATCTGCAAGCAAAGTGCGATCAACTAAATATTTGCTGTAACGACGATACGCATCTATCACACTGTCTTGACTTGATAAATCAAAATTTTTCTTTTGGCTATCCACCCAATCTAAAAAAAGTTTACTGGTGTAATAAAATAGTCCTTTTGACAAATCTGATCCGCTCATTTGCAACAAATAGTCCGTTAAACACTGCAAAAAATAACGTCTTTTTTCATCAAATGATGCACATAACTGCTGTTCTGACAAAATCTCGCCAGATACTCTTTTACGGTAAAATAGAGTTCCAATGTCAAATGTCTTAAAAGCAAAAGAAGCGGTTTTATCCTTGCAAACGAGAATAAGTCGCTCATGTTCATTAATCTGTTTATTGATATCGGTGATATGGACGAACAATGGGGTACGTGTGAAGCTCATGATAAATCTCCTGCTAAATCCACAGAAGACATCACGTATTTCATTAAGCTTGATTCATACTCATGCTGAATTTTATTGCGCCACTGTAAACGAGATTTGTAATTCAAATATTGTAAAGTGGTGCTGATGTTGCGATGACCCATGCGAGCTTGCACATACTCAACAGCGGTCATAGCAGAATGCCCATCTGGCAAATGCTGTAACTGACTTTCAAGCAAATTCATACCAAAACTGGCACGTAAGTCGTGGAATTTGAAACTTTTAAATTGTGGATCAATCAAGAGAATTTCGGGTAATAGCACGACTTTTAAATAGCTGCGTACCGCTTCACCTTCATACAGTTTAAGTCTAGTCCCAAATGACTCAGAAGCTTTGATCTGCTCGGTCAATTCCTGTTGCTCAGCTTTGCTGGTGTAGAAAGGTGTACCAAACTTAGTGAGAAATACATAATTTTCATCCGAGTCGCCATAGTTTGACTTCTGTCTACGCTGAAGCGCTTGCTCACTATTGATATAAACTTTCAGGTCTTGTGCTAACCAATTCGGGATTAGCAGCGTCATTGGTTTTTGAAATTTGGTATCAATGCCTGTACCCGCCCCAACTGGCAGGCGGATAAAACCCTGGCTATCAGGCTCACGACCAATTAATTTTTTGATTCGTAAAGTACAAATTGTTTGCAGGCGAGCACCAGTGAACAATGCAAGATAGAACATCAACTGATATTCACGTGATGATTTTTGCAGTGCTTTTAATATAACAGCCTGCTCTTCAACACTGAGTGGGCTTAATTCACCATTATCCTTAATCACTTCAGAATTTGGGGCTTTAGCAGGAACATGAATTGCAAGGTCATGCGACTTAATTGCCATTTTTCGACGTGCGCCAAATTCATTATCCACGGCAATATATTTATAGACATCTTGAAATGGAAGTCCATAACGTTGATGATCAACTAAGTCTTCCGTTACAAGAAATCGATAAAAGTTCACCACTGCATTAATTCGACCACGTGCAGAACTGGCGGAAATGAGACCTGCATTTGCCTGCTCAATAAGACGAGTACGATATTTAAAAATTGCATTCAGCTGTTTTAATTTATGAAATTTCAAACAGTCCAACTGCTCATCTTCTAAAAATCGCTGAAAATCAAGTAATTGGTTAGCAATTGAAGAAAATGTTTTAAAATCATACTGTATTGTTTGTTGTAATTTTTTTAGCAAGTACAGATTAAAAATTTCAGATGGCTGCCCATCTCCCTGAATAATCATGGGGAATTCGAGGTAAGCATCACCATATTTTTCAAATTCTGCATCATTTAAACAACGGGTTGCCTTAACCAACGTCAATAACTGAAATTTTTTAATGGTCACAACTTTAGCTTTAGACTGGTAGCGTGACTGACCATTTTTAAGTTTAGTGCTCATGTGAGCCTCCTGTTTATTAAAAAACAGGCAAAAAGCGACCTTGAGATAGGATTGACAAAAATGCCCCTATTCATCAAAATGGGATTGTCTGGACACCAATCAAGACAATTTATAAGAGCTCATGCGACCAACATGGGCTTTTATACTTTTTGCCGAATGAAAATCATTGCTCTACGGAATAAGTAGTGAAATTATTTGGTTAAGCATTTAGCTGCTGCTTGAATAATTTCAGATAGAAGCTCTTTCTTAGGTCCAGATGGATCACCAATGATTCCTGCAATATTTTCGCTATCCAGTATCCAAGAATTTTTTGAAATAAATGATACTTGTGGTTTTCCAAGACGGCTATTAAATGTAAGTGACATATTGTAGGTATGGTGATTTCCACCATACCTTGTGCAAAACACTGTTTTAGTTTGACGAATTGCCTTTTCCAATCCAAGCCCATACCTTCAACAATAGTTTGTATGAGGGTGTAGGGTTGCCCTTTATGCTCAACAACATATAATTCAGCATTATGGAAAGGTACTGCGATTTGGGTTAGACTTCTCATGGTTTCGATTCCTTTGGTTAGGGTTGAACGTGGGCAGATTGGTTACTTTGGCGAGTGCAATCTGCTTTTTTGTTGTCTGGATTTTCTAAAAGACCTTCATGCTGAAGGATCAATTTTAAATAGTGGTTGAATTGACCGCGATATGTGCGGTTTTCGCGTTTTGCAGCAGCCTTGACAATATCTGCTAATTCGTCATCATAAGAACATGTGTACATGATAACTCCTTTCATAACCTCAAGATAGCAATTGATAATTTATGATAGGTTTTGATAACTGTCAAGGATTTTTTATGGTTGCTGATTTCTCTGAGCGTTTAAGGTTTTTTCGATCACAGCGAGGGCTATCTCAACAAGAATTGGCTAATGCAGTTGGTATTTCAAGAAAACAAATTTCTGATTATGAAGTTGGTACCGCAAAACCACGTCAAGCTACATATATGAAAATCTTAAAAGCGCTTGATATAAGTGATCAGATTTTCAGTAAAAGTGATCTTTGTTCTCTTGATATAAATGATTTAGATGGCGATCAGGTTATATCTTTTAGCAATAGTGATGGAGATAAAATTATGCTCTCTAAATCATTTTGCACTAAAAATCATTTAAATGAAGTAGATATACTAAGCGTTTTTAAGATTAAGGGGGATGCAATGCAGGAAACCCTTTTTAATGATGATTTAGTTTTAGTTGATACGTCAGATAAATACTTTATATCGGGATTAATTTATTTAATATATTTCTATGGTGAAAGAATGGTTGTTCGTTTACACCGTAGCGCTAATGGGTTGATTGAAATAACTAAAGACAATTCAGCTTATCCTGACAACACAGTGAACGAGTCAGAAATAATAGTTTTAGGTAAAGTAGTATACAGGCAAGGGTTGATCTAAATAATAGTTATCAAGTATGAGGGCAAGAGTATTGCGTGATTTCAAAGAAAAAGAATACATTCAGACAATTTGGAATGATCCTGAATTGTATTTAAAGCATCCTATTGAGCTTTAAAAAAAGGGATGACATTTTACTAAGTGTCATCTCTTTCCTCATACTCATCGGTATATTCAAATAAATCCTGCATATTACAATTAAAATATTTACATAAGGTATCAGCAACTGAAAGTTCAATTCGTATTGCACGATCATAGTAAAGGCTTGTTAGTGTATTGCGATTAATACTGGTCGCCTGAGCTACCTCACTTAACTTTAAAATTTTTCGCTCACCCATCAAATTTGACAACCTACATCTAATCATAGCAACCTTTAAATTAAAAAATTAACCTACAGCAGGTTAATTTAACTTGATAAACAACTTTCACCATGATAATTTAACCTACAGCAGGTTATATTGTTCTATTAAAAACAAATTAGCCGTTCTAAATATCATTATATAATTTCTATGCGAGTTCAGCTATGAATAACTATTTTTCTCCAAAATTCTCTATTTCAGAAGAGGTCCGCTCAACTGCTGTTGCTCTAATCAAAGAGTTTAATATTGACCGTACATTTGATTTAGCTTTATTCCTGAATGTTAATCCTAACTTAAATGACCAAGATGCAACTTTAGCCTGGGTTAATTATTTTGAAAAAAATCAACATGATCTTAGTGACTTCAATCATGTTAGACGGCACTTTATGAAAAATTTTCCTAAAATTATGTTTGCAAACTTCAGTGAATAAAATAATCAAAGGGAGATATCAAATATCTCCCTTAATTTTTTATAATAATGCTCTTATGGTAATCTCAACAAGAAGTAAAAATTAATTTAATTGGTTATAAAAATATGAAATTATCAACAAAAGCAGGTCATATTGAGCCATTAGTCATTGCTTTTGACGTATTTGGTACACTTGTAAAAATAGGGGACAGACGTTCCCCATATAGACAATTAATGAAATGGCTTAAGGAAAATGGGCGACAACCAAAGCCTGATGATGCCAAATTTATTATGTCCCACAATTTAAATTTGGCAGAGCTTGCAAAGCGATTAGCAGTAAATATTCCAGACCAATTTCTGCAAGAACTTGAGCATGATTTAGATGAAGAGTTACGCTCTATTAGACTGTATGAAGATACCTTATCAACTTTGGAAGAATTAAAGAAATTGGGAATTAAATTGGCATTATGCTCAAATTTAGCTATGCCATATGGAAAAATTGTTTCTTCATTATTACCGCCCCTTGATGCTTATGCTTGGAGTTATGAAGTTGCTGCAATTAAACCTGAGTCGAAAATCTATCAGTCACTCATTAACCAACTAGGTTGCCAAGCTTCAGAAGTCCTATTTATTGGGGATACAGCACTTGCAGATTTTACAGGGCCGACAGCATTTGGTATGTCTGCTAGATTGATCAATCGTCAAAATGGTCAAACATTGGCAGAAGTTTTAAACGACATCCTTTAACAACTCGTGGATGTCCCCCTAATAGTGAATACTTACAGCTCCTCATCTTTCCATTTTTTAAATTCTGCAATTTGTTCATCAAGCTCCAGAACCCATGCTGGTTTTATATGTGGCACATCTGGACGCTCAACACCTTGATGGTCAAAAAACTTATACACCATTGCCGCCAACTTGATAAATGCCTGTTCAAACGTATCTGCCCAAACATCTAAACGATAATCATGATAATGCTCTTGGTATAATTTACCACCATCTTCTACTTTATTGAGATGTGAGCCAGTCTCTAAATAAATCACTAGTTTCCCATCATCTTCATCATTATATGCACCGTGATAAATATTTTGGCAATGCCCCCATGTATTCCAGTGCCATGATGGTACATCGCCAGTAACCGTCCAAAAAGCTGGGTGTGTATCAATAAAATGATAGGCAGTTAAAAAGTCCGTTGGATTTGCGAGATATGCTTGCTCATTTTCAAAGGCAGTCCGTAAAGCAGATTGTAAATGCTCAAATTTATTTTGATCGGTACAGGAAAACAAACTACTAGAAAAATGCTCAGAGGTTTTAAAAAATAGGCAACCATTTTCTTTATCCTCACCAAAATATTGATAAACCTCTGGTAGGATCTGTAAATCTGTCGGTTTGACATGATGGATCTGGTGTTGTACGTCTTTTAAGCTTTCGTGAATTGCTTCCATACGATCGGGGTAAGTGACGACAAGTTTCGTATCTCGCAGTGATAAAATTGCTGGTTCAGTCATTTGGGGTAACTGTTTTAATAACCAGTCTGGTAATTGTTTTAATTCAGTTTGTTGCATTTTTAATTATCCTATTTTTTAACAATTTCAACTTGTTACATACGTTAAACAACATAATTTGTGCAAGTTGAGTGTAAGTTAGTCCATAGGAGTATATTGTCACACAATGGCTTCGACAAGCGTCCGACTAAGTTCACGCCTAAGTCTCAGCCAACAGTTTCCTGAGCTTATTGAAGGAAAAATATTCCCCATCTATTTTATACGACTCACTTACCTTTCCATTGAGCCATTATAGATTTTTCATCTTGGTTTAGATGTTCAAAAAGCTTGAGTTTCCTTTCTTTAGTTTTTCTATATAAGCCTCACATTGAGCAGCTAAACCAAGATGATATTTTAAAGCGCTTTCCACTCTTGCTGTCACATACTTAATACTTTGAATTTCACGCTGCTGAGCAAAGACTTGAATCGCAGGATGTAACTGTTCTGAGCAACTTGCATCATTGCTAAAATATTTTAAGGTCTTGGTTTTGGCAAAATATATTGCAGCAAACAATCGCCCATCTTTAAACACAATCGCTGATGAAGCATCTAAACTAGTTCCAGATCGACCTTCATAATACAGAGCCTCATCTGTTTTTAGTAAATAGGGCGCTGAGTAATTATCGAAATTAGATTGAAATTTTAGATAATCATGCTTTAACAATGTTTGAAGTTCTGTTTGGATTTTTGGATTCAAAGCAATTTGAGGAATTGATGAAATATCTGAATATTGAATTAAATCTAGTTTTTGAGCATGAGTAAAAACAGAGAGTGAAAAAAGTAGAAAAAGATAATATTGATGCTTCATATCAAATTTATTATTTTTATGTCCATATTGACTTACTTATGGATTGTTTATTTTATATGGACACTTATGGAGTATCAATTAATGTAAAACCTTTTTGAGCGTTCATAATATTCTCCAAAAAAATATCTGTTTATTTATATATGTAACTATAAGCAAAGTGTGTGCCAAAGTTAAATACTAATTTCCTATTTATATTAAGACACTGATTTATAAAAATATTTATGAAAAAATCAAAAATCAACTAAAATGTGATTTGTATACTTATGTATTTTTTATGTAAACAACTGACATTTTTTGTCAGTTGTTTACTTATTTTTTAACCAAGCATAATTGGCGCATTACCTAATTCGTCACTTTGATCGGGTATGTTTTGATCATAAAACTGATTTAACACCTGACCAATCGCTAAAACAGCTTCAATAACCGCTTGTCGGTACTCTTGCTGCTGCATGCTTACAATCAGTTGCTGACAAATACTGTCCCAAGTGGCTTGTTGGGTGGCAGATTTCAGGCCACGATCAATCACAATTTCAACGCTGCGTTCACATAAATTGATATACAGCAATATACCGCTATTAAGTTCGGTGTCCCAAATGCCAAGTTCGGCAAACAATTCGCGGGCGCGCATTTTAATATCTTGATGATAGGCTTGTGAACACGGAATATGCCCTTCTATCACCACTTGAATTTCACCGACATGACCTTGCTCAGCTTGCTGCACAGCCACACTAATGGCATGTTGATCTTGTTGATTAAAATAGCGTTTAGTCGCAGGCATAAAGAAAAAATGCTTTAACCAACGCTTTAGACTGGGCTGAGCCACATGTTCAATTTTAGGCTGTGTGACAATGTGGGTTGTTTCTGTTGTTGTTACCATGATCCTGAAGCTCCTCCGCCACCAAAGCCGCCACCACCACCGCGGTAACCACCACCACCTAAACCACCGCCGCCACCACGCCCTGCGCCTGATAAGAACATTTGTAAAATCAGTTGTGCAACCGAGCTAATCAGCAGTACAAAAATACCACCTGCCAACAATACACTGGTGATTAAACCTGCGCCATTGACCAAACCTGCCACCAAACCTGCCACGGCTGCGGTTGAAGCACTTAAACGCCGTCCTACTATATAAGAAGCAAATACGCCTGCAATTAAAATAAACAATGCTGTAGAGAGGGTTTTTTCACGCGCTTGTTGTTCTTGCAAGGCTTGTTGTTGGCGTTGTTGTAACTCTTGCGCCGCTTGTGCTGCAATTTCAGGGTCTTGATTTAAAATTGTTTGAATTTGCCCAAGGCCTGAGGCAATCCCTTCGGCATAACGCCCTTGGGCAAAATAAGGCGTGATGTGCTGATGAATAATGCGACTGGTGATAATGTCAGGCATCACACCTTCTAAACCATAACCGGTTAAAATCTGAATACGTCGATCATTGACGGCAATCGCCATGAGTAAACCATTGTCACGTTGGGCACTCCCCAATTGCCATTGTTCGGCTACACGCATCGCGAAGCTAAAAATATCTTCTTGACCTGTCGTGGGCACAATCACTACCCCAATTTGTGCTTTGCCTTGTTGGTGCAATTGCAAAATCGTTTGGCTAATTTGCTGCTTTTGGGCAGGGTTCAGTAAATTGGCTTGATCAACAATCGGTTCATTTAAACTGGGTAAAGTACGTATTTCGCCTTCATTAAGATCATTAGCCACAGCCTCTTGGCTAGCGGTAGGTGTAGGTGCTGTGGCACGAGTGGCATTATTGCCTTGCGGCTGAATGATTTGACCCATCACCACGGCTTGTTGTGTATCTGTTGCCGTGGCTTCATTACTATAGACCGTGCTGCTGCCAAACATAAGCAACAGCAATGTCATCCCGAGCAACCGTGTGATGAGCATAGGTCTCTCCTACGGATTAAGCTGTTTTAGTCGAAAGAAACCTGAGGTGCATTTTGAGCATTGGCATCGGCACTGAAGTTTTCTTTGGTTTTCATACCAATCACTTTAGCAGTCATGACTTGCGGGAATTGACGTGAGTAACTATTAAAATCTTGCACGCTGCTGATATAACGGTTACGTGCCACTGCAATTCGGTTTTCGGTGCCTTCTAGTTGTACTTGCAAGTCACGGAATTGTTCATTGGCTTTTAAATCAGGATAGTTTTCGGTGACTGCCAATAAGCGTGATAAAGCACTGCTCATCTGTGCTTGGGCTTGTTGGTATTTTTCAAATAATGCAGGATCTTCTAAAACTTCTTTATCGACTTTTAACCCTGCAACATTGGCACGTGCTTGGGTCACTTGGGTCAAGACTTGTTCTTCATGTTTGGCATAACCTTTCACCACATTAACTAAATTAGGCACCAAGTCGGCACGGCGTTGATATTGGTTTTGTACTTCTGCCCAAGACGCCACCACGGCTTCATCTTTGACTTGTAAGGTGTTATAGCCACAGCCTGAGAAAACTAAAGTGCTGGCAAGGGTTATCGCAAGTGCTGATTTTTTCATAAAGTTCATAGACGTATGTCCTCTGCTTTTGTTGTATTTATTTAAATTATAAGCATTGTAATCATAAAGGCTTTTGTGAATTGTTGTTTTTATTTAAGCAAGCATAAAAAAACCCGCACTGAGCGGGTTTAGATTTATATAGGATTAAACATTTAGATAATCTAAGATGCCTTCAGCCGCTTGACGACCTTCCCAAATAGCAGTCACCACTAAATCTGAGCCACGTACCATATCGCCACCGGCAAAGATTTTTGGATGAGAAGTTTGGAATTTGTATTGCTGCTGTTCTGCGGCAACTACACGACCTGAACCATCTAATTCAATGCTTACATCTTTAAACCAATCGGCAGGTGAGGTACGAAAACCAAAGGCAAGTAACACCGCATCTGCTGGTAAAATTTCCTCAGACCCCGGAATAGGCTCAGGGCTACGACGACCACGGCTGTCGGGTTCGCCCAATTGTGTCGTCACGACTTTAACGCCTGTGACTTTGCCATTTTGACCCACAATTTCAATCGGTTGACGGTTAAAGGCAAACTGTACACCCTCTTCACGGGCATTTTTTACTTCACGGTGTGAACCGGGCATATTGGCTTCATCACGACGATAGGCACAAGTCACTGACTCAGCACCTTGACGGATTGAAGTACGGTTACAATCCATCGCAGTGTCGCCACCACCTAAAACCACGACTTTTTTACCTTGTACCGAAATATAGTCTGCTGGGTCTTTTTCCCAACCTTGGGTACGATTCACATTGGCAATTAAGAAATCAAGAGCATCATGTACACCGTCTAAATCTTCACCGGCAAAACCGCCTTTCATATAGGTATACGTACCCATACCCATAAACACAGCATCATAATCTGCAAGTAATTGTTCGATGGTGATATCTGTCCCAATTTCGGTATTTAAGCGAAATTCAACGCCCATACCTGTGAAAATTTCACGGCGGCGCTTCATCACATCTTTTTCCATTTTAAATTCTGGAATACCAAAAGTGAGTAAGCCACCAATTTCAGGGCGTTTATCAAATACCACAGGACGAACACCGGCACGCACTAAAATATCGGCACAGCCAAGACCTGCTGGACCTGCACCAATAATGGCAACTTTTTTATCCGTCCATGTCACATGTGACATATCAGGGCGCCAACCTAAAGCAAACGCGGTATCGTTGATATATTTTTCTGCATTACCAATCGTAACAGCACCAAAGCCATCATTTAAGGTACATGCGCCTTCACATAAACGGTCTTGTGGGCATACCCGACCACAGACTTCAGGTAAGGTGTTGGTTTGATGACACAATTCTGCTGCTTGGAAAATGCGACCTTCGGCAATCAGCTTTAACCAATTTGGAATGTAGTTATGTACTGGACATTTCCATTCGCAATATGGGTTACCACAGCCTAAACAGCGATGGGTTTGGTTTTTTGCCACTTCTGCTGTAAAGGGTTTATAAATTTCCACAAACTCAGCTTTGCGGACATCGATATCTTTTTTTTCAGGGTCTTGGCGTGCTACATCCAAAAACTGAAAGTCATTACTTAGGCGCTCTGCCATATCTGTCTCCGTCGGTGGGTGTCAGTGTGGTTTTAGTCACTGACACCTGCCCTTATCTTGCTTGTAGAATTATTGTGGATCTGCTTGTGTCTTTTTGAGTAAGGTCAATAAGTTAGCTGCTTTAGGTTTGACTAACCAGAATTTACGGCTATAAAAATCAAACTCATGACGGATTTTATATGCCCAAGCACTGCCGGTTTCTTGGATGTGTTCATCTAAGATGGTGAGTAAATAGGCTTTATGCTCTTCCATCGCTTCGGTAGAAATACGATTAAGTTCAATCAATTCATGGTTATAGTGATCAACAAAGTCGTTATCTAGATCAAGGACATAAGCAAAACCACCAGTCATACCTGCACCAAAGTTATGCCCCACTTTACCCAATACAGTCACAATTCCGCCGGTCATATATTCACAGCAATGGTCGCCTGCACCTTCAATCACTGCAAATGCACCTGAGTTACGCACCGCAAAGCGTTCACCTGCGGTACCTGCGGCAAATAATTTACCGCCTGTTGCACCATATAAACAGGTGTTGCCAATAATGGCAGTTTCTTGACTTTGGAACGGTGAACCTTTTGGTGGGAAGATTGAGATACAACCACCGGCCATGCCTTTACCGACATAATCGTTAGCATCGCCTTCTAATTTAATCTGTAGACCACCGGCATTCCAGACCCCTAAGGATTGACCTGCCGTACCGGTTAAATGCACTTTAACAGGTTGATCTTCCATGCCTAAGTTGCCATAACGACGGGCAATTTCACCTGAAATACGTGCCCCAATCGAGCGGTCACAGTTGCCAATTCTAAAGTGATATTCGCCCCCTGTTCCGGCTTCAATTGCAGGCAGCATATCCGTCACCATACGCTCAGCCAACACGCCTTGATCAAACGGTGCATTGCCTTCTACTTGGCAATACTGCGCTTTACCTTCAGCCGATGGATGTGACTCAAGTAAAGCGCTTAAATCAAGATGCGCGTGTTTGTCGGTTTCGCCCGGTAAAATTTCCAGTAAATCGGTACGTCCAATCAAATCTTTTAAGCTTGCTACACCAAGGGCTGCCAACCATTCACGCGTTTCTTCAGCAATAAAAGTGAAGAAGTTGATCAGCATTTCTGGCTCACCAATATAATGCTGCTCACGTAAATGATCTTGTTGCGTTGCTACACCAGTTGCACAGTTGTTTAAATGGCAAATACGCAGGTATTTACAACCTAAAGCAATCATTGGGGTAGAACCAAAGCCAAAGCTTTCTGCACCTAAAATGGCGGCTTTGACCACATCTAAACCTGTTTTTAAACCACCATCGGTTTGTACGCGCACTTTACCGCGTAGGTCATTCACGCGCAGTGCTTGATGCGCCTCACTTAAACCTAATTCCCACGGCGAACCCGCATGATGAATTGAAGACAGTGGCGACGCTGCTGTACCACCGTCATAACCTGAAATGGTAATGAAATCGGCATAGGCTTTAGCAACACCTGCTGCAATAGTGCCTACACCCGGTTCAGATACGAGTTTGACCGACACCATCGCCTGTGGATTGACTTGTTTTAAGTCAAAGATCAACTGTGATAAATCTTCAATCGAGTAAATGTCATGATGCGGCGGTGGTGAAATTAAGGTTACACCCGGTACCGAGTAACGTAAACGTGCAATCAAACCGTTGACTTTACCCCCCGGTAATTGACCACCTTCACCCGGTTTTGCACCTTGTGCCACTTTAATTTGCAGCACTTCTGCTGAAGTTAAATATGCCGGGGTCACACCAAAGCGACCTGATGCAATTTGTTTGATTTTTGAGTTACGAATGGTGCCATAACGTGCAGGATCTTCACCGCCTTCACCGGAATTTGAACGCCCACCAATCGTGTTCATGGCAATTGCAATTGCTTCATGTGCTTCTGGTGATAATGCACCCAAGGACATCCCTGCTGAATCAAAGCGTGGTAAAATTTGTTCAACTGATTCAACCTGTTCTAGGGCAATTGAATGGTCAGTTTTAAGTTTAAATAAATCACGAATGGTGGCAATTGGACGGGTATTGACCAACTGTGCATATTCTTTAAAATCGGCGTAATCACCTGAACGAACCGCTTTATGCAGTGCATTAATCACATCTGGGTTAAAGGCGTGATATTCCTTATCAAATACAAATTTGAGTAAGCCACCTTGTTCAATCGGCTTACGGTTTTTCCATGCTAAATCGGCTAATTTTTTCTGATCGTTTTCTAAGTCTACAAAGGTTGCTCCTTGAATACGGCTTGGCACACCAATAAAACAGGTGTTAACCACTTCATTCGCTAAACCAACCGCTTCAAATAACTGACCACCACGGTAAGAAGCAACCGTTGAAATCCCCATTTTAGATAAAACTTTGAGTAAGCCTTTTTCAATACCTTTACGGAAATTATTTTGCGCATACACAGGGTCGCCCAATAACTCGCCTTTGGCAATCAGATCATTGATCACGTCATACGCTAAGTATGGATAAATGGCAGTAGCACCAAAGCCTAGCAATACAGCAAACTGATGCGGATCACGGGCAAAACCTGTTTCAATAATTAAATTGGCGTCGGTACGTAAACCCACTTGAATTAAATGATGATGTACTGCACCGGTGACCATCATGGCATTGGCAGGTAAATGTCCTTCACGGATTTTTTTGTCTGAGAGCACCAATAATGTTTTACCATCACGAATGGCTTGTGCTGCTTGCTGACAAATACGTGTAATTGCAGCCTGTAAGCCTTCGTCTTGGGCATAGTTCAAATCAATATCGGCAATCTCATAGCCTTTACGACCTAGCGTGCGAATCTGATGCATTTTTGAGTTGGACAGCACTGGGCTTGAAACAATCAAACGATCAGCATGTTCAGGGCTTTGCTCAAACACGTTTTGCTCACGACCAAAACAAGTTTCAAGCGACATCACAATCGATTCACGTAATGGATCAATCGGCGGATTGGTCACTTGTGCAAACTGTTGGCGGAAATAATCCGACACATGACGCACTTGACGTGACAGAACTGCCATTGGCGTGTCATCGCCCATAGAGCCCACCGCTTCTTGACCACTTTCTGCAATTGGACGCAGCAATTGATCACGTTCTTCAAAAGTCACCATAAACATTTTTTGTGAGGCTTTAAGCTGTTCGCCTTTTAAGCCTTGATCACATAAATGTTCTTCAAGTTCGGTGCTGCCTTGTAAACGTACTGAATGATCACGTAACCATTCACGATATGGACGCATGTTTTTAAGATGATTGTTGACATCTTGAGTATCCAGCATTTTGCCGGTTAAGGTATCAATCACTAAGATTTGACCCGGACCCACACGACCTTTAGAAATCACATCTTCAGGTTCATAACCCCATACGCCAATTTCTGAAGCCAGCGTGATGTAACCATTTTTGGTAATCACCCAACGTGCCGGACGTAAACCATTACGATCTAGCATACAAATGGCATGACGCCCATCTTGAATCACAAGCCCTGCTGGACCATCCCATGCTTCCATGTGTTTTGAGTTAAATTCATAAAAAGCACGTAAATCAACGTCTAAAGTTTCTACGTTTTGCCATGCAGGTGGTACGAGCATACGTAGTGCACGGAATAAATCCATACCACCACCGACCAATAATTCAAGCATATTGTCTAAGCTTGAAGAATCCGAACCAGTACGGTTTACAATTGGATCAAGTTCTGTAATACCCGGTAAAAATGGCGTTGCAAATTTAGGAGTACGTGCCACAGCCCAGTTACGGTTAGCAGTAATGGTATTGATTTCACCATTATGCGCTAAATAACGAAATGGCTGTGCCAATGGCCAACGTGGCAAGGTATTGGTCGAGAAACGTTGGTGGAACACCACAATATGTGAGGCTAAACGCGGATCGGCTAAATCTAAGTAGAAGTCGGCAATATACACCGGCATCATCAAACCTTTATAGCTAATCACTGTTGAGCATAAGGTTGTTACATAGAAATATGGGTCATTGATTTGTTGTTCAGCACGACGACGTGCCATCACCAATTTACGGTTAAACTCAACCTCAGTCACACCCATTGGGCAATTGACAAAGATTTGTTCAAACGCTGGCAAAGACTGCATCGCAATTGAACCTAAAGCATCGGTGTTGGTTGGCACAACACGCCAACCCAATACGCGACAGCCTTCTGCTTCAATTTCTTTGGTTAAAATTTGTTTAGCATTTAAAGCCAAAGCTGGGTCTAGGTTTAAAAATACCGTACCCACAGCAAAGACTTCGCTTAAAGTAATATCACTAATTTTTTTTGCTTCTTCACGGAAGAACGCTTTTGGCATTGCCAATAATAAGCCACAACCATCACCTGTTTTGCCATCTGCGGCAATACCACCACGGTGGGTCATACAACTTAAACTGTGCATGGCGGTCTTGACTAAGTCATGGCTTGCATCACCTTGCATGTGAGCAATTAAGCCGAAACCACAGTTATCTTTAAACTCATCGGGTTGATACAAACCTTGAGTGGGAGCTACATTGTGAGGCGATGGCATGTGCATAGCGTACCCTTCTTACAGAGCCCATCAATGGGCAATTAACAGTTCATTTTTTGTTGGGTGTGTTCCTAAGTTTGAGTTAGCAAAGCCGCCAATCACTTTAAGCACTCTTTTAACGCAAGATTGTGCACAGTTTTTGGAGTCTGCCGCGCCAAAACAGGACATTGACTCAATTCATGCAGCAATAAAGCAAGAACGATGCCAAGTTTTTTATTTAGGTGTTGTAGCTTTTATATTGACGACTTTAACAGACTCAAATCGATTTTAAATCATGTATTTTGATTATTTTTGCACCGAAAATGGGCAAAAATGAGCATGTAATAAGCAAGATGCGCTATTTTAGGACAAAATTAGAGGATTTTTTTGCACTTTATTGTGCCCCGGTAAAGGACTATTCGCCGTTGCTTTGGCTCTGGGTTTTCTCAACATCCACCACAGTACCTTGTTGATCACGACGTACAATTGTAGTTGATGTGGTGGCTTTTTCAGGATGAATAGTAGGTGCAGTTTGATTTTGTGACTGAGGAGACACAGCCGTTTGACGTGGTGTAGTACGAGTCAGCGCTTGCTGACGGGCTAAGTTACGTTTGGCTTCAGCCAATACGCTTTCATCTACACGCGGTAAGGCCACAGGGCGTAGTTTTACTTCATATAACTTTTTATTTAAACCGAGTTCATCCGAACCCATATCATTGACGAATTCTTGATAGTCGCTCAGCGCCGTTACATGAGCTTGCGCTGATTTTGGTAAACCAAAATTGGTGGCAGCAAGGGCTGCCTTCGCTTGGTCTTGATTGCCATATAAGCCATACAGCATCACATATTGCTCAGCTTGATTTTCGCCGCTTAAACGTAAATAACGATAGTCTTTACGCTGTGTTTGTTTCTTTAAAAACGTATTAATAATTTGTTCTTCAGAAACACGAAACAACTCAATCACATATTTGTTTTTATTGTCTTCAATAAATTTATTGCCACGAAATTCAGCTTCATGTTGACCTGTTGCCACCACACGTGTGGTCATATCTAAAGGCCGCACTTGCTCTAACAAACCACCCAAATGCGTGGTTGCAGCGACTTTTTCAGGTTGAATTTGTACAGGGATTTGCGCTTCTTTGGCCACTTCTACCACTTCAAGTTGATCTTGATCGGTGATGGCCCATGCAATGAGTGCGCCAGATAAACACAGCAGTCCGCAACCCAACCAAAAGGTGTGCTGTAATTTTTGCTTTGAGGTGCGGATAGCTGCCATAGTAAACCTTATTCTTGGTGGGCTAAAATTGCCTGCTGCATCAATTCTACATCAAATGCTTTGGTAATCACCGCTTTGCCTAAGTTTTCAAGCAAGACCAAGCGCAATTGTCCGTTTAAAACTTTTTTGTCATGCGCCATAAAAGCTAAGAATTCATCGAGTGGAATTTTAGGACAAACGATCGGTAAGTTGGCACGAGAAATGATTTTTTTTGTACGCTCTAAATCCTCGGCTGAAATCCAGCCCATGCGCATCGATAAATCGGCCGCCATCACCATACCAGTCGCCACAGCTTCACCATGCAGCCACTCGCCATACCCTAAATATGATTCAATGGCATGACCAAAGGTATGACCTAAATTGAGTAAAGCACGCTCGCCTTGTTCTTTTTCGTCATTGGCCACAATACGTGCTTTATGGGCACATGAACGATACACCGCTTGAGCCAAAAGCTCAGCATCGCCTGCAACCAATTGTTCCATGTGGGTTTCAAGCCATGCCAAAAACTCAACATCACCTAACAATGCATATTTAATCACTTCGGCAAGACCAGCCGAGAGTTCACGCGGGGGGAGTGTTTTTAACTGTGACATATCAGCGAGTACCACTTGTGGCTGCTGAAATGCACCAATCATGTTTTTACCTAAAGGATGATTAATCCCTGTTTTACCACCCACACTGGAATCTACTTGTGATAATAGCGTGGTTGGCACTTGTACAAAATACACGCCACGTTGGAAGGCTGCTGAGGCAAAGCCTGCCATATCGCCAATTACACCACCGCCTAAAGCAAGCACCGTGCAGTCACGGTTAAAACCCGCTTCAAGTAAGGCGTCAAAAATTAAATTTAAATGCTCAATGTTTTTGTACTGCTCACCATCAGGCAAAATACACGTCGCAACCGTCTTGTCTAAGGCTTTAAGGGCGGTGACATAATGCTGTAAATACAGCGGTGCAACCGTTGTATTACTGACAATCATCACCTGACGACCTTTAATATACGGTTCAAGTAATGCTTGAGGATTTAAGTCACTACCAATAAAGATCGGATAACGACGATCACCGAGTTCAACGTGTAAAGTTTGCATGATGTTAAGATCGCTTATTCAACTGATACTTGAGAGTTATTTGAAATCAAATTCAAGATTTTTTGCGCTAAATCACGCGCAGCGCCTTGGTTGGTTTCAATAATATAATGAGCCACTTCACGATATAAAGGATCACGAATTTCAAGCAGCTCTTGTAGCTTTTGCTCAGGATTTTCAACTTGTAATAAGGGACGATTTTTATCGCGATAGGTACGCTGTAATTGAATTTCAACCGGCGTATACAGATAAACAACGATGCCACGTTGTTTTAAGAATTGACGATTTGGGGCTTGGGTCACTGCACCACCACCTGTAGCCAGCACCAAAGCTGAACGTTCAGTTAGCTCATCAATGACCGCAGTTTCACGTTCACGAAAACCAACTTCGCCTTCTTTGTCAAAGATCCATGGGATGGAGGCCCCAGTTTTACGTTCAATTTCGTGATCACTGTCTAAAAACTCACGTCCTAACAGCTCTGCCAAATGACGACCAACTGTGGTTTTACCTGCCCCCATGGGCCCTACCAAATAGATATTTGGTAGGGTATCAAACTCTTTGCTTGGCAAGGAGTCACCTATTAATTTTGCTTAAATTGAAAATATATTAATGATTTCTTGAAACACTGTCATTAACAATTCGTGGTGTAACAAAAATCAATAGCTCACGCTTATCTTCAGATTTCAAATCTCTACGGAACAAACGACCCACATATGGCAAATCACCTAAGAATGGGACTTTGGTTTGTTGAGTTTGGGTTTCTTGCTCAAAGATCCCACCTAGCACCACAGTTTCGCCATTATTGACCAACACGTTGGTATTGATTTCATTTTTATTTAAAATGATCTCGCCATTTGGTGCTGTACCTGATGGTGAATCGCTATTGATTAAAAGCTGCATTTGTACTTTGCCATCTGGCGTAATACTTGGCGTGACTTCTAAACTTAATAAAGCATCTTTAAACTGGGTATCTACTGTTGTACTACCACCTGAAGATGAAGTGGTTTGATAAGGGATCTGTTGACCAGATGCTACTTTGGCCTGTTGTTTATCTGCGGTTAAGACTTTTGGTGTCGAAATAACTTCACCATAACCATCAGATTGTAAAGCAGAAAGCTCAAGGTCTAACATAAAGTCAGATAAACTAATTAAACCAAACGCCACACGACCAGCTGCGCCCGCCACACCTAAATCTACGTTTAAATTATCTGGACGTTGAATGTCATAGCCGCCATTTTCATTGGGTTCATCACGTAAATCCCACAAGGTTTGGTCACTACCACCGACCAGTAAGTGATCATTTTTATTAATCCCTTGTGAAACTAAGCCCCACTTGACTCCCATTTCTTTGGTAAAGTCGGTAGAAGCTCGTACAATACGGGCTTCAACCATCACCTGCTTGACCGAAACATCAAGTAAATCAATCATCTTACGAATTTGATCAATTTTGGTCGAGGTATCATTAATAATTAAAGTGTTGGTACGTGGGTCGACTGATACCGTACCGCGTGGGCTGAGTAATGAACCAACGCTATCACCCAGCAAATCACTGCCTGCAGAAGATCCACTGTTGTTATTGCGATTACCTGCATTACGACCATCGACAATGAGTTTTTCAATGTCGGTAGCTTTGGCATAACTCAATTGCACATACTCAGTTTGTAAGGGAGCAAGTTTAATGCTTTGCGCTAATGCTTTGGCTTCTTCTTCTTCAGCTTTGGTCAGCTCAGGAAGTGGGGCAATCCAAATCACATTACCATTATGGCGTTTGTCTAAATTCTTGGTTTTTAAGATAATATCTAAAGCTTGATCCCAAGGTACATCTTTTAGGCGTAAAGTGATATTGCCTTGTACCGTATCGGCTGCCACCATGTTAATACCGGTAAAATCTGCCAACAACTGTAAAACACGGCGCACTTCGATGTCTTGGAAATCAAGCGAGATTTTTTTACCATTATAATGCTGTACCGTACGCGTTACAGCTTGCTGAGCTGTCAAAGTACTACGATCTACAGGACGTTTAACTGAAATGGTCAATTTGTTTTCAGCTTGATAGGCCATATATTCATAGCTACCATTGGTCTGAATCGTCACGATCCCATTATTGCCATTGTTTTGCGCATCAATGGTTGAAGCAGGGGTGGCAAAGTCATTGACATTTAAGCGGCGTGCCAAGTGTGTTGGCACTTTGTTGCCTAAGGTACGTACGACGATTCTACTACCTTGCTGTTGTACATCAACAGGGGTATTTGCACCAGCTAAATCAATCACCACTAAGCCTTCACCACTTGAACCACGTTCAAAGCCAATATTGGTAATGCCTTGGGCTTGTTTAGCTGCAGCTACAGGGACTGCTGTTGCGCCAGTAGATGCCGTTGGATTGATTTTTAAGATGTAAGTGTTGCCTTCAACACGCGTCGTGAAAGCACCTGCATCTGCCAAGTTAATGGTTAAACGCGAACGTTCAGCATCTGACATGACATCCAAATTGCTCGCTTCTTTAGTAGCAATGGCAATATTGTTTTGTTTTAAGATTTGCGCGGTTTTTTCAAAATCCAAAATTAAACGTGATGGACTTTCAAGTTGATAAGCTTGTGGCTCAGGTGGTACACCGTTAAACATGACACGAATTTCAGTGCCTTGATTGGGTACTTGCATCGGCACAATATTGGTAATGCTGACTTGCGCATTGGCGACTTGCATTACGGCCATGGCTACAGTTGCCATCGAAAACTGACGGAATAAATTCATGGTATCACCATCCCCAAAAATAAAATCTTTCACACTATTCTTCATTGTTATTCCTTAAGGCGCTGCTGCACCAAGCAGTACAAGGCTACGTGGACGTTCTAAATACCCTTCACGACCATCAGGAATGATTTCGATCAGATCAATTTGTGTAGGTGTAATACGCACGATTCGCCCATGGTTATTGCCCATATAACTTCCCACTTGTACACGCTCAAGCTCACCATCTGGGGTTTGAATCACAGCGGTCACTTTGCCCGATGTACTGCGCATACTGCCTTTCATATTTAAAGTTTCTAAAGCATAACTTTCTAAAGGCTGTGGCGTACGTGCAAAGTTTGGATAAACACGTTTACCTGCCATAATTTTAAGTTCTGCAGCCAAAGAGGTTGGCATAAACGGACTTTTTAATTGATGGGCAGCATAGTCAAATGTAGGTACTGGCATAAAGACAGGTGCAGGCTCAATCGGTAAAGGTGGTTGATTACGAATCTCTGCCATCTGCTGATTCACAGTATCAATCCGTGAGTCACATCCAACCAAAGCTAAACCTAAGAGGCAGCTTAAGCTAATTTTGCTCATTTGCATTATGGCGTCCCCTCTTGAGCTGCTGTATCTGCGGCTTGTTCTGTAGTACCAATATAACGATAGGTCTTGGCATTCACTTTATAAGTGATCACAGGCACTTCAGCACGTTTTTCTTTACTCTCAACTGCTGAAATTTCAAAGTCATGTAAAGTGACAATACGTGGTAATGCAGCAATCGCACCCACAAAAGAACCAAAGGCGTGATAGTCGCCTGTGGCTTCCATTTCAATGGGTTGCTCAATAAAGAATTCTTGCTTGATTTCATCTTGCAAACGAATATTCTTAAAGCGCAGTCCTGCATTGACGCCCGTAATGTTAATATCTTCAACTAAGCCTGGAATCTCAGTTTCTTTAGGCAATTGCTCTAATTGTTGATTAAAGTTGGCCTGCATCTCAATCAATTGCGCTTGATACTGCTGCAAGTTACGCAACTTTGAATCCTTTTCACGGAATTCATTCAACAATTGTTGTTCTTGGGCACGGGCAGTTTCAATTGCATCTAACTTAGGTTTAATCGCTAAAAAATAGCCAATCGCCGCTGTCAGTAATAATAAAAACAACCAACAGGTAATTTTAACTGATAAAGGCCAACCACCGTAGTTACTGGTATCAAGGGTATTAAACTGTTGAAAGAATTTCTCAACGGTCATTTTCTTTTTGGGGCGAACTGCTTGATCTTGCGTTAATTCATCGAATTGTTCACGACTCATGGCTGTGCCCCCGCTGCTGTTACATTGGCTTCACTTGCAGGTAGCTCTTCTATAGCTACTGCATCCAATTTAATCTCATCAAGATCAACCGTGACCACAAATGCGCCATAACTGTCTTCACGGCGTGGCACTAAGGAACTTGCAGGTTTATCTTTGCTTTCTTCTGCCGCTAAGAATGAGTTCATAAAGGCATTACGATACCAAGATGACGCCTCTAAGCCACGCAATAAGTCTGCCACAGTATTTGGACTATCAGCACGTCCTTCGATGGTAAATTTATCAGCCTGACGTACAAACTTGGTAATATGCATGTTACTTGGCGTCACACGTACCAATTCATCGACAAGACGCACTGCGACAGGGCGCTGACCTTGTAAACCTTGAATCAGCTTCATGCGTTCTACAATGGCATCACGTTGCTCTTGTAAACCTTCTAAAGACTTCAATTGTGTATCAAGATTTTGATTGGTGGTCATCACCAATTGATTGGCTTGATTTTGATCTTCAAGTTTATGATCGAAGTACATCCACGTACCTACAACCCCTAACACCCCAATTAATGCCACGCCAATTGAAACTGCAATAAATTCTTTTTTTCTTTTTTCTCTTAGCTCATCACGCCAAGGGAGTAAGTTAATTCTTGGCATTAATCAAAACTCCGTATTGCAAGGCCACAGGCCACCATCAAGGAAGATGCATCTTTTTCAATTTTCTGCACATCCACTTTGCTTGAAAAACCCATTTGTAAGAATGGATTAGCAACTGTGACGCGATACCCGAGTTTTTGCTGGATCAGTTTTGCAAGCCCCGTGATATTGGCGTTACCTCCAGCCAATAAAATATGATCAATTTCATTAAATTGGGAAGAAGAAAAGAAAAATTGTAAAGAACGCGCTGCTTGTTGAACCACAGAATCTAAATAAGGCTCTAAGATTTCAGCTTCATAGTCATCTGGTAAAGTTTGAGTTCTTTTAGCACGACCCGCTTCTTCAAACGATAGACCATAACGGTTTTGAATATCTTGCGTGAGCTGCTTACCCCCAAACACTTGTTCACGGGTATAAATGACTTTGCCATGTTGCATCACAGATAAAGTGGTCATGGTATGACCAATATCTAAAATTGCAACGGTATTTACCCCAACAGGTAAAGTATCTGCAAAGACTTGATAGGCATTTTCAATCGCACAGCTTTCTACATCAGCAACCTTTGGAGTTAAACCGGCTAACTCTAAAACTTCTGAGCGAACACTAATATTTTCAAGACGTGTTGCAACTAAAAGCACTTTAACCCGATGAGGATTTGCTAGACGCTCAGGTAAAACCTCAAAATCAAGGCTCACCTCATCCAGTGGAAATGGAATGTATTGCTCAGCATCCATTCGAATTTGTATTTCACGCTCGTCATCGCTCATGTCAGCATCCATTTCAATGATTTTTGAAATCACCATAGACGTTGGCACTGCAAAGGCAGCCTGATCACTATGTGGGTCAGCAAGATTAATAGCACGCTCTAATGCATCCGCCACCGCTTCTACATTTAAAACGTTCTTTTCAACGACACTGCCTTCAGGTAAGGGTACAAGTGCATAGCTTTCCACATGATACTTACCATTCTTTACAGCGAGTTCTAAAACCTTAACAGAAGTAGAACTAATGTCTACGCCTATTAACCCCTTGTTTGGTTTACGATATAACCTAAGCACAATGTAGTCCTATTATTTTTTTATCCCCAAAAACAAAAATCCACTAACCGGTCTAGGTCTATAATTTTCTACAGATACAATAACTCATCTAACAATCCGTAAGTGTAAAGGCTATACTGACGACCAATTAGTTTGCCATTAGCTCTTATTAAAACTTACTTGTTATGAAAAAGCTATCTTGTTCGGGTCGTGTACATCCATTTTTTTTGAGCATAATTATAATTTTAGTCTCAATCCCAATGGGCTTTTATGGCATGTACCTCTATATTGCCCCATCTTTACCCGATATGTCGACGCTTAAAAAAGCGCCGCTTCTTAAACCTATGCAAGTATATAGCTCGGATAATCAACTGATTGCTGAATATGGTGGCAAACTTTCGGTACCTGTTGACTATAACCAAATTCCACAAACTTTTGTACATGCTTTTTTAGCCGCAGAAGATTCAGCTTTTTTTGAGCATAGTGGTATTAGTTTTAAAGGGCTTGGACGTGCGGTCACAGAAAGTGTTACAGGCTCTGATGTGCAAACTGGTGGTTCAACCATCACCATGCAAGTAGCAAAAAACTATTACTTAAGCCCTGAACGGACTTTAAAACGCAAACTGACTGAAGTTTTTTTAGCACGCAAAATTGAGCAAACTTTAACCAAAGAAGAAATTTTAACTTTATATGTCAATAAAATTTTCTTAGGTAAAAATGCTTACGGCATTACCGCAGCAGCACGTATTTATTACGATAAAAGCTTATCTGAACTGTCCATCTCGCAAATGGCGATGTTGGCAGGTTTACCCAAAGCACCATCGAAATATAATCCAATTGCCAATCCAGAACGTGCTTTAGAGCGTCGTAATTGGATTTTAGGGCGCATGTTGCAACTCGGTTATATCAACCAAGAGCAATATCAAATAGCAATCGCCGAACCGATCAATTTAAATACCCCTGATCGCAGTATCAGTAACCGTTTTCCCTATGTCGGTGAAATGGTGCGTAGCGAACTTGTGTCTAAATTTGGTGAGCAAGCGGTCGATTCAGGCTATAAAGTCTATACCACTATTCATAGTGAACGTCAGGCCTATGCCGAACAAGCGGTACGCGATGGGTTAGAGGCCTATGATCGTCGTCATGGTTGGCGCGGTGCAGAAGCACATGATAAACCTTTAAAAGATTTTATCCCCTATGCCAATACCTACCCTGCACAAGTGGTCAAAGTGAGTAGCAATTCCTTTGATGCCCTGATGCAAGATGGTTCAACTGTTACCGTGCCATGGTCAGGGATGTCATGGGCACGCCCGTATCGCAATGCCAATAGTGTTGGTGGCGCGCCAAGTCGTGCTTCGCAAATTGTCAAAGTTAAAGATATTGTACGTTTACGTCCCAATACCGAAAAGACTGCTTGGGCCTTAGTCCAAGTGCCAAAAGTACAAGGTCAACTGATTGCCATTAATCCCAATAATGGTGCTTTAGAGGCTGTGGTCGGTGGCTATAACTTTTATCAATCTAAATTTAACCGTGCTACCCAAGGTTGGCGCCAACCCGGTTCTATTATTAAACCTTTTGTCTATGCTTTGGCACTTGAGCGTGGTATGACACCGCATAGCATGGTGAGTGATTCGCCTATTACGATTGGCAAATGGACGCCTCGTAACTCAGACGGTCGCTATTTAGGTATGATTCCATTGCGTCGAGCCTTGTATTTATCACGTAATACCGTTTCAGTGCGTTTATTACAAAGCGTTGGCCTTGAACGTACCCGTCAGTTATTTATGGATTTTGGTTTACAAGAAGATCAAATCCCTCGTAACTACACCATTGCATTGGGTACCCCACAAGTTTTACCTGTACAAATGGCGACAGGCTATGCCACATTTGCCAATGGTGGCTACCGTGTCCAACCTTACTTTATTGAACGTATTGAAGATGCTTACGGTAAAGTAATTTACACCGCCAATCCTGAATATGCATGTATTCGCTGTATTGACTCTGAGACGCCAACAACAGAGGCAAAAGACATTTCAGCCGATGATGCTGCTTTTTTAGAAGCCGCCTCTGAAGCTCAAGCCGCCTCTGAACCTGCAACCACAGTTGCAGCTACAAGCGATACTAAAACTGTTGATACCACACAATACCGTCAAGCACAGCGTATTTTAAAATCAAGCTCAGCTTATGATATGGCCAATATTTTACGTGATGTGATTAACCACGGTACTGGCCGTGCAGCGTTAAAAATTGGTCGTGATGATTTAGGTGGTAAAACAGGTACCACCAATGATGCCAAAGATGCATGGTTTGCAGGCTTTAATGGCAAGTTAGTCACCGTGACTTGGGTTGGCTTTGACCAACCGACCACCTTAGGCCGCCGTGAATACGGTGGTGTAGCAGCGTTACCGATTTGGAGTGATTTTATGGAGAAATCCTTAAAAGGCACCCCATCGGCTTGGGTGAGTTTAGATACCAAAGCCAAAGCGCCACGTGACCGTAGTCAACCGCAAAGCCTTGAGCTTGAAGAGCCATCTCAAGATCGTGCGCCACCTTTAGCACGTCCTGTGTATCGTCCTGTTCCTGTGGCACCCAAACGTAGTGTAGAAAATGACTTTGCTGATTTACCAGGGGATGCACCTTTAAAACCTGTACGTGAAGCACCACCTCCGATGCAGGCTCAACCTACGCCTAAGCCAACACCTGCCCCAGATTCCTTAGAAAATCTGATTAATGAAGTAGAATAAAAACAGCCCGCAGTTGCGGGCTGTTTTTATTTCTTTTTAAACAGATAAATTTGAAATTGTGCAGCTAAATCAAATGTTTCATGTGCTTCTAAAGCTGCTCGACGTTCAGGTTTGGCTTTATAGGCATAAGGCGTCATGGCAATTAAATTTTTTAAATCACTTTGTGAGAGTTGCATAGGTGCATCAATCACGATGTCTTCAACCAAATCAAAGTCATCTTGAAGCTGTTCTACAAACTTGGCTGAATCATGCGCTTTTACTTCTTCAAACAACGCTTCACGCATGGCATATAAATGTTGCTCGGCTGGAGTGACCACCATTAAATAGCCATTGTCTTTAAGCACTCTTAAGATTTCTTGCTTTGGAATCGGGCTAAACAAACTGGTGCATAAGTCAATCGAAGCATCCAGTACAGGTAAAGTTGCGCCTGTACCCACCACCCAAGTAATGTCCTTATTGAGTTTTGCTGCCACTTGTACTGCATTTTTGGCAATATCCACACCCATACATTGCAAAACTTCAGCTTGCATAGCATTGGTGTAATAGCCCTCACCACAGCCAATATCGAGTAAGTTTTCGATACGTAAGTCAGCAATCTTTTGAACCACTGCTTGTTGTAATGGCGCGTAATGCCCTGCACTTAAAAAAGCACGGCGTGCTTGTACAGACTCGGGCGTATCACCTGGATTTTTACTGTGTTTGTGTTGTACCACATGTAAATTGACATAGCCTTGTTTAGCCAAATCATAACTGTGACGATTTACGCAGTGCCATGTTTTTTCTGTAAGACTCAATTTTTCCCGACATACAGGGCACATGAGTAGATTCATCATTTTCTCCAAAAACAAAAAAGCCGGCAAATGCCGACTTCCTTTTTTACGATTTGCTTAACGTAATTTTAAGGTCATTAAGCCTAAAACTACCAGCATAATTGTAATAATCCAAAAACGAATCACCACTTGGGTTTCACGCCAGCCTTTTTTCTCGTAATGATGATGTAAAGGTGCCATCAAAAAGACGCGTTTGTTACGCATACGTAGCGAGCCAATTTGTAAAAATACTGAAATGGCTTCGACCACAAATACACCGCCCATAATGGCAAATACGATTTCTTGACGAACCATGACAGCAATAGTACCAAGCATGGCACCCAATGATAATGCGCCCACATCACCCATAAACACTTGTGCAGGGTGTGCGTTATACCAAAGAAAGGCTAAGCCTGCGCCAATCATGGCAGCACAAATCACCACCAATTCTGATGAATATTTGACATACGGAATATGTAAATAGTTAGCAAAGCGGATATCACCTGCCAAATAAGCAAATACACCTAAACCTGCGGCAACCAACACAATCGGCATAATCGCTAAGCCATCTAAACCGTCGGTTAGGTTCACTGCATTGGATGCCCCATTAATCACCAAATAAGTAAAGATAATAAAGCCAATGCCTAAAGGAATAATCGACAGTGGAATGGAAATATCTTTAAAAAACGGGATTAATACATCAAGCATTGAAGCGGTTTGCGCCGCAGTTGGTTGCAAGGTTGCGATGTAATACAGGGCAATACCTGCACCAATTGAACCCACTGATGTCCAAAAGAATTTCTTACGTGCAGGTAAACCGGCATTATCTTTATAACGGATTTTAATCCAATCATCCGCCCAGCCTACAGCACCAAAAATCACCATTACCGCCAAGACAATCCACACATAAGGGTTACTTAAATCGGCCCAAAGTAACGTGGATACGCCAATCGAGAGTAAAATCAGTAAGCCACCCATGGTTGGCGTGCCCATTTTTTTCGCATGCCCTTCTGGTGCAAAGCTACTCACCGCTTGACCGTATTTTAAGGCTTGTAACTTACGAATCATGTAAGGACCAAGCGCCAAGCCAATCCCAAGTGCGGTTAACACACTGAGCAAAGCACGTAGCGTTAAATAACGCACCACACCAAACGAGTCATGATAACTCGCTAAGTGCTCAAACAACCAAAGTAGCATTTAGAGTTTCTCCATCAATTGCGCCATCAACGTTTCCATATGGGTAAAACGAGAACCTTTAAACAAGAAACTCATGGATTGCGTTTGATGTGTTTCGACTAGATTCATTAATAACGGTAAGGCTTGTTCTTGAGTTAAGAAAGCCTGCATTTTTTTACCATATTGGGTACTACGGGCACCTTCTTGTGTGGCAGGTGCAAATTCACCCACAGCCACCACAAAGTTAATGCCTTTGACTGAGACTAAATCACGACCAAGCTTATAATGCTCAATGGCCGCAGATGCGCCAAGTTCACCAATATCACCAATCACCATCACCCGAATGCCCTCTTGCTGGGCCAGCACTTCAGCAGCTGCGCGCATGGAGGTGGGATTGGCATTGTAAGTATCATCAATAAATAAATGATGTTTATGTGGAATAAAGTTTAAGCGACCTTTAGCGCCTTGGGCTTGTTCTAAACCGGTCACAATATCATCAAGGCTAATTTCAAGTGCTAAAGCAAAGGCCACCGCAGCTAAAGCATTGTCTACGTTATGCTCGCCTGCAAAAGGTAAGGTCACTGTGCGTGAACCTTGTGGGCTATGTAAGCTAAAGACGGTTTCTTGCGGCTTTAAATCAATATGGGTTGCAAAAATGTCGCCACCTTGACCAAAACTTAAAACCTTTTGATGGTACACCGCGGTTTTGATTTGCTCGCTAAAATCATCAGCACTTGGCACAATTGCCGTACCATCTTGGGCAAGATGGGCATAAATTTCTGATTTCGCGCGGCAAATACCCTCACGCCCACCAAATTCACCTAAATGCGCTGTCCCAATATTTAAAATACCTGCCACATGCGGCTGTACTAAATTTGAGGTGTAATCAATTTCACCTTGATGACTTGCGCCCAATTCCATCACGGCATATTGATGCTCAGGACGTAGCTCAAGCAACATCATCGGCACACCTAAATCATTGTTTAGATTGCCACGGGTAATTAAAGTCGGTGCGATACGCGATAAAATACTACCCAGCATTTCTTTGGTGGTGGTTTTACCGCTACTGCCTGTCAATGCAATGACTTTGAGCTGTGGGTTTTGCTGACGACGGTATGCACCTAAAGCACCTAAAGCCAAACGGGTATCGCTGACCACCAATTGGCAAATGTCTATATCTACAGGCTGACTCACAATGGCAACTTGACAGCCTTTTTCAGCCACTTGAGCAATAAAGTCATGCGCATCAAAACGCTCGCCTTTAAGGGCTAAAAATGCATCCCCTGCTTCGGCATGACGCGAGTCGGTTAAAATACGTTTAATTGTCCCTTGTGGCATTTGGTTATTATGCCAGTGGCCTTGTGTTGCAAGCGCTAATTCTTCGGCAGTCCAAGGCTGTAAAGTAGCCGTGCTGGTGGTTGAAGTATGCATGTTATTTTCCTATTGTGCTGGGTAGGCACGATCGGCCTGCTTTGGCATATTAAGCGCAGCTTGCACCTCGACAACGTCATCAAACCAATGACGTACCCCATTAATTTCTTGATAATTTTCATGCCCTTTGCCTGCAATGACCACGATGTCGCCGGCTTTAGCATGTTGAACTGCAAATTTAATCGCTTCACGACGATCATGAATTTCACGGACACAGTGCTGGCTAAAATCTAGACCTGCTTTCATATCACTAAAAATTTGTTCAGGATCTTCGGTGCGTGGATTGTCTGAAGTGAGTAAGGCAATATCCGCACCTTGTAATGCCGCTTGAGTCATTAATGGACGCTTGCCACGATCACGGTCACCACCACAGCCAAACACCGCCCATAGATCTTGTGCAACATGGCGTTTTAAAGTTTGTAACACTTGAATTAAAGCATCTGGTGTATGCGCGTAATCCACCACGAATAAACGCTCATCATCACGAATCACTTGCATGCGCCCTGGTGCACCTTTGAGTTGCGGTGCAGTCGCAATTAAATCGGCCAATGCAAAGCCTGCCTGCTCAACGCTGATCAGTGCTGCCACAAGATTTTCAATATTAAAGTGACCGAGCAATGGACTGTTGACTTTATATTCAGCCTCTTTTGTCACTAAGCTAAAGCTTGCCCCATTTAAACTATAGGCAATGTCTTTGACTTGATAATCCGCTGCTTGGGTTGTTGAATAAGTTAAAATTTTAGGCTGAGCAGGATTGTGTTGTGCAGCCGCTATCATGGTAGCTGCATAGTCATCATCTAAATTAATGATGGCCACTTTTAAGCTTGAAAAAGCAAATAACTGTGCTTTAGCTTCGGCATAAGCATCTAATGTACCGTGATAATCCAAATGATCACGACTTAAATTGCTATACGCTGCAATTTCAATGTTTGAGCCATTTAAACGACCTTGTTCTAAGCCGTGCGAACTGGCTTCAATCGCAGCAAATTGGGCACCTTGGACAGCATAATCATGCAGCGCCGTTTGTAAATGCAACGCATCTAAGGTGGTGTGCGATGATGCTTCTAAATTTGGCAAAATTCCATTGCCAGTGGTGCCCATCACAGCACACTTTTTACCTTGCAACATCATCAATTCAGCCACTAAGCGTGAAATGGTGGTCTTACCATTGGTGCCTGTGACCGCTAAAACACGTGCTGGTGTTACAGGTTGGCTATCTTCTAAATACTGCTTTTGCCATTGACCCATTAAATACCGAACATTGGGTACCACTACACTTGGTGCAATCTCTAAATCTGTCTCAGAAATGACAGCTAAAGCCCCTTGAGATAAAGCCTTTTGCGCAAATTCGGCAGTTTTTTCAGGTTGTGAAAAACTAGTCAGGGCAATAAAAATTTGCCCTGGCTGTACTTTGCGACTATCGAGTTGAAAGCCCTGAAAGGATTGTGTCATCCAAGCAGCGCTTTGGTCTGTGCTATACAGCTGTTGAAATGTGATTGACATGGCTCACCTATGACTTGGGCTTGTGGCTCTCTAAGGGTTTATCTAAAGGAACGTTGAGTAAACGTAAGGATTCTTGCATCACACGGGCAAATACAGGGGCCGAAACCGTACCACCGTAGTAGCTGCCTTTTGGATTTTCAACCACAACCACCATGGCTAAACGTGGGTCGCTAACAGGTGCAACACCAGCAAATAAAGCACGATATTCATTGGTTGAATAGCCTTTACGGTCTGCACGTAATTTATGCGCTGTACCGGTTTTTCCCGCTACACGATAACCTGGAATGGTGGCACGCGTTGCTGTACCGCCCGGTTGGGTGGCAGATTCCATCATTAACATCACTTGATCGGCAATTTTGGCATCAATCACTTGCTCGCCTTGCGGTAAACCTTCAAGTTTGTACAAACTTAACGGCATTTTTTTACCTTTATTGGCAAGCATGGCATAGGCATCAGCGAGCTGTAACACTGTGGCATTTAAACCATAACCATAAGACATGGTGGCCACTTCTGACACATTCCATTTGCTTGGTGGCAAGATTAAACCTGCACTTTCACCAGGGAATTTCACAGCCGAACGCTGACCAAAACCTAAACGTTTATAAAAGGTCGGTAAAGTTTCATACGGCAAAGATAAAGCTAATTTAGCCACACCCACGTTGGATGATTTTTGAATAATGCCACCTAAGGTCAATGCCCCATAATTATGCGTATCACGAATAGTATGGTTACCCACGCGCATATTGCCCGGTGCAGTATTGACTACACTATTAACATTATATTTGCCGCTTTCTAAAGCCATGGCCACCGTTAAAGGCTTCATGGTAGAACCCGGCTCAAATGAATCGACAGCACCACGGTTACGCATGGCATCTTTGTTTTCTAAGCCTTTTTTGTCGTTGGGGTTATACGATGGCCAACTGCTCATGGCTAAAATTTCACCGGTTTTAACATCGACTGCAATTGCGGTTGCTGAACGTGCATTATTGGCAATACCGGCCGCAGTTAATTCACGATACATAATATATTGCAAACGTGAGTCGATACTTAAGGTGATGTTTTCACCATGTTCAACTTCACGCAAAATATCTGGATCTTTAACGCGATTGCCTTTTTTGTCACGCAAAATACGTTGCTCCCCAGCCATACCAGCTAAGCGCGTATTCAGTTGCATCTCTAAGCCTTCAATCCCCGTGCTTTCGCTGTTGGTTAAACCAATAATTTGCGCACTGGGCTGTGGCTGTGGATAGTAACGTTTATAATTTTTCTCGGTATAGACGCCTTGGAAATTACGCTCCACAATCATTTGCGCTTGTGGCGGTGGCACTTCTTTTTTCAGCACCACATAACGTGAACTAGGACGTGCGTAGACTTTTTTGCGTAATTCAGCACGATCCATACCCACAGCATCGGCAAGTTCATCTAAATTCAGATTTTTTTCAGGCAATTGACGTTTTAATTTGGTATTGGTCGGGTCAACCGCCAACTTTGCCATGGTGTCGTCGTAGGTTTTTTTATTGCTAAAATAATCTTGTGGATCAATCACCACATTCATAATTGGGGTACTAATCGCAAGAGGTACGCCATGCCGGTCATAAATCACACCACGCATGGGTTTAATGGTTTCGGTACGCACCATGTTGGCATCGGCTTTATTTTGCAAAAACTCTTTATTGAGAATCTGTACATAAAAGGCACGCCCCAACAAAACCACAAAAACAGCCAAAACCACGCCCCACATTAAGTAAAAGCGCCACATGTCTATACTTAGGGTATTTTTTTCGGTAATAGACTGCTTTTTTTTGCGTATTGGTTTTTTTTGCGAATCGGCCATGCTTATTATTTCTGTTCAGGGTTCATCGGTAAAGAAATCACGACAGTTTGTGCTGCCGGAGGTGAGTACATGCGTAATTGAGTGACCGCACGCGTACCAATTTGCGCGGTTGCCCCAAAGGTTTGTTGCTCAATCAGCAAGCGCCCCCATTCTGCATTTAAAGCTTCTTTTTCGCGGTTTAAACTGCTGAGCTGACGATAATCGTGTCGATATTCAAAGACTTGAAACACCACCATCATCGCACTCGTAAAGACGAAAACTACCAAAAGCGCATAACTCAGATTGCGCTTGAGCGGCAGTTTGCTCTCACTTGGATCAACAGTTTGCTCTTGGTTTTTCATTATTCGCCTTTGTTTGCTAAACGTTCCGCTACACGCAACCATGCACTACGTGAACGTGGATTGGCCTTTACTTCTGCTTCACTGGCCTTTACACGATCGACTTTCTTTAAACGACGGTTATCTTGTTGTTGCTGAGGTAAACCCCAACCATGATCTTCAGGCAGGGTTGATTCTTTTTGAATAAATTGCTTAATTAAACGATCTTCAAGCGAGTGAAAGCTAATCACGGCTAAACGCGCTTTTGGCTTTAGTACTTCAACCGCTTGCGGTAAAAATACCTCTACATCTTCTAATTCTTTATTAATGGCAATACGAATGGCTTGGAAAGTACGCGTCGCTGCGTGCTTATTTTTTTCCCATTTGGGATGCGCCACTTTTACAATTTCAGCCAACTCACCAGTCGTTGCAATATAACCTGCATGTTTAATGGCTTTAGCAATACGGCGGCTATAACGTTCTTCACCATATTGATAAATCACATTGGCCAATTGCTCTTCTTCAATATTCACTAACCACTCAGCAGCCGTTGGACCTTTAGAGTTGTCCATACGCATATCCAACGGACCACTGTGCATAAAGCTAAAACCACGCTCAGCTTGGTCCAATTGTGGGGATGAAACGCCTAAATCCGCCATGACACCATCGACAAAATCTACACCACGCGCAGCAAGTTCTTGTTTTAAATCTGCAAAACTGGCATGAATAATTTCAAAGCGTGAATCTTCTTGCTCAAGTTGACGTGCTGTTTCTAAAGCCTGTGGGTCTTTATCAAAACCATACACTTTGGCATTGGCATCCAGTTTAGACAGCAATAAACGCGTGTGACCGCCACGACCAAAAGTGCCGTCTACATAAATTCCTGTATTGCGCTCTGCCAACAAGGCATCAACAGTTTCGTGAAGTAATACAGAAATATGGGACATAGCACTCTTTTAAAATTCAACACAATGGTAACTGCGCATTATCACCTGATTTAAGCCAAGCGCCAAACGACTTTTTGTAGGGAATTTTTATTTATCATAGAGAAAACCGTTTTAAATGCAAAAAAGCCCCAAAAATGGGGCTTCTTGACGCAGCTATTAACGTTTTGAATTATAGATTTGATCGAAGATCGCGCCATTTACAAAGTGAGTTTGTTGCGCTTTTGCCCAACCACCAAACACTTCATCAATGGTAAAGGTATTTAGCTTTGGAAATTGATGTGAATATTTGGCTAAAATTTCTGCATTACGTGGACGATAGAAATGACGTGCTGCCATATCTTGACCCAATGGTGAATACAAATAGTTGATATAGCCTTGTGCTAACCATTTATTGCCATTTTTCTCAACTGTTTTATCGACAATCGCAACAGATGGCTCAGTTAAAATGGTCATTGATGGATACACAATATCAAATTTACCCTTGCCTAACGCTTTTTGCGTGACTAAAGCTTCGTTTTCCCAAGTGAGTAACACATCCCCAATGCCACGTTCAGCAAATGTGGTCATTGAGGCACGTGCTGCCGAGTCCATGACTTTGACGTTATGGTACATCTTGCCAACAAACTCTTTGGCTTTGGCTTCATTACCACCCGGTTGTTTAAGTGCATAACCCCAAGCCGATAAATACACCCAACGTGGTAGACCACCGGTTTTTGGGTTAGGAGTAATAATTTGCACACCCGGTTTAGTCAAATCTGACCAATCCTTAATGCCCTTAGGATTGCCTTTGCGTACCATAAACACAATCGCTGAGGTATATGGCGCTGAGTTATGTTTAAACTCTTTTTGCCAACCCGGCTGGATTTGGCCTGATTTAACAATTTCTTCAATGTCATTGGCAAGTGCTAGGGTCACTACGTCGCCTTTTAAGCCATCCACCACCGAACGTGCTTGTTTGCCCGAACCACCGTGTGATTGTTTAAACGCAACCGAAAGACCGGTTTTACTTTGCCAATATTGACCAAATGATTTATTGAATTCATCATAGAACTCACGTGTTGCATCATAAGAAACGTTTAAAAATTCACGGTCTGCCGCCTGAGCAGAGGTACCAAAAGCCAAGCTACTAAACAGTAGCACTGCGCCAACTAAAGACTTCAATTGAGTTTTCATGACAGCATTAAGTCCGTTATCTAAATTAGTGCTAAATATATGAAATATACTTATAAATCGCAAATTTACGCATGAGTGAGGTTTGTTTAAAAAATCGCTGAATATTTCCTTAAAAATTTGTTTTTTATTGGGATTTTTATTCATTGACTGTTATATAGATTTTTATGCATAACATATGCATAAAAGATATATTCAAATTTATCATTCTATTAAAACATACTTAGCTTAGCCGCTTTAGCTTAATTTTCGTAACATTTATATAAGATTAAGCTAAGTTGCAGATTTGCATGTTTGTTTAAATATTGATTAACTAAGTGCCAAATGTGCGCGTCTTCACTTAATCTTCATACTTGTTTGTTAATAATAATGTCTATAGGCAATCGGTAAGTTTAAGTTGAGCACTGTCTATTGATTGTAACTCAGCGCCATTGTATCAAGCTTTAAAACAGGCTTTACTTTATGTCAAAAAGGGGACATCCATGTTTAAACATATTGCCATTGTTGTACTGTCACTGTGCGTATTGTCAAATGCACAGGCGGCCAGCTTAAAAAGTAATACCCAAGCAAAAGTAAAATCGCCTGAACAAAGTTTGATTGAAAAAGCCTTAACCCAAAAACAGGAAAATCCTGAGTTAAATGGCAGCAACTTAAAATTAGTCACCAGTATGAAGAACAAGCCAAGCCAAAGTATTTTAGCGGCGCAAAACCAAAGTTTTTCACGTTTTGTGCAGTCTTTATTTAGTTCTAATTCTTAATATCAGACAACAAGCGCACGTTGCCCTTTTGCGTGTGCTTTATGAATTTGAGCCCAATTAACAGCAATGTAATTGGGCTTTTTCGTTATAATGGTCTTTAGTTACTTTTCTAAAGATAAAGAGTGTTATGACCGTTCGTACTCGTATTGCCCCATCTCCTACCGGTTTTCCACATGTAGGGACTGCTTATATTGCATTGTTTAACCTCTGCTATGCTAAACAGCACGGTGGGGAATTCATTTTACGTATTGAAGATACCGATCAATTACGCTCAACCCCTGAATCTGAGAAAATGATTTTGGATTCGCTGCGTTGGTTAGGTCTAAATTGGTCGGAAGGTCCAGATGTTGGCGGTCCACACGCACCTTATCGTCAATCTGAACGTATGCATATTTACAAGCAATACGCTTTAGAACTGATTGAAAAAGGCCATGCATTCTACTGTTTCGCAACCGCGGAAGAGTTAGATCAAATGCGTATTGAGCAACAAGCACGTGGTGAAAGCCCTCGCTATGACGGCCGTGGTTTACTCTTGTCACAAGAAGAAGTGGAACGTCGTTTAGCTGCAGGCGAACCGCATGTGATTCGTATGAAAGTGCCGACTGAAGGTACTTGTAAGATTGATGATTTACTGCGTGGCGAAGTGGAAATTCCATGGGCACAAGTCGACATGCAAGTGCTCCTCAAAACTGATGGCTTACCGACTTACCATTTGGCCAATGTGGTTGATGACCATTTAATGGAAATCACCCATGTGTTCCGTGGCGAAGAGTGGTTACCATCTGCACCTAAACACCAATTACTGTACCAATATTTTGGTTGGAACATGCCTGTGCTGTGCCACATGCCTTTATTACGTAACCCTGACAAATCAAAACTGTCTAAACGTAAAAACCCAACCTCAATTAACTATTACAAAGATATTGGTGTACTGCCTGAAGCCTTACTGAATTATTTAGGTCGTATGGGTTGGTCAATGCCAGATGAGCGTGAAAAATTCACCCTTGCCGAGATGATTGAGAACTTTGACATTCAACGTGTCTCTTTAGGTGGCCCAATTTTTGATGTTGAAAAACTCAATTGGCTCAATGGTCAGTGGATCAAAGGTTTAACCCCAAGCGAGTTGCTAGATACTTTATTGGCTTGGAAAGCAGATCGCCAAACTTTAGAAGATATTGCAGCGGCAATTCAGCCACGTATTAATTTATTGTCTGAAGCGGTCAATTGGTCAGCGCATTACTTTAATCACTTCCCTACGCTGTCTAAAGAGCAGTTCGAAAGTAAAAAACTTTCTGAGGAACAAGTGCGTCAAAGCTTACAGTTTGCCATTTGGCGTTTAGAAAGCATGTTTACATGGAACAATGACACTGTTAGCCAAACCTTAATGGACTTAGCCACACAAATGGAAATCAAACTACGTGATTTCATGCCTGCGTTCTTTATTGCGATTGCCGGTTCAACCGCATCTACGCCTGTCATGCAAACCATGGTGACGATTGGCCCTGATTTAACCTTTGCACGTTTACGTCATGCTTTAGACATTGTGGGTGGTCCAAGCAAAAAAGAGCTTAAAGTGTGGGAAAAACTCAATCAAAGCTTGCAATTGCCTAAAAATGAAGCGGTTGATGACGCTTAATTAAAAAAACATATTGACGTGTGGTGGTGAAATCCTTAATATAGCCACCACACAGACTGGGGTCATAGCTCAGTTGGTAGAGCGCTACAATGGCATTGTAGAGGTCAGGAGTTCGATCCTCCTTGACTCCACCAAAGTTGTTCTTACCTGTGTTGCCTCACTTGTCCCTATCGTCTAGAGGCCTAGGACATCGCCCTTTCACGGCGGTAACCGGGGTTCGAATCCCCGTAGGGACGCCATATTTAAGATGGCGGATACGTTATCTTATGAAAAAGCTCAAGCATCTGACTTGGGCTTTTTTATTGCCTGTTATTTTGGCTTTCCTGTTAAAATGCGCTATAGATTAAAATTATGGAGTTGCAATGCAATACCGTTGCCCACAATGCCAAAGCCCAAAGATTATGCCCGTGGCTGAGCTTGGCTCACCTGCTGCCCGCCCGGTTGTGCCAAAAAGTTTAGTTTTTTTAGTCCCATCGGTATTTGTTTTACTCAGCTTGGTGCTGATTAGTATTGCGATGTGGATTTTTAGCGATGGCGCAGGTCAAATCTTACAAATGCTGACCATTGCGGCATTTGTGGTATGTTTAATTGCCGGCTTCTTATTCTCTAGAGATTTCTCTGACTTTAAATTGTCTATGCAAGCGTTTATGCAGTCACAAAAAAAATGGAAATGCCGTCAGTGCAACCATGAATGGCAAATCTAAGTTTTTGATTGCCCTTCATCTTTAGATCAATGCGTATGATCTTTATGGTCATGCGCATCTTTATGTTGATGCTCGCTGATACAGACTTGATCTTCAAGCTGTAAGGTAACTTCACTAATCCCATGTTCATGGGCGAGCAATTCTGTTGCTGCATGATATAAGGCATTACGGTCAGCTTGAGGGGCATATAAATGTGCGGTTAAATGAATATTTTTAGAACTAATCGCCCATACTTTAAGTTGATGAATACCCTCAACGTGTTGAAGTTGCAATAAGTCATGACGTAGCTTTTCAATATCAATTTCTTCTGGCACACCTTCGAGCAAAATATGCACACTTTGTTTCACCAAAACCCATGTGCGTGGCAATATCCAAAAACCAATCACAACTGCCACAACGCTATCGACCCACATCCAACCGGTAAAATAAATCACAATGGCAGCCACAATCACGCCCACCGAACCTAAAGCATCACTTAAGACTTCTAGATAAGCCCCTTTCATATTTAAGTTATTTTCGGCACTCGAAAATAAAATACGCATAGAAATTAAATTGACAATCAGACCTGCTGTAGCTACCAACATCATACCGATACTTTGAATTTCAGGCGGCTGACTAAAGCGTTGATACGCTTCATATAAAATGTAAATTGCAACCACAAATAACATGCCTGCATTAAATAAAGCAGCAAGAATTTCAAAACGCTGATAGCCAAATGTTCTTTTGTTATCGGCAGGCAGCTTACCAATTTTAATGGCAAGTAAAGCAATCGCTAAGGCCACAGCATCGGTCAGCATATGCGCAGCATCCGATAACAAAGCCAAACTTTGTGTCATAAAGCCTGCAATGACTTCAATCACCAAAAAGGTAGTGGTCAGCAATAAGGCTAGACTGAGTTTTTTAAAATTTTCTTCTGTCACAGTGGCATGACTATGATCGTGTTGACCGCTCATCATTGCCCTCTTTTAAGTTTGCTGTTATGCCTTTAACTTAACAAGAAAATGGGGAGATACAATTCAAGCCTCACATAATTGCTACACAATAAAAAACCAGCCCGAAGGCTGGTTTTTTTAATGCGTGGAATTAGCCACCAATTTTGCGGTATTTTTGACGCTTGGTCACTAAGTCATCACCATCACGTTTACGACGGTATTCTTCAAACTCGGCATAGTTACCTGTGAAGAATTCAGGTGTTTCACCTTCAAATGACAAAATGTGCGTTGCAATACGGTCTAGGAACCAACGGTCATGCGAGATCACCATTACAGTACCTGGGAAGACTAAAATTGCATCTTCTAATGCACGTAAAGTTTCGATGTCCAAGTCGTTCGACGGTTCATCGAGTAAGATAACGTTTGCACCAAGCTGTAGGATTTTAGCCAGTTGTAAACGGTTACGCTCACCACCTGACAATTGACCAACGCGTTTTTGCTGATCTTGACCTTTAAAGTTAAAGCGACCGATATAAGCACGTGAAGCAATTTCATAATCGCCAATACGTAAAATATCTAAACCGCCAGAGACTTCTTCCCAAACAGTTTTGTTGTTGTCTAGGGTGTCACGGATCTGACCCACATAAGCCACTTTAACTGACTCACCTAGAACCACAGAACCTGTATCTGGTTGTAATTCACCGGTCATCATACGGAACAGTGTGGTTTTACCCGCACCATTTTCGCCGACAATACCCACAATCGCACACGGCGGTACAACAAATGATAAATCTTTATAAAGTAACTTATCACCAAACGATTTGCTGATGCCTTCAACTTCTACAACCTTGTTACCTAAACGTGGACCAGGTGGAATGTAGATTTCAGAAGTTTCGTTACGTTGTTGGAATTCACGCGAGTTAAGCTCTTCAAAACGCTCCATACGCGCTTTGTTTTTCTTTTGCTGGCCTTTAGCGTTTGAGCGAACCCATTCAAGTTCTTTTTTCAAGGCTTTCGCAAAAGATTCTTCTTGCTTGTTCTCTTGCTCTAAACGGGCATTTTTCTGCTCTAACCAAGAAGAGTAGTTGCCTTGGTATGGAATACCCATGCCACGGTCAAGCTCAAGAATCCACTCCGCCACGTTATCTAAGAAATAACGGTCATGCGTAATGGCAACAATCGTACCTGGGAAATCTTTTAAGAAACGCTCTAACCAAGATACAGATGATGCATCTAAATGGTTCGTTGGTTCGTCGAGAAGTAACATGTCTGGCTTAGACAACAGCAAACGGCAAAGTGCAACACGACGACGCTCACCACCTGACAGTTTAGTGACATCAGCATCCCATGCTGGCAAGTTTAATGCAGCTGCAGCTTGTTCAAGTTGGTTATTTAAGTTATGCGCATCCCAAGTTTGGATAATCGCTTCTAACTTCTCTTGTTCTTTTGCCAGCGCATCAAAGTCAGCATCTTCTGCTGCATATTCAGCGAATACTTCGTCAAGACGTGCCAAAGCATCTAATGCTTCACGTACGCCATCTTCAACGTTACCACGAACGTCTTTAGTTTCGTCTAAAGGTGGTTCTTGCTCAAGGTAGCCGATTTTGATACCTGGTTGTGCACGCGCTTCACCAGAGAAATCTTTATCTACGCCCGCCATAATACGAAGCAAGGTTGATTTACCTGCACCGTTTAAACCAAGAACACCAATTTTAGCGCCCGGGAAAAATGATAAAGAGATGTCTTTTAAGATTTCGCGTTTCGGCGGAACCATCTTCGACACACGGTTCATCGTGTAAATATATTGGGCCACGTAGGACTCCTCAATAGAAAACTAATTTCGGGGATGAAGCGCCCCGGCTCAAATGAGCGAAAAAATAATCGGGTATTATACGATGAATACTTTGAAAAAATAAGGCATGTTGCTTAACTTGCTCAGTTTGTTGTAAATATCTTTTTAAAACCAAATCATCTGCTTGATTTCAATACGATTATCTTGTTTTTAAGTTAAAAATTATTGCATCCATACAGTCATCACGTCTATGTGTGTTTTATAAGCTATACATATGTCAACGCGATGAATGTGACTATAAAATTTTGTACCTGTACATACCACTTAAAAGCCAAGATTTAGCTTTTACAATCATTCGGCTGTCTTCTCGGTGTAATTTTTGCATGCTATAAGCTCAAAACAAGGTCTACCTTATTTTTTGCTGATTACCCAGCATGTATGCCTTGCTTAGACGACGTAAAATGCGGATTTTTTAAACAAAACTGGCATTTTTATTGAAATCGACTATGATTTGCAACACTTAAGCATATGAAGCCAATGACTTCTATGTCAAACAATGTCATAAAAAAACAAGAGCTCATTTTAAGAATAGGTCAGGAAACATTACCGTGAAGGCAAAGTTTGAAAAATTGTTACATAAGCGTGTAGAAGGCAAAATTGTGTTGGTCACTGGTGCATCCAGCGGTATTGGGCTAACCACAGCGCATAAATTAGCCGATGCAGGTGCACATGTGCTGCTCTTGGCACGTACCCAAGAGACCTTAGATGCGGTCAAAACAGACATTGTGGCACGTGGAGGCCAAGCCTCTGTTTATGCCTGTGATTTAAATGATTTAGAAGCCATTGATCGCGTGTCGGCACAAATTTTAGCGGATGTCGGCCATATTGATATTTTAATTAATAATGCTGGCCGCTCGATTCGTCGTGCGGTGCATGAATCATTTGATCGTTTTCATGATTTTGAACGCACTATGCAGCTTAATTACTTTGGCTCGGTACGTTTAATTATGAACTTACTGCCTAAAATGATGCTGCGTCGCCAAGGGCATATTATTAATATTAGCTCGATTGGTGTCTTGGCCAATGCCACACGCTTTTCAGCCTATGTGGCCTCTAAAGCCGCACTTGATGCATTTAGTCGTTGTTTGTCTGCTGAGGTACATTCACACAATATCGCGATTAGCTCAATTTATATGCCTTTGGTGCGCACACCGATGATTGCACCGACCAAAATGTATAACTATGTGCCGACCTTAAGCCCTGAACAAGCAGCCGATTTAGTCGCTTATGCCGTGATTAAACGCCCGAAAAAAATTGCCACCAGTTTGGGTTATCTTGCCTCAATGACCTATGCAGTTGCACCAGACGTTAACAATAAATTGATGTCAATTGGCTTTAATTTGTTCCCAAGTTCAAGCGCATCGGTGGGGCAACCACAAAGGCTGAATTGGCTACAAAAGGCTTATGCGCGTATTTTCCCCGGTGAACATTGGTAAAACTAAATCATATGCTTTGCATAAGCTAGGCATGAAGCCTAAGGACAAGATTTTCTTGTCAATTGTATGAATACGCTTTATGTTCTCGAAGATTACTTTTTTATAGTGAACGTTTAGCTTGCCTATATGCACTTTGATGTTGCATGTGGCAATTCTTTAAATGAATAGATTGAATTTAAAATTATGAAGTGGCACATCGTCCTTGTTTACGCCTTTTTAGCCTTTGCCCTGTTTTTGAGTTATGGCATCATCAGCAGTATTGCAACACAACAATATGAACTGATGGAGATTGTCGCCGATATTGGTGCAATTTTGATTTGTTTAGATTTAGCTGCATCGACCTACTTTTTAAAGTTAGTCAAACATCCCAACCCAAAAACTCAAACACATATGCCAAAAGCCCAAAAAGTGGTGAAAGTGACACGTAAAGTGGGACACTTTGGCATTATGCTGATTTTGTGCGGTTGGATTGTGCCGATGCTTTAAAAAAAAAGAGCGCTTCAGCGCTCTTTTTTATTCATCTAAAAATTGCACCTTTCCAGTTTTCACATCATAAATTGCGCCAACAATCGCAATCTTGGCTTCATCATGTAATTGTTGAAGCACAGTACTATGTTGCAAGATATAAGCAATGTTATATAAAACATTCATACGCGTGACTTGATCAAGAAATGCCGGACTCAACTCAAGCGGCTGCATTAAACGATGTACGCTATTGACCGATTGCATTAAAGGTCCAAGCACATATTGAATATGTGGCATACCAGTAACGTCTTCAATGTTCTGATTGTTTAAACGTAACTGACAAGCACTGCTGACTGCACCACAGTCTGTGTGACCGAGTACCACAATCACTTTTGCTCCTTTGGCTTGGCACGCAAATTCAAGTGAACCTAAAACTTTTTGCCCCGCCACGTTGCCTGCAATACGTAAACTAAATAGATCCCCAATCCCAACATCAAAGATCATCTCGGTTGGCGCGCGTGAGTCCATACAACCTAATACTGCGGCGATCGGATGCTGTCCTTCATCGGCAGTTACGCGAATTTGACGATAAATATCACGCTGTAAGCGATCATTGTCTACAAAGCGCTGATTACCCTCTTGTAGAATGTTAAGCACTTGCTGTGGGCTTAAATTCCGTTGTAAATCTGCAGTGGCAATATCAATATCCAATACAGCATCATCTAAGTCGGCATAATGTTGTTTAAAGCCAATCAGCTTTAAATCGACCTTACGCTGCACTGCAGTTTGGTTTTGATACTCTTGAATCACATCATAAATATCTGGATCAATACTGTGGCAATGCGTAGCATCAATGATCAGTTTTTCGTGTTTATGAACATGTGATAATGCCGTAATTAAACTGGAGCGATTTAAAAAGGTCACTTGTGAAGGTAGTTCAATACGCGTGACGACACCGTGTAAATGTTTTTCTTTGTACACGCGTACGCCTTTGTGCAAGTTGCCGTATAAGATAAAACCGGCACTAACCAAAAGACCAATCAAAATACCGCTGAGTAAATCTGTAAATAAAATTGCCAACAGGGTGATCATAAACGGTAAAAATTGTTTCCAACCCTTACTGAGCATTTGCTTAAATAATTTAGGATGCACCAGTTTAAAACCCGTCAGAATCAGCACCGCGGCTAAGGCCGAAAGCGGGATCAAGTTCATCAGCGGTACAAGAAACAGCACAGCAAATATCAACAAAACACCATGGGTAATACTGGAACATTTACTACGTGCACCAGCATTGGCATTAACTGAGCTACGAACAATCACTGAAGTCAGTGGCATACCGCCTATAAATCCTGATGCCATATTGCCCACCCCTTGCGCCCAAAGTTCACGATTTGGCGGTGAGGCGCGTTTATAAGGGTCTAATTTATCTGCAGCTTCTAAATTAAGTAAAGTTTCTAATGACGCCACTACAGCCAAAGTTATTGCACCGCTATAAATCAGCGGTTCTGCCAAATAGCTCCAATCAGGCAACATCAGCATACTACTTGGATTGGCCAATACATTGGGTAGTTGAATGAGGTTTTGAGGTTGAATACTCAAACCCAAATAAGAACTTAAAACGACATTAAGTACTGCTGCTAGCAATACTGCAATTAAGGCAGAAGGCAGAAGTAACTTCTTTAATGGGCTTGCATCCCATGCCAACATGAGCAATACACTTAATACACCAATACCGGCTGCAATAGGATCAATCTGTGCCATAGACAACTCAGGCAATTGACGCCAACTAAAATCAGCAATACCAAATAGGTAAGGGAGTTGGCTTAAAATCAAAATTACACCAATCGCGGCCAATAAACCCAAAATCACGTTATTTGGCACAAAATTAGCAAAAAAACCAAGTTTGAATATGCCAAACAATAACTGCAGTAGACCTGCAAAAATCACAGACAATAAAAAAGCGGCATAGTTGCCGCCGAATTGCTCAAGTTGCATTAAGATGACTGCGCTTAAGCCAGCAGCAGGACCGGCTACACTAATATGTGAGCCACTTAATGCGCCAACCACAATTCCCCCGACAATACCTGCAATAATACCGGCCATAATCGGTGCGCCTGAGGCTAAAGCAATGCCTAAACACAAAGGTAAGGCGACTAAAAACACCACAATACCTGAGAGTAAATCCTTAAGATGAAATGTACTTGTTTGCTTTAGATTTAACATATTGTGCAACCATTTATCATAAATTAAAGAGTCTAAAAAATACTTAACTCCAATAAACAGGTTGATTCCCTTAAAACAACCCAGCGCCAATATGCGTGATTTTTGTACGTTTTTTCCAGGTGATTTATGCTATTAAATTGTGTGATTTTTATTCTTTTTTAAGCGCTTTAAGTTTCACTTCAGTTTAGTTTGTTAGCGTATAAGGTTGGCAGGCATTGCCATAAAAAAACCTCCCATGAGGGAGGTTTTTTTAACGCAGCTTTAAAGGATTATTTAGAACCTTTAATACCCGCTTGTAATAACAATGCACCTAAACCACCAATTTTGGCTTCTTGTGGTTTTTGTTGCTGTGGTTTTTTCGCTTGTGGGCGGTCGCCTTGTGGACGTTGCTGCGGACGTTTAGCTTGCGGCTTGCGCTCAGTCGCTTCACGGCGTGGTTGACGCGGTGCTTTGACTGGCTGAGAACCTTCAGGACGCATAGACAAGTTGACTCGCTGACGTTCAGTGTCTACATTCAGTACACGTACTTGTACGATTTGACCTGGCTTAACCACTTTATGTGGGTCGGCTACAAATTCGTTAGCAAGTTCTGAAATATGCACTAAACCATCTTGATGCACACCCACATCCACAAATGCACCAAAGTTGGTTACATTGGTGATCACACCTTCTAAAGTTAAACCTTCGGTAAGTTGTTTTACATCGGTGATGTCATCACGGAATTTTGCAGTACGGAATTCAGGACGTGGATCGCGACCCGGTTTTTCAAGTTCGTTTAACACGTCTTGAATGGTTGGTAGACCGACTTTTTCATCCAAAAATTCTTCAGCATTTATTTGGCGAATAATTTCTGAATTACCAATAATGTCTTTGACTGTTGTGCCTTTAGCCGCAACAATTTTTGCTACTAAGTCATAGCTTTCAGGATGCACAGCCGATGCATCGAGTGGCTCAGCGCCTTCTTGAATACGTAAGAAACCTGCGGCTTGCTCAAAAGTACGCTCGCCTAAACGTGGTACATTTTTAAGCGCAGTACGTTGTTCAAAACGGCCATGTTCTTTACGGTATTCAACAATTTGTTGCGCAATGGCTTTGTTTAAGCCTGCGATATAACCCAAGATCGCCGCAGATGCTGTATTCACATCAACACCTACTGCGTTCACACAGTCTTCAACTACAGTGTCGAGCATTTTTGCCAAACCTGTTTGGTTGACATCGTGTTGGTATTGACCTACACCAATTGACTTTGGCTCAATTTTAACCAATTCTGCCAACGGATCTTGTAAACGACGCGCAATCGACACCGCACCACGAATGGATACATCTAAATCTGGTAATTCTTGTGATGCAAGTTCCGACGCTGAATAAACCGATGCACCTGCTTCAGACACGGTCACACGGGTTAAGTTAAGATCGCTATTGGCAGCCATCATCTCTGCAACCACGCTTTCAGTTTCACGGCTTGCTGTACCATTGCCAATGGCAATTAGATCCACATTAAACTCGCGGCATAAACGTGCCAACTCTGCAATTGCACCAGCTTTATCATCTTTAGGTGCAAATGGATAAACTGTACTATGTGCAACCACATCGCCTGAGGCATTGACCACAGCTAATTTCACGCCTGTACGGATACCAGGGTCCACACCTAAAGTGGTGCGCGCGCCTGCTGGAGCAGATAACAATAAATGACGTAGATTTTCTGCAAATACGTTCATTGCTTCAGTTTCGGCATTTAAGCGTTTTTCTGTCAGTAATGAATGTTCAATGCTTGGACGGACTTTGCCTGACCAAAACAGTTGCGCCGTTTGCTTTAAAAACTCTTGGCGTGCTTGTGGTTGAATTGAATCTAGCTGATATTCAGCTTCGATACGTGCCAATGGTGCTGCATCTTCACCATCTACTTTTAAGCCCAATACGTTTTCTTGACGACCACGTAACATGGCCAGTAAACGATGCGATGGCACTTTGTTTAAGTTTTCAGAGAAATCAAAGTAGTCACGGAACTTTTTACCAACTTCTTTTTTCTCATCACTTGCTACAGCACTTTTGAGTAAAGCCGTTTTAGCAAACATGGCTTTTAACTCAGTGGTAAGTGCAATGTTTTGCGCCCACTCATCAATAATGATGTGCTGAATCGCAGCAAGTTGCGCTTCTAAATCGGCATAGTTTTCATGGCTAAAACCTGCCAGTGCAGCACTTGGCTCAACATCTTGAGTTAAAATTTGCGTAGCAATCTCACCAAAGCCCGCTTCTTTGGCTTTAAACGACTTACTGGTACGTTTTGGGCGGTAAGGTGCGTAGATTTCTTCTAATGCATTTTTAGTTTCTGCCGCGTTCACACGCGCTAATAAATCATCAGAGAGTTTATTTTGTTCTTTGAGTGATTCGATGACTTTTTCGCGGCGTTCAAACAAATCACGTAAATACGATAAGCGCGTATCGAGCTGGCGTAACTGCGTATCGTCTAAGCCTTGAGTTACTTCTTTACGGTAACGCGCAATAAATGGAACGCTGGCACCTTCGTCGATTAGCTTAATGGCAGCTTCGACTTGATTTGGACGTACGGCAATTTCTTTTGCCAACTGCTGAACTAAGTCAGTCATCGTGTTGATCCCACAAGGATAAGTACTAAATGCCATGATTATAAAGACCAAGACTATAAAATCCACATTTGTTTTCGTAAATTTGTGCTTGGTTGTGCCAAGCAATTTGTTATAGTTTTCATTAAGCGCTCAAAATAACAGCAAAAATACACTTAAAGCTAAGCTTGATGAGGTATTTACAGCGATGTTCGCTGTATATATTTGGTATCTATGTCTTGATTTTAGCTCGAATATTTGTTGCTTTAGAACATAGTAAACCCCATTGAATATCGTATACTCAAATCAGACCTGACGATGACAATAAAGAATAAGGAGCACATCATGAGTTTAGTTGTACCCGCTGAAAATTTAGATGCTGTACAAGAAACTGACCGCGTCGAACGCATTCTCGTTGTAGATGATGATGTGCGTTTACGTACCCTGCTACAGCGCTTTTTAGAAGATAAAGGCTTTGTGGTGAAAACCGCGCATGATGCCACGCAAATGGATCGCTTATTACAGCGTGAATTATTCTCGCTGATTGTGCTCGACTTTATGTTGCCGGTAGAAGATGGTTTAAGTATTTGTCGTCGTTTACGTCAATCCAATATTGATACCCCAATTATTATGCTGACCGCACGTGGTAGCGATGCTGACCGCATTGCAGGCTTAGAAGCCGGTGCAGATGACTACTTACCAAAACCATTTAACCCAAATGAATTGTTGGCACGTATTCGTGCGGTATTGCGTCGTCAAGTACGTGAAGTACCGGGCGCGCCAAGCCAACATATGGAAGTGGTCAGTTTTGGTCCTTGGTCGCTTGATTTATCTACCCGCACCTTAACGCGTGAAGGTCAAGTGGTGACCTTAACCACGGGTGAATTTGCTGTGCTTAAAGCGTTGGTACAACATCCGCGTGAGCCACTCACCCGTGACAAACTGATGAATTTGGCGCGTGGTCGCGAATGGGGTGCGATGGAGCGTTCCATTGACGTTCAAGTGTCACGTTTACGCCGTTTGATTGAAGAAAATCCTGCCCGTGCGCGTTATATCCAAACCGTATGGGGTGTGGGTTACGTCTTTGTGCCCAATGGTGCAGAATAATCAAGCTTGGGTTTACACATGTAAACCCTATTTTTTTGACTGACCTTGAGAACAACGGTGAAACTTGATCCTCTAGACCCACAAGACTTTACAGATTACGTCGCGTATTCAGAGAAGAAACGTACGCATAGCGAGCGTTTTTTGGACAAGATTAAACCGCGTTCGGCTGCCATGCGCACTACCGTGTTGGTGTTGTTTGTGGTGGTGTTTAGTTTATTCATGTCAATTTGGTTTTTTTGGCGCACCCTATATTTGCCTGAAATTCAGCAGCATGCACGTTATTTGGCAGTCGAACTTGATATTTTAAGTGATCCTGATTTACGTATTTATCATCAAGGGGAAATGGTTGATCCACAACTATGGCTCAAAGATCGCATGGGACTTGAGTACATTAGTAACCCCGATGAATTTCCCAATATTCGCGACAAAGTGCTGGCTGAATTTTTTACCAATGAAATTGAAGCCACACTTGCCAAAGAGCTTGGGATGCAAAATATTACGGTGTACTTTCAATTTAAGCCGAGTCCACGCATTTGGATTCAAACGCCGCATATGAATGGCAACTGGGTACGTGAACCATTAAAAACCTATGCCAACTATAGCCCTGAATTAATTTTGGTGTGGTTACTTGGTACACCCTTGATTGCCGCGATGATTATTTTAACTTTGGTGCGTCAGCTTAATCGTCCATTACGTCGTTTACAAAATGCAGCCAACAGCTTTACTAAAACCGGTACTGCACCTTATTTAGATACCAATCATGGTCCACAAGAAATTCGTCAGGTCAATCAAGCCTTTAACCGTATGATTTATTCTTTAGATCAAACTGAACGTGAACGCCGTATTATGTTGGCAGGGATTTCACATGATTTACGCACGCCCTTAACACGTATTCGTTTAAGTGCTGAGATGATGCCAGATGATGACTTTTTGAAAGAAGGTCTGATTTATGATGTCGAAGATATGGATGCGATTTTAAATCAATTTATCTCCTATATGCGTGATGGTTCAGACGAAGAACCGCAAGACACCGACCTCAATAGCTTATTACAAGAGCTTGTGGTGCAATTTAAGCCTTTAAATATTCGCTTTAGTCCCCATGAACTTCCTATTATTCAAGCGCGCAGTCTGTCGCTGAAGCGTTTAATTGGTAATTTAATTAACAATGCCAAACGCTATGGGGCAGAACCCATTGATATTTCTGCAAAAATGATTAATGAGCGTATTTTGATTTGCGTTGCAGATCATGGCGAAGGGATTCCTGAAGATCAAATTCAAGATCTCATGCAACCCTTTGTACGTGGCAATGCGGCGCGTACAGTACAAGGCAGTGGCTTAGGTTTAGCGATTGTGAAACGTATAGTTGATATTCACCAAGGTGAACTTTTGATTCAAAATCGCCCTGAAGGCGGCTTAGAAGCCATTATTTCATTGCCGCTTCATCAAAAGCCAAAACCTGAAATTGAAACACATAGTACACTTGAAAAACTTAAGCAAAGCTTAAGTGATCGCTTTTAACCATTGTTCAATATTTAAACAAATATATTTGTTTAAAGCATTAACCAATTGGTTTAATTTTATTAAAATCATGTGCTTATACTTTATAAGTATAATTTATACCCACATTTTTTAAAAAAATTAGACCTTAGACTAACAGCTATGCACAATGGCTTTTCTGATCGGTACAATCCGTCTCAGATTTAAATTTTAACGAGAGTAAACCATGTCTTTAGATCGCATTCGTTTAGCTTCACTACATAACAAAGTTATCAGCGCAGAACAAGCAGCTGAGTTTATCCAAGATGGCATGACTGTCGGCATGAGCGGCTTTACCCGCGCAGGTGAGGCGAAAGCTGTTCCTTTAGCATTAGTTGAACGTGCTAAAACCAACCCGCTTAAAATTACCTTAATGACAGGTGCAAGTTTAGGTAACGACCTTGACAAAAAATTAACAGAAACAGGTGTTCTTGCACGTCGTTTACCGTTCCAAGTAGACAACACATTACGTAAAGCCATCAACAATGGCGACGTGATGTTTATTGACCAGCATTTATCTGAAACTGTTGAGCAAATGCGTAACGGTCAGTTAAAGAAAAATGAAATTGCAATCATTGAAGCAGTTGCAATCACTGAAGATGGCGGCATCATTCCAACGACTTCTGTGGGTAACTCAGCAAGCTTCGTACAATTTGCAGATAAAGTGATTGTTGAAATCAACACCAACTTAAGCCCTGCTTTTGAAGGTCTACACGATATCTATATCCCAGAAATGCGCCCAACACGTGGTCCAATTCCACTCACTGTTTCTGACCAACGCATTGGTACTCAAGCAATTCTAGTAGATCCTGCAAAAATCGTAGGTATCGTATTTAACAGCGAATTACATGATTCTCCGTCAACTGTGACTGAACCAGATGATGAAACGCAAGCAATTGCGGATCATTTAATTGCGTTCTTTGAACGTGAAGTTGCAGCAGATCGCCTACCGTCAAACTTAGGTCCATTACAAGCAGGTATTGGTTCTATTGCCAATGCGGTATTAACAGGTCTAAAAGATTCTAACTTTGAAAACCTTGTGATGTATTCAGAAGTACTGCAAGACTGTACCTTTGAATTGATTGATGCAGGCAAAATGACTTTCGCTTCAGGTTCATCAATTACTTTATCGCAAAAATTCGGTGAAAAAGTATTTAACAACATCGAAGCGTACAAAGACAAATTGGTTCTTCGTCCACAAGAAATTTCAAACCATCCTGAAATCGTACGTCGTTTAGGTATTATCGGGATCAACACTGCGCTTGAGTTTGATATTTACGGCAACGTAAACTCAACTCACGTCTGCGGTACCAAAATGATGAACGGTATTGGTGGTTCAGGTGACTTCGCACGTAATGCGCACATTGCCATTTTTGTAACCAAATCAATTGCTAAAGGCGGTGCAATTTCATCTGTTGTTCCATTTGCGTCTCACATTGACCATGCTTGCCATGACGTTGACGTATTAGTGACAGAACAAGGTTTAGCTGATCTTCGTGGTTTAGCACCGCGTGAGCGTGCCCGTGCCATTATCGAAAACTGTGTACACCCAATGTACCAAGCGGCTTTAAACGATTACTTTGATCGTGCATGTGCTAAAGGTGGTCAAACACCTCATATCTTAACTGAAGCACTTGCTTGGCATGCTAAGTTTGAAGAAACAGGTTCTATGCTTCCAAGCGAAAACGCTTAAAGTCTAGCTTTTAAAAAAACGCCCATTTGGGCGTTTTTTTAGTTTTAAGGATTGGCTAATTGTCCAATTCTCAGCAATACAGGAAAAGTAACGCTTACAGAACTGTCTTTATGCTGCTGTAGTGCCTCTGCAATCTGTGTTAAAGCAGAATGCCCTGTTTTACGTTCATAGTCTTGAACTGCCGACCATGTGGTTAAATATTCAAATAGTTGCTCAGGCGTCCAAATATAATTGAGTTCTAAAGGCGGGGTGGCAACATCTTGAAATGGAAAAGGAATGCTTTGATAATTTTCATCTATATAACGTCGCTCAGGTGCCCAATAGCCTTTTAAGGTATGTTGATATAAATGCTCTACTTGTTGATTTAAACCTTCATCATGAATCTGAATTAAACCGTAACCAATTACAGCAAGAATACCTTCAGGTTTAAGAACGCGACGTACTTCTTTATAAAACCCATCAAAATCAAACCAATGAATGGCTTGTGCCACCGTCACTAAATCCACCACATGTGCCATTAAGCCGCTATGTGTGGCCGATTGAATGGCATAGCGCACATTTTTAAGCTCAGGGGCATGTTGCAATTGATTTTGGCTAATATCAGTGGCCAATACATGTGCAAACTATTCAGCCAATAAATGCGTAAACTGTCCCGAGCCTGCCCCAACATCCCAAGCTAAGTTACGTTCAGGTACTGACAATAAAATTTGTGCCATGATTTCTTCTGAATACATAGGACGTGCTTTGGCATAGTGGGCACTTTGTTCGGAAAATAAATCTTTCATTCTTGTTCTCATCATTTTTATTATTGATGATTTTATTATAGCCATAAAAAAAGCCCCAAACTTAAAGTTTGAGGCTTTTTTGAATATGGTGGCGAGACCCAGGATCGAACTGGGGACACACGGATTTTCAATCCGTTGCTCTACCTACTGAGCTATCACGCCGATGCGGTGTATTAAGCCCTATCTGCTAACCATAGTCAACACTTTTCTTTAAAAAAGATTAAATATTTATTTTTTAACTCATTTTAAGCCAAAAAAAATCCCCAAACTTAAAGTTTGAGGATTTTTTGAATATGGTGGCGAGACCCAGGATCGAACTGGGGACACACGGATTTTCAATCCGTTGCTCTACCTACTGAGCTATCACGCCGATGCACGTATTAAAGCGCTTTTCATGTTTAGCGTCAAGCACATCAAGCTATTTTTAAACTCAAGTGTCTATTTTTGCAGCGAAATCTTCAAAAATCTACTTTTAAGCCTCATTTAACGCAGCTAAACAGCGTTGAATAGCACCACAGCCCGGTTGAAACTGCTCTGTGCCTTGCTCTTTTTGCATACGACACACTTCGCTTACCAAGCGTTCAGCCACACCACGACCACGATTCGCAGGATGCACCACAATATATTCTAAAACACATTGTTTGCCTTGCTGACGACAGCAAATTGCTCCAATCAATTTGCTGTTAAATTGTGCCGTATACAGTAAAGTATCTTGTGTGAGGCTTTGCTCAAGTTGGGTCATGGCTGCTTGCCCGTCAGCAAACTCAGGACTGACGTCGTATAAACGCTCAAGTTGGCGACGAAAGTCGTTATTTTCTAAAGACGTATGAGCATGTACAGTAATAGGCATTGCTAAACCCTCCTAAGCAATCTAGTATTTGCGTTTCGCTTAAATTTTAAATGTGTTGAGGAATGTGTCGATGACAGAGCGTATCAGTGAAGTGGTAAGAAACACTAACGAAACTAAAATCCGTGTTCGTGTGAATCTTGATGGTACAGGTCAAGGCACCCTCAATACCGGTGTTCCTTTTTTAGATCATATGATCGATCAAATCAAGCGTCATGGTTTATTTGACATTGATATTCATTGTGATGGCGATTTAGAAATTGACGACCATCATACTGTGGAAGATTGTGGTATCACCCTAGGTCAAGCTTTTGCCCAAGCCTTAGGTGATAAAAAAGGTCTTAAACGTTATGGTCACTTCTATGCACCGCTCGATGAATCACTCAGCCGTGTGGTGGTCGATTTATCGGGTCGTCCGGGTTTATTTATGGACATTCCATTTACCCGTGCGCGTATTGGTAGCTTTGATGTAGATCTATTCTCAGAATTCTTCCAAGGCTTTGTCAATCACTCATTGATGACTTTACACATTGACAATTTACGTGGCAAAAACAGCCACCATCAAATTGAAAGCGTGTTTAAAGCTTTTGCGCGTGCTTTACGTATGGCATGTGAAGTCGATCCACGTGCTGCCAATACAGTGGCATCAACCAAAGGTACATTGTAATGACCCGTATCGCCCTTCTTGACTATGGTATGGGAAATCTACACTCAGCAGCCAAAGCATTAGAACATGTTGGGGCGACTGTAGATGTCACCAATGATCCAAAACTCATTGCACAAGCCGACAAAATCGTTTTTCCGGGTGTAGGTGCCATGCGTGATTGTATGCAAGGCATGCAAGACGCAGGTATTGATGAAGTGGTACGTAACGCAGTTTTTAATAAACCTGTGTTGGCGATTTGTGTGGGTATGCAAGCCTTATTGCAGCACTCTGAAGAAAATGGTGGTGCAGATGCACTGGGCATTTTTGAAGGTCAAGTCAAACGCTTCCCTGAGATTGAAGGTTTAAAAGTGCCACATATGGGTTGGAATCAAGTGCATCAAGCTGACCCAAGCCATCCGATGTGGAATAACATTGAGCAAGACACACGTTTTTATTTCGTGCATAGCTTTTATGTAGAACCTAAAAATACTGACATTGTAGCTGCAACCTGTGACTACGGTTTAGAGTTCTGCACTGCAATTCATCAAGAAAATCTATTTGCCACACAGTTCCATCCTGAAAAAAGTCATACCGCAGGCTTACAATTGTTGAAAAACTTTGTGGATTGGAAGGTCTAAATTTCAATATTTAGCTGCAAAAGCTCAACTTCGGTTGAGCTTTTTTGTCAATACTATATGCATTTTATAAGCTTTTTTTAAAAAGTGTTTAACGCATGCGATTGTGTCAATCTATGCTGTATTTTAAATGTAAGATAAACAGTGCTTCGTCATTAAGTTTAAAATAGTGGCCTCATTTGCCGCGTGAATTTACAAGAAACATCCTATTATATCTCCTCTAAAACAATTGGTTTTTTTATGCGCTTTTTCATTTTATCTGCAAGATGATTGAGTTTTCTTTGATTTTCACGACAGAGTTTTAAGTGTTTAATCTTCAACCTAATTATTATTTTAATACGTCAAAAAATCTTACAAAATAAATTCCGATTAATTTACTCGGAATTTACTTTTTTGTGATATAAGTACTCAAAAATATTCTAAATAACATACTGTTTCAAACTAATTTTTTAGTAAAAGTAAATAGTTTAGATATTTTTTGCATATGACTTATTTAGGTTTTAGATGCCTTAATAAGCAACCAATATGTTTTATTTTACATACTGCGTAATCCCTTAAAACATATTTTATAAAATTTGAACTTAATGCTAGTTGCTATACTTTGGAGATAAAAATGGCTTTATTTGGTGGTTTATTTGGCGGCGGTTTAAAAGGTTTTAGCGGTGTATTTACTGCGATTTCTCAAGGTTTTTCTAAATTTTTAGGTAAAATCGTAGACGTTGTTGCTCAAGTCTTTGATGGCGTTGTTGCAGCAGTAGATAAAGTACTTGATCCAGTACTTGATGGCCTAGCAAAAATTCCTGTACTTGGCGGTACAGTTGCAGCTGTAGACAACCTTGTTGGTAAGTTAACAGACAACCTAAGCGATACACTACACTCAACTGCTGATGCATTATTAACTGGCTCAGTTGTAGGCGGGGTAGGCACATTACTTAATGGCGTAACTGACACTGTTGGTGCGGTTGTAAATGATGTTGCAACAACAGTAGATACAACTGTAACCAACGTTGTTGACCCAATCCTCAACCAACTTCAAGAAGTACCTGTACTTGGTACAATCTTAGAAGGCGTTGAAACAACTTTAGATAAAGTTGTAGGTGACGTTGACGGTTTAGGCGATTATGTAGCTGACATCAACCCACTTGAACTTGTTCAAGATTTATTGACTGATCCATTAGATACATTAGGTGGCGTAGCAAATGATGTTGCGGGTACTGTAGATGGTCTTTTAGATTCTCTTGCACCAACATTAGATGCAGAAGTACCTGTCGTTGAACAAGCAGGTGATGTAGTTCAACAAGTAGGTGACGGCGTAGTAGGTCTAGTCAATGGCTTAGGCGATGCTCTACGTGCTATCGACTTAGATATTAACTTACCTTTTGTTTAATTGTTAATTTTCAATTAAATATAAAAAGCCTAGAACATATCTAGGCTTTTTTTATGCCACTCTTAACGCTAAAATCTCAATTTTTCTTTAGCACCAACCACTAAAATGACTCAGCCTATTCAATCATCTAACGAGGTTTGAGTGCACAAACTGTAAAGATCACTTTTTCGCAGTTTTTTATTTAGAGATTGTGCATTTGTTTGTTAAGATGCCAAACATTCTATTTAATACGATTAGGCTAGGAGCGAAAGCATGCTAATCATTCCTGCAATTGACCTTAAAGACGGCAAATGCGTACGTTTAAAACAAGGTCGTATGGAAGACGATACCGTATTTTCTGACAACCCAGTCGCTACAGCACAGCATTGGGTCAACGAAGGCGCGCGTCGTTTGCATCTCGTAGATTTAAACGGTGCTTTCGCAGGTACGCCAATTCATAAACCTGTGGTAGAAGCGATTGCTAAAGCACAACCTAACTTGCCGATTCAAATTGGTGGTGGTATTCGTTCACTCGAAACCATTGAACACTATTTAGAAGCAGGTGTGTCTTATGTGATTATTGGTACCAAAGCAGTACAAGACCCTGAATTTGTTGAACAAGCATGTAAACAATTTGCAGGTCATATTATTGTAGGTATTGATGCCATGAATGGTATGGTGGCAACCGATGGTTGGGCTAATGTGACTGATGTGAAAGCCACTGAACTTGCCAAGCGTTTTGCCGATGCTGGGGTTTCTAGCATTGTCTACACCGATATTGCGCGTGATGGCATGATGCAAGGTGTCAACATTGAACAAACCGTGAATTTGGCGACTTATTCAGGTTTACCAGTGATTGCTTCTGGCGGCGTGACCAATATTGATGACGTGCATGGCTTAAAAGGTCAGCCGGGTATTTTAGGTGCGATTACAGGTCGTGCAATTTACGAAGGCACACTTAACCTTCGTGAAGCGCAAGCGGTACTTGATGCTTAAATTAAGCGCTTGAATTAATTCAAAAAGAGGTCTTCGGACCTCTTTTTATTTTTCCTTTTTTTAGATCTGATCTCTCATGTTTAGCCGTTTTACTCAACTTCCGATATTTCATTCCAAATTGCCGCAATTGGCCTTGCTCTTGATTACCATTATTTGGGGGGCGACCTTTGTGGTGGTCAAATTTGGTTTGACCTTGTCTAGTCCTGTGTTATTTGTGGCACTACGTTTTGCAGCCGCTGCGCTTGCAGTGACGCTCATCTCATGGAAATCCTTAAAAGGAGTCACCAGTTTTGAGCTATATACTGGGGCAGCCATTGGATTGGTGATTGCTCTAGGCTATGGCACACAGACCACTGGTTTACAAAGCATTAGTAGCAGTGAGTCAGCATTTTTGACTGCCTTGTATGTGCCTTTAGTACCGATTTTATTATGGCTATTGTTTGCTAAAAAACCGCATATCATGACGTGGCTTGGTGCAGCGCTCGCCTTTTTAGGTTTGGTGTTTTTAACAGGCAATGGTTTAGGTGCAATTTCTTTAAGTTATGGACAAATCCTAACCCTACTTGGCTCAATTGCAATTGCGCTTGAGATTATTTTAATTAGCTATTTTGCCCCTAAGGTCAACACACGAAGAGTCACAGTGTTACAACTGATCTTTGCTTCAGCTTTTTGTTTTTTGATTGCCCCTTTTATAGGCGAAACCCAATTACCCGAATTTCATCCGCATCTCATCATGATTTTAGTTGGGCTTGGCCTTGCCAGTGCATGTATTCAATTGGTCATGAATTGGGCACAAGAAATGGTTGATCCGTCACAAGCTGCGATTATCTATGCCGGTGAACCGATTTGGGCGAGTGTATTTGCCCGACTTGCTGGCGAACGCTTACCTGCTATGGTGTTATTGGGCGGCTTTATGGTGGTGCTTGGAATCATTGCCAGTGAATGGCGACCAAAACGACGCAATATGAAAAAAGCCCCTGAATAACAGGGGCTTTGCTTAAATTGCACCATTGTCATTTAAGCGAATAATACCTTTAATGGCACGATAGACAATCCACAACCATGACAACACCAATACGCTTACGCAAAAAATCGTGGCAGCTAAAGTGACGCTAGCAAATAAAGCGGCATCTTGCGCGGTAAATAAAAGAAAAACAAAAGGTACAAAAGCAATCACTGTCCATGCCAAGTACCACCAAAAGGTACGAATTTGAAAGCGAAAATGGCTCTCAAAAATTGAACCTTTCACTGAATCAAGTTTTAAATAGTTAATGAGCAATGCCACGATGGCTAAAAGACCAGCACTAAAAATCGCCACAATATACAAAATATATAAAATAAAAGTCAGGGTTCGGTTTGGATCTTTATCAATTGAATACGTCATTATACTACCTGTGCGATCCACTGAGAAAATGGATTAAATGGGGAAATAATTAAAGCAATCAAAATGATATTTAACCCAATCATCAAAAAATAGATATTTCTAAATGGTTGTTTTTGTGTTTTATGTCGTAGTTTTTGCTGAGCCAAATGTGCAGCTGGCCACCCCCCTAAAAATGCCCACAGATGTAGGGTATTTTCTGGTACACGGCGCTGATTAGTTTGAGCGGCTTGTTTATCTTGGCGATACAACCAATAGCTAATAAGGTTAATCAAGCTAATGGCAAACACATACATACTATGCAATAGCCCAACCAAGACTAGACCTGCCAACAGGACAATGTAAATCACACTCAAAATACTCAGCGGATGGCGCTTTTCTTGAGATTTTTGAGGTTTTGGCTGCGATTTTTTAACTTGTGCTGCTTTTAAATAGGTCACTTGTTGGGCACGAAACCGACCTTTAGCATCCATGAGCGGCACATATTCTAATGCACAACCCACAAGTGGACGCGGACCGGGACGTGCAAAATCTTTAATGTGTAAAAACACACGATCTTTGTCGCTGTCGTTCGGCTGAATAAAACCATAGCCTTTTTCATCAAACCATTCAATTAAGCGTCCCTGATCGCGCATGTTTATCCCCTGTTGATTTTATGCTGTGACGAATTTTAAGCGATCAATCAACATATTGCGCATCTCATTTGGGTTTTTATGCAAAATATCGGCACTGCTTAAACCAAGTTCTGAGTTTTTAGCTGCAACACGTAAACGCATCAGCCAAAAACGCCCAGCGGCCATGGCTAAATAAATTTCTAAACAGGCACGTTCATCATCAGTCAATGGACGAATGGCATCATAAGCCGTTAAAAATGCAATTGCTTTGTCTTCATTGAGCTCAAGGCTCGGATATTCGGTACAAAAATCATTTATGCTAATGGCCACATCAAACAATAACTCGTCATGATTCATTTCATAAAAATCTAAAATCCCTGTCAACTGATTGCCTACAAACAAGGTGTTATCACGGAATAAATCTGAGTGAATTAAGCCACGCGGACGATCAGGATATGCCGCAGTTAAAGCCTCAAACATACCTAATAATTTACTTAACAACATTTGATCAGGTGGTGTTAAATTTGATTTGAGCTCGCGTGCAACTTGCATCCAATAACGATGGTCACGTACTTCTGAACGCTGTAATGGAAAGTCTTGTAAGGCAACATGCATATTCGCCTGTGCGCTGGCAATTTGACGCACTTGCTCCACAGTGGCTGGCATAGGATGCTGACCGTGTAAGCGTGGTGCAATTTGCGCAGGCTTATCTTTTAGGCTAAAAATCGCTTGTCCATTAACCATTAAGGGTACAGGAACGGCAATACCTTGTTGACCAAGCTTGACTAAGACTGGCACTAATTCACCTGCTGCTTGTTGATCTAACTCTTCAAACAAGGTCAATACAAACTGACGATCATCTTCGCAAATCAAAAAGTAGTTGGTATTTTGAATACCGCCTTGAATCGGAATCAGGTTAATCACCTTTAATCCATACGGCGCGGCAAAATCCTGAACTTCCTGTAAAGTCAAAGTGGTATAAACCGACATACAAAACCTGCAATAAATCTTACTCAATTTTGCTAGAATAGCCTGTCAATCTGCCAAGGTGTAGCGCTTAGGTGGGTTAGTTTTATAATTGGCTGTAATTATTGGAAAAAATTATGCTTGCTAAACGTATTATTCCTTGCCTAGACGTGGACAACGGTCGTGTTGTAAAGGGTGTGCAGTTCCTTGATATTCGTGATGCGGGCGATCCTGTCGAAGTTGCACGCCGTTATAACGAACAAGGTGCCGATGAAATTACCTTCCTTGACATTACCGCTACATCTAATGGCCGTGACACCACTTACCGTACCGTAGAACGTATGGCCGAAAGCGTATTTGTACCGCTTACCGTAGGCGGCGGTGTACGCAAAGTTGAAGATATTCGCTTATTGTTAAATGCAGGTGCCGATAAAGTCAGCATTAACTCAGCGGCAATTTATAACCCTGAATTTGTACAAGAAGCCTCTCAGCGTTTTGGCGCACAATGTATTGTGGTTGCCATTGATGCCAAAAAAACCGGCGACAACAAGTGGGAAATTTTCACCCACGGCGGTCGTAAAGAAACTGGTATTGATGCCATTGAATGGGCGGTTAAAATGGCCGACTTTGGCGCAGGTGAATTGCTCATTACCTCAATGGATGCTGATGGCACCAAAGCAGGTTATGATTTAGCCCTGATGCGTGCCATTAATGACCGTGTGACCATTCCAACGATTGCCTCAGGTGGTGTAGGTAATCTTCAGCACTTGGCTGATGGTATTATTCAAGGTGGTGCAGATGCAGTTTTGGCAGCCTCTATTTTCCACTTTGGTCAACATACTATTCCTGAAGCAAAACAATATTTAGCTGCTCAAGGCATTGAAATGCGCCTATAAAACAGCATAAAAAAAGAGCACCGATGGGTGCTCTTTTTTGTTATAAAAATGGATTTTCCACTTCATCAGCATCAGGATATTCAAGCTTTTCGGGTAAATCAGCCTCAGCTTCAAGGTGCGTGACAATATCATTCAATAAAGCTTGCAATTTTTTAGCCGCAGCTAAGCCTTGCTGATCTTTATGAATCTGCAAATTGCCATAAATACTGACTCGATCAAGATCATTTTCTAAAGTCAGATCATAAATTGCGGTTGATTCGGTACCATCTTGAAATGCTTTAAACATTGCGCGTCTCTTCTTTTAACTTATCAGCGAAATTAACTCTACCTTACTTATTTATTTCAGCAGCTGCACGAGAAATTGCACAATTTCCATAATAATTTTTAACAGACCTGAACTTTCTGTACTTTGTGGCTGTGGTTCTACAGACTTTGGTTCATTAGCTTGCTGCGCTTGTGGTTGAGCCTCAATTTTAGCCAAAACTTCCGCCATCGTTCCTTCATAACTGGCACTTGGTTTAAACAATTGTTGCGTGGCGCGAATGTCTTTTTGAGCAACGGATGCAGCACATTGACTCTTTGTATCTGTCATGTTTAAGGTAATCGCTTGATTGGCTTTTACGTTGCTCGCTTTGAGCGGCAAATTATAAATTTTGCGTTTTTCACTGTCTTTTAAGGTTGGAAATAAGTTAATCCCAATTTTTTCTTCGAGCGCACAAATACTTAACAGTTCTACCTGTGGCTTTGGCTCGTTGATATCATTACTGACATAATACGCACCAATTACCCCACTGTGTGGTGCATAAATCGCTTTATAAGTTGCGGTGGGCACTAAAACTTTGCCATCGCCAATAGGCTTAATATTTTTTCCTGAATATTCTGGACCACTCACCACATAAATATCTTGTTCTTGTTTTTGTACCATCATACGAACAGCATGTTCTAAGTCTCGCCAAGGTCCCTGATTATTCTGGGTAGCTTGTGGCACCATATTGGCTAAAGAAAAACTGTCATATTGAGATGCTTTGGTTGGCATATCACCATTCGGGGCCATATGCCCACGGTCATAGCCCGAACGGCGGTAATCCTGAGAACTTGCACGTGCACCTTTGACCAACTCTTCTTCATGAAAACGATCTTCACGCTTGATTTTTACACTAAGACGCTCAGGGGTTAAATATTCTGCCACCCAAAAAGAGGTTTTAGACACACCTGAATGCATGGCATTAAAACCGTTTAGACATAAAGCCGTGGTGTCTTTTTTTAAGCTTTCACGCTGCAATTGTGGTGCAGTTTCTTGATAAAACTGATCTAAACAAGGCGTCGGCTTGCTATTGGCAGCTGCCATACTTGATGTGGCAGCACTTGCCAGTGCTAAACATAAAATGCGAGAAAAAGAATTAAACGTTGCCATGTTAAACATCAATGTCAGATCAAAAAAGAGCAAGCAGTATAGGCTGAGCATGTCTGAAAAGCTATCCTAAGCCAACTGCGCCACCAGCCACTGTAACACTGCAAAAAACCATGTCAAAAGCTTAGCCTTTATACGCTCCAACCATGGCGTTGCAACAAATTCAGAGGCTTGCTTTTGCTGTGCAACTTGCGCTTTTAAACTCTCGGCTTCGCATTGGCTGGTACTGTCCCAATAGGCATATTGCCAGTCAAAATCTAGATCAGCTTGCATCGGGAGTTGGTACACATCACGCTTTTTTTCAGCGCCTAACTGTGGAAATAATTGCATGCTGAGTTTTTGTTCTAAAGCACAAATACTCATGTATTCAATCTGAGGATCGGCCTTTTGATGATCTAAATAATACGCACCCATCACCCCAGTTTCTGGTATATACAGCGCTTTATACAAGCCACGTGGTAACCATACCTTTTCAGGTGTTTTTTCTATAGGCAGCGTGCTGTAATCCGTGCCTGTAATCACATAAATATCTTGATAATAATGCTGACTTAAACTTGCTAAACTCTGGTCAATTTTCTGCCATTTTTGTGCTTGCTTTAAAGACTGAAATGGCACTTGCAACCATGTTTGAAATGCGTGATGACTTGAATGAGCAAATAACAGGTTTGCATAAGCATAATTTTCGCTGTAATGATCTTTAACATGTGCTTGGTGATAATTTGCGATGTTTGGAAGATTCAGCTTGGGATTAGAATTTTGGCGCTTGGCACTTAAATATTGCGCCACCCACAGTGGGGTTTTACTAATACCCGAATACAGCAGCATAGTTTGATTACCACAAGCACGATAACTATCAAGATACATGTTTTGTTGGTAAAAAATAGGCGCTTGCTTGGCATACACAGCAGCATCACAAAGCTGCTGGTCTTGCTGCCACCATGTCCAAATTCTCTCTTCAATCAGGACAATACTAAAGCTTAAGATTGCTACAGTGGCAAGCAAAATCTTTAGCCAGAGGTATTTAGAACGAGGAGACACAGGCACAACATTAATCATCAAAAAACCACAGCGAGTGCAAGCTTAACAACCCCATTGCCGCAAGTACAGCAAAAAAAATCAGTGCCGCAGCACTGATGTTTTAAAGGAAAGTTTTGGCTTTAGATAACAATTTGACTGCCCAATTCCACCACACGATTGGGTGGGATTTTATAAAAATCGCTCACTGGGCTGGTATTGCGTTGCATGGAAATAAATAGCTTTTCACGCCACGGCGCTAATCCATCGCCGACACTATGAATCAAGCGATCACGCGAAATAAAGAAACTAATTTGCATCAAGTCATAATCCAAATTGGCACTGGCAAAGGCTTGCTCAAGCGCTTTTGGAATATTGGGTTGATCTTTAAAACCATAATATAACGTGATCCGATAGAAGCGTTCGTTCATTTGTTCACTGCTAAAACGCTCGTCATCCGCCACATAAGGAATATCACGGGTAATTACCGTGACCATCACATTCATCTCATGCAAAACTTTATTGTGCTTAATGTTATGTAGCATCGCATGCGGTACTAAATCAGGCGTCCCAGTTAAAAAGATGGCTGTACCCGGCACGAATTGGGTTTCATTGCTATAGCCAATACTTTGAATAAACAACGACATTGGTAGTGCATCATTAGACAAACGCTTAAGTACAATCTCGCGTCCATCTTTCCATGTTACAAGCAAGGTATAGGCCACTGCACCAATTAAAATCGGTACCCACCCACCTGAGATGATTTTAACTGAGGTTGACGCTACAAAAATTAAATCGAGTAATAAAAATGGCGTGGCAAACAGCAGCACTTTCCACAATGGCCATTTCCAATAACTATAAGCAAGCACACTAATTAAAATCGTACCGCATAGCATGGTCATGGTCACTGCTACACCGTAGGCACTGGCTAAATTGGCGCTGTTTTCAAACAGTAAAATTAAAATCACCACCGAAATAAACAACACCCAATTAATAAACGGCAAGTAAATCTGCCCTTGTTCAACATCGGATGTGTGATGCACAGTTAAACGTGGTAAATAACGCAGTTGAATGGCCTGATTGGTCATGGAAAAGACGCCGGTAATCACTGCCTGCGAGGCAATCACCGCAGCCGCTGTGGCTAAACCAATCATTGGATACAAGGCCCATTCAGGCACCAGCATATAAAATGGATTGGCAATAGCACTGGCATCACGCAATAACAAAGCACCTTGTCCAGCATAATTGATCAGCAAACATGGCAGTACCACAATAAACCATGCCAGACGAATCGGTAGACGGCCAAAATGTCCCATATCGGCGTAGATGGCTTCACCACCCGTCATGGTTAAAATCACCGCCCCCATGGTTAAAAAGGCCAAATAGGGCTGATCCATGACAAAATGATACGCCCAATACGGATTAATCATCTGCAAGACTTGTGGTGTTTGAAGAATACTCCACAGCCCTGCCACACCAATCGAGCCAAACCACAGTAATGTTAAAGGGCCAAAAAACTTGCCCATGGTGGCGGTACCATGCCGTTGTACCAAGAATAAGCCAGCTAAAATACCAATGGCGAGTGGCTCTAACCAATCGTTAAACATGGGGGTGGCAATACTTAGACCCTCAATGGCAGAGAGCACCGAAATCGCAGGGGTAATAATGCCATCGCCAAAGAATAGCGATGCGCCAATAAATCCTAAAGCAATGATATACAGCCGTTTCTTTTCACCGATTTTGGTGGCACGTAAAATCAGTGCCAATAAGGACATAATACCGCCTTCGCCATTGTTATCAGCACGCATAATAATAGTGATGTACTTAAAGCTAATGGTGAGCATCATGCACCAAAAAATCAGCGATAAAATCCCCAAAACACTGGCTTGCGTAATCGCAAGATGTGCGGTTTGAAAGCATTGTCTTAAGGCATACAGTGGACTGGTACCAATATCGCCAAACACCACGCCAAGCGCAGCCAAGGTAATGACCGGTAGCGCAGCTTTTTTTGCAGTACTTTGCATATTATGTCTTCGTTTTACAGACTATTTTTCCAAATCATAGCACTACCCCTTAAGTTTTTCTCTAAATCAATTGTTATTCGCTTGGCAGCGTGCTGCTTTTTGGGTATTATCCACCGCGCATGGTGAGGTGTCCGAGTGGCTGAAGGAGCACGCCTGGAAAGTGTGTATACGTTTATAGCGTATCGAGGGTTCGAATCCCTCTCTCACCGCCAGAATTTTAAAATCCCCAAATCGAAAGGTTTGGGGATTTTTTATGCTTTATGCAATTTCGTCTAAATAATCACTTTTCAATGCCGTAAAGAAATCATAATGATACTTAAGTTGTGCTCGATCTAATTGATGCTCGTCTTTGATATCTAGGCAGTAGTCCGTTTCTTTGCCAGACAGCAGATCAATCACTTTTAGATCACTTCTTATAACAATAGAACCAAAATCAAACATCTTATGATGATTAGGACATAAACAAAGAATGTTATTGGCTTGGTCTGGACCATGATGCGGTACCCCTAAGCCTCGGATATGCGCACCATCTGCATGCTTCTTGCCTCTAAAATTTTCAATGTGAAGTCCACATATTTGACAAGAATACTGGTACAAATCCTTGACCTTTCTGGTTTGTTTAATATCACGCACAATAAATGAGTGACTTGTTGTTCTTCTTTTTGTAGGAAGTGCAATCTGATCATTGTCTAGATCATTTACAGCTACATGAATATGCTGCGGATGAACAAAAGCCAATTCATCTATCTTAGTCAATTGATATCGACAGATCTGAAAACTGTCTTGACCTTGAGTTGACCAATAACGACTAACCTCATAAAGACCACGGTATACATAATCACTGCTGGTTCGCTCCACATGACTAAATACACGTACAGGGATGTTCTGTTCATGATTTAGGACCAGGGCCAGATTCCCTTTAGTAAAGGTTTGATCTTCGATTTGGCAACGACCATCTGTACTACGCCCTCCCATACCCGTATATATAATGTTATCGCCTCGATCTTCATCATCGATATAACCACCAGATAATACAATCGCATCTGCTGCATCATCTACGGTATAACTAATTCCATTTTGAATATGAAAATGTAAACCATGTTTTTTTAAAAGTTTTCTACCCTGAAAAATGGTACCCACAGGAAACTCATGAAAGCGACCAAATTGCATTTTTTGAGCGTTGTCTTTTGTCATAATTGCTTCATTTAATTGTGTGATGAATTATCTCGGTTTTGTAAATTATGGACAGTCTCAATTCTTTTAAATAGTTCTATTACGTCGTAGTCTGTCGCTAAGAATGATTAAAACCGAAACTCAAGCCTTGGCACAAAGTCTGCATCATAGTTTAAAAAACCATAGCGAGTTTGCACACTTAAAAGACCAATTAATTCATATCACTGCAACAATCTTAAACCACAATCAAATTGGCTCAGGCCAGCATACAAAAACAAATGTGATAGGAGCTGCAATGAATACCAGCACAAACTATGCAAAACAAATAAAAAATGCTAAACGTGGCGGATATGCCCCAACCATTGCCAAAGATGTCAATAAACATAAAATCCAAAAAGCATCTCGCTTGATTGAACAATGGAGAAAATTAGCCAATGAGCTAAAACCACAAATGCAAATTGATATGGCACTCACCTTAGAAGAATGTGCACACGATTTAGATCAAATTTTACGTAACAAGTCATTTTAAAGTATAAAAAATCAACACAACTCAGTTTCTTTGTATTAGAAACTGAGTTTTTTTAAAGATTTGATTTAATTGGTTGTTTTTTGGCTTGCATACGCGCCAAATTTCTGTAAAATGCCACATCAAGATGCCGGCATAGCTCAGTTGGTAGAGCAACTGACTTGTAATCAGTAGGTCCACAGTTCGAATCCGTGTGCCGGCACCATCTTATACTTAGCCTCGCTTTATAGTGAGGCTTTGTTGTTTTTACAGCCTCAAAACGCAGCCACTGCCACATAACGCACTAAACCATCTTGCCATAATTTACGGCACATCTTGGCTGTCATGGCAATTTTAAATCCATCTAAGCCTTGTAAAGCTAAATTAGCACCTTGGATGTAATCTGCAAACCCTAGCAATACGCGCTCACTTAAATCATGGATCAAAACCTCTCGAAAACCATGCTGCATGATGGTGCTGTGAAGTTCATTTTGAGTCATTATATCTTTTAAATTCACATCGGCTGCTTTGAGCAAAGCTGCATATTTTTTCTGTTGCCAGGCTTTTAAATTTAAAAAATCCTCACTCAACATTAGGGTATGAAACGCCAAACGCCCCTCTGCTTGCATGACTTGAGTCACTGCGTTTAAAAATGAATTTAAATTGACATGGTAGGCAGCATCTATACACAGCACGGCGCTAAATTTTTGGCTAAAGCTGTTTGAATTTAAATTTAAAAATGAATCACAGAGAATTGAATTTAAAAATGGGGCATGATTTTTGAGTTGTGTCACATGCTTGACTTGTAACTCAACCGCACTGATATGTTGAATGTTATAGCTATTTTTCCAAAGCTGTAGACTTGCGCCCTGCCCACAGGCAAGATCGAGCAAAATGTCGTTTGAATTTAAATCAATCAGGTTGGCTAAATGTATGGCTAAAGCCTGACAAGCATGACGATAATCATCGCCTGCTTGCCATAGTCCTAAATTGCTCCAAGCGAGTAACTGTTGATCACCTAACATCGCCGTATTAATGGCATATTTATGTGGCAGTAATTTCTGTAACGCTTGGAACATGATTTAATAGCCGAGTTGTGGAGCAACCTCAACTTTAGGCTTTAAGCCGACAAACGGCAATGGTGCACCAAAGATTTCCGCAATATGCATTGCAGAAGTCACCGCCGATTCTAAAATTGGCAAACCATCGCATGACCATGAACCGCAATAAAACACTTTACGGTTGGCATCACGATGACGTGCTTGGATTTGCTTATTTAAAGATACCGTTTCTGAATCGACCACCGCACGGGTCAAAGTGACGCGCGAGATAATTTTTTTCGGGTCGATCTCTGTAACAGGACGCCAAGTTTGGAACACAGGATTTTTACCCACTAAACTTGGTTCTACTGCATTTAGCCACACGGTAAATTGCTGACGGGTAAATTTACGATCCATCATATAACTTAACACCGCCCAATCTTTACGTTTAGGTGGCATCACCGTGTTATCGGTATGAATGACCAAATCACCTTGTTCAAATTTAAATTTACTGAGTAACTCAATATCCTCTTTAAATTGAGTTTGATCTAAAAATTCTTCAATCTTGGTGGTTGGGGTTGCAACCACCACACGGTCAAAGTAGTCCAGCTCACCCTCAGCATTTTTAACAGCAACCTGCTCACCTTGCTGAGACACCGATGCAATCGGTGAGCCACTTTTAATATTGACCCCTTCAATCAGCTTATTTACCAAAGCAGGCGTACCACCTTGCATACGCAATAAAGCATCACCATCGGTTAACTGACGTAAAAAAGTTAATAAAGGTTTAGCCGGCCAATCACCAATGGTTTTTGGATTACAGGTACAAATGGTATACAGCACAGGCATCACTGCACCATGCCAAAATACTTCTTCAATATCATGCTGATTAATAAATTCAGCTAAGGTGATGTCTTGCTGGTCTGATTTAAAAAATTGTGACAGCGCGGTTTTGAGCTGCAACATACCTTTAACCAAACGCCAACCGTACTGTTGAATGCCTTTACGATTGTTAATGATGGGGAAGTTGCCAATTTTAGTTCGCGTGGTGGTCAGCCAAGTTTCAGTACGATCTTCAAACAGCCAACTGCACGCCATATAGGTACGTACAGGAAAAGTACCAATGCCCAAATAAGTAGCAAGACTTAAGGTGTTTTTCCAAAGATTAGGGTTCATAACGCGCAATGGCGCATCAATTAAGCCACCTTCAAACTCGGTACTATGGCTGTCCATACCGCGTCCGGGCAGTGCTTCAAAAATTGTTATGTTATGTCCTGCATCTTTAAGAATTCTTGCGGTAGCTAGGCCAGCCATGCCACTACCAATAATTGCAATATCCAAATTATTATCCGTCCGTCAAAAACACATGAGAAAATTATGAACCAAGGGCATGCAAAACAAGCTATTAAAAAATGCCATATTCAAAGCTTTTGTAAGCAGATTGGTAAAAGAGAATTCAAATGAATTTTATTATTTTTAAGATTTAGATTTGAACAAAAGATAAATTTTATAAAAATATATTATTGAAATATTTAGGTAAAAATTAGAGAATAAAATTTACAAAGGAATCGAACAGGGTTATCATAATATGGTACAAAAGTTTGACTAAGTTCACATAAAATAAATAAGACATATAGCACAAAAATATCACCAGTTACAGCGTAAAATAGACCTCGCTTAACCGCGAGGTCTATTCTTTTTTTATTTGAAGCAATTAATTGACTTTTTCGGCAACTTTTAGCTGTCCAAATTTACCTTGTTTAAAGTCTTCAAACGCTTGGAAAATCTCTTGTTCAGTGTTCATCACAAATGGTCCATAACCTTGAATGGGTTCATTGAGTGGCTCACCTGTGAGTAACACAAAACGACTATGCTGCGCGGCCAATACCTTAATCTGCATATCTTGATTACGCTCAAATAGCACCACCGAATTTGGCTGTACTTTTTGGCGATGATTAATCAATAACTCACCCTCAAGCAACACCAATAAGGTCGTGTGATCGGGTGGCACAGTAAAGGTATGCTCAGCATTTTGGGCTAAGGCACCATCCCATAGGTTAATTGGACTAAAACTAGTTGCAGGTCCTGTATGACCTTGGTACTCACCCGAAATCACACGTAAATGACCGCTTTGCTCAGGCAATTCAATCACTGGAATGTGTGTGCTTTGAATCGCTTGATAGCTTGGTGGTGTCATTTTGTCTTTGGCAGGCAAGTTAATCCACAACTGCACCATCTCAAATAGACCACCTTGTTGCGCAAACTCAGGGCTATGAAATTCTTCATGTACCACACCTGAACCTGCGGTCATCCATTGCACGTCACCGGCATGAATGGTGCCACCACCACCGCTTGAATCTTGATGAGTCACTTCACCTTGATAGGCCAAAGTCACGGTTTCAAAACCACGATGCGGATGCTCACCTACCCCATGCTGTGCGTGCGTGGGATTAAAATGATGTGGTGCTGCGTAATCTAATAACAAAAACGGACTAAGTGCCTGACCTAAACGGTCATAAGAAAATAAATTCTTCACTAAAAACCCATCACCGACCCAATGAGCCTGTTGCTGATGATAAACACCAATCACTTTTTTCATGACGCACTCCCAAAATAATCTGTACTTAGCTTAAGTCGATTGTCGTAATAGCACGAGAGGTCAAACTGGGAAGCTGTGTCATATTTTTAATACAATCACTGTTTATATTTTCTTAAGCAATGAATTATCCTATTTTTGCAAAAAACGATCCTATTTTTTCGTCTTCTGCCATATAACAATTTTATTTACAGTAATAACAAATCAAGTTCCGACCCAACAAGGAGTTTTCTCATGGCTAAGCCTTATGTACGTTTAGATAAAGACAATGCTGCGGTTTTATTGGTGGATCATCAAACTGGTCTATTGTCTTTAGTACGTGATATCGACCCAGATAAATTTAAAAATAACGTGTTGGCTTTGGCCGCACTTGCTAAGTATTTCAACTTACCGACAATTTTAACCACAAGTTTTGAACAAGGTCCAAATGGTCCTTTAGTACCAGAATTGGTCGAGATGTTCCCAGATGCACCGTTTATTGCCCGTCCGGGTCAAATCAACGCATGGGACAACCAAGATTTCGTTGATGCCGTAAAAGCAACTGGCAAAAAGCAATTAATTATTGCAGGTGTTGTCACCGAAGTTTGTGTAGCTTTCCCAACTTTATCTGCTTTAGCAGAAGATTATGATGTGTTTGTGATTACCGATGCATCAGGTACATTTAATCAAATTACCCGTGATGCAGCCTGGAATCGTATGAGCCAAGCAGGCGCACAATTAATGACATGGTTTGGCGCAGCAGGTGAATTACACCGCGATTGGCGTAACGACGTTGAAGGTTTAGGTGCGCTATTCTCAGCACATATTCCAGATTATCGTAACCTGATGACCAGTTATAGCTATTTTAACCAAGATAAATAAAGCTACAATGACAGCCCAAGCACTTTGACTTGGGGTGTTTTTTTATGAGAATGCCATGCACACCTTAGATGACTATTATTATTTTTATTTGGTGGTCAAACACGGAGGCTTTAGTGCAGCCAGTGAAGCGAGTTTAATCACTAAATCTAAACTCAGCCGTCGCATTTTGGCTTTAGAACAAAAATACAATATTTCCTTAATTCAACGCTCTACCCGTCATTTTAAAGTCACGCCTTTGGGTCAAGAATTTTACGAAGAATGCGCTAAAGTGGTCGCTCAAATGCAATGTGCCGATCATGTCTTACTTAAACAAGTGAGTGAACCAGAAGGTTTAATTAAAATCAGCTGTCCCACCATGATGATGCAGTTTCAGGTGCGTAGCTTACTTAATCAATTTTTACAACAATATCCTAAAGTGCAGCTTGAACTTGAGCTGACCAGTCGTCGGGTAGATGTGCTCCACGATGACCTAGATTTAGCCATTCGTACCAACTTTCAATCTACAGAAGATTCAAGTTTAGTGATTCGTGATGTGATAAAAACGCAACATTGCTTGGTGGCAAGCCCACATTTATTGCAAGACAAACACATCGAAAATTTTGATGATTTGGCTCAGTTTCCAAGTATTGTATTGGGTACGCAAAAATCTCAATATTCTTGGCAGCTTTATCATTTACAAACCAAAGCCACTGCCAGCATTTCTTTGACACCGCGTATTAAAAGCAATGATTTAGCCGGCGTATACTATTCAGCACTGGATGGTTTAGGCATTGCTGATCTGCCTTATTTAACCGTACAAGATGATATTGCCGCAGGACGTTTGGTGCATATTTTGCCGAAATGGTGCTCTAACATTGGGATGGTGCAATTGGTGTATGCCTCACGTAAAGGGCAACGCTTGGCAATGCGTCGTTTAATTGAGTTTTTAGTACAGCAATTACGTCAGCTGAAGCAATTGCCCGGCTATGAGGCATAAAAAAACCCAAAGCGCATGGCTTTGGGTTTTGCTTTTTATGGCCAATCAGGACTTAGATTTTACCCACTAAATCAATTGAAGGAGCAAGTGTTGCTTCGCCTTCTTTCCATTTTGCAGGGCAAACTTCGCCTGGGTGCGCATATACGTATTGAGCAGCTTTTACTTTACGAAGTAATTCAGATGCATCACGGCCAATACCACCTGCGTTGATTTCAACGATTTGGATTTTGCCTTCAGGATCGATAACGAATGTAGCACGATCAGCAAGACCAGCAGCTTCAATGAGTACTTCGAAGTTTTTAGACAACGTCCAAGTTGGATCACCGATTAATGGGTATTGGATTTTACCAATGACATCAGAAGTATCGTGCCAAGCTTTGTGCGTGAAGTGAGTGTCAGTAGACACGCCGTAGATTTCTACGCCTAATTTTTGGAATTCAGCATAGTTGTCTGCTAAGTCACCCAATTCAGTTGGACAAACAAAGGTAAAGTCAGCTGGGTAGAAAAATACGACAGACCATTTGCCTTTCATATCTGCTTCAGAAACTTCAACGAATTGACCGTTGTGGTAAGCCGTTGCGTTAAATGGTTTAACTTCAGTATTGATCAAGCTCATGTGATGTTCCTTTTGTTGCATTAAGAGGATTGCTTATCTGTGAAGTTAGAATACGTCGAAATTAAAAATAGGTAAAACAGTTTGTTTTTATAAAATTAATCGGATTATTAGATTTAAATTCCTATAAAAAAGCCCATCCGAAGATGAGCTTGGATGAGCTAGACCTTAAAACGGATATAAATACCAAAAATATATATTTTTATAAATATCAATATATTATTAAATTTTGTATATAATTTTGTTAAATTTATAGGTCAAAATATGATAATTGATACTTGCATTTTAAGTAACCATTACTTATTGTAAAAAAGCGCAGGTGCTTTTCGGCCTATTAATAGGTAAAAATAGATTAGTGCGGGGACTGGGCAATTACAAAAAAATTTGTAGTTAGAACAACCAAATCATCTTTTACGAAACTATAGGCAGTTTTATGAACTACCTGTAGTTGATGGTTTGTGAGTTTTATTATGATTCATACAGAAAAACACCTTACTTGTTTAGCAAGTAATTTAAAACACTATCTTTCTTCTGGTAGCTTTAATAACCTCCAGTGTAAACAATATATTATTTTAGATTTGGTAGCGAAAGCTTTTAATTTTGATGATTATAAGACTTTCAGAGCTGAATTTTCTCCTGAGAATCCTCTGATTATTACCCCGTCTGTGATTGTAAAATTGCCAAAATTGATCTCTAAGGAATTTGAAATAGATTTCAATATACCTGCATTATTATGGCCATGGCCTTCTTCCAAAGATTTTAAAATCACTCCTTCAGAATTTAAAGTTATTTGGGAAAATTATATTGAATTTGTCGTAAAAGATAAGAGTCCTGCTTTATGTAACTTTTTGAAATACAACATGCCCCTCCTAAGTTCAATGGGTAAATGTCAATGGCTCGTTGATCAAAGGTCACCTCTTACAATAGTTTTTCTAAAAAAATTAATTGGTGAACAGTATATTTCTGATAAAAAAGGAGGTACAAATACATCCTTTTTATTGCAGAAGCTTGATCAAACTAATAGTGATATCGAAGCTAAATTTCTATTAGCTTTACTATCTTTAATTGATCATAATTATCAGACAGCATATGAACGCTTCAATACTTGTGCTGAAAAAAATCATCGTGAAGCTATAAATCAATTGGCCTATATGTACCGTCAGGGACTCTACGTTCAAAAAGATTTAACAAGAGCAAAGGAGTTATATTTACGTGCAGCCTCTTTAGGTGATAATCATTCATTGCATGCATTAGGTAATGGTCACGATCTAGATGGTATATTTGAATATAACCCTAAATTAGCTAGAGAATACCACCAAAAAGCGATCGCTTTAGGAAATGATGACTCAATAGGATGCCTAGCTAAAATGTATTTACATGGCCGAGGCGGGGCTGTAGAGATTAATAAAGCAAAAGAATTAATAGCAAAAGGTCTTCAATTTAATAATCTAGATTGTATTGAACTAGCAATCGAATTTGAATTTGAAGAACATGGATATACAAATTATTATTTTGAGTTATGCCACTTGGCTGAAAAATTTCAATCAAATTTAGCTATTGAGCATTTAGCCAATGCTTACCTACGAGGCAGTACTATTAAACCACGAAATACCATATTAGGTTTTGATTTTCTAGATCGCTCTAAAATTACTAATGAGAATCGAATTATCCTAGCTTGTGCAATTTCTGCAGGTATCAAATGTGAACAAGACATCGCTTTAGGATCAGAAATTTTAGAAAAAATACTGCCCAAGGAGCCTGAAGCAGCTTTTATGCTGGGTATTTTATATAGTAATGGTGAACTTATAGAGCCAGACTATGATAAAGCAATAAATTATTTCCATCAGGGTGCAGAGCTAAATCATAGTAAATGCCAGCATCAATTAGGCTACTATCTGTATGAATTTTACAGCGATAACTCTGAGAAACTTCTCGAGTCATATTTTTGGCTTAATAAAGCAGCCCATCAAGGGATTGAGTTATCTCAAGAAGTAAAGAATGCCGTCTTAGATGAATTAGCTAATTTTGGAATAGTAATCAATAAAAATCTTATAACACACTATGACTATTCTACCGATAGTCTCACAGTGTTAGGGATTTTGAAAAATTAAAAATATCTCAACAAAAGCTTAATTTAATCCATCACACATATAGTTTTTTTAGAATTTTTTCTTTAAAAACTATGATTTACCTAAACTCTGGAATCTATATACACGCTAATAAAATATATAATTCTAATTGAAACAAGGTTTAATTTTTAATAGATACTCCCTATTAAAAGAGGAAATAAATATGAAAAAAGTTCAGCGCGCAACATTAGCAGCAGAATCTGTATATAAGGCTGGTAAAGAACACTATCATTTCAATATGGCTTGCTTAGAATTTGGTGAAGAAGCTGTTTTATCAGAAATGACTCAAGAGATACGTGACTCACAAACATGTTCTTTTGAAGATGCAGCTCTACGGGCAGCTACTGAATTTAGAAACATAAAAAGACTAGAAAGTGGGGAGAATAGATTTAAAAACATTCGAACCAAATGCGCTAAAGAAACAAAACGCCCACCTGAGGAGCTACCCTTAATTAAAGCGTAAATTCTTAAATTATTCTCTATCAGGATGAGGCTTTGAACAATGTTTGGAGCCTCACGGCTTTGTTGCACAAAGATTTGAAATGCAAAGCGCCCCTAATTGAGCCAAATTTAAGGCGTAACTTGGGTAAGTGG
>NZ_CANQTS010000001.1 GCF_947626835.1 uncultured Acinetobacter sp. | reverse complement strand
ACTCTCACACCTCGCGGCGCTGGAACCTAAATCCAGTGCGTCTACCAATTTCGCCACGTCCCCAATGGCTGTGTATACTATACAGATCAGTTTTGACTGACAAGTATTTTTTTAAAAAAATTGTTTGATTGCTTAAATATAAAACAAAATAGGGCAATTTTCGTCAATCAGGCGCTGTAAATACGGTTTAAGCATCCCATAATCCTGTTCACGGGCTGTTGTTTGCTTATGCGTTAAAGCTTGAAGTACAGGTAAAAACACAGCATAAGGCGCGTCAAGCTTTAAGTCTAATTGCTGGCAATGTAAATATGCCCAATCTAAATAGCTTTTGGCTGTGAGACGCTGCCCTGCCAACCATTCGTACAAGATGATGCCTAAAGCATATAATTCAGTGTATAAGGTTTTGGGTTGCCCATGAAACAGTTCAGGTGCCATATAACGCGGTGTGGCGGTCAGTTGTGCAGGCGGGTTGTCAATAGATTGTAGCTGTTCAAAATCAAGCAACTTTAATTGACCTTGCCACATCACAAAATGCTCATGTTTTAAATCGGCATGTAAATAACCTAGATGATAAAAGTGTTCAATTGACAGCAGCATGGCTAAGATCTTCTTAGCAATCTGCTTAATGCTCAGTTGTGTTGCAATACTTAGCCAAGGCGTGGCATGCGGTAAGATCAAGGCTGTATAACTTGCCTTAAATTCAACACAATGTGAGACATCTAGCTGCTGACAAGGCAATAAATATGCGAGATTTTGCATGTTTTGATAGAACATCAATTCTTGGCAATAGCTGTGTTCAAACAGCGTATGCGTGTCACGCAATTGGATTTTAAGCCAATAATGCTTTTCATGCTGCTTGAAACGATATAAACGACGTCCATAGGCATAACTTTTAGGCTTGGTCATGTCTATTAATTGATTAACTTCAAACGGCAATATATTCACGACCTGCATGTTGCTGCGGATTATCCTGAAAAGTAAGTAGCTCTAAACAATGTTGAATGGTTTTGCCAACGCGCGCATGAGTTTCAATCGCCGAGATTTTAGGCCAAGTGGCACGTTCCCCTTCGCGTTGCAATAATTTAAACAAGTGCGGACGTGGGTTTTGCATTAAATAATAATAATGACGCAAACTGTAATTGCCAAAAATATTCAGATCACCATAGTAACGTTGATCCAACACCCCATAACCATGATCCAGCACACGGCGCACCGCAGGTACACTCCCGACCCGTTCACGGGTAAAATCAAGCACACCGCGCGTAAAGACTTTGCCTTGGCGACGAATAATGCGCTCAGGCCAACTAATAATATCTTTACGATAACGCTCAGCATCAGTTTGCATAAAAGGCACGACATGCGGATTGGTTTGACTGGCAATGGTGTAATTGATGTTATATAGGCGTGCCATTTTCTCTTGCGGGAAATCACTGCGCACACTTCCATCAACCCAACGCGTGGTGGCCATATACGGCGTTTGCTGCCCATCATAACGTTTACTGGTGAGTTTAACTGGCGGAAATAAAATCGGTACCGCGCAAGATGCTAACACCGCACTCCACACCAATAAATCAGGTGACGTCAGATTATTCATAATCCGTGCGTCTTGTGAGGCATCATAGGGCGCCACTGCCACGTTAATATGTAAGCCTGAAGCTTTATGCGCCTCAGCAAAAGTGACATCGCCCATATTACTAATTAAGAATTTCTTTAAATGTTTTACATCGGCCACACCGCCACTGCCGCGTAAAATCTGACTTATTTTACGAAACTTAAACGCTTCACTCATCAGATTTTCCCCACTGAGTAAAGTTAAGATGTCTGAGGGTTTGGTTAAGCCAATCATAGAAGTCACAATCGCCCCAGCACTAGAACCCGATAAAACTTTAGGCAATAAATCTTGCTCTAGCAAAGCTTTACAAACGCCTGTATGAAACAAACCTAAAGTTGAACCACCAGAGAACATTAAGGCAGGCTGACCATAGGCTTGCTGTGCATGTTGGAAGAATTCTATTTTTTCTTGATGCTGTAATTCAGTACACGCGTCAGACGCAATAAAGGCCAAACTTTGACTGACCTCTTCAATATAATCTTCAATAATGCGTTTAGTTCCCACATAAGTGGCACTAAACAACAAAGGATGCGCGATGTTGGCAATATCGTAAGTCAGACCTTCTCTTAAAATATAAATTAAGTCACGACAACGCCCACTATTACGGTAACGTTTAAGCATGGTTAAGCGATAAGCAATCACTTCAGCATCAAAATACGGCGAACAGTTATCGTACTTCCATTCTTGTGCGCCAGAGGCTTCATCTATTCGTAATGCTAAAGCTTTCCATTCTTCATAACTTTGTGCATGCTCAAGTTGCTGTTTCAGCTGTTTAATCCGATACACTTGATGCGATTGACCGCGTTGTATAACCCCTTGAAACAACATAGACACTCCTTTAGTACGCCCTTAGGCGCTGTGTGTACTGCATGATCATGACTGATGAATTGTATTAGCAAATTTAGCCAAGTTGGTATAGAGTTTTTTCCTATATTTAAGCCACCTTTACTTTACAATTATGTCAAGCATTCAACTTTCTGATTCTGTCCTACAAAGTTTAAATCAAGTGTTACAACAGTTACAGCATAGCTTACCCCCCTTAAAGCAAGCACCTGATTTTTCAAGTATTGCGTTTAAATGGCAGCAAGGCGAGTTACACGGTATTTGTAGTCCACGCCAAATGGCACTTGATGATTTAAAAGGCATTGAACGCCAAAAGCAAAAGGTTGTACAAAACACCTTACAATTTTTACAAGGTTTACCTGCCAACGACGTGTTACTCACCGGTTCGCGCGGCACAGGAAAATCTTCAATTGTACGCGCCTTACTCAATGAATATAGCGCACAAGGCTTACGCTTAATTGAAATTGAACGTGATGATTTACGTGATTTACCTAAAATTCAGCAACTGATTCAAAACCGTCCTGAAAAATTTATTGTCTATTGTGATGATTTAGCCTTTAACGCAGAAGATGAAAATTATCGTAGTTTAAAAAGTGTCTTAGATGGTTCTTTACAGTCAGGTTCAAGTAATTTTTTAATCTATGCCACCAGTAACCGTCGTCATTTATTGCCTGAATTTATGCATGAAAATACGCCAGTGCTTAAAGCGGATGTACCACAACATACCGAATTACATCCACAAGAAGCCATTGAAGAGAAAATTTCTCTTTCTGACCGCTTTGGTTTGTGGTTGTCATTTTATCCAATGGATCAAAACTTATATTTAGAAATTGTGGAGCACTATTTAGTGCAAGCCAAGATGCAATTAACAGCTGAAGCACGCGCTGAGGCCTTACGTTGGTGTCAAAGTCGTGGGCAGCGTTCAGGGCGTTCGGCGTATCAATTTTCTAAACATTGGATTGGTTCGCAGCAATTACAAGCACTTTAAACCCTGCTTTAAAATTATTTCACTCTTTGGAATCAAGATTATGGATAAACGTCGTTTAGGTGCTACAGGTTTAGACATTTCTCCTGTCGTTTTTGGGGGCAATGTTTTTGGTTGGACCATTGATCAAGCACAAAGCTTTAAAGTCTTAGATGCTTTTGTTGATCATGGTTTTAATGCCATTGATACCGCAGATTTTTATTCCATTTGGGCACCCAATCATCAAGGTGGCGAATCAGAAACCATTATTGGCAACTGGCTAAAACTACATCCACATCAACGTGAAAAAGTGGTCTTATTTACCAAAGTTGGTTTAGACATGGGAATTGAGGGACATTCAGGACTGTCTAAACGTTGGGTTATGCAAGGGGTTGAAGATTCTTTGCGTCGTTTAAACACCGACTATATTGATGTTTATTTTGCCCATTGGCCTGATGAAAACACGCCTTATGAAGAAACGTTGTCAGCATTTGAGTTACTCAAACAACAAGGTAAAATTCGAGCTGTTGGTACATCCAATTTAAATGCTGCGCAGTTAAAAGATTCTATTCAAGCCGCTCAAGCCATGAATGTCCCTCATTATCAGGTGTTACAACCTGAATATAATCTTTATGATCGTGCTGTTTTTGAAGATGAATTACGTGATCTGTGCACTCAACACGACATTGGTGTAGTGAGCTACTATAGTCTTGCCAGTGGCTTTTTAACCGGAAAATATAAAACCTTAGCCGATATTGAAGGTTCTGCGCGTGCCGATAGTTTGGCCAAATATTTTGATGCGCGTGGTTTGAACATATTAGCGGCGTTAAGTGAAGTTGCTGATCGGCACCATGCTCAAATGGCTGATGTGGCTTTGGCATGGGTTTTGGCTCAACCTGCCATTTCAGCGCCGATTGCCAGTGCAACAAGCGTGGCACAAATTGAACGCTTTGCTCAAGCAGTACAACTAAAACTCAGTGCTGAAGATTTGGCTTTACTCAATATATAAAAAAGAGGCTGTAAGCCTCTTTTTTTAATCCTTAAAAGCTTATGCTTGATTTGGATTAGTTAATTCTGTCATGGGCCAACGTGGCGTTGTGGTGACGGCCAAACCATCACGTTGTCCTGCCTTTAAACGTTGATAACCGGCAAAAGCAATCATGGCACCATTGTCGGTACACAGTGCAGGTTCAGCGTAATACACCGAGGCTTTGATTTTGGCTAAGTCGGCTTCTAAACGCGTACGTAAGCGTTGATTGGCACTGACACCACCTGCAATCACCAAACGTTTTAAACCGGTTTGCTTTAAAGCTTTGACCGATTTTTTTACCAACGTATCTACAATGGCTTCTTGGAAACTTGCGGCAATATCAGCGTCACGGTTTTCATCACCCAACTTTTTCATTTGAACTGAAACAGCAGTTTTTAAACCACTAAACGAAAAAGTTAAACCTTGATGCAACATTGGACGCGGAAAAGCAAAGGCGTTCGGGTCGCCTTGTTCTGCCAATTTAGAAATATTGGGACCACCCGGATACGGCAAACCCATCATTTTAGCCACTTTGTCAAATGCTTCACCTGCGGCATCGTCAATTGACTCACCTAAAAGCTCGTATTCACCAATGCCATACGCTGCCATCAGTTGTGAATGTCCACCTGAGACCAATAAAGCCACAAACGGAAATTCAGGTGGTGTTTCTGACAATAATGGCGCCAGCATATGCCCTTCCATATGATGCACACCAATGGCTGGTTTATTTAAAGCAAATGCCAAAGTACGCCCAAACAGTGCGCCTGTCATCAATGCACCCATTAAGCCTGGGCCACGGGTATAGGCCACGGCATCAATTTCAGATTTCTGCACACCAGAATCTTGTAACAATTGATTCATGAGTGGAATTAATTTTCTAACATGGTCACGCGATGCCAACTCAGGAACTACGCCGCCATACTCGGCATGCAGTTTAATCTGGCTGTATAGCACCTGACCGCGTAATCCTTGCTCACTGTCATACAATGCCAGTCCAGTCTCATCACACGAAGTTTCTAAGCCTAAAACGATCATTAAACTGCCTATAACCTATATCAAATCAAATGCAAGTGTATTATAGACTTGTGGTATGAGATGTAAATGAGTAAAATATTGTCCTTCACTTGTGATCACAGGCATTTCGCGTGTGATCTTATCCATAACTCATTGAGGATTCTTCATGCCACAAGTTAAATTGAAAGAAGGCGAACCAGTAGACGTAGCTATCCGTCGTTTCAAACGTTCATGCGAAAAAGCGGGTGTTTTAGCTGACGTTCGTAAACGTGAATTCTACGAGAAACCAACTCAAGAACGTAAGCGCAAAAAAGCTGCTGCTGTTAAACGCTACCAAAAGAAATTGGCGCGTGAATCAGTACGTACGACTCGCCTTTACTAATTAATTTGTGATGACTGCCTGGATAAAATAATGACGACTTTAAAAAACCAAATCTTAGACGTTTTAAAAGCAACAATGCGTGCCAAAGAAATGGATAAGCTGACGGTGATTCGTGGTTTACAGGCAGCAATTAAGCAAATTGAAGTCGATGATCGCGTTGAACTTGGCGACGCTCAAGTTCTTGCGGTCATTGAAAAGCAAATCAAACAACGTAAAGAGTCGGTGAAAGCCTTTTTAGGCGCGAACCGCGAAGATTTAGCTAGTAAAGAACAAGCCGAAATTGAAGTATTATCGCAATTTCTACCAGAAGCTATGACTGAGGATGAGCTTGATTCCCTTATTGCGCAAGCAATTGCAGCGCAACAAGCGACTAGCATGAAAGATATGGGTAAGGTGATGAATTCTCTGCGTCCGCTCATAGCCGGACGCGCCGACCCTGCACAAGTATCTGCCAAAATTAAAGCCAGCCTTGCTTAAATATTACGTTGCTTGAACTGCCTGATCACAGACAGTTCAGCGATTTAAATTAGCTCAATTGGCACTTTACGCCATAACGCTGTAAAGTTTGCATCTCACGTTTTGACAACACCTCATCAATCACATCTGCCTTACTATAGGCTTTTTGGCTTTTAAAAATATCAGCATTACGCTCAACTGCAACATATAAACCATCAACATATGCTTGCACTATAGTGCAATATTGCTGCTGCTGTGCCCCAGTAAATGCGGTTTGCTGCGGATCTAAAGCCCTTAAAAATTGGCGATTATGCTGTTGAAATTGACGATTGGCTGCATCCACCATGTTCACATATTGTTCAACACTGCCTGCAAAGCCTGCTGTGCTGATCCCCAAACCAAGCATAAAGCTTAAAATTAATTTATTCATAGCGATCTTTTAAGTTACGTGCATTCAAATTATGCCTAAGTATTGTAAATCTTGTTACATTCCTGTCGAGCGAAAATTGCTTAGCCTTTAAGCAGTTAAATACGCATTTGCCTTTCCTTTTGCATCTGATTTAAACGGGCTTTGACCATTGCTGCCAAAGCTTCATGCTGTTGAGTTAAGCGCTCAGCCTGTAACAAAGATTTAATCGCATTTTCTTCTAAACCTGACCAATACTCTGCTTCCGCACGATAACGCAATACATGAATATTACGCATGGGTGAAGCTTGATCGGCATCGGCTAAACGTTGTAATAAGCGCCACACTTGAATATCTCGTGGATGAGTTTGACTAAACCTTTGCAAAATACGCTCTGCATTGCTGTATTGCCCCACACGAATCAATACTTCAGCATATTTGTAATTTAAAGCACGATTCTCAGGCATAATTCTTGCCGGTGACTCAATGATATTTAAAGCTTTGGCAATATTGTTTTGCGCTAAATAAACTTCGGTTTGAAGCAAGGTATGTAAATGATGCAAACGCTGATGTTGTTGCAGCCGATTAAGTGCCTGCTGAGCGTCGTTGAATTGACCTTGCTGTAAATAAAAGGCAGCCAATGCTAAAGTTGGGGCATATTTACGCCCATTTTCAGCCATGCTTTTGAGTTGTTGTTCATTGGCTTGTTTAGATAAAACCATGCTATACAAACGCATAATTTCAAAATTTTCGTCATACAAGCTACTTTTGACCTGAGGCAATTGGTTGGCACGCAAACGTGCTTCGCTCATACGCTCACTGGTCAGTGGATGAGTCAGCCAAAAATCTGGAATGAAACTTAAACGACTGGTGGCGCGGTGCATGGTTTCAAAAAAATCTGCCATACTTTGTGGGTTGTAGCCAGCTTTATACATAAATTGCATACCAATACGATCAGCTTCACGCTCTTGATTACGGCTGTAAGACAACTGACGGTCAGCAAGCGCAGCTTGGGTTCCCATCATTAATGCAGTGCCTGCATCGCCATCGGCTTGACTGGCCACCAATGCACCTACGACCACACCAGCCAGCGCCAATAGACCCTGCCCCTTAAAGGCATCTTGTGAACGGCTGTAATGACGCTGCGTGACATGGGCAATCTCATGTGCCATCACACCTGCTACTTCGTCCATATTTTTAGCAGAACTCAGTAATCCTGTATTTAAAGCAAATAATCCACCAGGTACGGCAAAAGCATTGATTTGTGGGTCATTCACCACGATTAACGCAATCGGGTTAGAGAGTTGGGTTTGGGTTAAAATATGGGAAAAAGTGGCGAAGAGTTGATCTTCAAGCCAAGGATTATTCAGTACATGCAATTGCCGCTGTACTTCACGATAGACCTTTTCACCAATTTGGCGCTCTTTTTGTTGATCAATCAAGCCAACCCCACCACCAAGCTCAGGCACATGAAATTCAACTTGATGCTCAAATGTAGATGCGTTGAGTGTACTGACACTTAAGGCAACTGCCAAACTGGCGGCTATTTGTATAGCTTTCAAAACGACCCTCAAATTCATGCAATATCAATTGAATATAGCATTCAAATCAGGAGAAATTTGCAATAAAGTGTTACTTAACCAGCCACAATATAAGGTGCTGTACGCCCTTCCAAAGCTTCAACCAAATTATGATAGGCAAGCTGTGCCATTTTTTTACGCGTGCTCAAAGTAGCCGAAGCTACATGCGGTAAGGTCACCACATTGGGTAAATTAAACAACTCAGACTGCTGTAACGGTTCTTTTTGATAGACATCTAAACCGGCAGCAAAAATTTGACCTGTAGTTAAAGCCTGAATTAACGCCTGCTCATCAAGTACAGCACCGCGGGAAATATTCACCAACACGCTGTGCCCTTGCATTAGCGCCAATTCTTGCGCGCCAATTAAAGCCTGTGAGTCGGCATTGAGATCAACTGCAATCACCACAAAGTCGGAACGTTTTAACACATCTGGCAAACTACAATATTGGGCATTTAAAGCCTGTGCAACTTCTGGTTTAGCACGACGATTGTGGTAGAGAATATTCATATTAAAACCATGAAAACCACGCCGTGCAATGGCTGTGCCAATATGTCCTAAACCAATAATGCCCAAGGTTTTACCAAAAATATCTTGCCCAAACTGTGCGCCACCTACAGTACGTTGCCAGTGTCCTTGTTTGGTCCATGTATCTAAATGCGGAATCTGACGTGCTGCGCTCATTAATAAAGCAAAAGCCAAATCGGCGGTGCTTTCAGTTAATACATGTGGGGTATGACATAGCTGGATAGCTTGCTGCTGCAAATAGTCCACATCGTAATTATCATAACCTACACTCACACTAGAGATCACTTTGAGATGCTGCGCTGTATGTAAATTACTTGCATCTAAACGGCGACCTGCCCCAATCATGCCATCTGCATCCGTCACATGCTGCAAAATTTGCGCGTTGACATCTCCTTGTTTGGGATCAATACACACCACCTGATAGTCTTGTTGTAGGCGTGCCAAAATTTCAGCATCCAGCTGACTAAATACCACTACTTTTTTCATATTATGCCTTTATTTGTTGTTTAAAGCGTTCCATAGCTGTTTTTTTAATATCGGCTGCGCCAGCATGTCGTCTAGACTAGGCAATTTTCGGCTCTGTTGTGGCATACAAGGTAATTCACCTAAAACCAGCAACTGTTTGTCTAGACCATGTACTGCTAAAAAACCCTGCATATAACTATATGCGCCTTGTGGATCTTGTAGATTCAGTAAAGGAAATGGCCAATTAAGTTGTTGATACTCAGCTTGCAGCGCAGCATGAATATTGGCCCATAATTGCTGGGCTTCAACAGATAAATCACTACTATCAATCACCACGACATATTGTGGCAAACTTAACAACTGTAATTCAAATTTTTTAATATTTTTATGTAAATTTGTGGCTTGCACGACGTGAGCGATTGGCGCGGCAATGATTTCTTGAACAGGCTGCTGTTGAATTGGTGTGGAGTTGGGCGTGGCTACAATCTGATCAGTCACTACAGTTTTAGCTGTCACCACAGGCACAGGATGAGCATGTAACTCAAGGGCCGTGTTATCAGGACGCTCGTCACGCCAAATGGAGTCTAAATCTAAATTTTGGCATGCAGCATCCCGTGGAATCCATAAATCAATTCCAAGTTCGGTTAAAATTTGACGTTGCTGGCCAATCATGACTACTACTCTCGCACTAAGCGGGTATTCTAACGAGAATACGCAAATTTTGCTGTAGTTTATCGCGCCTTTATGTTTATTTGACGCGCATTTATCTTAGACAATCATCAGACTATTTTTCTTTTGCATTTGCTCAATAATTTCATAGGTATCAAATCCTAAACGCCAATAAAGCAATTCCAATACATCTAGCTCATCTTGAGTAATGACACGATCATGCCACAAGCAAATTTCCGCAATCCCCAAGATACTTAAACGCTCACGCAACAATAAACCGGCAATATCATTTAAAATTTCTGCCAAGTCTAAAGGTTCATCAGATACTTCTTCAAATTGCTGGAGTTCCTTCGTTGTTAAAATACGCGCCAGAATCTGCTCACGTACTTGCATTTGGTTGTCGCTGTTAATTTGCTGCACATGCAATAAAGCATCCACCAAACGTACAATTTGTGGCTTTACTTCTGTTAATGCAGTCGGACGTTGCTCAGGCAATAAAGCCAAATGCGCTTTAACCCGCTCTAGTAATAGCGCATCTAGCAAACCAATTTCACCATCTTCTTGGATAATTTTAGCCAGTTTGGTTAAAAATTGCCGTGCAATAGTTTTAGGCAGCGTGCCCATATGTTGGCAGGCATCCAGAAAAATTGCGATATGTACTCGCCCATCTAGATGTAACAATGCATCGACAATAGCACGACTCACTTCGGCATCGGCCGGAATAAATTCGCGATATTGACGAATCATTAAAATTGCCACCATGACCTCGCGTGAGCCGGTCGCGGTTTGCATGGCACGCTCAAGCAATTCTGGACGTGGCATATTGCTGCGTCGTTCAGGATTAAGCGGTTTAATAGCATCTTTAATGGCAAAGCTAATCGGGGATAAACGTAATAATGGCAAAGGTTCAGGCGAAGTCCATGGCGCTGAAAATTCGCCATCGGTTTCTTCTAAAGAACGGAATAAACTATATAAAGGCTGAGTACGTAGTTTTTTAAGGTTATCTAGCTGTAACTCTTGAATTAAACTGGGATTAAGCTCAAAAATACGTTGCTGAATACTCGGGTGAATATTCAGCCAACTTTGTGGGCTGAGCGAGTTGGCAAAACATAAATGTGAGATACTCTCTGAATATTCACTGTGAATTTGTGAACCAGCATGATGTACATCAATACGTAATAAAGTATGCGTATTGGCTGAACTTTGCATCAGTTGTTGGGTGGCTAAGTCATTTTTAAAAGTATTGCCACTGAGCATCATATACTTAAATAAACGCGTGACTAAAACGCCAAGACTCCCCAACAGCCAAATCATGCCACCGATAGCCACATAAAAGGTGGCAAAATGCCGTAACCGATTGGCACGATGGCGCTTAAAACCTTGCTTTGCCACTTTACTGCCTATTTGGCTAAAGCTGGTTAAACCACTATAAAGAATTTTTAAACGCGTGTTGTAACGAGTATCGCCAATTAAAATTTGCTGGTAGGCATGTGCTAATAGACCATAAAGTTCTGTTTGATCTAAGTTTTGTAAAGCGCCCCACGTTAAAATAATCACCGTATCCTGTGCTTTAAAGCCTGCACTGAGTAAATTCACCCCAACTTCATCGGGTAACACATATAAGGTCGGCGCGGTATTTAAAAAGCGCTCTGCCAATTGTTGATTAATGTTTAAAGCGCTATATTCTTCGGGGGTACTCTCGCTTAAACTTAAGCGACGGGCACCAAGCTGCTGAGCTAAACTATGTCCACCTTGGCGCAATACATAGCATTCGTACAGCATTGAGCTGAGCATAATAATAATTAAAATAACACTGCAATACGGACTTAAATGATGCCAATAAATTGACTGCGTGGGGTCAAAGTAATACACCACAAAACCCAATAAGGTATTTAAAATAAATAGACTGAGCCCGATTGCAAATAAGCTTACACACAAAGACCAACAGATATTTTTATTTTCGATCTCAATTACGCCAATGTCTCGCAATTACTCGTCCCTTAGATGACATGGTGAGCCACATCATAAAGCAAAAAAGCGGGAAATTCCCGCTTTTTCACTGAAAATTTAACTGCAATTACGCTTCTTTTACGCCAGTTAAATCCACTGAAGCTGCATCGATGTTGACATCAATATAACCATCTTTTTTCTTTTTCGCGCTGTCGCTACGGCTTTGTTGCAAGTTGTCCAAGTAGGCTTCATCAATGTCACCTGTGACATACACGCCATCAAATACTGAACAGTCAAACTCTTGCACTGCCGGTACTTTCTTGGTACGAATTGCAATTTTTAGATCTTCTAAATCTTGGAAAACTAAACGATCAGCACCAATAATGTCACGAATCTCTTCCACACTACGATTCGATGCAATGAGCTCTGACTTAGCTGGCATATCAATACCATACACGTTTGGATATTTCACCATAGGTGCAGCAGATGCAAAGAAAACTTTTTTCGCGCCTGAATCTCGTGCCATTTGAATGATTTCATTACACGTCGTACCACGTACAATTGAGTCATCTACCAGCAAAACATTTTTACCACGGAACTCAAGTTCTACAGGGTTAAGCTTTTGACGCACTGATTTTTCACGTAATTGCTGACCTGGCATAATGAAAGTACGACCGATATAACGGTTTTTCATAAAGCCTTCGCGGAATTTAACCCCAAGCGTATTAGCTAACTCTAATGCTGAGGTACGTGACGTGTCTGGAATTGGAATCACCACGTCGATGTCATGCTCTTCACCCCACTCACGTAGGATTTTTTGAGCCAATTGCTCACCCATTTTAAGACGCGCTTTATACACCGAAATCCCATCAATAATGGCATCTGGACGTGCAAAGTACACGTATTCAAAAATACATGGGCTATATTTTGGTGCAGCAGCACATTGACGGCTAAACAAGTTACCATCCATGTCAATGAAAATTGCTTCACCCGGCTCGATATCACGCTCAACTTTAAAACCAAGCGCAGTAATCGCCACCGATTCAGAAGCAATGATATATTCCATACCTTGTTCTGTTTCGCGTGAACCATAAATTAATGGGCGAATGCCGTTTGGATCACGAAAACCGACCAAACCTTGGTTAGTAATCATACTCACCACAGCATAACCACCACGGCAACGCTCATGTACACGACCAATCACATGGAAGATATCATCTGCCACTGGGCTTAATTTACCCAGCTTTTGTAATTCATGCGCTAAAACGTTGAGTAACACTTCAGAGTCTGAATTGGTGTTCATATGACGTAGGTCAGTTTTGAACAAGTCATCATGAATTTCTTCAGCATTGGTCAGGTTACCATTGTGTGCAAGGGTAATCCCGTATGGAGAGTTTACATAAAAGGGCTGTGCTTCTGCACTGCTTGACGAACCGGCTGTTGGGTAACGCACATGACCGATGCCATAGTTCCCTTGTAAAGCGCGCATATGACGTGTATGAAACACATCACGTACCATGCCGGTGTCTTTACGTAAGAATAGACGACCTTCGTGACAAGTGACGATCCCCGCGGCATCTTGTCCACGATGTTGTAACATCGTTAATGCATCAAACAACATTTGGTTAACCGCTGTTTTACCAGCAATACCAACAACTCCACACATAGCAACCTCGCAGACAAGCTAGGATTAATTAAAAGGATTTTTCGTTGCAGCCTCTGAACGCTGTGGTTCAGAAGATAAAGAAGATGTATCTTCTTCAAAATGTTGTTTTGCCTCAGTGACGACTTTTTTCGATTGCTCGGTCGCCCATGGGGCATAAGGTAATAAAGTTTGCACCCAAGTTGAGCGTTGCCAAAGTGGCGAACTTCCCACCCAGGGTGATACAGTCTGTAGCAAAATTAAGATGACCAAAACAGCTTTTACAGTCCCAAAGGCAGCACCGGCTAAACGATTGAGCGGACCGAGTTTTAAGCGATTTAAAATACGCTGTAAAACACCACTTAAGAACCATGTCACCATCATCACAGCGACAACCATTAAAGCAAAGGCACTGACTTTTTGAACCACTGGATCATTGAACATGGTCAACATTGGCGCAAGACTTGTGGCATATTTAATGGCCACAAAAAAAGCCACTAACCATCCAACCAAATTGGCAAATGCCTGTATAAAGCCTTGTCGAAAGCCATTTAAACCACTGATCAACACCACAATCAGCAGCACAATGTCCAATCCATTCATATGCAATTACAGCGCAGCAACACACTGCGCAATGAGTTTCGGTCCAGTATAGATGAGGCCACTATACACTTGTACAAGGCTTGCACCGGCATCTTTTTTGGCTTTGGCATGTTCACCCGCTAAAATCCCACCCACACCAATTAAAGGAATCTGACCTTTAAGTGCTTGTGAAAATGCAGCTAAACATGCAGTGCTTTTCTCAAACACAGGCGCACCAGATAACCCACCGGCTTCTTCAGCAAATTCTAAACCTTCAACGCCTTCACGCGACAAGGTGGTATTGGTCACAATCAGACCATCAAATTTAAATTGGATCAGTTGTGCTGCAATAAATTGAATATCTTCGGCTTCTAAATCTGGAGCGACTTTTAACACAATCGGCACGTAATGTTGGTGCTCTTGTGCCAATTCAAGCTGACGATTTTTTAAGGTCTCGAGTAATTCAGTTAAGGCATCACCGCTTTGTAAAGTACGTAAGTTTTTTGTATTGGGTGAAGAAATATTGACAGTAATATAAGAGGCGTAGTTATAAACTTTTTCTAAACAAATTAAATAATCATCTACTGCTTTTTCAACAGGCGTATCGGCATTTTTACCAATATTAATCCCTAACACGCCTTTAAACTTAGCCGCTTTTACATTTTCAACCAATTGATCGACGCCATCATTATTAAACCCCATACGGTTAATAATGGCATTGGCTTTTGGTAAACGGAATAAACGTGGGTGTGGATTGCCGGCTTGTGGACGTGGAGTAATGGTGCCAATTTCAATAAAACCAAAACCCAAAGCAGCTAAAGCATCAATATAAGCGCCATTTTTGTCTAAGCCTGCGGCAAGTCCCACCGGATTTGGAAATTCAATTCCCATACAAGTGACCGGTTTAGGCTCGACATTTTGACGCATTAGCCCCATAGCATGGGCTGATTTTAATAAGGATAATGTGAGCTCATGTGCACGCTCCGGTGCGAAAGAAAACAACAGAGGACGGGCAAGAGAATACAACATATCTACAAAAGTCTACAGCTTTTAAGTCGCCGTATTATAGGCATGGATTTTAGAAAAAACCATGCTTTGCCGATGTTTATTTTTACCATCTAAGCCACTAACGCTGTTAATTTAAGCGTCTGCCCTTCTTCAAGCAATTGAATCTTTTTTAGATTTAAACCGTCTTTGGCCATCTGGGTTAAAAGATTGGCAAGTACAGCATACTCCGCATGCATCACAACAATTTGAATCTGCTCACCTTGTTGTGAAACACTTAAACTCAAGCCGTGTTGCTGACCCAAACGTTGAATTTTTTCACTTACTGACAATTGCTGATCTGGCGCAGCTTTCATGGTGACAGCATGACTTTGCATCCACACCATTTTATCTTTTAATTCATTGACCCGTTGTTGCTCACGTTCGGCCGCTTGATGCATCGACCATAAGGCACTGCCCAACAGAGCCAGTGTTACAACAACCACGCTGACCATTACCATGACTCTTTCACGCACAGATAAACGTGCTAAAGCTGTGTCGCATTGTTGTTGAAGCTGTGTCCATAATTGCATTATTGAATACTCAACTGTCCAAGCACAGCATTGCCTTGGCTGCTGATATTGCCAAGCTGTACTTTAAAACCTTGTTTACCCAACTGCTCACTCAGCTGTTGCAAATTTTGACTCGAACCTGCGCTAAGCGCTAGATTTAAACCTTGCTCGTCGTAGTTCAGTTGCTGTGCCACCACTTGATGTTGCATTAATATTGGTGCGACACGACTAATCAAAGTTAAAGCTTCGGTATCACCATTTTGGCTTAAACGCAGTTGGCTTTCAAATTGGCTTTTTAGATTTTGTTCACTGACCCGACTGTGTGCCCCAAACCAAGCTTTATATTGCTCAACGGCTTGCTGGGCAGTTTGCTCAGCCACTTGTTTGGCTTGATACCAGCGTAACCCATCGACAGCCACTTGAGTCACTAAAACTGCTGCAACTAACCCAGCACACATTCCCCAATACCCACTCGCTTTATGCTGTGCTTTAACAGGGGTGAGCATATTCCACACATGCCGCTGTGGTTGTTTGAGCCAATCAAAGTTGATATCCAAAAGCTGATACTGTGCTTGGGTTTTGCTCGCAGCTATGGCCTGTAGATGATCTGCATGCAGACCCATACAGCCATATTCACGCGTTTCATCTTGATAATCTAAATACACATTTAAATCATCAATAGAACCACCGCTATAGCCACTTTCACGCACCAAAAGACGTCCTGAAAATGCCAACAGTTGGCTTTGATTTTCTTCAGGTTCAGGCACAAGTAAAAAATCAGGCAATAAAGCCTGCACTTGAATAGGCAGTAGGCTTAAAGCATGTTGCATGGTTTCAACTGTAGTTTTAGCGATTGCCATTAAATACAGCTGATCGGGTTGCACAAAATGCTGTTTAACCAACATGGCATCTAAAGGCAGCACCACATATTCTTCCAGTAAATAGCTTGCCCCTACTACACCTAACTGTTTGTAGTGAGATTTGCTCATTTGCTGTTGTAACAACTGCACGTGGCGACTTGGAAAGTACACCACTGCTGCTTGCCCTTGATAGACACTCAGCTCACGAATCAATTGTTCTAAAGCGATTGCTTGTGACCACTGTCCATCTTGCGACCAATGCCATAGTCCATCATTTTCCGGCATCCATATATGCAACATCAATTTCGCCTTATGCCTGTGGAATAAATTGCTGCGTACGGGTTGAGAGTCCTGCTGCGATGACCGCTTGCTCATAGACTCGTGCCTCTGCCAATTGAAAAGCATGAAACGGCTGTTGCAGTAAAATTTGTTCCATATAGGCCACCACATTCATATGGCACACCACCGCAATTGATTCATACGGTAAATGTGACAACCACTCAATTGCTACTTTTGCATCATCTTCAGGTTTAATGGCATCACATACCACTACAGGTACATTTGGAAAACAAGTTTGCAAATAAGCTAAGGTTTGCTGCGCACGAACCAAAGGACTTACCACAAATACTTCAGGTTGAATCCATGGATGAATTGCCGCAGCCGTTTCTTGTGCTTGCGCGTGACCACGTTCGGTTAGGGCACGTTTTTCATCAGGTTCATGTTGTGCAGGATGGGCTTCGCCATGGCGTACTAAAGTCAGTTGCATGCAAAATTCCTTTTATTTTTCATTGTGCTTAAGTGTATAACGCAAATATGACCGTCTGATTTAAACCGCATAATGCGGTAAAACAAACTCAACATCGCTGCGTTGTCCGGTCTTCATCATCGACACTGCCACACTCAAAGGTGGTGCACCTTCAAAGACTACAGCATACAAAGCTGCGGTGATTGGCATATAGACATCTAATTCTTCAGCGCGTTTACGCACCTGAATAATGGTATTGATGCCTTCTGCGGTTTGCCCAAGCTCTGTGGTGGCTTGTTCTAAGGTTTTACCTTTACCTAATGCATAACCGACTTGATAATTGCGACTTAACGGACTATTACAGGTGGCAAACAAGTCACCCACGCCAGATAAACCTAAGAAGGTTAAAGGATTAGCACCAAGTTTAACTGCAAAACGGCTCATTTCTGCCAAAGCACGGGTGAGCAACATGCTTTTGGTGTTTTCACCCACGTTATACGCTGCTGCAATGCCCATAGCCACGGCATAAATGTTTTTAAGCGCACCGCCCAATTCCACCCCATGTACATCATCACTGGCAAAGACACGAAATAAAGCACTGTGTAAGGCTTGTTGTACCGCATAACGCACCAATTCAGATTGACTGGCAATCACGGTGCCTGCCGGCTGCCCTGCCACAATTTCTTTCGCTAAATTAGGACCTGAAAGCACCCCATACGGTACTTCTGGCAATTCGGCACGGATAATATCACTCATAAAGCTAAAGCTTTGTGCTTCAATGCCTTTGGTTAAAGAGATAACTGCCTGCGAGGTAATAAAAGGTTTAATTTGCTGCAACACACTACGAAAAGAATGGCTTGGAATTGCCACCAAAATAATATCGCGATCACGTACTGCCGTTTGTAAATCCGACTCAGCACGTAAATTTTGCTCTAAGACAAAATCAGGCAAATAGTGCTGATTCAAATGCGTTTGGTTAATGGCATCTGCCACATCCGGATTACGAATCCAAATCATCGTATCGCAGCCATTACGTGCCGCAGTATTAGCCATGGCAGTCCCAAAACTTCCCCCACCCAGCACTGTCACTCGCAAGGCAGTTTTAGGGTTGGTTACTACAGGATCAAGCAAGTCGGTAAATTTTAATTCACTCATAATACAGTCCTATTTTGCTTGCCAAGTGCTGACATAATCACTCAGCTCCACAGGCTGACGTGGTGCAATACTTTTGGCTGCGCTGCCAATATAAATAATTCCTGAAATCAAATCCGTCGGTTTTAAGCCCAAACTGGTTTTAAAATGTTTGGATTCAATCACCGCGCCACTGCGCCACATGGTGGCAAAACCTTGGGCTTGTAAGGACAATAAAAAGTTTTGAATCGCAGCCCCTGAACTTAAAGTTTGTTCAAAATGTGGCACTTTGGGATGATCTTGAAACTCAGTTAATGCCAACACCAATAAAGGCGCACGAAATGGATGATTCTTGACGCGTTCAATCTGTGCAGCTTCACTTTCACCTAAATCGGTTAAGGCTTGTGACAATAGCTCACCAAATGCTGCACGCTGTTCAGGTTCAATCACCACAAAACGCGTCGGCTTTAGACGATGATGATCAGGTGCAGTCAAAGCTGCGGCAAAGGCCTGTTGTAATTGTTGTGCATTCGGCGCAGGCTCAATCAACTGTCCAATCGACTGGCGTTGGTGCATATTTTGATGAATTAAATCTTGGGTTGAGTCTGTCATTGCAGCTTAAAGTCTATGTTTCTAACCAATCTTTTAAGATTAGCATAAACTGATAAATTTACTCTATGTTTCGCGTTGCTGTTTTATATTGTTCAAGGTGCTATTGCAATTTCTATACAAGCGCTTGCATGTGATTGAGATATTTTATGCTGCAATAGGCTTTTACATAAAAAGGACAACTCATGAAACTTGCTACATTATGTGTCACGGCCACTGCCCTTGTGTTAAGCGCATGTGCCTCACAACCGACCACCTCACTTGCCATTCAAAATATCAACAATGAATATGAAGTGATGGGCTTAGGTAAAAGCCAAGTCATTGCTAAAAACAATGCCATTACGGCAGCCAATAAAACCTGTGGCAGTAAAGCCGCGCCCATTTTAGTCAATGAAAAGAGCAGCTATAACGGTGCATTTAAAGGGGTAGTTAATGAAAAGACCGGTCAAGTCATTCAAGCCGCAGCGGATATGATTGGTGGATTAGCCGGTAAAAGCGCAGGCTTATCACGCGATGATGATTACCAAACTGTGCTGACTTTTAAATGTGTCACACAATAGAGGTATAAAAAAACCGCTCAATCGAGCGGTTTTTTTATACTTTTAACTTAGCAATAGCCGTCTAAACGCGTCAATGGGAGTTTTTGACCAATGGCTTTTTCAATTTCAGGGAGATAAAACGCATCATCTTCTGATAAGAAACTAATACTCACCCCTCGTGTCCCTGCACGTCCTGTACGTCCAATACGATGCACATAATCATCTGATTGTTCCGGTAAGGTAAAGTTCACCACATGCGATACGCCATCGACATGAATACCACGACCTGCCACATCGGTGGCGATCATAATATGATGTTGCCCATTTTTAAATTGATCGAGCATTTTCAGGCGTTTGTCTTGAGCAATCTCACCTGAGAGCATCACCACTTTATAACCATCTTGTTTTAAATGGTCATACAGTTTACGCACTTGGTCACGACGATTGGCAAAGATCATGACCTTTTCAATTGGCTCATCACGTAAAATTTCTTGCAATAATTTATATTTATCTGATTTAGCCACCATATACACACGTTGCTCGACGTCTGCATTGGTTTTCTTTTCAGGTTCAATTTCAACTGTGACAGGTTCAAATAACCATTGCTGAGCGAGGTTTAACACATCATAGCTAAAAGTAGCTGAGAACATTAAGGTCTGACGTTGTTCTTTACGTGGTGAATAACGCACAATACGCTTGACCGATGGAATAAAACCCATGTCCAATAAGCGATCGGCTTCGTCAATCACTAAAAATTCAATTTGATCCAACCAGACTTCTTTTTGCTCTACAAGGTCAATTAAACGACCCGGTGTTGCCACAATAATATCGACAAAATTAGCATCGAGTTGCGCTTTTTGCTTTTCAAAGTCCACACCACCTAAGAGCGTCACCACATTTAAACCACAAAAGCGGGTTAACTCTTTGGCATCACTTTCAATTTGCAGCGCCAATTCACGCGTTGGTGCTAAAATTAAAGCACGCGGCTCACCGCGGTAACGTTGTCCTTGCACTGGATTTGTCAGTAAATCATTGATGACGCTTACTAAAAATGCGGCTGTTTTCCCTGTACCAGTTTGTGCACGGCCAATCGCATCATGGCCTGCTAAGGTAAACTTTAAAACCTTTTCTTGAATTGGCGTCATAGAGGTGAAGCCAAGGGCATCAATCGCCTGTTTCAATTGCGGATGGAGATTTAAGGTTTCAAAACCAGCTGACATAGAGTTGCTCTAATTGAAAATGGACAAATTTAGACGATTATAAACAAAAAACGCCCCAATAGATATTGGAGCGTTTCGACGTCAAGCAAAATCGCTTAGTCTAAAGGTTGTACTTCTTCCGCTTGGAAGCCTTTTTGACCTTTAACTACGCTGAACTCAACACGTTGGCCGTCACGAAGTGAACGGTGGCCGTCGCCTTGAATTGCACGGAAATGAACGAATACATCGTCGCCGCCGTTGCGTTGAATAAAGCCAAAGCCTTTAGTATCGTTAAACCACTTCACAACGCCTTGTTCACGAGCTGTCATAAGTTAATCCTCAATTTAGTTCTTTCAAAAGAAGGACCACCCGGTGTTGCAAACAGCAGAGCAAACAAGTTAAAAACATTTATTATTTCTAAGCTTGTAATCATTCTGTAAAACTATCAACAAAATCCCGGTACATCCACTTGTAGAGCGGTGTTTAAAACAATTTTTATTTGTTGTAATACATCCTCAACGGCATCGAGCTTATCATGGCTTATCTTTGATTGGTAGGTTTTTTTTGGATTTATCTGGTTTTAAATTTAATTTTTTATCAAAAATATATCGGCAAAAAAATGCTTTTAACTTGGGCTTTGAGCGCAATTTTGTTAAGCTTTACTTTAAGTTTTTATTGATGTAAAGCTGTGTATGTCTCAAATTGCACGCGTGATTGATGCTATGGGGCAACCCTGTCCGATGCCTCTATTAATGTTAAAGCGCGCCCTAAAACAACAAGCCGCTGGACAATGGATTTTAAAATCCTCAGATCCACATTCACAAACCGACGTAAGCCGCTATTGTGCGCTACATGATTTTCAATGTGACGTGGTGCAAATCTCAGCACAAGAATTTCATTATCACATTGAAACATAATTGGTTTTAACCAATATCATGTAGATTAATTTACATATCTCTACCCAATTGTCCTTAATGATGAAGGCAATTGGCTTTAAGATAAAACCATTGCAAAGACAACTTGTCTTATAAGGAGTATCCATGAGTGACAGCCGCAATCAATTGATGCCCCTGTCATTATCAGCGCCCGGCGTTAATCTTGGTGCTTATATTAGTACTGTGAATCAAATTCCAATTCTGAGCGCTGAACAAGAAAAAGAGCTTGCAGAACGTTACTACTATGACCAAGATTTAGATGCTGCCAAAATGTTGGTAATGTCACATCTGCGTTTTGTAGTACATATTGCCCGCAGTTATGCAGGCTACGGTTTACCGCAAGGCGATTTAATCCAAGAAGGTAACTTAGGCTTAATGAAAGCCGTGAAACGTTTTGACCCGAATATGGGCGTACGTTTGGTGTCTTTTGCTGTGCATTGGATTAAAGCCGAAATTCATGAATATGTGATTCGTAATTGGCGTATTGTTAAAATTGCCACTACCAAAGCGCAGCGTAAATTGTTCTTTAATCTACGTAGCTTAAAAAAATCGAGTAAAAAACTCACCCTCGATGAAGCGCAATCGATTGCCAATGACTTAAATGTGACGCCTGAGCAAGTCTTAGAAATGGAAGGTCGTTTAACCGCGTATGATGCTGCCTTTGAAGCACAAGGTGATGACGATGATGAAGGTTCAACTCACGTTGCACCCGCGCTTTATTTAGAAGACAACCGCTATGATCCGGCACGTTTAGCCGAAGATGAAGATTATGAGCAACAAAGCACCTCGGCTTTACACGATGCGATGGAGCAACTTGATGATCGTTCACGTAATATCTTACAACGCCGCTGGTTAGATGACGACAAATCAACGCTGCATGAATTGGCAGCGGAATATAATGTTTCTGCTGAACGGATTCGTCAGCTTGAAAAAAATGCCATGGAAAAGATTAAAGTTGCCATGTCATCCAATTAAAAAAAGGGCAAAGTTGCCCTTTTTTTAATTGCTGTATTATGATGAGTAAACTATTTTTCCCTGTATGACATCAGCATGTGGATCACAATTTCTGCAGTTAATTTAGCGCTTGCCGTCATGGTAGGTGCATTTGGCGCACATGGCTTAAAAGCGCGTGCCAGTGAGATACAACTTGGTTGGTGGCAAACCGCCACAGACTATTTCTTTTATCATGCTTTAGGCATGTTATTGATAGCACTCTTAATGCACATGAAGCCTCAATTAAATATCAAACGTAGTTTTATCTTGATGCAACTGGGCATTGTTTTATTTTGTGGCTCGTTATATATCATGGCACTTGGCTTACCGCGCGGCTTAGGTGCAATCACCCCAATTGGTGGGGCACTCATGATTTCAGCTTGGCTAGATTTGGCGTGGAAAGCCCGAAAAGTTGTATAAAAAAGGACGCTGCAGCGTCCTTTTTAAAATAACTTTATTTAATTAAACCTTCATCACGTAGTGCAATTTCTACTGACTGACGTTGACGCACTTTTTTGCGTAAGGCCAAAACATGCGGATATGGGGTGAGATCATGCCCAATCAGCTTAGACCAGTTGGTCAGCACAAAAAAGTAAGCATCGGCAGGACCGAAGTTATCATCGACTAAATATTCATGTTCATTTTTGGCAATAGCACTGTCAATATAGGTCAATAGACGGTCAATTTCAGCATAGCCTTTTTGTTTGGCGGCATCATCTAGCTCACCTTGGAAAAACACCGCATAAGCATCATGCAATTCTGAGTTTAAATAACCTAACCACTCTAGTACTTTGGCACGTCCAAACCCTGATGGTGGAATCAAATCTTGTTTTGGGTCATGCTGCGCCAGGAACGGCAAAATTGCGACAATTTCGGTCAAAATTAAACCGGGATTAATTTCTAGTGCCGGCACATAACCTTTGGGGTTGATTTGATAATAATCTAGCCCTTTTTCGGTTTGATGAGTTTTTAAATCCACGCGTACTAAATCAAAGTCGACGTTAATTTCATTTAAAATAATATGTGCCGCTAAAGAACACGCACCGGGTGCATAATACAGTTTCATCTTTGATCTAATCCTTGTATTTTTTTTAGTTTAAGCTTGGCCAAGCCCAATCTTATGGCTTGTTCGACTACACTCATTGACTATCGGGGATATTGATTGATTTTTCAAGTCATTTACAGGTGCTTTTTGCAATAAAGCTGTTTTACCATAGCCACTTTAAAGTTTGATGAAATTTGTTGTGATTGGCTTGAAAAAACAAGAATGGTTTTCCAACATTCGTACTGATATTTTGGCCGGTTTAGTGGTCGGCTTGGCCCTAATTCCTGAATCGATTGCCTTTTCTGCCATTGCTGGGGTGGACCCACAAGTCGGTTTATATGCCTCATTTTGTATTGCAGTGAGTATTGCCTTTTTAGGCGGTCGCCCTGCCATGATTTCAGCAGCCACTGGGGCTATGGCGCTATTAATGATCACTTTGGTCAAAGTGCATGGTTTACAGTATTTATTAGCAGCCACCATTTTAACTGGTGTGATTCAGGTCATTGCCAGCTACTTCCAAGTGGCAAAACTGATGCGTTTTGTCTCGCAAGCCGTGGTCTATGGCTTTTTAAATGCCTTGGCAATTTTAATTTTTATGGCGCAACTCCCTGAATTACGCCAAATGGATACGCTAGCCTTTACTTTAATGGCTTTAGGTCTAGCTTTAATTTATTTGTTTCCACGGTTGCCTAAAATTGGCAAGCTGATCCCCTCGCCTTTAGTTTGTATTGTGGTGTTAAGTTTGATTGCGCTTATTTTAGGCGCAGATTTACGTACGGTGAGTGACCTAGGTCAATTTCCCGAAACTTTGCCTATTTTTTTGTGGCCTGATATTCCTTTAAACTTTGAAACTTTAAGCATTATTTTCCCCTATGCCTTAACTTTAGCCACAGTGGGTTTATTAGAAACCATGATGACCACTACAGTGGTGGATGAAATAACCCAAACCACCAGTGACCGTGACCAAGAATGCTGCGGACAAGGTTTTGCCAACATGATCAGTGGCTGTATGGGAGGTATGGCAGGTTGTGCCATGATTGGGCAATCTTTAATTAATGTCCAATCGGGTGCACGCACGCGTTTATCTACCTTAGTTGCAGGGGTATTTTTACTGTGTTTGGTGGTATTTTTTAAAGAGTGGCTCAGTTATATTCCAATGGCGGCCTTGGTGGCCATTATGATCATGGTGGCATTCACCACCTTTCAATGGACTGCTGTGCAAGAATTTAAATCGCATCCACGCCAATTTAATTTGATTATGATTGCGGTGGTGGCTGTGGTGCTTATAAGCCACAATTTGGCATTGGGTGTATTGATTGGGGTTGTAATGTCAGCCTTATTTTTTATCAACGCGCTTGAACACACCGTACAAGTGAGCCACACCGAGCACCATCAACAACGTCGTTATGTGATTCGTGGGCAAATTTTCTTTAGTAGCAGTACACGTTTTTTCCATTTGTTTGACTTTGATATACACGTTCAACATGTTGAAATTGATGTAAGTGACGCGCATATTTGGGATGTCACTTCATTAAATATGCTCTACAAAGTACGCGATCAATTTGAGCAACGTGGTATAGAGGTCACTTTCATTGGCTTACACCAAGCCGCACAGGGCTTGATCAAGTCGCCTACCCATTCTTAAAGCATTTCGAGCGCCATTTTAATGGCGCTTTTTGGATAGCGGTGAAAATATTTGACTTGTTGCTTGAACGACTTAAAATACCGCATTCGATTTATTTTAGATTTGCCAAAATTATGTCAAACGATCAACTAGAGCAGCCAGTCGTTGAGCTCGAAAATTTAAATGAGCACCGTGAAATTGTGACATTTATGCGCCGTTCAACGCCGCTCAATACCTCACAACGTACTGCGCTTGAGCAATATGGTCACTTAATTTTGGAATATCCAGTGGGTGACTTGCGTCAACATTTTGAACACCCAGAACGTCCCTTAACCGTAGAAATTGGTTTTGGTATGGGTCGTTCATTGGTGTTGATGGCCAAAGCCAATCCCGAACGTAACTATGTTGGGATTGAAGTGCATGTACCAGGGATTGCCCAATGCGTGTATGAAGCAGGTATGGCAGGCTTGACCAACTTACGTTTATTAGATGCTGATGCCATTCAAGTTCTACGTGAAATGCCAGACAATAGCATTAACGCGGTTCAGTTGTATTTCCCAGATCCATGGCAGAAGAAACGTCACTTTAAGCGTCGCTTTGTATCACATGATCGTATGCCATTGGTGGAACAAAAGCTGGAAATGGGCGGTACTTTCCACTCAGCCACGGATTGGGAACCGTATGCCGAATGGATGTTAGATGTCTTAGATAATCGTCCGCGTTTAGAAAATATGGCAGGTAAAGGCAATAGCTATCCTCGTCCAGATTGGCGTCCACAAACCAAATTTGAGCGTCGTGGCTTAGAAGAAGGTCATAAAATCAATGACTTCTTATTTAAGAAAATTAGCTAAGCTCAAAATTTCACAATAGCGCCCCTAAAGGCGCTATTTTTTATAAATTATAAAAATAGAGTAAAACAATGAAAACATTATTATTCAGTCTAGGTTTAATCAGTATAACCACTGTAACTGTGGCACAAGAGTGGCAATTGATTGCCGAAGATGCTTATCATCAAATCAGTTTAAATACCCAAACATTAGCATCTATACAACGTGAACAACAAAATTTACTGAAAGTTTGGACCAATTGGCAAGTGTATACCGAACAAGGTCCACAGGATCAATTGCGTGGTGATTTCACCATGGTGATGTACTACATTAACTGCCAAAGCCAAACGATTGCTGAGAGTTCTCGCACCTCTTATTTTGCCAATGGTTTACAAAGAAGCTCTAAAGCCAGTACATGGCATGACTTACGCCCTGTTGCAGCAAATTCACTGGCTGCCCAAATAATCAAAATTGCCTGCCAAGCTCAGCAAATGAATTAATAACTTGAATAATACGCCACAAGTTAAAATACGTGATATACATCACGTTTTATTTCATATAAAATACAATAATGCTATATTTGTCACACTTTTAATGCCTGCAAGGATTGCAATGAAACGATCTGTACTCTTGTTCTTGATGCTGCTAAGTACATTTGGACATAGCCAAGAAAATTGGATTGAATTAGGTTATAGTGAGCAAGATCAGGTGAGCTTTACCTTTAACACAGCACAAGATGTGCCACATTTAAATATTCACAGCAAGTGGCAAGCGCTTGGCTCAAGTGACTATACACTCAAGTCGTATCAGGTGGATTGTTTAACCCTAGAGGCTAAATTGTATCAACAAGAATATCATAGCCCCTCCTTAAGTATGATGACCACGCATATTACAACCATGCAAACCCCAAACATCAATAGCATGCACTATATGCTCAATTCTACTGCCTGTTTATTTGCACGAGTACAACAGGAGCAAGGCCTGATTTTGGCTCAAACTCGCTAAAAAAAGCCCGCAGATGCGGGCTTTTTAATGCAAATAATTTAAGCGCTTACCGCCTCTTGTTTAAGCATATGACCTTCTGCCACTAAACGTGCATGCCAACTTAAAGCTTCAGTTAAGATATGCGGTGTATGTCCACCTTGCTGTGCCGCACGATCATAATAATCATTCAGTGCATCACGGTAATCAGGATGCGCACAGTTGTCGATAATCGCACGCGCGCGCTCACGTGGTGCTAAGCCACGTAAATCAGCTAAACCTTGTTCAGTGACTAAGATATCCACATCATGTTCGGTATGGTCATGGTGACTGACCATTGGCACCACCGATGAAATGGCACCAGCTTTAGCAATCGATTTAGTGACAAAGATAGACAACATGGAATTACGGGCAAAGTCACCTGAACCGCCAATACCATTCATCATTTTCGTGCCTGTGACATGCGTTGAATTGACGTTACCGTAAATATCAAACTCAAGCGCAGTATTGATGGCAATAATACCTAAACGACGGATAATTTCTGGGTTATTGGAGACGTCTTGCGGACGCATCACAATCTTGTCTTTGTATTTTTCAAAGTTTGCCATCACGTATTCGTTGGTGCTTTGAGACAAAGTCATTGAACAACCTGAAGCAAAAATCATTTTACCTGAATCAATCAACTTAAAGGTACAGTCTTGTAGTACTTCTGAATACATGACCAAATCTTTAAAGTTAGAATGTTCAAAACCTGCAAACACGGCGTTAGCAATTGAACCAACACCCGATTGTAATGGCCCTAAATTGTTCGGTAAGCGACCTTCTGCGACTTCTTTTTCAAAGAAGTTGACCAAATGTTTGGCAATAGCAAGCGTTTCTTCGTCAGCATCTGCCATATCAAAAGTGGTATCAGGCACTTCATTCATGACAATGGCAGAGATTTTTGCAGGATCAACTTGAATGCCGATTTTACCAATACGATCTTGCACTTCAGTTAATGGCACTGGACCACGCTTTGGACGTGATGCTGGCACATAAATGTCGTGTGAACCTTCTAAAATTGGATTTGAAGTTAAATCAATTTCCACAATCACATGATCGGCCATTTCAGCAAATTGCGCTGAGTTACCACATGAGTTGGTTGGAATGATTAAACCGTCTTCGGTAATGGCAACTGCAGAAATCACTACAACTTGTGGCGCAGGCAACATTTTATGGCGCATTTTATCGGCCATACCTGATAAATGTTGGTCGGTGTACATCACTTCGCCATTGTTAATTTGCTTACGCAAACCGGGATCGGCTTGATAAGGTAAACGACGTGAAATGACTTTGGCTGCACCTAATTTGCCATCAATTTGGTTACCTAAACTGGCACCTGTAGCAAAGGTAATATTTTTGACTTTGGCTTGTGCTGCTAATGCCAATGGCACAGCTTTAGCATCGCCTGCACCACCAAAACCACTGGCGCCAAGCACTGCGCCATCTGGAATTAAATCTAAAGCTTGTTCTACTGAAACAATCTTGTCATGCAAGCTCGCTAAACGAACGCGATCTAAACCTTTTGTCATTTTCAATCTTCCCAACATTAACGCTTTTTGTTATCTCTCATTACACCATAAAGGTCATGATTTATGAGCAATCTCTTAGACCAATTCCACAGCAATCGCAGTGGCTTCACCACCACCAATACACAATGCCGCGACACCTTTTTTACCGCCTGTGCGTTTAAGGGCATGAATTAAGGTCACAATAATACGTGAGCCTGATGAACCGAGTGGGTGACCTAAAGCACATGCACCACCACTGATATTGACTTTGGCATCATCTAAATTTAAGCCATCAATGGCAAGCATTGCGACCATGGCAAATGCTTCATTCACTTCCCATAAATCTACATCTTGTGCTGACCAACCTGCTTGTTGCAGCACTTTTTCAATCGCACCCACTGGCGCAATGGTAAATTCTGTTGGATGTTGTGAATTGGTTGCATAAGCGACAACCTGAGCAAGCGGTGTTAAACCTTTTTCTCGTGCAATAGCATCAGAGGTAATCACCAATGCAGATGCACCATCTGAGATTGAGCTTGAGTTGGCCGCAGTAATGGTACCGTCTTTTTTAAAGGCAGGACGAAGGGTTGGAATTTTGTCAATTTTTGCATTAAACGGCTGTTCGTCGTGATCAACCACCACATCGCCTTTACGGCTCGACACAGTGACTGCTGCAATTTCGTCTTTAAAGTAACCGTTATTTACCGCATCGACTGCTTTTTGTAATGATGCAATGGCATAGGCATCTTGTTGTTCACGCGTGTAGCCTTTTTTGTCTGCCATTTCTTGGGCCAACACACCCATCGATAGACCCGACTCTGCATCTTCTAAACCATCTTGGAACATATGGTCAATAATTTTGCCATGTCCCATACGTAAACCACCACGTGCTTTGTCAAGCAAGTAAGGCGCATTACTCATCGATTCCATGCCGCCTGCGATAATGATATTAGCACTGCCCGCTTTAATGGCATCGGCCGCTTGCATTACCGCTTTCATGCCTGAACCACAGACTTTATTGATGGTGGTTGCACCCACAGTATCAGGTACCCCAGCTAAACGCAGAGCTTGACGTGCAGGGGCTTGTTTTAAGCCTGCAGGTAACACACAACCGAAAATCACTTCATCAACGTCAGTCGCTGCAATACCTGCACGCTTGATGGTTTCTTGAATCACAGCGCTACCCAATTGTGGTGCGCTTAAAGATGAGAGTGAACCTTGAAAGCCACCCATAGCAGTACGTACTGCATCTACAATTACGATCATTATTTTATATCCTATAGTATTGCAGAAGCTAGATCGTCCAATCTGAGCTAGCTTCGTGATTTTGGTCTAAAAATTAAGACTGTGCGGTAAAGTATTCTGCACTAAAGTCCATCATAACGTCAGTTCCTGTTTTGACACGTTGCACACGCGCTGCAAAGTCCGCTAAGACTTTATTGCTATAGTATTGTGCCAACGCCAATTTATTTTGGTAGAAACTCTCGGCTTTACCTTGTGCAGCAGCAGTGATACGTGCATACATATATACGAAGCTCAGCATACCCACAGCGTGTAAGTAATCTACCGCAACGGCACTTGAGAAATCAGGATTTTGTTTTGATTGCTCAACAATAAACTGGGTTAATTCTTCAGTTTTTGCAGCGATGTCTAAGGTTACCGCTTTAATGCTTAAGCTGTCGTCTAGACCATTGGCGAATGCGCGAATTTCTTCTAAATATTCAGCCAAGAAAGCACCGCTGGTTTTAATGGTTTTACGACCAATTAAATCAAGGGCTTGAATGCCGTTGGTGCCTTCATAAATTTGTGAAATACGTAAGTCACGGATACATTGCTCCATGCCCCACTCACGAATATAACCATGACCACCAAAGCACATTTGTGCTTCTAATGTTGACTCTAACGCTTTATCGGTTAAGAATGCTTTGGCAATTGGGGTTAACAGCGCCACACGGTTATTGGCTTTTTTCACTGCTTCTGCGTCATTTGAGAATTTAGTGATATCAAGCTGTTGACCCACATAGGCTGCAAAGGCACGGGTCGCTTCATTGTTTGAACGCACGTTGAGTAGCATACGACGTACATCAGCATGCACTAAAATAGAATCCGCTGGTTTTTCAGGTGATTTCACCCCTGTGGCACTGCGACCTTGTAAGCGATCTGTGGCATATTGCGCCGCATTTTGATAAGCGTATTCAGCAGCACCTAAACCTTGAATGCCCATCGATAAACGCTCGTAGTTCATCATAATGAACATTGCAGCAAGACCTTCGTTTTCCTTACCAATCATGTAACCTTTGGCTGCGTCAAAGTTCATGACACACGTTGCGGAACCTTTAATGCCCATTTTGTGCTCGATTGAACCTGCGGCAACCGTGTTACGTTCACCTAATGATCCATCTTGATTGACCAAGAATTTTGGCACAATAAACATAGAAATACCGCGTGAACCTGCTGGAGCATTGGGTGTTTTTGCCAAGACTAAATGAATGATGTTGTCGCATAAATCATGCTCACCACTGGTGATAAAGATTTTTGTACCAGTAATATTATAGCTGCCATCTTCATTCGGTTCAGCTTTAGTTTTAATAATGCCTAAATCTGTACCTGAATGTGGCTCGGTTAAGCACATCGTGCCTGACCATTCGCCAGTATAGAATTTTGGTAAATAGGTTTCTTTTTGCTCTTGTGTACCGGCTTGATCAATCGCCATACCTGCGCCCACCGTTAACAGTGGATATAGCATAAATGATGGGTTAGTGGCCCAAATCATCTCATCTGCCAATACAGTGAGCATTTTTGGCATGCCTTGACCGCCCCACTCTTCAGATGCACCCAAACCAATCCAACCGCCTTGTGCGTATTGGTCAAATGCTTCTTTAAAGCCTTTTGGTGTAGTGACAACGCCTTGATTAAATTGCGCGCCGCCTTCTTCATCGCTTGAGCGATTTAAATCTAAAATGACATTTTTTGAAAATTTGGCCATTTCTTCTAAAATGGCATTGGCAGTTGCCTGATCTAAATGCGCAAGACCTTCTGTACTTTGCCAGAACTGTTCGGCTTGAAACACGTCATTTAAGATAAAGTCCATATCTTTTAGTGGTGCATTATAAATTGGCATTGTTACTTTCCTTAAATTAATCTGCTTGATTACAACATCAGCAGGTTTTTCACTGTTTTCATTCCTTCAGGTCATTGGCCTAATATTTTTTAAACCACGACGCAAATATTGTTTTATTTGTTTGTGTTCAGCTCGTCTTATGTTGATGAAAACTGCAACACAACCATTATTTTTAATCTGGGGCAATACTGCCATGTTTAGATTGCCGTTGTGTGAAATACTTTGAAACTTCACCACATTATTTGTATAAAAAATAATTTTATTTCAAATATTTACACTAAAAATCAATCTATGTTTTATAACAGGTTTGAGCGTTTATACTGCACACTGTAATCTTATAAAACGCAATGACAATAGAATAAAAATGGCAGAATTGGAAATGATTGATCTCTACGGTTCCCATTGCTTGACATTGTTTTATTTGTATGATCAAAATTGATATTTTGCGTATGTCGCCAAGTGACCATTTGGTTGTTTACTAATCAAAATCAAGACTTTGGTTTAATTTCAATCTCAGCACAGGTGGTTTAATTTGCATCAAGTAGTTTTGATTGTCAGATGGAACGAAGAAGATGAATTCAGAGCGCCAACAAAACTTTTTGCTGCGAAAAGAAAAGATTTTAAGCATGGCAGAAAAGTTGTTATTGGATAACAATCAAGATATTACGTTAGGTGAATTGGCCTCAGAGCTTGATATTGCCAAAGGCACGATCTATAAACATTTCAAAAGCAAAAATCAGTTGTATTTAGAACTTATTATTTTAAACGAACGCCGTTTGTTAGACATTTCACAGAAAAATCAAAACAATATCAAAAGTTATGTGTCGCAATATATGCTGTACAACATGCTCAATTCTAATCGCACCATTTTGCTACACGCCATTGAAGAGCGCTTAACCAACAACGAACGTCGTTTAAAAGATTTGTTTGAAGAGCTGTATCAAGTACGTGAGCAACGCATTTTATCCATTAAAGACATGACCGGCGATTATTTAAAATCCTTAAATAGTGCCATGTCGATTCGTGATTATTTGTCTTATATTTGGACGGTGACCTATGGTGCATCTTTGTTATTAAATTCAACCCATTATCAAAAAGCCATTGGCTCACGCGAGCGCTTAATTAAACTGTATATTAACCAAGCCTTAATGATTCCAGATAAAGTCTCTTAAATCTTAAAGTAATTTAACACTGTGCCCAGCAAAGCCTGCTAGCACAGTGTACCGACAATTGTTACATAGCACGCAAAGTTAAAATTTGTTCGCTGCGTCCAAATGGGCCAGATTGATCGTGTAGCACAGCACTGGTTAGGCCTATGCCATCGGTGCCATATTGTTGGGTGGCTTCAAGCCCCAACCATTGCCCTTGTGGTTCACGATACAGATGAATTTGTAAATCTAAATTTGGAAATGCCCAACCTTGTCCCGGCTCCACACGCGGCACTACGCCATTGGCCGTGTCTACCATGCCCATTAAACGCACAAAATCTAAGGTGTTTTCACCTTCTACCATCTCAACTTGGCTATTGAGCCACACGATGCCACAACCAGCACGGCGATCAGCATCGGCACGTGCCGTAATACTTTGAATATATCCACCCGGCCAGCATTTCATTCCTTCCCAAAGCGGCAATTGTTCAGGCGGTGCGACAAAACCATCTTCTAAGCCTGCAATATGTTGTGTATCTTGGGTTTGCATACGCCATGCACGTGCCACAATACAAGGGCGACCATTGGCGACCATAGTTGATTCAAGTAATTCAATGGTTTTACCTCCACGAATCACTTTGGTTTCGACCGAAAATTCACCGAATGGAATTAAACCTAAAATATCATAGCCAATTCGTCCAATGCGTAGCTCAGGACGTGGATTAAAGCGCGCTAACTCATGCGCCAAAATACCACCTGCGGGCGCCATATGCTGTTCATTTGGATTCCATGCCCCTTGGCAATGAATGTGGCATTGATAATAAGAAATGACACTGCCATCTTGTAAATGTTCACGTTGCTTAAGCTGATAATACGCGGCCATAGTCCCTAACCTGTTATTTTTGTGCTAAAAAACCAAAATAGTTGATCACTTTCATATAAGTAAATACCTGCTCAAACCCCACATCCTTGAGTATAGTGCAGTAATCTTGAGGAGATACTAAAGCAAAATCATCCTCTAAACGCTCAAGCATTTGTTCACTTTGACGCACGCTTAAACCTTGTACTTGGCATAAATGCTGTAAAGTCTTAAGTTCATCTGGATGGCTTGGCAACAGCATGTCATACGTCATTAAACAGGCTTTTGGTTTAAGATGCTGATAAATCTGCTGAAAAAATTCAGGTTTTTGTTGATTGGTAATAAAATGCGCCACCAATAAACATAAAGCGGCATCAAATTGTGCCTCTAGCTTTAAATCCGCCGTTGTACCATGTATCCAATTCACGCGTGACTTACCTGCGTACTCAACCATTTTTTGTTGAGCTTTTTGCAACATGCTCAATGAAGGGTCAACCGCTGTAATCTGAATCTCCGGAAAATCTGCCAGTAAATATTCGATCTCATAGCCTGTACCACAGCCGACAATCAAAATATGTGCGTGTGCAGGTAAATGTACGCTTAACGTTGCACGCACTTGGGCATGCATGAGTTCATAGCCTGGAATGAGTTGACGAATATGGTCATCATAGCCTGCCACCACTTTGGGATGACAAAAATCTTTAGCCACCTTCGCTCCTTAAAAAAATTTGCCCACGAGCATACTCGTGGGCATAGTGGGTTTATGCAATATCTTCGAGTAAATTGAGTTCTTGGCGCATCAATTCTTGTAGTTTGAATTTTTGTGCTTTACCTGATGCCGTCATTGGGAACTCACGGAAGAAGCGCACATAACGTGGGACTTTGTTATGTGAGATATTCTCTTTGCAATATTGACGAATCACTTCTTCATTGCAGGTTTCACCGTCGTGTAAAATAATGCAGGCACAAAGTTCTTCACCATAACGTGGATCAGGTAAACCAATCACTTGTACATCCATCACCGCAGGATGGGTATAGAGGAAGTCTTCAATTTCTTTGGGGAATAAGTTTTCGCCGCCACGAATCACCACATCTTTAATACGGCCTTTAATTTTAATAAAGCCCTCATCGTCCATCGATGCAATATCACCAGTATGCATCCAACGAGCTTTATCAATCACATCAAAGGTTTTATCTTCATCTTCCCAGTAACCTAGCATCACCGAATAACCACGTACACACAGTTCGCCTAAGCTGCCGCGTGGCACGACTTTACCTTGCTCATCGACAATTTTAATTTCAAGATGTGGATGAACACGCCCCACAGTCCCCACACGTTGTTCAATACTATCCGTCACGGCGCTTTGTGCACTGACTGGTGCAGTTTCGGTCATACCGTAGCAAATGGTGACTTCTTGCATATGCATACGGTCAATGACACGTTGCATAATTTCACGCGGACATGGGCTACCTGCCATAATGCCGGTGCGTAAACTACTTAAATCAAATTGTTCAAATTGTTCATGCTCTAACATGGCAATAAACATGGTCGGTACGCCATAGGCCGCAGTACATTTTTCTTGCTCAATGGCTTGTAAGCTCGACAGTGGATTGAACACCCCTGCTGGATACACCATGGTTGAGCCATGCGTGATGCAGGCTAAATTCCCCATCACCATACCAAAGCAATGGAACAATGGCACCGAAATACAGACACGATCTTGTGGGGTTAAACGAATTGCTTCACCCACAAAATACCCATTATTTAAAATGTTATTGTGCGTGAGCATAGTACCTTTAGGGTTGCCTGTGGTGCCTGAAGTAAATTGAATATTAATGGTTTCATCAAATTGCAATTCACTGGCCAATTGCTCTAACTGCGCCAATTGCTGTGCGCTTGGCTCAATCAATAAGTCACTAAAACGATGAATAGCACCTTGTTGTTCGTCTGAGATTTTAATGACATGTTTTAAATGCGGCAGACGCACACAGGACAGAATTTTTTCATTAGAATTGCACAGCTCTGGCGCAATCTTACATAAAATTTCTTGATAATCTGAGGTTTTAAAAGCAGGTGCAATCACAAGCCCAACGCAAGAGACTTTATTGAGTACATATTCAAGTTCACTGCTTTTATACGCAGGATTGAGATTGACTAAGATGATACCGGCTTTAAAGGCAGCAAATTGGGTAATGGTCCATTCGACACAGTTGGGTGACCAAATTGCCAAACGATCGCCTTTTTTTAGGCCTAATTTGAGCAAGCTACATGCAAATGCATTCACTTGCTGTTGTAACTCTTTATAGGTCAAACGAATATTTTGCTGCACGCTCACCACAGCATCCTGCTCGGCGTATTGGGCACAGGCTTGGTCAAATTTTTCACCAATGGTGGTGCCCAATAAAGGTTGACCACTTGCGCCATAGGCGTAACTTAAACGGACTTGTGTCATTGAATCGATCTCCTTGATTCTTTTTAATTTTGTTTTTTATGCTTTGCCCACAAACCGTTGTGTGGAATTTAAACGCGTGCTTCTTCCTCAATCATCACCGCATTTAAACAAAAATCAGCGATTTGTTTGACAAAGTAATCCTTATAATTTTGATCAAACATCATATTACGTGACGGATTTAAAGGCTCAATTACCACAAAGGTCATGGTACCCACCACACACAATGCTGCGGTATTTAAATCCTCAAACCCAAATTCGCCGTTAATTTTCCCTTCGGCTAAAATCTCCTTAATACTTTGTTTGAGTAATTGTTTACTGCGAAAACGCTCATGCTCAACCGAAGGGTCAATCGGTTCAAACATTAACGAATACGCCAATTGTGGACTATTTAAAGCACGCTTTACAAAGGTGGTGACCGCCTTATGTAATTTTTCCGTTGCGCGTAAATCTTGACGTTTGGCAATTGAGTCTAAAATTTTGATTTCATGCGCAATTGCTGCAACCAGCACCTCAATTAACACCTGACTTTTGTTTTCAAAGTAGCGATATACCAAGCCACTTGAAACGCCTGCCCGCTCTGCAATCGGTTGAATTTGCGCTTCTTTTAATCCACCTTGTGCAATCAATTCTCGCGCGGATTGTAAAATCGAAATACGATTTTGCTCCATACGCTCTTGCATCAGTGATGATCTTTTATAACTCATAATTTTATTCTCAACAAGATAAAAATGAATTTTAAATCAATTTATGAATTTGTATTCACTTTTTTAAAAAAACATTGTATGTTAGTTTTAAAAGCACAAAAACAACCGCTTTTCACCAAGTGATTTGGGAAAAATAAATACAAATTCAGGATGAATAACATGAACGTACATATTCCGTTACAACTTAACCTACAAACCCTTAATTTTGGTCTAGACGAGACTTTACTCGCTCTACGCGATTCTGTTGCAGCATTTTGTGCCAAAGAAATTGCCCCAATTGCTGCAAGTGTGGACCGTGACAACGAATTCCCTGCACATCTTTGGAAAAAAATGGGCGACATGGGCTTACATGGTTTAACGGTGAGCGAAGAATACGGTGGTTCAGACTTGGGTTATTTAGCACATATTATTGTGATGCAAGAAATTTCACGCGCATCTGCCTCAATTGGCTTGTCTTATGGTGCACATTCAAATTTATGTATTAACCAAATTAAACGTAACGGTTCTGAAGAACAAAAACAAAAGTATCTCCCAAAACTCATCTCAGGCGATTATGTCGGTGCATTGGCAATGTCTGAACCAAATGCCGGCTCAGATGTAGTAAGCATGAAATTACGTGCTGATGATCACGGCGATCACTATGTACTCAATGGCTCAAAAATGTGGATCACCAACGGCGGTGATGCCGATGTATTGGTGGTGTATGCCAAAACCGATACCCAAGCCGGTGCTAAAGGCATGACTGCCTTTATTATTGAAAAAGGCATGCAAGGCTTTAGTCATGGTACCCATTTAGACAAATTGGGGATGCGTGGTTCAAATACTTACCCACTGTTTTTTGACAACGTAAAAGTGCCAAAAGAAAACGTGATGGGTGGCGTAGGCAATGGCGTTAAAGTCTTAATGAGTGGTTTAGATTACGAACGTGCGGTTTTAAGCGCAGGCCCGCTTGGCATTATGGATGCTTGTATGGACAGCGTGATTCCATATTTACATGAGCGTAAACAGTTTGGTCAAGCCTTAGGTGAGTTCCAACTGATGCAAGGTAAAGTTGCAGATATGTACTCAACATGGTTGGCATGTAAAGCGCTTGTATATGCCGTTGGCGCAGAATGTGACAAAGCTGATCATCGTCGTAGCTTACGTAAAGATGCCGCCAGTGCCATTTTATATGCCGCAGAAAAAGCCACATGGATGGCAGGTGAAGCCATTCAAACCTTAGGCGGTAATGGCTATATCAATGAATATTCAGTCGGTCGTTTATGGCGTGATGCCAAACTCTATGAAATTGGTGCAGGTACCTCAGAAATTCGCCGTATGCTGATCGGTCGCGAATTATTTAACGAAACCAAATAATGCCTTTGGGCACATCAGTGCCCACATCCGCTTAATACAACAACAAGATTCAATACAAGGATGTTTATGATGAATGTATTACGTCAATTTAGCCGTAGCGAAAATAACAATGACCAATTAAACGTACTTTGCACCAAGCTGAATGTACGTAGCGAAGATTTTAAAAACAACCAAGCTGCAATGCAAAACTTGGTAACTGATTTAAAAACCCTTGCACAAAAAATTGCCTTAGGTGGCGGTGAAAAAGCCCGTGAAAAACATATTGCCCGTGGCAAATTACTGCCTCGTGAACGTATCGATCAACTGATTGATGCAGGCAGTGCATTTTTAGAAATTGGTCAATTGGCAGCTTATCAAGTCTATGCCGATGATGTACCTGCTGCGGGTGTTGTGGCAGGGATTGGTCAAGTCAATGGCGTGACCTGCATGATTGTAGCCAATGATGCCACAGTCAAAGGTGGAACTTACTATCCATTAACCGTGAAAAAGCATTTACGTGCCCAAGAAATTGCCGAGCAAAACCATCTGCCATGTATCTATTTAGTCGATTCAGGCGGTGCGTATTTACCAATGCAAGATGAAGTCTTCCCTGATCGTGATCATTTTGGTCGTATTTTTTACAACCAAGCGCGTATGTCGAGCCAAGGCATTGCACAAATTGCCGTAGTGATGGGCAGTTGTACGGCAGGCGGTGCGTATGTACCTGCCATGTCAGATGAAACCATTATTGTACGTAACCAAGGCACGATTTTCTTAGGTGGCCCACCGCTTGTGAAAGCTGCAACAGGTGAAGTAGTGTCTGCTGAAGATTTAGGTGGCGGTGATGTGCATACACGTCTGTCAGGTGTGGCTGATCATTTGGCTGAAAACGATGAACATGCGATTGCCATTGCACGTAATATTGTTAAAAACTTAAATAAAAAACCAAATGTATCTGTCGATCAAATTGAGCCACCACGCTTTGCCGCAGAAGAACTGTATGGCGTGGTGCCAAGCGATACCCGTAAACCGTTTGATGTACGTGAAGTGATTGCACGTATTGTCGATGGTTCACGTTTTGATGAATTTAAGGCACGTTTTGGAACCACCTTAGTCACAGGCTTTGCTGAACTGTATGGTATGCCTGTGGGAATTATTGCCAACAACGGAATTTTATTTTCAGAATGTGCGCAAAAAGGTGCCCATTTCATTGAACTATGTACGCAGCGTAATATTCCCCTGCTGTTTATTCAAAACATTACTGGCTTTATGGTCGGTCGTGAATACGAAAACGAAGGTATTGCTAAGCATGGCGCTAAATTAGTCATGGCTGTCGCGACTGCCAATGTGCCTAAAATCACCCTGATTATTGGTGGTTCATTTGGTGCAGGCAACTACGGCATGTGTGGCCGTGCCTACTCACCACGTTTTTTATGGACATGGCCAAACTCACGTATTTCAGTGATGGGTGGCGAGCAAGCCGCAAGCGTACTTTCAACCTTAAAACGTGACCAAATTGAAGCACGTGGCGAACAATGGTCAGCCCAAGAAGAAGATCAATTTAAACAACCTTTCCGTGATCAATTTGAGCGTCAAGGTCATCCGTATTATGCCTCATCACGCCTTTGGGATGACGGTGTGATTGACCCTGCACAAAGCCGCCAAGTGCTTGGCTTAAGTTTAGCGGCAGCCATGAATGCACCGATTCAAGAAACCAAATTCGGCGTGTTCCGTATGTAAGGGGTGTGACATGAGCTATCAATTTTTACAACTCGAACAACAAGGCGCTGTGGCAACGGTTTGGATGAATCGTGCAGAATTACACAATGCCTTTAATACCCAAGTGATTGAAGAATTACATGCGTGTTTTGCTGCAATTGATCAACGTGATGACATTCGTGTGGTAGTTTTAGCCGGTCGTGGTAAGAGCTTCTCTGCCGGTGCAGATTTGAACTGGATGAAACAAGCAGGTAGCGCATCACGCCAAGAAAACGAAGCGGATGCACTCAAACTTGCGCAAATGTTGCATCAATTGGCAAGCTTAAAACAGCCCACCATTGCCCGTGTGCATGGTATAGCCTTTGGTGGTGGCATGGGCTTAGCTTCTGCCTGTGATATTTGTGTGGCAAGCACTGAAGCGAAATTTGCGACATCAGAAGTGCGCTTAGGTTTAGCTCCATCAACCATTAGCCCGTATGTGATTCGTGCCATTGGTGCACGTCAAGCGTCGCGTTATTTCTTAACGGCTGAGCGCATTAATGCTGAACAAGCCCTCAACATTGGCTTAGCGCATGAAGTGGCCAGTCCTGAAGCTTTAGACCAAACCATCGATGCCATTGTAGATGCGCTGTTATTGGGTGGCCCCGAAGCCCAAGCAGCCTCTAAACAATTAATTCAAATGGTCAATCAACAAGAATTAACGCAAGATTTATTGCTACAAACTGCACAACATATTGCACATGTACGCCAAGGAACAGAGGCGAAAAATGGTTTGAATGCATTTTTAAACAAACAAAGTCCAAGTTGGATTCAAACCACTGCATAACAACAAAAATAGAAGGATACTGCTATGTTTAACAAAATTTTAATTGCCAACCGTGGTGAAATTGCTTGTCGTGTGATTCGTAGTGCAAAAAAACTTGGCATTGCAACCGTTGCGGTCTATTCAGATGCCGATGCTCAAGCCCAGCACGTCAAACAAGCCGATGAAGCCGTGTATATTGGTGAATCGCCTGCTGCACAAAGTTATTTACAAGTTGAACGCATTATTCAAGCTGCACTTGATACAGGCGCTCAAGCGATTCACCCCGGCTATGGCTTTTTATCAGAAAATGACCAATTTGCCGAAGCCTGCAAAAAAAATAATATCGTGTTCATTGGCCCGCCAGTGGATGCCATTTTAGCGATGGGCTTAAAAGCGACCTCTAAAGCTTTAATGGAAAAAGCGGGCGTACCATTAACACCGGGTTACCACGGCACCAATCAAGATTCCGAGTTTTTAAAACAACAAGCCGATGCCATTGGCTATCCTGTTTTAATTAAAGCCAGCGCAGGTGGTGGTGGTAAAGGCATGCGCTTGGTTGAACAAAGCGAAGACTTTTTAGCGGCCCTTGCCTCATGTAAGAGCGAAGCCAAAGCCAGTTTTGCCAATGATGATGTGTTAATTGAGCGCTATGTGGTACAACCTCGCCACATCGAAGTGCAAGTCTTTGGCGATACTCACGGCAACTATGTGCATTTATTTGAACGTGATTGTTCGGTACAACGTCGTCATCAAAAAGTTTTAGAAGAAGCGCCTGCGCCAAAAATGGCCGAACCAAAACTCGAAGCCATGCGCCAAGCTGCACTTGATGCTGCCCGTGCGGTCAATTATGTGGGTGCAGGTACGGTTGAATTTATTGTTGAACAAGATGGAACGGCGTACTTCATGGAAATGAATACCCGTTTACAGGTTGAACATCCTGTGACGGAAATGATTACCGGGCAAGATTTAGTCGAGTGGCAATTACGTGTTGCCTATGGCGAGCCTTTACCAAAACAACAACATGAACTCAGTATTCATGGTCATGCCCTAGAAGCACGTGTTTATGCCGAAGAACCAGAAAAAGGCTTTTTGCCCGCCATTGGTAAGATTCACTATTTAAGCTATCCAACTCAAAATGCGCATGTACGTGTCGATAGCGGCATTGTTGAGGGCGATGAAATTACCACCTACTATGATCCAATGATTGCCAAACTCATTGTATGGGGTAAAAACCGTGAAGCTGCACTCACACAAATGCATCATGCCTTAAGCCAATTCCATGTCGATGGTTTAGGCAATAACATCGCCTTTTTAGATCGTTTGGTGCGCTGTGAATCTTTTGCAACGGCCCATTTAGATACCGGTCTAATCCAACGTGAAGAAGCATTTTTGCTTGGGCCACAGCCGCAGGTCTCGCCAGAACTTGTGGTGTCTGCAGCACTGACTGAATTGTTATCTCGTTTTGCCAACAACAAAACCGCCAACAATCCTGTGTGGCAGGCCGAATCGTTATGGCGTGTTAATGTAAATGCACGCTATGCAGTAAAATTTGCCCTTAACGGCATTGAAAATGTGGTGCATTTTACCGCGCAAAATCAGGGCTATTTAGCTGAATATGAAGGTCAAAGCTACACCATTAGCGGCCAACTCATGGATGCCCATCATGTCAAAATTGAGTTGGCAGGTCGTAAAACCAACTATGCGTTTAGCTTTAGCAACACTGGCTTAACGGTATATCACAACGGTCAAAGTCATCACTTTGCCCATATTCAACCAAGCTTTAACAGCGAAGATGATGCAGCGGATGCCGGCAACTTAAAAGCCCCGATGCCGGGTGTGATTACCCAAGTCTTGGTGCAACCCAATAGCCAAGTGAAAAAAGACGATGTGTTATTAACACTTGAAGCCATGAAAATCGAATATTCGATTCGTGCACCGCAAGATGGTGTAGTGGCTGCCGCCTACTTCCAACCGGGCGATCAAGTCAAAGCCGGTGATGAATTGGTGGAATTTGTGCTGTTGGAGGATGTGGCATGAGTGAGTTTGTCAAAATCGTGGAGGTCGGGCCGCGCGACGGCCTGCAAAATGAAAAAACACCACTCACCTTATTAGATCGTAAGAATCTAATTCTAGATTTAATGCAAACAGGTCTAAGCAGCATTGAAGTGGGTTCATGTGTATCGGCCAAATGGGTACCGCAAATGGCCATGAGCGACCAGTTGTTTGCTGAATTACCTAAACACCCAAACATTAGCTTGAGCCTGCTTACGCCAAATATTAAAGGCTTTGAGGCAGCTTTAGCAGTCGGTTGTCAGGAAATTGCGGTGTTTACCGCAGCCTCCGAAAGCTTTACGCAAAAAAATATCAATTGCTCAATTGAAGAAAGCTTTGCCAAATTTGCCGATATTTTTGCCGCAGCCAAACAGCACAATATTAAAGTACGTGGCTATGTATCCTGTATCGTCGATTGCCCTTATGAAGGTGCAATTGATGCCAAAGTGGTGGCTCAAGTGACCGAGCGCTTACTGAACATGGGCTGCTATGAAGTGTCTTTAGGTGAAACTATCGGCACAGCCACGCCAGATCGAATTAAAAAAGTTTGGGATGCGTGTTTGGCGAGTACAGATGCCAGTTTATTGGCCGGACATTTTCATAATACCTATGGCATGGCAATTGCTAATATTTATCAATCCTTGCAACAAGGCATTCGCGTGTTTGATTCATCGATTGCAGGTTTAGGCGGCTGCCCATATGCCAAAGGTGCTTCAGGCAATGTCTCCACCGAAGATTTATATTATCTGCTCTCCAATATGGGCTTGAACACAGGCATTAATCTAGATACATTAATGACCGCAAGTCAAAATATTAGCCAAGTGTTGCAGCGTAATAATCCTTCTCATTATGCCAATGCTTACTGGCAACAGCGCTGTGCTTAAATATAAATTAAGAGAATAAAAAATGAATAAAGTCTATGCAAGTGCAGCCGAGGCGCTGCGCGATATCGTTCAAGATGGGCAAACCTTAGCAGTAGGTGGTTTTGGCTTATGCGGTATTCCTGAAGCCTTAATTGCGGCCTTAAAAGACACAGGCGTGAAAAATTTAACCTGTATTTCAAATAATGCCGGTGTGGATGGTTTTGGTTTAGGTGTATTACTTGAAACTAAACAAATTAAAAAAATGATTGCCTCTTATGTGGGTGAAAATAAAGAATTTGAACGCCAATTTTTAAGCGGCGAGCTTGAAGTTGAACTTACCCCTCAAGGCACTTTGGCAGAAAAACTACGTGCCGGTGGTGCAGGTATTCCGGCCTTTTTTACTGCAACAGGTGTGGGTACGTTAATTGCCGAGGGCAAAGAGTTACGTGAATTTAATGGCAAAGAGTACATTTTAGAACACGCTTTAACTGCCGATGTTGGCTTAGTCAAAGCCTATAAAGCGGACAAAGCCGGCAACTTAATTTTTAGAAAAACCGCACAAAACTTTAATCCTGTGTGTGCCACAGCCGCCAAAGTCTGTATTGCCGAAGTTGAAGAAATTGTCGAGATTGGTGCTTTAGATCCCGACGACATCCATCTACCGGGTATTTATGTACAACGCATTATTTTAAACACAACCCCTGAAAAACGTATCGAACAACTGACTTTAAAAGTGGAGGCTTAAACCATGGCATGGACGCGTAATGAAATGGCGCAACGCGCTGCTTTAGAGTTACAAGATGGTTTTTATGTCAATTTAGGTATTGGCTTGCCCACACTTGTTGCCAACTATATTCCTGAAAATATGAATGTGTGGCTACAGTCAGAAAATGGTTTATTGGGCATTGGCGAATTTCCCACCCAAGAGACTGTCGATGCCGATTTAATTAATGCCGGCAAACAAACCGTGACTGCCCGTCAAGGTGCGGCATTTTTCTCCAGTGCGGATTCTTTTGCCATGATTCGCGGTGGGCATGTCAATATTGCGATTTTAGGCGCGATGGAAGTCTCTCAAACTGGTGACCTTGCCAATTGGATGATTCCAGGTAAAAAAGTCAAAGGGATGGGCGGCGCCATGGATTTAGTCGCAGGGGTACAAAAAGTCGTGGTGCTGATGGAACACAGCGCCAAAGATGGAACACCGAAAATTGTTGAACAATGTGCCCTACCTTTAACGGGTAAAGGCGTGGTGCATCGTATCATCACCGATTTAGGCGTCATGGATGTGACACCTGAAGGTGTAAAATTGGTGGAACTGGCCCACGATGTGACTTTAGATGAGATTCAAAGCTTCACAGGGGTCAAACTGATCGCTTAAATAAAAAAAAGTACCTACTAACCCTTTAAAACTTTGGTTTTAAGGGGTTTTTTAATTCAAACAATAATCATGGAATAGAATATGGAACAACAAAACTTTATGCAACGCTTTGCCTTAAGGGTCAGCGATTGGTCGGAAAAATGGTTTCCTGACTCTTATATTTTTGCCTTACTGGGTGTGGTGATTGTCGCGATTGCCGCAATTTTAATTGGTGCACCGGCACAATCTGTAGCATTGTCTTTTGGCGACGGTTTTTGGAGCTTAATTCCATTTACCTTACAAATGTGTATGTTGATTGTGGTCGGCTATGTGGTTTCGGTGTCCAAACCCGTACAAGCATTGATTCGCGTCTTAGCGCGTCTACCGCATTCAGGCCGCGGTGCGATTGTCTTGGTGGCTACAGTCAGCTTACTTATTTCTTTGGTCAATTGGGCCATGAGTACCGTTTTAACTGCGCTATTGGTGATTGCACTGGCTCAGCGTAAAGAACTGAATATGGATTATCGTGCCGCCGCCGCAGCAGCCATTATTGGTATGGGTGCTACATGGGCACTGGGGATTAGTTCATCGGCTGCGCAAATTCAAGCCAATAAAGCCAGTCTGCCTGAACCTATTTATAATTTGACCGGTGTAATTCCCTTCACCGAAACCATTTTTTTACCGCAATCGATGATCATGACAGCCGTATTGATTGTTGCGTCTATTGCGATTGCTTTTTGGTCTGCCCCCAAAGGTCAACATATTAAAACCATTGAGCAATTTGATATTCAATTGGATGAAGAAAAAGCAGTTGATCCTGAAGCGCCAAAACGCCCGGGCGATTGGCTCGAAAACTCACCCATTTTGAGTATTTTAATTGTGCTTTTAGGCTTGGTATGGATGATCAACGAATTTGGCAAAAGTAATCCGATTTTGGCCATTTCAAGCCTCAATACCTATAACTTTATTTTTTTAATGCTTGGAATTGCCTTACATGGCACACCACGTAATTTTTTAAATGCGGTGACCAAAGCTGTACCTGCCGTGTCTGGTGTGCTGATTCAATTTCCGTTGTATGGCAGCATCGCTTTTATGATGACCAATGCCTATAACGCCCAAGATTTGTCGCTATCGCACTATATTGCTGAATTTTTTGTCTCGATTGCGTCACAAGAAACCTTTGCGATTGTGATGGGCATTTACTCTGCGATTTTGGGCTTTTTTATTCCATCGGGTGGAGGTAAATGGATTATTGAAGCGCCTTATGTTATGCAAGCTGCTAATGATTTAAAAGTGCATTTAGGTTGGTCGGTACAAATTTATAATGCCGCCGAAGCCCTACCTAATTTAATCAATCCATTTTTTATGTTGCCAATGCTTGGTATTTTAAAACTTAAAGCCAAAGATGTGATTGGCTTTACTGTCACCCAACTGATTTTTCATATCCCACTGGTCTTATTTTTACTGTGGTTTTTAGGTCGCACTTTAACCTACAGCCCACCGGTATTTTCTTAAAAAAAATGGCGCTTAAAAGCGCCATTTTTCATCTAAGTTTTAAAACTTAAACCACAACTTTTTTCACTAAAATTGAACCGACTGAATAACCTGCACCAAATGAACACAATACGCCATATTCGCCGTTATCCACTTGATCAGCTGTTTTATGCAAAGCAATAATTACACCTGCCGATGAAGTATTGGCAAATTCATCCAAAATAATAGGCGCACGCTCAATTGGCGCTTCTTTACCTGCCACGTATTTTAAAATTAACTCGTTCATATTCACATTGGCTTGATGCAACCAAAAACGCTTGATGTCATCTGGCGTTAATTCATTTTTTGCCACTTGGTTTTTAATGATTTTTGCCACCAAAGGACATACATCTTTAAACACTTTGCGTCCATCTTGACGGAACAGTAAATCTTTACCACTTGCTTCTTCAGCAGGATTTAAATAACCAAAGTTATTACGAATGTTGTTTGAGAATTGGGTAAATAAATAAGTATCTAAAATCTCAAAACCTGTTTTGGTCTCGGTGTTTTCAATAATTGACGCTGTTGCCACATCACCAAAAATAAAGTGCGAATCACGTGAGGTATAATCTAACTGACCTGACATAATCTCTACATTGACCAACAATACACGGCGCGCACCGGCTAAGATTGCATCATAAGACTGCTTTAAACCAAAGGTCGCTGCAGAACATGCCACATTCATGTCATAGCCATAGCCTTGAATGCCCAATGCAGATTGGATTTCAATGGCGATTGCCGGATAGCCACGTTGTAATTGCGAACATGCCATAATCACAACATCAATATCTTCAGCCGTTACGCCGGCATTGTCCATGGCTTGTTTGGCAGCTGCGACACCCCACTCGGCTTGGAGTGAGATTTCATCATTGCTACGAATATTAAAACGTGGACGCATACGGTCGATATCTAAAATACCTGACTTTTCTGCTACATAACGGCTTTTAATGCCTGAGGCTTTTTCAATAAATTCCGCACTTGAGGTACGTAACTCTTCAATTTCACCCGCGGCAATTTCGGCTGCGTGCTCGGCGTTATAACGTTCTACATAAGCATTTAAACTTTGAACTAATTCTTCGTTCGTGATGGTTTCAGCAGGTGTATATAACCCTGTGCCTGTAATACGGATGCCCATGTAAAACTCCTATGGAAAAATGGTGAGTATATTAACGGATTCCTAAACGTTCCCAAACTTTTTGCAATCGCGTGGCTGAAATTGGCATCTTGGTTTTCATTGGTTGTGAAAACAACGAGATACGTAGCTCTTCGACCATAAAGTAAAGTTCCTTTAGGCGCGGGTCATTTTTAAAAGTGAACAATTTTTCCATCCAAGGGTCAACTTGATCAATGGCAGAATCATCCCTTTGTAAATTATTTGGTAAGCGATCAAGGCGCATAAGCAAAGCTTTTAGGTAGCGTGGGAACTCAAGCCACACGTCATGTGGCTTGATATAGACAAAATTGGCCAATGACATTAAATCCAATTGATCTTCAATATCATCCATATTTTTGCCAAACACCGCTGCATTTAAGCTATTTAAACGCTGACGGATCTCTTGCCATTGAATATAAATCTCTGACATCACCTGTAGCGCAGTTTGACCATGGGTTAAGAAGCTTTTTTTCACCTCAACCAAAAGGCGCTCAAATTCAGCTGAATTGACCGGCAAATCAGTAATCGCCATTTGTAAAGTGGCATAGACTAACATTTGCTCCAATTGTGCCTTATCACCTAAAGGGGAATAAGCCAAAGCCAGAGGCTTGGAAATCTGCTTTTTCAACTGACGAATCAAATCCCCCAATTGCAAATGTACCAAACGAATCACCCCATCACGATGCTGTTTCATGGCTTCTTGGGCATCATTAAAGGTTTGAATCACTACACCCGATTCATCTTTTTGTGCTAAATCGGCAAACTTCTTATTTACCACCAAAGCTTGATATTGCTTAACCACCACACCTGAGACTTTTTGTGAAGCTTCAAACACAAATTTCTCTGGGAAAGTTTTAAATTCACCTTTGAGCTGTTTAACCGGACTATGGGTTTCTGCACGGCAACGAGCTTTTAATTCGCTTAAGTTACGCCCTTGCTCAAGTACCCGACCTTTTTCATCCAACACTTGAATAAAAGGCAGCAAGTATTGCTCAATGCGCTCAAGATTAAAGTCCTGTGCGCCAACCTGTTCAGCGCGTAACTGAAAACTCAAAAATGTTAAAATATGTTCACGTAAATGACTGGCATCAATACGTTGTACTAATTTACGTGCTGTATCAGGAATGGGCACTAAATTGCGACGTTTATCTTTGGGTAAACTTTTTAGCAAAGCTTCAATTAAATCATAGCGCCAACCCGGAATTCCCCACGACCATATGTTTTCGTCCACTTGAGCCAAAGCTTGCAATGGAATTTTCACGGTAGCGCCATCTTGATCATGACTTGGGTCAAAGCGATAGCTGGCGGCAAGTCTTAAGCTGCCATTGTGTAGATAGTCTGGAAATTGTTGTGTGGTGGGACGATCATTCAGCCACAGCGCATCATCCTCAACAAATAAATAGCGTGGCTGTTTTGGCTCAACTGTGGCACGCCAATCTTCAAAACTACGACGGCTTGCCACCTCAGGTGGCACTTTACTGGCATAAAATTGGTAAATGGTTTCTTCATCCACCACCAAATCGCGACGTCGCAATTTATCTTCAACGCGTTCAACTTCTTCAAGTTTAAGTAAGTTGTGCTTCAAAAACGGTGGGCTAATACCCAAATGACCGGTGGTTAAGGCATCGCGCAAGAAAATTTCATGCGCTGCGGGCAAATCCACTTTTTCGTAATTGATTAAACGGCGCGGCTCTACAATCAAACCAAACAATGAGATTTGATCATAAGCATTGACAATACCGGCTTTTTTCGACCAATGCGGTTCAAAGTAGTGATGTTTGAGCAAATCACCTGCGGCCAGTAAAATCCATTCCGGCTCAATCTTGGCAAGCGTGCGTAAATATACCTGTGAGGTTTCCACCATCTCAAAGGCCATCACCCACGGGGTATTGGTTTTATGTAAGGTAGAAGCAGGGAAAATACGTGCTTTTTGCTGCCGCACTGCCATAAAGACGTTGCGCTCATCGGTTTTATTGGCAATAAACGACAATAAACCCGTCAATAATGCCCGATGTAGGTTTTCATAACTGGCCGGTTTTTCGTTAAAAGAAAGCTTTAAGCCTTTGGCTAAGTCGACCAACTGTTCGTGGGTTTTTTTCCATTCACGTAAACGTAACCAACTTAAAAAATGCTGACGCGCAAAGTTACGGCGTTTACTTTCGCTCATGCTGTCACGATTGGCGTTTAGCGTGTCCCAAAGCTTAATATAAAACAAGAAATCTGAATCGCCTTCACGGAACAAAGCATGCTTTTGGTCGGCTTGGACTTGTTTATCGGCCGGACGTTCACGCGGGTCTTGGACTGCAAGCGCCGCCACAATCACTAAAACCTCATTGAGTACACCAAAATGCGCGCCACCTAAAATCATGCGTGCTAAACGCGGGTCAATCGGCATTTTTGCCATTTGTTGACCAATTTTAGTTAAAGCCGCTGCTTTTTTCTGAGCAGCTGCTGTAAGGGCTTTTTGATCACGCATAGCCCCCAATTCAATCAGCAGCTTGCGCCCATCATTGACCAAACGTAAATCAGGTGGTTCAATAAAATCAAAGTCTTCAAGCTCACCAAAGCCCAAACTTTGCATTTGCAAAATCACCGACGCCAAGTTGGTACGCTTAATTTCAGGTTCGGTAAATTCAGGACGACTTAAAAAATCTTCTTCTGAATACAAACGAATACACACACCCGGCGCAATACGACCACAACGTCCTTTACGCTGATTGGCAGCTGCTTGAGAAATCGCTTCAATCGGTAAGCGTTGTACACGTGAGCGATAGTTATAACGCGACATACGCGCAAAACCACTGTCAATGACGTAGCGAATATTAGGTACGGTCAGCGCCGTTTCTGCCACGTTGGTGGCAATAATAATGCGTCGCCCACCCGCAGATGGGTTAAAGATTTTTTGTTGCTCAGCAAGTGCTAAACGCGCATACAGCGGCAGTACTTCGGTATGGCGTGGCCCAAATTTTTGCAAGGTTTCTTGGAGTTCACGAATTTCTTGTTCAGTCGATGCAAATACCAAAATATCGGCATGTTCAGGATGGCCTTTGGCTTGAGCATCGGCAAAACATTCTTCAACCGCAGCCACCACAGCACGCGGTAGGTTTTCTTCAAAGTCATCAAATTCATCGTCATCACTGCCCCCAATCGACAGCTCAGAGATGGGACGATAACGTACTTCAACAGGAAAACTACGTCCTTCTACTTCAAAAATCGGTGCATTGTTAAAGTAACGACTAAAGCGATTTACATCCAAAGTAGCCGAGGTAATAATGACTTTTAGGTCTTTACGTCTAGGCAAAAGCTGCTTTAGATACCCCATGATAAAGTCAATATTCAGCGAACGCTCATGCGCTTCATCAATAATAATGGTGTCATATTTGGTTAAAAAGCGATCGTTCGCCAGTTCTGCCAACAAAATACCATCGGTCATTAAACGTAAAATTGAATCTTGTGAACCTTGCTCATTAAAACGGACTTTAAATGAAATGGATTCACCGAGTTTCTGCCCCACTTCTTCAGCAATACGTTGCGATACGCTACGTGCAGCTAAACGTCGTGGCTGAGTATGCCCAATTAAACCGGTTAGGCCTCGACCTGCCAACATGGCAATTTGTGGCAATTGGGTGGTTTTACCCGAACCAGTTTCACCTGCCACAATAATCACTTGATGTTTTTGTATGGCAGCAATCAGTTTGTCGGCATATTGGGTGACTGGTAAATCTTGATTTAAAGTAATATTGGGCAAGCGCTCAACACGTTGCAGCACTTTGGCATGCGATTGTTCCCAAAGTGCTTGATATTGCTGTGGATTGGCATCCTTTCCTTGACGTAGTCGATTTAAACGATGAAGGTCACGTGCCATCACCAATTGCTCTACATTTAAATCACGCTGCACTGAAAGGTATTCCTAAAACACACAAATAAGCAGGCTATTTTACGCTGTTCTTCAAGTTTACGAAAGGCAATGTGTTTTGAATATTTTTGACTTTTTTTTAAAATGACCCTTGAATTGTCTAGATAAATCCCCATGTTTTAAGCAGCTTACAACATGCAAATTAATTGTCATTTTTTGATGTTATGATTTGCCAAAGCGTGACACAGAACTTATGCGGTGAATTCGGATTTTCCGATTTTGATCATGCAAAAATTCTGTTTCAGCCCCAAGCATAATTTCTATATTCTTATGGAAATCAAATTACAAACCTCAATCATGGAGACTATGATGAGCTTAATTAATACTGAAGTTAAACCGTTTAACGCAACTGCATACCACAACGGTCAATTCGTTGAAGTTTCTGAAGCTGATCTTAAAGGCAAATGGTCTGTAGTATTCTTCTACCCAGCTGACTTTACCTTTGTTTGCCCAACTGAATTGGGTGACTTAGCAGACAACTATGCTGAATTCCAAAAATTAGGCGTAGAAATCTACGGCGTGTCGACTGACACACACTTCACGCACAAAGCTTGGCACGATACTTCTGATGTGATTGGTAAAATCCAATACCCATTAATCGGCGATCCAACTTGGACGTTGTCTAAAAACTTCGAAGTATTAATTGAAGCTGCTGGTCTTGCTGATCGTGGTACATTCGTTATCGATCCTGAAGGCAAAATCCAAATCGTTGAAATCAACGCTGGTGGTATTGGCCGTGATGCATCTGAATTACTTCGTAAAGTAAAAGCTGCTCAATACGTACATGCACACCCAGGCGAAGTTTGCCCTGCAAAATGGAAAGAAGGCGAAGCAACACTTGCTCCTTCAATCGACTTAGTTGGTAAAATCTAATTTTTATTAGATTCAACTGATCAAAAAACCACGCAAATTGCGTGGTTTTTTTATGCCTAAAATTTAGTCTTGAGTGTTTTTTAAGCTACTATATCAACATCAACATAATTTTTTAAGGAACATCTATGCGTGCTGCCGTATGTGTATTGGGCTGTTTATTTGCAGCCACCAGTTTTGCAGATTCAGTGATTTGCCAAGGGCATTTACGCAATCAAAGCATTAATGGAAACGTCGTGGTTCATCAAAAATGTATTTTAGACAACGTCAAAATTGCTGGCAATATAGAGGTTAAGGCCCAAGGCAGTTTGACTTTAAAACGCAGTCAAGTGGCTGGCAATGTACACGCGGGTGATGATTTTGGTGGTTTAAATTTGGTTGAAAATCACATTCAAGGCAATCTTGAAATCTTTTCTGGTCATAAAGCAGAATTAATTCGTAATCAGGTAGCAGGCGCAATTGATATTCAAAACAATATTGGAAAACTAGTCCTCAAGCATAATCAAAGCCAAAGTTTAAGCTGTATTCATAACCGCATTGCGCCTATAGGCAGCCACAATGAAGCTACCCATAAGCATGAACAATGTCGCGATTTATAAGGCTTATTGAGACTGTGCCTGAGCATAGTGTTGAATCACCTCATGAATAAAGCGCAATTTATTTTGTACTTGGCTATTAATCACAAAAGGATAAAAATCATCTTGCCCCATACTACGATTTAAGCTGTTCATGGCAAAGGCCACTGGTAACCATGCTTGATAAATATCATCAAAGTCTTCGGTGGTATAGGGCTTAAGTGGTGTAGCTAAAGTCATCATATGCTTATGCTGATCTTGCACCACTGGTGGGCGAATTTGAATACCAAAGGCATCTGCTGTTTCTAATACATCTACAATATGTAAATAATGCGCCCATGTTTCCGCCCAATCTTCCCAAGGATGCATGCTGGCATAAGGGCTAATATAACGTGACATCCAGTCTGGTGCTGGCCCATTTTGATAATGACGATCAAGTGCGGTTTGATAGTCGATACGCTCATCGCCAAACAATGCGCGGCAAGGTTGTAAAAATTCCGTGCCATCAACCAAAACATCCCAATAATAATGTCCAATTTCATGGCGAAAATGACCAAGTAAGGTACGATAGACTTCATTCATTTGGTCACGGGCCATAGTACGCTCTACATCATCAGCTTCAGCAATATTTAAGGTAATTAAGCCATTGTCATGCCCCGTCATCACTTTAGCTTCATTTGGGCAATTGAGATCAGCTTTAAAATCAAATGCTAAACCTTGAGTTGGATTTTGAACCTTATTTTCAAGCGGCAATTGCCAGCGCAATAAACTATAGACCAAACGGTGCTTGGCCAATTCAATTTTATGCCAACGTTGCCGATATTTTAAATCACTTAAATCAGGGATGATGCGATTTAAGCCACACGCCAAACAAAAATCTTGCGGATCATCAAAACTTAAGACCCAATTACACACCTCATACTGTTTATTCATACAAAACTTATAATTTTTTTGTGTTTGCGTTTCAGTAAAAGCCCATACAGTATTTGGTCCTGTTAAAGCCAGCATCTGCTGTTTTTTAGCATCAAATCCCAAAATATGCTGACAATGCATACAGATGCAATTGTCAAAATATACTGGTTGCTGACAACATGAACATTGAAAAAGCTGCATTATTATTCTCGTTATTATGGCAATTGACGAGAAGTCTAAAGCAGTTTAAAGATGGGGCTTGAACAAAATTGTTAATTTTTTAATTTTGCGCATGATTTTTGCAAGACTCAATGCACTGCTCTGTAGCAAATCTCGCTGTTTTAAACCATGCTGATGTTTACAATACTGCTATATAGAAAAGCCAATATTTCAAGTAATTTGAAATAAAGTTGCAACGCAATAAAATTATAAAAAACCTTGTTAAATAAGGAGTTGCTTATGGGAGTTGCCATTACAGTCACATCATGGAAGTATAATTCCACTTCTCGACATTTGCATATTTTTTACGACAATGGTTCTGCCGAGCTGTATTATTCGGTGCCTAAATTTATTTATGCCAATTTGCTACGTCGTACCGACAAAGCTGCTTTTGTACACAAATATTTAGAATACGATGTGCATTTTACCTGTGTCAGAATCATGTAATTGAGCTTATATAAAGATAAAAAAATCATCACCGTGCAATGAGTAACGATAAATGATCGTTACTCATTTTTTTATTTATAGTGCCTGAATTAATTTAAAACGTGGCACCACCTGCCCGTCACTCTCGATGCTTTCCATAAACATCGCTAAAGGTCGTACCCACATCGAGTAATCTCCGTAGAGGCACTGATAGACCACTAACTTTTCAGCGGTTTCACTGTGGGTCGCCACATGAAAAACCTGATAATGCTTACCTTTATAATGCTCATAAATTCCGCGCTGTAGCATATCTATTCCTTAAATCATGTTAAAACAGCACCACTTTGTGCTGCATTTTGATCATCTTACTTGAAATATAAAATAAAGCCTGCATATAGGACACTGAAATAGTTGATGAAATGAAAATTTAATCTAATTTTCCGATTATATTTATAAAAACTAAATGTTTTACCTATTAAGGGAATCCATTTAATATCATCTCATCAAATACATATTTACTCCTTTGGAGACGTTAGCCATGTTAGATCAAAATACTTCAGCGCAATTAAAAACCCTTTTAGAACGCCTAGAAGGTCCCATCGAATTGGTGGCAACCTTAAATGACTCAGACAAATCTGCCAAAATCAAAGAATTGGTCGAAGAAGTGGCAGCATTATCTGATTTAGTCACTGCACGTTTTGATGGCAAAAACAGCCGTGCACCGAGCTTTGGTGTGGCTAAACAAGGCGAAGAACCGCGTGTATTCTTTGCAGGCTTGCCAATGGGCCATGAGTTCACCTCATTGATCTTAGCATTGCTACAAACTTCAGGTTATGCACCTAAAGTCTCTGATGAAGTGTTAACGTCAATTAAAGAACTGGGTGTGAACTCTCATTTTGACGTATTTGTGTCATTAAGCTGCCACAACTGCCCTGATGTGGTGCAGGCATTAAACCTGATTGCCATTTACAATCCGGGTGCAACGGCCACCATGATTGATGGTGCCTTCTTCCAAGACGAAGTTGAAGAACGCAAAATCATGGCCGTTCCAATGGTATTCCAAGATGGTCAACATATCGGTCAAGGTCGTATGACTTTAGAAGAGATCGTGGCGAAACTGGACACTAATGCAGCACAAAAAGATGCAGCGAAACTCAATGCCAAAGAGGCGTTTGATGTGTTGGTGATTGGTGGTGGCCCTGCGGGCAACACTTCTGCAATTTATGCGGCACGTAAAGGCATCAAAACCGGTATTGTGGCAGAGCGCATGGGCGGTCAAGTGATGGACACTATGGATATTGAGAACTTCACCTCAATTCAAAAAACCCAAGGTCCAAAATTTGCTGCAGAAATGGAAGCACATGTTCGTGAATACGGTGTAGACATCATGAACTTACAACGTGTTGCTGACATCAAAGGCGCAGATGAAACCAGCAATGGTTTGGTGGAAGTGACCTTAGAAAATGGTGCCAAACTTGAATCTAAGACTGTGATTTTATCAACTGGTGCACGTTGGAGACAAATGAATGTACCGGGTGAAAAAGAATATGCCACCCGTGGTGTAGCATACTGCCCACACTGTGATGGTCCATTGTTTAAAGGCAAACGTGTTGCGGTGATTGGTGGTGGTAACTCAGGTGTTGAAGCGGCAATTGACTTGGCAGGAATTGTTGAGCATGTGACTTTGGTTGAATTTGATACCAAGCTACGTGCAGATCAAGTATTGCAAGATAAATTAAACAGCTTACCGAACACCACAGTGATTAAAAATGCCTTATCTACCGAAGTTGTCGGTGATGGTTCACAAGTCACAGCCTTGAAATATAAAGACCGTGCAACTGATGTGGAACATACCGTTGAATTGGCAGGGATCTTTGTACAAATTGGTTTGTTACCAAACACCGATTTCTTAAAAGACACAGCGGTAGAACTTTCAAACCGTGGTGAGATTGTGATTAACGAGCGCAACGAAACCAATGTGAAAGGTGTATTTGCTGCAGGTGACTGTACCACCGTGCCGTACAAACAAATCATCATTGCTACAGGTGAAGGTGCTAAAGCATCACTGTCGGCATTTGATTATATTATCCGATCTGGGCAATAATCTTTAAGCAACCTAAAAGGTCAAGTACTTCGGTACTTGGCCTTTTTTACATTTAATGAACAAATTATACGCTTTATTTTTTTGCTTTTTCAGCATATATTGCCTGTCATCCGGTATGGATCAATAATGATAAGGAATACAATATGAATAAATTAGTTTTGGCCTTAGGTTTAGCAGCAACTGTAGCGATGGTGGGCTGTAGCAAAGAAAAAGCCCCTGAAACAGGTGCAACCACAGGTCAACATTTAGAAAATGCGGCTGAACAAGCTGGTCACGATGTTAAAGATGCCACCCAAAATGCAGCAAATGCCACAGCAACAGCAGTTGACAATGCTGCAGAAACCACTGAGCAAGCTGCTGAAAATGCTGCGCATAGTGCCAAAGAAGCGGCTAAAGATGCCACTGTGGCTACAGCTGCTGCGGTCGAACAAGGCGCGGCAAATGTAAAAGAAAAAGCACAACAGTAATTTTTTACTTTTTGCTGATAAAAAGCCTCTGAATATTCAGAGGCTTTTTCTATTTTTGATCATAGTTCGCTCACATTGCATTTTACATCTTTATATTTTTCTATACATTTGCTTAATATGTGTGCCTTATTTGGCTAGATACTCTTGTATCTGCATCATATAAAGCGTTGTGCTTTGCTGTTATTTTTACTCGATTGTCTTTAGGAATGAGCTTTATTATACCTGATGAGGTTTTTAGCTTTAATTGGCGGATATTTGTGCACTAAGTTCGTGGCATAGCTGCCCAAATCAGCATGTTGACATTGACTATACTGCTCTTCTTCTTAGGCTGAATGCTTGATTTTCGCCTTGTATTGCTCATAGCTTAAAGTATTCAACTGTGCCCAATCATGTTGCCTAATTAAAAAGCATCACCTCAAAAATGAACAGTGTGTTTATCAAACAGCCTATTTCAATGGGCTTTTTTAGTGCTATAGCTTTACTATTTAACACCATGATATTGATTATTTTGTGCGACAGATGCGTTGCTTAATCGCCTAAATATTGGCAAAGTAAACCACGACACAGGAGCATTGATATGACTTTACAAGAATTATTACAATTCAAACATCCCATATTTTTAGCCCCCATGGCAGGTGTTACCACGCCGCAACTTGCAGCCGAAGTGTGTAATGCTGGCGGCTTAGGTGCCTTAGGTTTAGGCGCCAGTACACCCGCCCAAGCTTTACAACAAATTTTAGCTACCCAAGCCTTAACTGACGCGCCTTTTCAGGTTAATTTTTTTTGTCATCAAAGCACTGAATTAGATGCCGCACAAGGACAGGCTTGGCTTGATTATATGGCGCCTTTTTTTAGCCGTTATCACGTTACGCCACCTACAGCATTATCATGTATTTACCCCAGTTTTTTAGACAACGATGATTATCTCAAAGTAGTCCTTGAAACACGCCCCAAAGCGGTCAGTTTTCATTTTGGTCTTCCGCATCCCCAACAAATCCAAGCACTCAAAGCTGCAGGTATTGTCACCATGGTTTCAGCGACCAATTTAATTGAAGCCAAAGCCATTGAAGCAGCTGGAATTGATGTGATTATCGCGCAAGGGATTGAAGCAGGTGGACATCGTGGTGTGTTTAATCAGGCTGTGGATAGTGCCATCACCACCAAGGATTTAGTGCAGTTATTTAAAGCCCATTGTCAATTACCCATTGTGGCAGCGGGCGGTATTATGAATGGTCAACATGCTGCCAAAATGTTAAATCTTGGGGCAAGTGCTGTACAAATGGGCACTGCTTTTATTCAATGTAAAAGTTCAAATGCAAGTTTGGCTTACCGTGAGGCCTTATTTCAACAGCCGATTACCCAAATTACCAGCAGCATTTCAGGCCGTCCGGCGCGTGGTTTAGTGAATCATTGGCACACCCAAGTTGACCAACCTGAACGACCTACAGTGCCTCCTTATCCATATACCTATGATTTAGCCAAGCAACTTCATCAAACGGCAAGCGCGCAAGATGAGCACCATTTTGCAGCGTTTTGGGCAGGCACACGTGTGGCACATATTCGTGCTTTAGAAGCTGCTGATTTAATTAATTTGGTAATGTTGGAAATGAAAATGCCATCTTGAACTTAATCAAGCTACCTCAGGTATTGCGTAAAAAAACCGTCTCTATGACGGTTTTTTGACTTAAGGTTGAAGTAAATCTACAGATTCGACCTGCACATCACTCATAATTTCACCATAATCAAGGAGTTGATTAAAATAGGCTTCTACCACTTTAAATTGATCTTGGGTATTTTCAACTTGATACATCTGTTGGCGAAACTCATTACTTGAGCGTAAACCTTTGGTGTACCACGCAATATGTTTACGTGAAATACGACAACCTGAATATTCACCGTAAAACTCATATAGTTCTTGTAAATGTCCAAGCAATACGTGTTTAACTTCTTGAATATTCGGCGCTGCCAATTCTTTACCCGTCGCTAAATAGTGTGCAATTTCACGAAAAATCCATGGGCGGCCTTGCGCTGCACGGCCAATCATCACCGCATCGGCTGCGGTATAATCCAGCACATATTTGGCTTTTTGTGGGCTATCAATATCACCATTGGCAATCACAGGAATACTTAGCAAGCTTTTGACTTCTTTGATTAAATCATAACGCGCGGTGTTTAAATACATATCTTCACGGGTACGCCCATGTAAAGCTAAAGCTGCAATACCAGCTTGTTCGGCACGCTTGGCAACACGCAAAATATTTTCATGCCCATTTAAATAGCCCAAACGGGTTTTTAGGGTCACCGGTACATCCACCGCTGCCACCACAACGTCTAAAATACGTGCCACTAAATCTTCATCTTGTAATAAGGCAGAACCTGCCAATTTATTACAGACTTTTTTGGCAGGACACCCCATGTTGATATCGACAATTTGTGCACCATTGGCCACCTGGTAACGTGCTGCCTCTGCTAAATCACGTGGATCAGAACCAGCAATTTGTGCGGAAATCGGCGCAAGTTCGCCATCAAAATTAGCACGATACAAGCTCTTTTTACTCATGCGTAAGGTTTTATCTGAGGTCATCATTTCGCTGACCGCATGCCCTGCACCAAAATATTTACATAGTGTACGAAAAGGTCGATCGGTCACACCTGCCATAGGCGCTACGATCAAATTGTTTGACAGTTGGTAGGGACCAATATACATATATATTCTTAACTTTTGCGATATTGTCAGTATACTGCATCTACCTTTTCAGCTCACCTGTTTTACCGTGTGTTTGTACTTATGAAAAATGCTTATCTCCCTATTGTTGTCACAGCCCTGAGTTTGAGTTTAGCTGCCTGCGGTGATCGTGCATGGTGGAGCAATAACGATGAACCCACCTTAAGCAGTGCGCAAATTGCGAAACTCATTCCAACACGTGTGCAACAACGTGAGTCTTGGGCCAAAGATATTCATGACATTAGCAAGCAATTTGGCATTCCACAGAGCAAAGACAATATCTGTAGCATTATTGCTGTGGTTGACCAAGAATCGAACTTTATTGCTGATCCACAAGTAGCAGGTTTAGGGGCGAAAGCAGTCAAGGAAGTTGAAGAGCGTTTAGATGAAAAGTTTACTGAAAAATTAGGCGAGAAAATTGGTGGTACAGTCGCGGGATATTTCCAAGATGTCTTAAAAAATCAGCCTAGTCCTGAAAACAACTATTTAAGTCAAATGCGTAAAGTCAAAACCGAACGCGAATTAGATGAATTATACCGTGAAATTTTTGCTTATATGGCGAAGCATTACCATGTCAGTGCCTTAACAGGAGCGGCTAAATTGGTGGGGCAAGACATTGGTGAAAAGCTCAATCCCATCACGACTTTAGGCTCTATGCAAGTGCATATTAGTTATGCCAAAGCGAATAAACGCCAAGGTGGCAATATGGCAGCCTTACGCAGTGATTTATATACCCAATATGGTGGTTTGTATTATGGTATTCATCGCTTAATGATGTATCCTGCCGACTATGATCGTGCCATTTATCGTTTTGCCGACTATAACTCAGGCATGTATTCAAGCCGTAATGCCGCATTTCAAAAGATGCTCAATCTTGTGGCAGATCTAAAATTAGATTTAGATGGTGATTTATTGCTTTACACCAAAGATGGTTCAGAACGTGCGCAAAAAAGTCAGTCAGAAATGGCATTAATCCATTTATTTGCCCTTGAAAAAGTGCTGATTACGCCACGTCAAATTCGTGCTGACCTAAAGAAAGAAAAAGAAAAGAAATTTGAAGAAACAGCTACCTATCAAGAAATTGTGCGCTTGTACCAAGAAAAAACCGGCAAAGCGCCTATGTATGCCATTATGCCTGAGGTGGTGATTTCAGGACCAAAACTGAGCCGTGATTACAACACCAATTGGTTTGCTACTCGAGTCAATGGACGATACGATACATGCATGCAACGCGCCAAACGCCTCAAGCTCTAGCCCTATTTGATTTTGATGGCACCTTGTGCCGCCAAGACAGCTTTACCGGTTTTATTTTTTATGCCTTAAACAAACGGCACATCTTGCGTCGTGGTGTCAAAATTTTGCCACAAATTCAAGCTTATTATCGCAAGCGCTATCCAGCCAATCAAATGCGTGCCACTTTGTTTTATCATATGTTTAAAGATCAAGACGCACAACATATTCAAGCCATAGCGCGTGATTATGCACAGACTTTAATTCCTAAGCTTGATAGTCAAATGCTCATTCGGCTTAAACAACATCAACAGCAAGGCGATGATGTGGCTTTGGTGTCTGCCTCACTAGATGTATACCTACGCCCCTTGTGCGAGTATTTCCACGTAGATTTAATCTGTACCCAAATCCAAATTCAAGATGGCCGGTTCACTGGCCATTATCACAGCCCCGATTGTAGCAGTTTGCAAAAAAGTCTACGCGTGGCTGCGCGTTATGATTTAAATCACTACAGCCATATTTATGCTTATGGCAATAGTGAAGAAGATGAAGCACTACTTAATCTGGCCACGCATCCATTTATGCTTGGACGTGATCTTACTTTGCCCAAGTTATATGTTCAATCGGCATAAAAAAAACCACCCATTTGGGTGGTTTTTTTTAGTGCTTATTTTTTAAATGGAAAAGCATATTTCACAATACGCTTTAATACGCTGCCATATTGTTTCACTAAGCTGGCATTGTTGTAATTTAAGCCGTATTTTTCACACACTGCTTCAACTTTTGGCGCCATTTGACGATAGCGACGCGCTGGAATATCCGGAAATAAATGGTGTTCAATTTGATGACTTAAATGACCGGTTAAGATATGAAATGCTTCAGAACCCGTTAAGTTAGACGAACCACGAATCTGACGCATATACCAATGACCACGGCTTTCATCTTGTAGTACTGTTTTTGGGAACACTTCAACGTCTTTGGTAAAGTGACCACAGAAAATAATACTAAAAGTCCATACGTTACGAATTCCATTCGCCACCATGTTACCAGTAAATACCGGTAGCGCAGCAGGTCCTGCAATCAGTGGAAAGAATACATAATCTTTAAACAATTGTTTCGAGATCTTTTTCTTTAATGGCTGCCATTCTTCTTTGAGCTCTTGCTTGGTTTTACGACCCATCCATACCTTACCAATTTCAAGGTTTTGAATCGCAACCCCCCATTGGAACAAGGTACAAAATGGCACACTGTAAATGGGTTGCAGCAAATGCCCCGGCTTCCAACGTTGTTCTGGGAACAAACGTAATAAACCATAGCCAATATCATCATCCATACCTTTAATATTGGTATAGGTATGATGCTTATAGTTATGGGTTTGACGCCAGTTGTCTGCCGTACCCACAATATCCCACTCGTAGGTTTGACCATTGAATTTAGGATCATTCATCCAGTCATATTGACCATGCATGACGTTATGACCCAATTCCATGTTCTCTAAAATTTTAGACACACCCAATAAACTTGTACCCAAGACCCATGCTGGTGGGAACCAACCAGCAAATAAGCAAGCGCGTCCGGCAATTGATGTGTAACGAATGGTTGAATAGACTTTACGAATGTATTTGGCGTCTTTTTCGCCAAGGTCATCTAAGACTTCTTGTTTAATCGCATCAAGTTCTTGTGCAAGTTGGTCCAGTTCGGCCGGCGTTAATTCACGGTTTTTTGGATTCTTAAAATATTCAAATTTAACGGGCATATTCATAATAATTTGGGCTCCATTTACAGATCAATAACCAGATCAGACTGCGCAGAATTGACACAAATTTTTAATAAGTTGCCCGGTTCAGCATTTTGCTGACCATTGACAATATTTTGCGTGTGACCTTCTACCTTATGACATGCGCATTTATTACAAATACCCATGCGGCAACCATGTTTTGGTTTAATGTTTTGCTGCTCAAGACTGACTAAAATCGATTGACCTTTAGCAATACTGAGCACTTGCTTGGATTGAGTTAAGGTGATCTGAACAAAGCCTGTATCTGCAGTGTCTTGCAAGGTCATACTAAAGGCTTCGGTTTTGATCTCTTGGGCATGAGCAAACAGCTGTTCAGCACGTTGTGCAAAACCAGATGGTCCACAGGCATACACCACAGCTTGCTCAAGCTGTTCAACTAAAGCCACATGACTTTGATCTAAACGTGCAGCTTGTGGGAGGTCTTGAGTACAAAATAATTCAAATTTAAAATTATTGTACTGCTTGGCCCACGTTTGCAATTGCGTTAAAAATGCAGCATCTGCTTGCGTTTTAACCCAATACATTAAAGTCACGGCTTGATCGGTGATTTGTTGGCTTTGAATCAATTCTTGTAACAAACTATACATCGGTGTGATACCGCTACCGGCTGCCAACAACACCAAAGGTGCTGTGGTTTTGGGTAAGGTCATCTCACCAAAAGGCTGACCCAATTCAACAATATCCCCCACTTTTGCTTGCTCAATTAACCATGTGCTGACTTTACCGCCCGGCACTTTTTTTAAGGTTAATAGGACATGTTGATCGTCAATTTTGCTCAAGCTATAGCTACGTTCATAACGGATGCCTTGAACCGTCACATAGACCGGATGATGCTGACCAGCTTGCCCCATTTGAAAATGTGGATTGACTTTTAAGGTGAAGCTCACGGTCTCCTGTGCAATACTATCTTTAGCGACAATTTTGGCTAAAGGCACTTCAACCGACCAAAGCGGGTTGACTTTTTGCAACCAAAAATCGGCATCGCGTGACTCTAATACCACATTCATTAGACGTTTAAGCGGGGATTTTTTTACTGTTGTATGCATACAGATGCACCAAAACCGATGAGACTTTAATTATTATACACATGTATATATATTTGTATATATATTCAATATGGCTTTTTGGCTCAAGTTGAAACAAATCACAACACACCTAGAAAACTCGTTATAATGCCAAAGATGTCTTTATATTCCTAATCATTATGAACCCGTCTTCAATTTATGCCAGTTCCGATGTGCCCACTGCTGAGCCAATCCTTGCAGAGCCGGTTGTTACGCGTTCTGTAGGACGTAAAGCCACCATTACCAAAGAAGAATTATTCCAAGCGGCACTTAATTTAATTGGGCCTAACAAAAGTATTGCATCTTTAAGTTTACGCGAAGTGGCGCGGGAAGCAGGTATTGCCCCAAACAGCTTTTACCGTCATTTTAAAGATATTGATGAACTCGCCATTGAGCTGATTGAACGTGCGGGTATTGTACTGCGCCAAATTTTATATGAAGCGCGCTTAAAAGCGTCTAAACAAAGCAGTATCGTACGTACTTCAGTCGAAGTATTTATTGAGCAACTTGATGCAGATGACGGTAATTTAAGTTTATTGCTACGCGAAGGTTATACTGGCTCACAATCTTATAAAGAAGCGGTAGAGCGCCAACTCAATTATTTTCAGCAAGAATTACAAGAAGATTTAATTGTTTTAGAGCGGCTAAATCGCAGTAAAATTGCCCATCCTGACTTAGTCGCCAAAGCCATTACCCAATTGGTGTTTAATATGGGCGCTAAAGTGATTGATATGCCAAGCGTAGAACGTAAACTGGTGGCTGAACAAACCATGATCATGCTGCGGATGATTTTAGCCGGCGCACGCCATTTAGATGAAGCAAAAATTCGCTAATCTTAAGCATAAAAAAAGCAGCTCGAAAGCTGCTTTTTTTATGTTTTAAGGTTTCACCACCACCATCACTTGGATGGCTTCTGGTGTCATGCTTAAACCATCTAACAGGCTTAAACCTTCTTGTTGCAATTTTTTTAACCGAGCAATTTCGTCTTCACGAATACTTGGATTAAACTGTTTAAGATAAGTTAAACGCTCAATTTCGTATTGCCACTTGCTGCCATACACCTCTTTGGCTTGTTGCTTAAAAGTAGGCAATGCAGCTTTGGCTAAATCTAATGCTTGAGCATAACGTGCTTCAATGACATCACGGCGCGCTTTCACCACTTGACGGCAGCTGTTGCCATCCAAATGATGCAAGTATGGCTTTAACACTTCAGGGGCAACCTTTTGCGATAAATCCTGACCTTTTTCACTGAGCAACACACGCACCAATTGCTGCGGTAAGCTTGCGGGTAAGTTCAAGGCTTTGGGTGCGACTACATCTACTTTAAACCATACTTCGACCAACATCGAACCTTGTGGTAGTGCCGCCGATTTTAAAATCGCCACGTTGGTACTACCAAAGCCTTGAGTATTAATCATTTCCATCACACTTTCGGTAAATGGATGCTCAAGGGTTAAGTACTGTGCGTCTTCACGAATTTGGGCTTGGTCACGATAGAAGGTCGCGGTCATGCCTTCTTCATCTAAGGTCAAACCTTGCACTTGCATTTGATCCGTTGGCTTAATGATGACCGTACCATTGCTTTGCTCATCAAAATCAATGTTAGTGGATGCCATAAAGCGTTTCATAAACATAGGCAACGTGGTGTTGTCATCGTAGTCTTCAAGCGCATTGACAATCTCTTGTGCCACCATTGGACGACATGAGTTGTATTCTAATAAGCGGTCACGCCCTGCTTGTAATTCATGCTCCAGTGCTTCACGCTGCACGCTGACCTGTTCAAGGAAATCTTCAAAACGCTGACCTTGGTCGCTGAGTAAACAGTCTTTGAGATCAACAATAAAGTTTTCTTGTAAGGTTTGTGCCGTCGGTGAGATATTACTAAAGATATTTAAACCTTCGTTATACCAACGGAACATACGCTCTTGCGCTGTACCGATTAAATAAGGCACATGAATCTGAATACGATTTTCTTGCCCAATACGGTCTAAACGACCAATACGTTGCTCTAACACATCGGGATTGGCCGGTAAATCAAATAAAATCAGGTCTGAGGCAAACTGGAAGTTACGTCCTTCTGAACCAATTTCTGAACATAAAAGAATCTGTGCACCATAAGAATCTTCAGCAAAGTAAGCCGCAGCTTGGTCACGCTCAAGTAAAGTCATACCTTCATGGAACATTGCCGTACGAATACCGGCATGTAAACGTAACACATTTTCTAAGGCTTCAACCACAGGCCCACTGCGTGCAATGAGCAATACTTTTTTATGCTTTAAATCAACACGCAGTTTTTCCATGAGCCACATCACGCGTGGATCATGTTCCATCCAAGCACCATCTAGCTGTGCTTCTTCAGGCCACATTTGTTCGCGTAACTTACCGTCTTTTGACCAATGCTCAGGTGCAGGCAATGCCACAGGTTGGCAATCACGCCCCGGAAAGCCTTGAATCGCTTCACGCGTGTTACGGAATAAAATACGCCCTGTACCATGACGGTCTAATAATTCATGAATGGCACGGAAACGCTGTTCAGGTTGATCTTCAATGCGATGACCCAATAAACCTTCCAGCGCAGTTAAATGTTGTTCTTCAAGCGGCAAATCCGACATCAAAACTTCAGCAATTTTCGCTGTGTGTTGATATTGCTCTTCTTCATCTAAGAAACGATCAAGTGAGCTAAAGCGCTGTGGGTCTAGTAAGCGTAAACGAGCAAAATGACTCTCAACACCCAATTGTTCAGGCGTCGCAGTAAGTAACAACACACCGGCAGTTTGCTGCGCTAACTCTTCCACCAAGTCATAACGGTCATTACCACCGTCTTCTTCGCTCCACATCAAATGATGCGCTTCATCCACCACCAATAAATCAAAACCAGCTTCTAAGGCTTGTTCACGTAAGTCATCGTGGTCAATCATTAAATCGACTGATGCAATAATGCGTTGTTCGGTTAAAAATGGATTTAAATCTGGATCATGTTCTTTAATAGACGCAGTACGAGTTAAATCAAACAATGAAAACTCAAGATTAAAACGACGACGCATTTCAATCATCCACTGATATTGCAGTGAATCAGGCACCAAGACCAAAATACGTTCTGAACGACCGGTTTTGAGTTGTTGATGAATAATTAAACCCGCTTCAATGGTTTTACCTAAACCCACTTCGTCGGCCAATAACACACGCGGTGCAAAACGCTGTCCTACTTCATGGGCAATATACAACTGATGCGGAATTAACCCCACACGCGAGCCCACTAAACCACGCAATGGACTACTTTGCATATTGGCTTGCATCAACATCGCTTCAATACGCAGGTCATACCACTCTTTATAGTCAATTTGACTGGCCAATAAACGCTCTAATGGTTTTGACAATTGAATGGTCGCGCCAATACGAGTTTCGTTTAAAGATTTACGTTCTTCGGTACCATCTTCTAAAGTATGCATCACGTTGTAGCGCAATACACCGCCACGATCTTCAAAGGATTCGACCAACCACGTGGTGCCTTCTTGATCTTGTAATTCATCGCCTATATTAAAGACAATACGAGATAAAGGCGCATTGCTACGTGCATAGACACGGGTTTCATCGCTTTTAGGAAATAAAATGCTGACCGATCGCTCATCTACATCAATAAGAACCCCAAGACCGAGTTCTGTTTCTGTGTCTGACAACCAACGTTGACCAATAGCAAATTGCTGCAATTTTTCCACCTTTATCTATCAAATTGTGACGGCGCTTGACTCTTCATTTGAACAGAAAATGCCGACCTATCGCAATATATTGTCACATAAAGCGCACCAAAAAGTACGCTTATGGATTCCTGTAAAACTTAAAATGGCACTGGGCAATCAAATGCCACAGCGGTACCATGAAATGGGTGCGAGAAACTCAAATGCGCGGCATGTAAACATAAACGTGGCATTAAGCTTTGCTGTTGTGGCGTGGCATATAAAGTATCACCCACAATTGGATGACCTAAATACTGCATATGCACACGAAGTTGATGCGAACGTCCTGTAATCGGTTTAAGTTGGACACGCGTTACAGGTTGTCCTTGAATTTCAAAATGTTCAAGCGCCTGCCAATGGGTTAAGGCAGGTTTGTCATGCGCAGGCGCCGCAATATGCAGTGGCGGACGGCTTGGATCATAAATCACCGGTACATCGACCACACCCTCACCTTGTAAGGTGCCTGCCACTAAAGCTTGATAAATTTTATCGGTTTGGCGCTCTTGGAATTGACGTGCTATAGATTTTTGCCCCAATTTGTTTAAAGCAAAAACTAAAATGCCTGAGGTATCACGATCTAAGCGGTGAATCAGTAAGGTATTTGGTTCAATCGCCACTAAACGACTGAGTAAACAATCTTGTAAATCTTCGGTTTTGCCGGGAACTGTGAGTAAGCCTGCGGGCTTATGAATCACCATAAAATCCCGATCACGATGAATCAGGTGTTCAGTTAGAAAATTACTCAAGATACCAATCCAAGCTGATCACAAAACAAGGCGGCAATGATAAAAAGCTTAAGGCATAATTACAATGCAGAATTACATAATTGCGCGGCTTTTTTTTGCTTTTGTGGCAAAAAGCCAATTTAAGCTGAATTTAATAAAAATTGTAGCAAATGCTTCACGCTATTGTGCTGTAAAAAATCTTCATAACGGATCTTGGCACCATTGGCGCGCCACAAACCTACTAAGCTGACCATTGCCACAGAATCCAAGCCATAACTGCGTAAATCTTGGGTAGGGTCTATCTCTAAAGGGTCTAAATCTAAGTGTTCTGCAATCGCCAGTAAAATACCCTTGGCCGATAAAATCTGCGCGGTGGGTGCGCTTAATGCCCATAAGCGCTTTAAGCTATAGCTATTGATATGGTGCCAACCTTGTTGGCTAATGCTTTGTATGTAATGGATATGCTGAGCTTGATTAGAGAGCAAAATAGCATCATCCACCACACAAATCTGTTCTGTGACACTATAAAAATGCGCCAGCAAAGGCTTCAATGTTGGCGTGATTTTACCTGCAATGATTAATTGTGGATAATGAAATAATAACTCACCTAAACGCTGCATGCGTTGTTGAGCATCATCGCCATAAATTTCCACAACCTTAATCTCTAGCGCTTTGGCTTTTTTAATTAAGCCGCTTAAATTTATGAGTAACTCATGTGTAGGGTCGTATTGACGTAGCTCATGCATACCCACCAACAACAGCACCGATTGCGATGAATTCACCGACCATTTGGCTTGTGATGGGGCAAGTTGAATTTTTTTAGGCATGGGATAGAGCATAACAGCACTTTAAAGTAGCATGAATCAAGCAAAGTCTATGCGAACTTGCCAAACAAGCCAATAGATTAGATTGTTGAATGATTTAGCAGCCACAATGCAAAAAACCTAACCTGATGTTGAGATCTTTGCATTGAGCTTGTATGAGATCTAACAGTATGTAACTGATATGATCCATCATGATTTGAACTTATGATTGTTGTTTTTAGTTCTCAGAACATCCCATTCTTATGACCAGCATATAAAATATCGCATAGCATGATGCCTTATATTATATAAGCATCAACCTACAACATGCGGCTTTTTTCAAAGCTGTTGGGCTAAAAACTGTGTAATGGCATATTGAGCAATTTCAGCATCTTGTACCGATTTTACACCTGATACCCCCATAGCCCCGACCAATTGCCCTTGATAAAGAATCGGCTCACCGCCCTCTAACATGCCTGCAAAGCTGTGCATGGTTAAAAAACCCATCTGACCATTTTTAATTAAATCTTCAAACAGTTTAGAAGGACGACGGCTAATGGCCGAACATTTGGCTTTTTCTAAACACAAATTAGCGGTCATCGGCGATGCGCCATCCATACGTTTCATAGCCAGTAAATGACCACTGTCATCGACCACAGCAATACTGACGTTAAAATTTTGTGCCAATGCGTATTGGTAAGCCTGCTCAAGTAAAAATTTAGCATCGATTAAAGTTAAATAATGTTTGGTTTGCATGTGAAATATCCTTAAAAAAAAGCCCTACAACTGAAATAAAAGCCGATAAAAAAGCCCGCTGCTTAAAACGGGCTTTTCCTGTTTAATTTAAGTTTAAGCTGAAGCTTTCATGCTAGCAAAGGTGTCACGCGCTGCTTGAATGGTAAATTCAATATCTTCATCTGAATGTGCGCTTGAGAAGAAGCCGGCTTCAAATGCCGATGGCGCTAAATTCACGCCACGTTCTAACATGCCATGGAAGAATTGACGAAATGCTGCGATGTCACATTTGAGCATCGAATCGAAGCTGGTGATGTCGTCTTGGTCGGTAAAATACAAACCAAACATACCACCCACTTGTTGCGTTTTAAAGGCAATACCAGCTTCATCGGCTGCTGCTTGCAAACCAGCAAGTAATTTAGCCAATTTTGCAGTGAGGTTTTCATAAAAACCTTCAGCACGTAAATGCTTAAACATCTCAATCCCTGCGCGCATGGCCAGTGGATTACCCGATAAAGTACCAGCTTGATAGACTTTACCCAGTGGTGCGATGCATTCCATCACTTCACGTTTACCACCAAAAGCCCCCACCGGTAAGCCTGCCCCAATGATTTTACCCAATGTGGTTAAATCAGGCGTCACGCCATAATGTGCTTGTGCCCCACCTAAACCCACACGAAAACCCGTCATCACTTCATCAATAATAAAGACCGAACCATGCTCATCACATACTTCGCGAATTGCTTGTAAGAAGCCTTCAATTGGTGCCACTAAGTTCATATTTCCTGCTACAGGTTCAACAATCACACCGGCAATTTCTGAACCAAACTTGGCAAAACATTCTTTTAATGTGGCAATGTCATTATACGGCAGCGTTAAAGTATGTTTAGCAAAATCAGCCGGAACACCTGCAGACGTTGCTTCACCTTCACCACTGGTGAGTAGACCAGAACCGGCTTTCACCAACAGTGAGTCAGAATGACCATGGTAGCAGCCTTCAAATTTCACAATTTTGTCACGACCGGTATAACCACGCGCCAAGCGAATTGCGGTCATGGTGGCTTCTGTACCTGAGTTGGTCATACGCACCAATTCAATCGATGGCATGATTTCACAAATAATATCGGCCAATGTGGTTTCGTGTACGGTTGGCGCACCAAAGCTTAAACCATCAACCGCAGCCTCTTGCACTGCTTTAATAATTGCAGGATGCGCATGACCTAAAATCATCGGCCCCCATGAACCCACATAGTCAACGTAGCGTTTGCCATCGACATCATATAAATATGCACCTTGGGCTTTTTCAATAAATACCGGTGTACCACCGACGCCATTAAAGGCACGTACCGGTGAATTGACGCCACCTGGAATATGTTTACTGGCTTGTTTAAATAATTGTTCTTGCTTTGCAGACAAACTCATGAAAATCACTCAACTCAAAAAATAAAAAAATCAGGCTTATTTAGCAAATAACTCTGACCAATCATAGACACGTTGACCCACGGTGGACATAGAACGCCCCAATACATCACTCACCACAGCACATAAATCAGCGCCTGCGGCAATCACTTCTTTTGAGTTTTCAACCGTTAAACCACCAATGGCACAAATGGGTACATTTAGCTTGGCTTTGGCTTGTTTTAAGGTGTCTAAACCAATATTGCCCGCTTCTGGCTTGGTGTCAGTGGCAAAGATTGCACCAAACGCCACATAATTTGCCCCATCGGCAATGGCTTGTTCTGCCAATTCGAGTGAATTGTTACAGCTACGCCCAATCAACACACCTTTGGGTAAACGTGCAGCGGCTTCTACAATTGAGCCATCATCTTGCCCCAAATGTACCCCTACACCATAGTGCACGGCGGCTTCTAAATCATCATTAATCACAAATGGGATTTTATATTGACCACATAAATGTTTCATGTACTCAATTTCATAGGCCTGTTGTTCTTTTGGCACTTGTTTACGACGATACTGCAATACTGCAACTTCATAAGTTGCCATTGCCCCTTCTAATTTTGCCAAAAGAAGTTCAATCGGATCATCATTGGTAATCAGGTATAAACCGCGCATGTGCCAAACACTCTAAACTTAAGGAATAAGCCATTATGGCACTGTTCTAAAGCAAGCAAAAGATGGTTGTGTACACGCTTACCTTATTGCTGCTTAATTTTCTCTAAACTCTGATTTTTTAGACTAATCTTGCCGCAAACGCTCTGGACTTAGGTCTAAAACATGCAATTTAATGGCACTCATCTGATGCCGCTGAGTTAAGTCAAAAGCCTAAAATCGTGAACCCTCTTAAATGAATAGTTGGCTAGTTTGGATCATCATGCATCACTTGACTACATTGATTGCGCGATGAAATCTGTGCCTTATACTGCCCTTGGCTGTATCTTGCTCAAAGGTCAAGTCTGTTCTTGGCTCATTTTTTGGTTACAATGAACACTCTTTTTTCTACAGAAGTGATGGTTATGCTTGAAATTGAACTTAAATTTCAGATTCCTGAAGCGCGCCGTGTGGCACTCATGAAAGCTTTAGATCCTAAAAAATCTGAACAGATTCAATTACAAGCCAAATATTACGACACTCCTGATAAAAAATTGGCTCAGGCACGCGCAGCAATTCGTCAGCGTTTAGAAGGATCATCATGGGTACAAACTTTTAAAGCCAGCCGCAGTCATTTGGCACGCTTTGAACATAACCATGATTTAGGCGCGCTTGCCCAAGCACCACAGTTAGATTTACGTATTTATGATCAAATCCCTGAAGCAAAACAGTTATTAAGCAATGCTTTAGAAAATGACTTTACTCAATTACAACTGATTTTTGAAACTGATATTGCTCGTACTGTACGCCTGATGGATTATGCAAGCAGCCAAATTGAGGTCAGTTTAGATATTGGTGAAATTCGCGCCCAAGATCGGGTTCAAGTGGTTTATGAAGTGGAATTTGAACTCAAAACCGGCAACGTACATGATTTATTAAACTTTTGTTTTGAGTGGGTCAAAAAATACCAACTTTGGCTCGATGTACGCAGTAAAGCGGAGTTTGGTAATCTGTTGGCAGAGGGTTTAACGGTAAGTCCTGCCAAAGCCACACAAGATTTACTTCTGTCGAAAAAAGACAGCAGTGATGCCAATATACGCAGTTTGGTGGCGCAGCAAATGCAAGCCCTCTTGCCCAATATTGCCGCCATGTCAGCAGGTATTGCCACTCAAGCCCACATTCAGCAGGCACATCAGGCTTTAGATCAATTGCATTTAAGCGTGTTGTTGTTTAAAGATTGGAGCTGTGATGTCAACGAGAAATGGGCACATCAATTGGCAGCATTTAAAGGTCAATTTGAGCAGCTTAAACATTTACAACACATGCAAAGTACGCTCAATCAGTTATTGCAAAACCCCAAAACCACGGCCAGTTTGGCGCAAGATATTTTATTTGCCACGGAAAAGTTACAACACTTGGTGCGCTCTAGCCAAAATGTACATCACTTTTTAGAGTTGTTGAGTTTTAGCTTAAATCAAGCAACAAGCCCTGCACTCGATGTAAAAATCAGTGCGCAACAGAGCTTACAACTGCACTATAAACAACTTACAGAGAGTTTAAACCATGCAGATGTGCATGATTTAAGCAGTATGGATGCGTTAATGCAGCACATTCAGCAATTAAAATTTAGTTTTCCGTTATTAACGCAAATTTACGATGTAAAAAGCCTGCAAAAATATAGTAAAGCCTTAAACGATGCTGCCAATGCTGCCGAACAATATCATTTATTAAATCTGGCAAGCCAATATTTGCAAGAGACCGAACTGGCTGCGAGCGATTGGTTTGTCTTAGGTTGGCTTACCGCCAAGCAAGAAGTGTATGCCGAACGGGTTTTAGAAACCGCAGCGCAGTTTATGTTAAGTCGTAAATTTTTAAAATAATGATGCGGTTGACTTAACAAGCATGGGTTTATTTTTGTATAGTCATTTCAATACAATAAAAATGAGCCCATGTGATGTCTGAGATCGAATTCAAATTTCATATTCCAGCAACACAATATTCTAAACTACACCACGCCATACAAGAACAACAGCCAAAACTGGTTCACTTAGCTGCTTATTATTACGATACCCCCAGCCAAGCGCTCAGCAAAGTCCAAATTTCATTACGGCAACGCCTTGAAAACACGGTATGGACACAAACCTTAAAAGCACCTAGTTCACATCATGCAAAACGCATTGAAATTGAAGAGACGCTTGATGAAAAGCCTAACGGGATTGATTTAAAGCGCTATGTTAAAAATAAACAGGCACAAGCATTATTAAAGCCTGTGTTAGCTAGCAAACAACCGTTGATCTTACAATTTCGTACCGAGGTCAAACGGCTCAATGTACAGATGAACCACGGCGATAGCCACATTGAAATAGCTTTAGATCAAGGTTGGCTGATTGCAGCCCATCAAAAATTCAAAATATCAGAAATTGAATTTGAGCTTAAAAAGGGACAAATTAGCGATTTAATTGCATGTCTTCAGCCTTGGGTCAAGCAGTACCATTTATATCTGGATGTGCAAAGTAAAGCGGCGCGTGGTTATGCGCTTTTAAATACTCAGCCGCAAGCGGCGACCTATGCCCAAAATTTTAGTTTAAGCCCAACGCACAGTTCCGAATTGGCATTAAAACAAATGATCGCTTCTTGTTTGCAGCATATTTTACCCAATGCTTCTGCGATTGCCCGCGGTAATTATCAAGCAAGCCATGTGCATCAGTTACGGGTGGGTATTCGACGTTTACGCAGTGTTTTAAAAAGCTTTGCCGATTGGACAACACATGATCTGAGTTTATGGCAACAACAACTTAAAAGCTTATTTCAACACTTAGGTAGCACCCGTGATTATGATGCCCTAGTCAGTGATGTATTGCCTGCACTGCAAAATGCCGGCGCACCTTTTGATTCATTACCTCAAGCCAAGCGCAAAAGCCACGATTTAAGCCAGCACTTTCGTGAACCAAGCACGAGTTTATTGTGGTTAGATTTACTCAACTTTAGCCAGCAAGACAGTAGCACACATCAAGCACAAGATTTAACCCATTTAGCAGGCAAACAAATTGGCAAATTACAGCGTAAAATCACCGGTCAAAGTGACAACTTTATGCAATTAAGCACCGAACAAAAACACCAATTACGCAAACAGGTCAAACAGTTGCGTTATAGCCTTGAATTTACCCATAGTCTGTTTAAGTCAAAACAGGTAAAGCACTATTTAAAAACACTTAAACCTTTGCAAGAAGTGCTCGGTGAATTTAATGATTTATGTGTGGCGGAAGAATATTTTAAAATTTTAGTCAACAAGCAGCGTGAATATTGGTTTGCCCTAGGTTGGATTTCAGCTCAACAACAACAAGTCTTATCACGCGCGCATGTGGCGTTACAACAATTTAGTCGCCACGCTGAGCTTTAGTGACCACGAATCAATTGAGAAAATGGCGGCTCTGCTTGGTCAGGTCCTTGCGTTAAATGGGCAGTTTTAGGATTAACATGTGCCCGTTGTTTCCATTCATCTAAGGTAAAACGCGAATCAAGTTGTGTGTGATCATATAAGTAATCGGGTAATAAGCCCGGTAACAAGACACGATAATCGCGCGGTATATTGCCCATGGCATATTCCATCAGATCAAATAAAATAGTGGTGCAATTACTTACTAAAGTATTGTACCAACGTGGCTGATGATTGAGACGATTGGCTTGATTGAGATATTCTAAAAACAACATTTGCATGTCGGTGGTTTGTATTGAAATCGGATAAATATACACCTCTTCATCGCGAATATTACTGCGCGCATAGATGACGTCATTTTCATCGCCCACCACCAACGCCAATTCATATTGACGAAAAAAACCACCCAGCACAGAAAAACCTTCCTCTTTTTCTTGGCGGACTTCTAAAGAAAAAGCCAAATGCTGACCATCTGCAAAACCAAAACTGATAAAAGCATGTGCTACAGGGCCGGCAATAAAATGCGATACAATTAAATCAACACTTTGAATATTTTCTAAGGCATAACGCCGTGTTTCCCATTGCGTTGTGTAAGTGTCTTGATCTTGCCAAATAAAATTACGCACATTGTAAATTTCGACCTGACCGTCGACAAAACGATAATGCGCCAAACGCTCAACATTGGGTTCCCAAACCCGATCATTTTGAGGTGTCATTAAAAAAAAGCCGCCAATAATGCAACTCAAAGCCATCATATAAGCTGCATGTAGCCATTTTAAGTTGGGCACATTGACATGCCGAAAATAAAAGCACAGAGCTGCAAAAACCAGCTATGCAGCAATTAAAATTATGCTCCCCCATAGGGCGATAGGCTGTTGAATCCAAAGCAGTAAAGCCACCCATATACTGCTTGTGATTAAAAAAATGGCATAAAATACCGCAATCCATGTTGGCATAAGCATCTTTTTTGTTGTTTTGTGGCTTATAAACTAACATGGCCTTGTATAAACAAGTGTTATTGTTTTAGCGGTTTTTGGCAAAGATTTTCCATGTACCATTGTCGGCAATCGGGTCTGTATAACTATCGTTACGTTGTTTACGTGGTTTATCACGCGCATCTACCAATTCAAAGTCTGGCTCGACGCTTAATACAATCCCATTGACATAAAATCGGGTACGGGTGTAGTCACTTTGTTTATGCTGAAACACATAGGTGCGTAAATCAATAAATTCACGATGTGCCACTAAAGCTGCGGTACTGTCGGTAGCTAACCAATCTTGCATGGCAAAAATTTCACGTTCGCTAAATTGACCGCATTTTTCAATCAAGCTGGCCACGCCACGAAATGTTTTTGATTCTTTAGCACGGGTTTTATTAATTCGAATGCGATCGACGTGAAAATAAAACAACGGCAAATTTAAATGGCTGGGCAAATGAATGGCATCGATCACTTCGTCTTCATCTGCCATGAACGGCTCAAACAACTCTTGTGCACGTTCAATCAAGCCTTGCCACTGACTGTAGTAGCGTGCCACTTCGTCGGCATTGGCATAGTAAATCGGTAAATCTTCCACATGAGCGAGATCTTGGGGTGGCCACACTTGTTGGCGCAATACTGCAATATCGTTTTTTAGGTTTTGTATGGCAATTGCGTTATCTTTCATGGTCGTCCTTGCAAATAAGACTTAGGCTATTTTTAGATTAAGGCAAAGGTTTAGTTTCTGCAAGGCTTTGCCTATAATGGCGGCTTTGAAATTGATGTTTAGGAACAGTTCATGGTTCAAAAGATTGAAGCAACCGATGTAACCGAAGAAGAAGCGTTAAATGCGGCTTTCTTTGAACGTGCTGATGCGTTTATTAAACAAGCTAATGAGTTTTGTAGCATTGAAAAAGGCTCAACTGTAAAGCCGCATGATCGTCGTGGTCAGGTCAGCTCTGCCATGTTGTTTGCCGCATCACGTTTTAACACGTGGGTCGCTGCCAACAATTTTAAAGATGGCGAAGAAATGCGCGCGGCCAAAGAGCAAGTGATGTCGTACTTATTGCAGCAATTTCAATTGATGCTTGAGGACAACTACGACGAATATTGCGATCAGTTTGAAAACTATTTACGTTTTCGCCGTACTGAAGAACATCATGCGCATAAACATGAACACAAACCGCATGATTAATCAAAAAGCCCCACGGGGCTTTTTTTATACATAAATCTCAGCTTGCATAAATAAACGTGCATAGCCTGAAATTTCAATGCGCTCATTACCGAGTAGCTTGCCATATAAAGTCCCACCCCGTGGCGAAGCTTGATAAGCCACCAATTCATCTTTGGCTAAGATTTCAGTCCAAAGCGGCATAATCGCAGTATGAATAGAACCTGTGACAGGGTCTTCGGCAATACCATTGGCAGGGGCAAAATAACGTGATACGCAATCATAAGCTAGATGTTGACTGGTAATTGCAACATCCAACGCCGAGGCATGTGCGGTAATTGCAGTGCGTGTTTGCCCTAAAGTTTTAAGCAATTCAAAATTTGGACACTCCGCTAGCACATCTTGTGTAGATTCATATATCATAATATAGGCTTGCTCATTGACATACACCGCTTTAAATGGCTTGGTCAGTGCCTGACGCAACAATACAGGCACATCTTTGACTAAATGGGCACGGCGTATTGGAAAATTCATCAAAATTTTACCATCTATCGCCTGTTCAACTTCAAAAACACCTAAATTTTTCACATGAAAAGAAATATTTTTGCTCTGCACAAAATCTCTAAATAATACAAAACTACTGGCTAAGGTGGCATGCCCGCAAAAATCTACCTCAACTGTTGGAGTAAACCAACGAATCTCAAAATTTTGCTCATCGCGCTGTTTGACAAAAGCCGTTTCAGCAAGATTATTTTCTAAAGCAATATTTTGCATTACAGCATCATCTAGCCAATCATCAAGCACAATTACAGCAGCAGGATTGCCTTTAAATAATTGCGTGGTAAAGGCATCGACTTGATACATTTTCATGGTGTTGTTCTCATTTTGTTTACGCTCTATGTTAAAGGCTTTTGTTATTAAGTTAAGAAAAAAAATTAAATTTTCAGTGGCGCTTTAACACATTTTTCCAAATATTAAATGCTTATATGATGTGATAAATAGGCACTTTTATCGTATCGCCAATAGCCTATTGCTTAATAAAAACCCATAGGTCTATGTTGGTTATCTGCAAAAGCTCGCTAAATCGGTTAAGATCGGTTTAAATTTAAGCAAATAATAACGACAAAGGAACAGGATGTTCTCAATTACACAACGCCTGAGCGTATTTTTAATGCTCAGCACCGGACTTGCGGTAGGGATTTTACGTTTTTCTTATACTGCTTTATTACCCAGTACCCGAGAAGCCTTTGAATGGAGCAGCAACTTTGCCAGTGTGTTGGGCAGCGCCAACTTATTGGGCTATTTGATTGGTGCATTTTGGGCCATGCGCTTAGCACAAAACGTCAAGATGCTGCATTATTTGACAGGTGCCGGCGTGATTGGCAGTTTGAGTTTACTGTGCTGTGCCTTTGATGGCTTTATAGGGACATGGTATATCTTTTGGCGAGTACTTTCAGGGATTTGCGGCGGCTTACTGATGATTTTAGCACCCACTGTGGTTGCACAATGTGCCGATGCCAGTAAACGTCTAAAAATCAACTTTGTTGGCTTTAGTGGTGTTGGGATTGGCGTTTTAGCAGCAACGCTGTTTTTACCTTATTTAGATCGCATCAGTATTACGCAAGCTTGGCTGATTTTATTTAGTTTTGCGGTATTGTTTACCGTGTTTATTGCCAAATTGATTTATCCCTTTCATCAGCAACTCGATCATAACACTCAAACCCAAGCGCCCAATACACGCCCGGATGGGTTTTATAAAACCTTAATTTTGGTGTATGCTTGTAGTGCCTTTGCCTATATTCCACATTCGTTATTTTGGATTGATTATTTAACCCAAAGTTTAGGTTTATCTTTATTTTGGATTAATTTTAATTGGATTTTATACGGGATTGGCAGCGCATTTGGGGCCTTCACAGCCTATTTATTTGCAGTAAAATTTGGCAATTTAAAAGCTTTAAAACTGCTCTATAGCTTTTATGTAGCAGCTATTTTATTTGCCTTAATGCCAAGTTTTCCGCTGTTGACTTTTTTATCATCATTGCTAACGGGTTTGCTTAATCCTGCGGTGGTGTTTTTAACCTCTTATACGATCTTGCAGCATTATGGTTTGGCCTATAAAAAACTATGGGGCATGGCCACGATGACCTTTGCCTTAGTACAACTGATTGGCGGTTTAAGCTTTAGTACCTTACAAAGTTTTAATGTGGCTTATCCACAGCAATTTATTTTAGCTGCTGCTGTTTTATTGTCAGGCACCTTATATTTTATGTTTTATGTACGACGCTATGAACTGGATTTTAAAAAGGAAGTGACCCCTCAAACTTAAGGTTTTAAATACGGATAAGGATTGACTGCACCTTGTCCTTGTAGATAGATTCCATAATGTAAATGTGGCGGTGTGTTTTTAGCATTGCCACTATTGCCCACATAACCCAATAACGTACCAACGTCCACCCAATCGCCTGCTTGAATATGCTCAGCATACGCATCTAAATGGGCATAATAATGTGAGCTTAATTCAGGCCCTGTAATCCAAATCACTTTGCCATAAAGTATTAGTGCCCACTTCTCGCACAATTCCTTGAGTACTGCTTAAGACAGCTGTACCACGCTTGGCAAAAATATCTACGCCTTCATGGCGACGCCCAGCACTTCTTGCAGCGCCCCATGTATCGGTGATTTGCGCAAAAGTCACCTGCTCTACCGGAATCAAAAGCGGCGCTTGTAGCGGCGTACGCTTCAGCTGCCAATACAAATAAGGTGTTTGCCATGTAGTTACTTGTGTAGCAGGGGGTGGCTGACAAGCACTGAGTAAAAGAGTGATGAAAGCCCATCCAAAAATTTTAAACATCCAAACTCCACATCAAACATCCCTTCAATGAGGATGGTCTAGGTTTTTTTATTGAATTAATTTTTAGGTTATTGCTGTTGCTGTTGCTGTTGCTGTTGCTGTTGCTCATTATGTTGCACATCTTGAGCATGCTGCTGTCGCTTTGACTGACGTGCCATGTTGGTCTGCTCTTGAAATGATGGGGTCAGAGAATTTACTGTAGCGAATTTCTGCCTATGCACAAGCCTGATCATGTGAAAAATTACCTTCATCTTACTAAGTTCAATTGCATCGATGCAAAGTCAGCATCTTAAAAAGACTTGAGTAATAAAATCGACTTAAGGCAGCATAAAGGCGGTTTAAACCAGAGCTAAAAAGAAAAAAATTGCCAACATGCAATACTTTCTTGGCATCTTGACGCATAATATAGGCATCGAATTTTTTTTGGTGAAGTCATAAGCGTACTTGCGTAGTCACGTCTGACTTGCACCTTTTTTGTAAATTGTTCACATTAAAGAAGTTATTTTATGAAAATCGTCATTCTTAATAAGCCTTATGACGTCCTCTCCCAATTCCGTAAAGATGAAGCACACATGACCATGTCTGACTTTGTCGATGACCCTGATTTACGTCTTGCAGGTCGTTTGGATATGGACTCAGAAGGTTTAGTATTTTTAACCGATCACGGTGGTCTAAACCAATATATCACCAACCCTACCAATAAAAAGTTTAAAACTTACCTTGTACAAGTGGATGGTGATATCACCGAAGAAGCGCTTGAGAAATTGCGTCAAGGTGTTGAACTTAAAGATGGCATGACCTTGCCTGCTAAAGCCATTAAAGTCGAACAGCCTGAATGGTTATGGGATCGTGATCCTCCGGTACGTTTTCGCGTATCTGTACCGACGTCTTGGGTGGAAATTTCGATTTGCGAAGGTCGTAACCGCCAAGTGCGCCGTATGACTTCGGCAGTGGGTTTTCCAACGCTACGTTTAATTCGTACTAAAATTGGTGCAATTGATTTAGTGCAATTGGGTTTACAACCAGGTGAAACCAAAGAAATTGAACCTTTGTTATATCCTGATTTCCAAAATCTACCTGCAGATGAACCTTACCGCTCACGTTCTTATGTGAAAAAGCCGGGTGGTACAGGGGGTAAGCCAATGGTACGTAAAAATAAAGATGGCTCAGTCAAGAAAAAAGGCACCAAGCGTATTTGGCAAATGGATGAAAGCGAAAAGCCAAAACGTCGTACCAATGGTACAACTCGTCCAAATACCAAAGCACCACGCGGTCGTGGCCGTGGTCGCGGTTAATTAAGCGACTCAATATAGCCTGCCCTTGTGGCGGGCTTTTTTAGGTGCGTACTGATGTCTTTTTTAAGCCCATTTGGCTCAGTTACAAAATTCATCAATAAAAAACCCATGTCGAAACATGGGTTTTAATTTAAAACTAACTAAAGCGCAATTATGCTTTTAGCCATTGTTCTGCTTTGGCTTGATCTGCCACTTTTAATTCAACCGAAGCTAACCCAATTTCTGCGGTATTAACTTCAAACTGCATCAATTCATCACGGCGGAATGCCAGCACGCTAAATGTACCCTGTTGCTTAGCATAACTTGCTAAGAGCTTCTCAGAGGCTTTTAGACCATCAATCGCAATAATCACATCATGGGCAGATAAACCTGCTTGTGCCCCTACACTATCACGACGTGCTTGTTGTACCAAGACACCTTGCGCTTGATCGCTTAGCTTTAAACCAAAAGGCAAAGACTTGTCATCTTTAACCTGATAACTAATACCAAATTCAGGCAACAATTGATCGAGCGGCAACTCATCTGTGGTGTTAATTAAATGATTGATCTGCTCAATCCAACTATCACCTGTCAGTTCTTTACATAGCTCGTAAATGGTGCGCTGATTGACTTGAATGCCATTTTGTGCATTTTCGTATAGCTTACGCATTAAGGCATCTAAGCTCGAACCACGTAAACGTAAACCTAAGTCTAAACATAAAGCCACTAAACAGCCTTTGTTATAGTAACTGGTGCCTGCATTATTCGAGTTTTCATCTTGACGATAAAATTTTACCCATGCATCAAAGCTCGATTCGGCCACGGTTTGAATCAAACGTCCCGGATTTTGTAAATAACGCTCAATTTGGCTTTTTAACAGCTTTAAATATGCCTCTTGATCAATCACACCACTACGTAATAGCAATAAATCATCGTAATACGAGGTAAAGCCTTCAAAAATCCATAGCAACGAGGTATAGCCTTCTTTATTTAAATCATAATTGACAAAATTTTCAGGACGAATAAATTTCACCAACCAAGAATGGAAATATTCGTGACTACATAAACCTAAGAAACGCTGATAATCTTCTGATGGCTCCTCAGGTTCATTGGCTTTGGGCAAATCCTGACGTGGGGTAATTAAACTGGTGCTATTTGGATGCTCTAAACCGCCATAACTATTGCCCGTGGCCATGGTCATAAAGGTATAGTCTTTAAATGGCGCCGAACCAAACATCTGAATTTGTGTGGCACAAATCTTGGTGATGTCTTGCTGCATGCGTTCAGTATTCATGGCATGTTTACCCGACACCACAAATTCATGTGCAACCCCTTCTGCATCAAAGCTAAAGCGCGTCTGCTCTGCCAACTCAAAAGGTGAATCAATCAGTTGTGCATAGTTATCGGCTTCTAAAGTAAAACGCCCTTTGACCAAACTGCGAGATTTTAAACCCGTGGCCAGTTGGAAATGTTTTAACTCAGGCGGTAAAAATATTTCAACTTCAATTGCTTTATGTTCTTGACCCTCTAAGGCTAAACACGCACAGGCTGGGTTAATATATAAACGTGTTTGGTCTACATAAGCACCACGTACCGACAAATCATAGGCATAGACATCATATTCAACCGTGATCAGCTCATAGTCGGTGTTAAATAAACGCCATTTATTTTTTTCAAATTTTTCAATTTCCAGCAAACGCCCCTCTTCGTCATAGGCACGTACGCTTTCTAAATGTTTGGCAAATTCACGAATGAGATAACTGCCCGGAATCCATGTCGGTAAAGATAAGACTTGTGTCGGCTCTGCAACAAAACGCAAAGTCACATGGGCAAGATGCTGACGATAATCGTCAAATTCGATTTGATAATGCAACATAATGGGCAATACAAACATTCAATAGATAACTTAAGCAGAAGCTTAACATTTTTTTGCCAGGCAATGCATAGCGCTTGCATTTGTTGGCTTTTTGACTAGCCATCTGCTAGAAAAAGGCATAGCATGCGCAGACTTTTTTTCAATTTTTTTGTCCATGGATTGGCAAATAAGGAACTGCCTTGAACGCTGTGTTTTACCTGTTGGCAAGCTGTGTGCTGCTGTGCTCCACCACAAGTTTTGCAAATCTACTGAACATCGACCCTGAATCGGTTGAAGCCGAAGCGTGGACCATTTTAGATTCACAATCAGGACAAGTGATTGCCGAGCACAATAGTCATGTACAACGTGCCCCTGCTTCACTCACCAAAATGATGGTGGCATATATTGCCTTAAAAGACATTCAAAGCGGCAAGTTACAACGCCATGAAATGCTCACTGTCACTCCTGTAGTCAATCAGGTCATGTCAGATGAATCACAAATGCGCCTTAAAGTCGGTGAACAGGTCAGTGTAGATACTTTATTGGCAGGCTTAATTGTTATGTCTGCCAATGATGCGGCTTTACTTTTAGCTGAACGCATTTCAGGCTCTGTGCCGCTTTTTGTAGCCCGTATGAATAGCGAAGCCAAAGCTGTGGGCATGCACAATAGTCATTTTAGTAATCCGCCCGGCCTTACTATGCCAGATCATTATTCAACGGCCGCTGACTTTGCACTGCTTGGTCAAGCTTTGGTCAATGAAGTGCCCTCCTATTTGTACTATTCAAAACTGCCTGATTTTCGCTATCAAGGTCTTTACCATGCAGCCACCAATATATTACTTAAAACCGACCCAAGTGTGGATGGTTTAAAGACCGGTTTTACCAAGGCCGCAGGTTACAATTTAGCGCTCACTGCACAGCGCGATACACATCGTTTAGATGCTCCAACACGGCGTCTCATTGTGGTGGTTTTAGGTACACCGAGTATGCAAAAACGTGCTGAAGTGGCACATCAATTAATGAATGTGGCGTATACCTATACCCAAAATGAACGTATTGTGGCTAAAGGCCAACATTTAGCTGACATTCCTGTCAATCAATCAAAGTACACATGGTTTCAAGTCAAAGGTATTCAACCTGAGGTCGTCACGACTTCCCTCTACCCTTTGACTACGCCTATTGATCTGAATACTTATCAAGCCAATCAACAGCGTTTATATGTAAAAGATGCCCAAGGACTCATGCAAATTATTGAGCCATTAAGCACTACAAAAACCCAAGTACAAGCCAACTTAAAGCAGCCTGTTTTAAATGCGCCACTGAATCAGAAAATGCCTTTAGTAGAAATTAAAGTCTATCAAAATCAGCAACTTTTACGCAGTTTTGAGGTTAATAATCAGGTCACGCTTGAAAAAGAGAATATTTTTAAGCAATGGATGGCATGGTGTCATGACCTATGGCATGGCATACAACGTAAAGCCAATATTAAGCTCTAAGTTGCCGCAATTTTTGTAACTTGTATAACAATTTTACGCCCATATTCCCTTGAAGAGATGGCATAGTCATGGCATCTCTTTTTTTATAATAACAATGGGCACACCATGACCTTACTTCATAAAATTGTCATTATTGGCGGTGGCGCAGGCGGTTTAGAATTAGCCACTCAATTGGGCAATAGCTTAGGCCGTAGCCATAAAGCTGAGATTACTTTAGTCGATCAAAAACTTACCCATGTTTGGAAACCTTTGTTACACGAAATTGCCTCGGGTCGACTCAATCCACATCAAGAAGAAACTAACTATTTTGCCCATGCGGCCAAACATGCCTATCAGTTTGTTTTGGGTCGTTTTGTCGGCATCGACCGACAACATAAGCGGGTTGAAATTCAGCATCAGCATTGGCTCAAAAAAGCAGTCAATAGCCCAAGTCCTAGCTCATTGAGTATTGCTTTAGACTATGACACCTTAATTTTAGCGCTTGGCTCTACCTGCAACGATTTTCAAACCGAAGGCGTCAAACAGCATTGCCACTTTTTAGACAATGTCGAGCAAGCCCAACAATTCCAACAAGATTTATTGCATGTGTATTTAGAGGCGCAACATTTACCTAAAGCACGCGCTTTAAATATTGCCATCATTGGTGCAGGGGCCACAGGCGTTGAATTGGCAGCCGAGTTGATTCATGCCAAAGACAACTTTTTTCAATATGGCTTAAACAAAATCGATCCAAGTAAAGTCAATATTCGAGTGATTGAAGCGGCTGATCGTATTTTGCCAGCTTTGTCGGAGAAAACCTCAGAACATACCCAACAACAACTTGAAGATTTAGGCGTGGAAGTATTGACCGATCACCGTGTGTCTAAAGTCGATGCTGAACGGGTTTACTTTGCTGATGGTTCAAGTTTTGAGGCAGAAATTAAAGTTTGGGCAGCAGGCATTCAAGCCCCGGAAGTATTTAACAATTTAACCGAATTTGAAAAAGACCATGTCAATCGTTTACATATTTTTGCTACTTTACAAACCACCATTGATCCCGATATTTTTGCCTTTGGCGATTGCGCACATTGTCAACCCGATGCCAAAGCACCGGCTTTAGCACCGCGTGCCCAAGTGGCAAGTCAACAAGCCAGTTTTTTACGCCATGCGATGAAAGCACGTGTCACACAGCAGCCCTTACCAATGTTTAGATTTTCTGAAAAAGGCGCATTGGTGTCGTTAAGTGAACACAGTGCAGTGGGTGAATTATTGGGCAAAGTTAATATTCATGGGGTCTTAGCAAAATCCATGTATATGTCGTTGTATCGGGTGCATCAAGCCAATATTCATGGCTATACCCATGCCAGTTTACTGACCGCTAAAGACCTAATGATAAAAAACATAGGTCCAAAGATAAAATTACATTGAAATATAATTTTTCGCCCATACTAATAAAAAAACAGCATTAGATCGGTAAAAATGCGAATTTTAGCGAAATCACTTCGATAAATTTATTTTTCCCTTTATGATGTATCTTTAAAAATTTATTGAATGGATCAATAGCATGACTGCAATTGCAAATAACCACGTGGTATCTTTCCACTACACATTGACTAACGCTGAGGGTGAAGTTCTTGATAAATCTCAAGGCGAGCCACTTGTATACTTGCAAGGTGCAGGCAACATCATTCCTGGTTTAGAAAATGCTTTACTTGGTAAAACTGTAGGCGACAAATTCACTGTAACTGTACCTGCTGCTGAAGGTTACGGCGAATACAACCCTGAACTTGTACAAGAAGTTCCTGCAAAAATGTTCCAAGGTGTAGATAACATCCAAGCGGGCATGCAGTTCCAAGCACAAACTGATGATGGCGTGCAAATTGTAACTGTTAAAGCAGTTGAAGGCGAAAACGTAATCGTTGATGCAAACTTCCCACTTGCTGGTCAAGACTTAACATTTGATGTTGAAATCGTAGACATCCGTGATGCTTCTCAAGAAGAATTAGATCACGGTCACGTACACGGTGCAGGTGGTCACCACCACTAAGATCATCTGATCTACAAAAAGGCAAAGTATTTTACTTTGCCTTTTTTTATAGGGTTTGCCACAAATTTTGTTACTTGAACTCACACGAAATTCACTGCGTTTAGACTAAGCTTAAGTTATTTGATTGTAGTGTGACTGACATGTCTGCTTATCAACTGGTTTGGCTACGCCAAGATTTACGCACCTTTGATCATAGTGCTTTGCATCATGCTATGGCAGCAGGTCCAACGCTGGCTGTGGTGGTACTTTCGCCTGAGCAATGGCGTTTGCATGATGATGCCCCGATTAAAATTGATTTTTACTTACGCCAATTACAAGCCTTGCAAAGCGATTTAGCCAACTTAAATGTGCCTCTGCTTGTGTTACGCGTTGAGCTTTGGCATGACATTGCAAATGCCTTAAAAAAATTATGTCAGACGCTGCCTATAGCCAATCTTTATGCCAATCGTGAAGCTGGGGTAAATGAAATTTCACGTGATGAATGGGTCACCCAAAGCTTAAAGCAGCTGAACATCAACAGCCATTTCTTTGAAGATCGTACCTTATTTGCATTGGGTTCAATTCGTAATAAAAGCCTGCAACCTTATCAGGTGTTTAGTGCCTTTAAAAAGCAGTGCTATGAAAAATTAAGTGTCAGTTTAGCGCCTTGCTATCCAACCCCTCAAGCTCAACAGATGCTTGATTTGAACTTTGATCAGTCAATGCTGAACATTCCAAGTTTAACTGAACTTGGTTTTAACCAAATTCCACCCCTCCAACAAGCACTTTGGCCTGTTGGGGAAAATAGTGCCTTTGACCGGTTAGATGCTTTTATTGCTGATCAAGTTGCATATTATGACCGTGAGCGCGACTATCCACATTTAAACAGCACCAGTCAATTATCTGCCTATTTAAATATTGGTATGCTCTCCATTCGTAGCTGTGTCAATGCACTGTTTCGCGAGCAATATGGCAATTTTGATTTTGTCAGTACAGGACAGCAAGTGTGGCTAAATGAATTGCTGTGGCGTGAATTTTATCAACACATTTTATTTGATTTTCCAAAAGTGTCTAAGCATCAGCCCTTTAAAGATACTACCAAAGGTTTAATGTGGCGTGATGCTCCCGATGAACTACATGCTTGGCAACAAGGTCAAACCGGTATCCCGATTGTGGACGCGGGTATACGTCAAATGCTCGCCACAGGTTGGATGCATAACCGTGTACGCATGATTGTGGCGATGTTTTTAAGTAAAAATTTGCTGATTGATTGGCGCTTGGGTGAAACATGGTTTATGCAACACTTAATTGATGGCGATTTAGCCGCCAATAATGGCGGTTGGCAATGGTGTGCCTCAACAGGTACAGATGCAGTGCCCTATTTTAGAATTTTTAATCCTGTCAGTCAGTCAGAAAAATTTGACCCTAATGGTGATTACCTGCGCTGTTGGTTACCTGAACTTGCACATTTAAATGCCAAAGAAATTCATGACCCGTATGCTAAAAACCCACAGCGCAAATTAGACTACCCACGCCCAATTGTGGACTTAAAACACAGTCGTTTACGTGCTTTAGAGGCATTTAAAGCTCTGTAAACAAAAATCCCGATCAATGATCGGGATTTTTTTATGCTATTTGCTCATCACGTTTAAAGACCAATTCATTGCCTTGTGAACTGATTGGGTCAAAATAATAGCCCTCGCTGTTAAAGCTCTGCAGCTGTTCAGGGGCTTGAATATTATGTTGAATGATATAACGTGCCATTAAACCACGTGCTTTTTTGGCATAAAAACTAATCACTTTATATTTGCCATTTTTTTGATCTAAAAACACAGGTTTAATCACAGATGCCTTGAGTGAGGTTTCTTTAACCGCTTTATAATATTCATCGGAAGCTAAATTGACCACCACTGGGCTGTTGCTGGCTTCAATATCCTGATTAATCAGATCAGTAATGGTATTTCCCCAAAATTGATATAAATTGTTTCCTTTTGGATTAGACAAACGTGTGCCCATTTCTAAACGATATGGCATCATTAAATCTAAAGGTCGCAGCAATCCATATAGACCAGAGAGCATACGTAAATGCTGTTGAGCAATATCAAGCTCATTTTCATTCAATGTGTAGGCATCTAAACCGGTATAGACATCGCCTTTAAAGGCAAAAATGGCTTGACGACTATTGCTTAAATTAAAGTCGCTTTGCCAATCACGAAAACGTGCCACATTTAACTGGGCAATTTTTTCACTCACCGACATTAAACTAGCAATTTCACTGGCCGAAAGACTACGACTTACGTCGATAAGCTGTTGTGAGTGGTCAAGCAATCTTGGTAAAGTATACGTATCTGTAGGTAAGATGGTTTCATAATCGAGGGTTTTAGCCGGAGAAATCAGAATAAGCATAAAAAATTTGATCAAAAAATAATTAAACAAATATAACAGCAGTGCTATTTTAATGCCAACTTGTGTTTTTACTGAACATTATCGGTAGAATAGCCCGTTGTTTCTTTTACCTGACTGTTAATTATGTCTGAGCAAATTTTCATCCAAGGCCCGGCTGGCAAAATTGAAATTTTTGTAGATTACCCTCAGGGCGAAGTGAAAGGATTCGCTGTCGTATGCCATCCACACCCGCTACAAGGCGGCACACCACAACATAAAGTTCCTGCGCTGTTGGCTCAGATGTACCTAGAACGCGGTTGTGTGGTCTATCGTCCAAGCTTCCGTGGCTCAGGTCAAAGTGAAGGTATACATGATGAAGGTTTTGGCGAAACCGATGATATTCTAGAAGTGATCAAATTTGCCCGTCACAAGCATATTACTGTGCCATTTTATGCTGGTGGTTTTAGCTTTGGTGCACATGTCATGGTCAAAGCCTATGCCTCACTGCCTGTTGAGCTGCAACCAAAACAAGCTATGATTTGTGGTTTACCCACTGCGACAGTGGCAGGCGTGCGTCACTATGTCACTCCACCGATTAAAGGGGATATTTTATTTGTGCATGGTGAAGCTGACGAAGTCACTTTACTCTCAGATATGATTGAATGGTCACGCCCACAGCGCCATGTAGTGACTGTACTACCGGGTGCCAATCATTTCTTTACCGGTTATTTAAAACAACTGCGTTTAGCCATGACCCGTTATTTGGTCTCAGCTTAAAACAAAAACCTCGCCGATTGCGGGGTTTTTTATTTGTCCCATTTAAAATCCGAAAAATGATGCTGGCTTTTTAAAGTGGTTTCAACTGCTTGCGCCAATTGATTTAATAGACTTTGCTCAGTAATACGATCTAACCAATCTTGTTCTTCGGCAGGATAAGAGCTAATTTTACAGACCATGTGCCCTTGCTCAGTTTGATGTTGGCAACTCACCGCCAATGGCAATTCATGTTGCTCTACGCTGACCGCAATATGCTCGCCACTTTGTGAGAGGGTTTCAAAACCATATTCGGCTAATTTCTCTGCCAATAGTTGTGTAACCTGTTTAGAGACAGCCATATCATCATGTGTATGTGGTGCTGTTTCACAGTGGGCAATAAATTGTAGCGTTCTCATTTATAGCATCCCAAAGACATTGTTATTGTATAGTCTTTGAGCATAGGCGCATAAACCAAAACAGCCAAGTACTCGACTTGGCTGTTGTATATTTTTTAATCAATTTTTAGACTAATTACTCAGTCACTTGAATTGCTAGACCTGCTGTGTTAGCCAATTGGGTAAAGGTTGGGAAGCTTGTCGCAACGGTTTCGGTACCGACAATTTTAATCTCGCCTGAGGTACGTAAACCCGCCATTGAGAAACTCATGGCAATACGATGGTCATGATGCGATTCAATCTCACCACCATTAAAAATTGCGCCCCACTCGCCTGCTTTACCTTTCCCTTCAATGATGATGCCATCTTCGGTTGGTATGCAGTCAATGCCCATGATTTGTAAACCATCAGCCATCACTTGAATACGATCTGATTCTTTGACACGTAATTCAGCAGCACCGGTTAATACGGTTTGACCTTCGGCACAAGCCGCTGCGATAAAGAGTGCAGGGAATTCATCAATCGCTAAAGGTACTTGATCTTCAGGAATATGAATGCCTTTTAAAGTACGTGTACCTTGAATACGAATGTCGGCAATCGGTTCACCGCCTGCAATACGCTCGTTTTGGACCGTAATGTCAGCACCCATTTGTTTTAAGATTTCAATAATACCGGTACGGGTTGGGTTAATGCCTACCGCTTCTAGGGTTACATCAGCACCTTCAGTAATGGCAGCTCCCACCATAAAGAACGCAGCCGATGAAATATCAGAGGGCACTTGAATGTCAGTGCCTACCAATTTACCACCACCTTGTAGTGAAATGCGGTTGCCTTCGGTTTTTACCTCATAACCAAAAGCACGTAACATACGCTCGGTGTGGTCACGCGTTGGCTCAGGTTCAGTCACTGAAGTTTCGCCAGTAGCCCACAAACCTGCTAATAAAATACCTGATTTAACTTGCGCAGATGCCATTGGCAAATCGTAATGTACACCTGTTAATGCTTGCGCACCGGTAATCGAAATTGGTGGTGTGCCACGCTCACCTGTACTTTGAATCTGTGCACCCATTAAACGTAATGGCTTAGCAATACGCTCCATTGGACGCTTAGAGAGTGATGCATCGCCGGTCATCACAGAATCAAACTTCTGCGCTGAGAGCATACCCGACAACAAACGCATCGAAGTGCCTGAGTTGCCCATATATAAAGCTGATTTTGGTGCTTTTAAACCGTGCATGCCTACGCCATGAATGGTGACTTCACCATTTTTTGGGCCTTCAATGGATACGCCCATATCACGAAACGCTTGCAAAGTGGCTAAGGCATCTTCGCCCTCTAAAAAACCTGTGACATGTGTTGTGCCTTCAGCAATCGCACCAAACATAATTGAACGGTGTGACACAGATTTGTCACCTGGTACGGTAAATTTACCTTGGAATTTTTTGGTACCCGGTTGGATGGTAAATTGTTGTGTCACGTGTGTGTTCTCCAGCAAAGGTTTTTGAGCCAGCATATGATTAAAATGTTGACGTGCTGCTTGCGCATGCCCGAGTAAACCCATTAATTCGTGTGAGTTTTCATCTTCAATCAATTTGCGAATCACGGCCAATTGTTGTTCAAAGCCATCGACAGCGTTTAAAATGGCTGTTTTGTTGGCAAAAAAGATATCATGCCACATTTGTGGATCACTGGCAGCAATACGTGAGAAATCACGAAAACCACCCGCAGCATAACGGAAAATATCAAGATTATCTTCTCGGTTAGCCAATTGCTCAACCAAGTTAAATGCCATTAAATGCGGTAAATGACTGGTATGGGCCAAGACTTCATCGTGCTTGGCCACATCCATACAAATCACTTCCGCTTGCGCGGCTTGCCACAGTTGAATCAGTTTGTCGACCGCCCAATCGGCACTGGTGGGCAGCGGAGTTAAAATCACTTTGTGATTGGCAAATAAATCGACTTTACCTGCATGTACCCCGGTATGTTCAGCCCCTGCAATGGGATGACCTGGCACAAAACCTGCGGGTAAATCCTCACCATAAACCGCTTTCGCTGCGTCTACGACATTGCCTTTGGTACTTCCCACATCGGTAATAATCGTATGTGCAGACAAATACGATTTAATGGTCGCAAGGATATGCTGTGTAGCACGTACAGGCAATGCAAGTACCACTAAGTCTGCACCTTGCACCGCATCAATCGGGTCACGATAACCGGCTTCAATTAAGCCTAAGGCTTTGGCATCAGTTAAGGTTTGTTCCGAACGGGTCGATGCCACGATTTGTTTGGCCAAGCCTTTTGCGCGTATCACACGAGCAAGACTTGAACCAATTAACCCTAGCCCAATAAAGGCAACTTTTTCAAACTGTAGCTGTGACATTAGTTATGCTGTTGCCTCTAAAGACAGAACTTTTGCCAATGCCGTTAAGAATTTAGCATTTTCAGCTTCTGTTCCAATCGATACGCGAAGATGATTGGGAATACCCACCGGACGTACAATCACACCTTCTTTGAGTAAAGCATTAAAGGTTTGTGCAGGATCAGCTTGTACATCCACCAACAAGAAATTGGCACGTGATGGCACATAGTTTAAGCCTAATGCCTTAAAGCCTGCTTCTAACTGTGCCATACCTGCTTTGTTGGTTACACGTGATTTTTCAATAAAATCTTCGTCTTGTAATGCCGCAACACCTGCAACCATGGCTAAATGATTCACGTTAAATGGCTGACGAATACGATTTAAATAATCTGTCACTTCAGCTGACGCTAAAGCAAAACCAACACGCAATGCTGCCAAGCCATAGCACTTCGATAAGGTACGGCTAATGATTAAATTGTCATATTGGCTTAAGAATTTTAAGCTGTTGAAGTTTTCAGGGAAATATTCCACATAGGCTTCATCAAGTACCACAAGCACATGACTCGGTACTTTTTGCATGAAGCGTTCAAATTCTGCTTCTTCAAACCAAGTACCGGTTGGGTTATTTGGATTGGCAATAAAAATCAGCTTGGTATTGTCTTGTACCGCTGCTGCCATCGCGTCTAAATCGTGAGCGAAACCTTTGGCAGGCACTTCAATCGCTTGTGCATTAATGGCTTGAGTCACCAATGCATACACTGCAAAAGCGTGCTGGCTATACACCACCGAATCTTTATCAGACACAAAAGCACGGGCAAACATTTCAAGTAAATCGTTTGAGCCATTACCTAGAGTAATTTGGTCTAAACCCACAGCAAATTGCTTGGCCACTTGTGCTTTTAAAATATAACCGCCGCCATCAGGATAACGACCAATTTCTGCCAACTCTGCGGCAACCGCTTGTTGCACTTTTTCAGAACAACCCAATGGGTTTTCATTTGAAGCAAGTTTGACAATATCAGTTAAACCCAATTCACGCTCTAATTCGCTCATTGGTTTACCTGGTTGGTATGGCTTTAATTTTGCAATGCCGTCATTGGCTGGCACAAAGGTCATATTTTACTTCCCGATGGAGACAATTAGACCGAGCATCACAGTAATGCTCGGGTTAAAACTTTAAAGCACAGCGATTGGATAAGAACCGAGTACACGTACTTCTTTCACCAAGGGACGAATTTCTTCGATGGCAGCTTTGACGTGTTCTTGCTCAATATGCCCTTCTAAGTCAATAAAGAATACATAGGCCCATTTTTCTGGCAAGGCTGGGCGTGTTTCAATACTGGTGAGACTAATATTGTGTTTAGCAAATGGCGCTAAAATTTCGAGCAATGCACCAGCACGGTCATGTGCTGAGACCAATAGTGACGTTTTATCGTTGCCACTGGCTGGCACTTTTTCACGACCAATCACTAAAAAACGTGTGGTATTTTCTGGGTTATCTTCAATATTGCTATGTAGAATTTCTAAATCATAAATATTGGCTGCAATTTCAGAGGCAATTGCGGCTGAATGCCATTCATTGCGAATACGGCGCGCGGCTTCTGCATTTGAGCTTAATGCCACACGCTCAACGCCCGGATAATGCGCATCTAACCAACTGCGGCATTGCGCTAGAGTTTGCTGATGGGCATAAATTTGTTTAATACTGTCTTTACGGGTATTGCTTGACACCAAAAATTGGTGATGAATACGCAATTCAACTTCACCAATCACGTTTAAATGTGATGCTTTGAAACAATCAAGCGTGTGATTGACCACACCTTCAGACGAGTTTTCAACCGGCACTAAACCATAATGCGCGCTGCCGGCTTCCACTTCACGGAATACTTCGTCAATGGTTGGCAATGGACGTACCACCGCATCTTGACCAAAATGTTTTAATACTGCTGAATGGGTATAGGTGCCTACAGGCCCTAAAAATGCAATGCTTTGCGGGGCTTCAAGCGCTAAACATGCCGACATAATTTCACGGAATAAACGTGCCATGGTGATGTCCGACAAAGGACCATCATTACGCTCCATCACATTACGTAATACTTGCGCTTCACGTTCCGGACGGTAAAACAGTGGATTCTCTTCTTGAGCAAACTTAGCTTTGGCCACAGCTTCGGCTAAACGCGCACGGCGGCTAATGAGTTGTTGGATCTGTTGATCCACAGAATCAATATCTTCACGAATTTTAGTCAAATCAAGAGAAGTCGTTGTGTTTTGATCGTCATTGACCATTGTTATGTCGCCCTTCAGCAAATATGATGCACACAGTATAACAATAGTAAGCTTTGAAATCTTGCGCAATACAACTTTGATGGATTCACCGTGAAAACTCGGCATTTGGTTAAAAGATCAACAATTAAAAATTAAGCTCAGCACATGTATTTCTTATTTTTTAAGCACTGATAACCTGAAGTTTAGTAAGCTATGCAAGCCATAGCTTACACTGAGCTGGAGCTTAAATTATCTAGGGTTGGAAATACTGGCTTTTACACCCAATACATGGGTCTGCTTAAGCTTGCAGCATCGTGTTTAACCGAGATTAACAATATTCTGCTGCGCTTTTTTATGATTTCAGGCTAGGCTTATTATAACAATAATAAAGACGACTCTTATGCCAAAAACCATTGGATTATTGATTCAAAATAACATATGTGCAGATGACTATTTCAGTATTTCTCAAGCTTTGTCTGAGGCAGGACATCGACTTTGTCATCTTAGTGCTTGCCCACAGACCACAAGCTATAGACTTCACAACAGCCATATTAAAATTGATGCTCATTTGCATGAGATCAAGCTGCACGCTTTAGATAGCTTATTGCTGTTTAATGATAATCCACATCCTCAAGTACATAGTTTTGTGCAATGCATTGCCAATGCCTACAAGCCTATTTTTAGTTTAAGCTATGCCACTCCAATATTGGTGGCTGCTCAGGTGGCACATGGGCGGCGCTTAACTGCCGATCCACAGTATCGAGGTATGTTACAAGCTGCACATGCGGTTTATCTCAATCAAGCTGTGGTGAATGATCATAATTTATATATCTCACAACAAAGCCCAACTGCCTTGGCTGAATTTTTACATACCATGCTCAAGGTACTTCACTCAGCCTAATGCATTTTAACCTTTGCCGATGGCGCTGCCTGATGCACAATAGCGCTATGCTTTTTTCATTAATGTTTTATCATGAATAATAAACGTAATATTTATCAAGATTTTGAACATCCTTTCGCGCAATTTGTGCGTATTGTCGGCAAAGGGAAAAATGGGGCACGCTCACTGACTTATGATGAAGCCTATCAAGCCTTTAGTATGATTTTAAACAATGAAGTGTTAGACCTGCAGCTGGGCGCATTTTTAATGTTACTACGTGTTAAAGAAGAATCCGTAGATGAGCTTGCAGGCTTTGTCCAAGCCACCCGTGATCAATTAAAGTTTAAAGTACTTGATGTGGATTTAGATTGGTCCTCTTATGCCGGTAAACGTAAGCATTATCCGTGGTTTTTACTCTCTGCCCTGACCTTGGCCAAACACGGCTATAATGTGGTGATGCATGGGGCTTCAGGACATACCATCAATCGTTTATATACCGAACAAGCGTTGCAATACTTAGGCTATCCCATTTGCCAATCCGACAGCGACGTAGAACAACAACTGCAGCACTGTCATTTTGCCTATTTGCCTTTAGATGTAATTTCCCCCATCTTAAGTGACCTGATTGGCTTACGAAATATCATGGGCTTACGCTCTCCGATTCACACCCTTGCACGTTTAATTAATCCTTTTAATGCCAAAGCTACTATGCAAGCCATTTTCCATCCTGCTTATCGCAGTTCACATCAACAAGCAGCCTTTAAATTAGGCTTTGCCAATAGTGCCGTAATTAAAGGTGAAGGAGGTGAATTTGAACGCAATCCCGATGCTAAAACCTTAATTTGTGGCATTAAAGAGGGGCAGATGTACGAGTCTGAATTGCCTAAACTCACCGACAATCGTAGTCCAAGTGAAGAAATGCTAGATTTAGCAGTCTTTAAAGCCGTGTGGGAAGGTCAACAAGCACATGATTATGGCGAGATTGCCATTACCGAAACCATGGGCATTGCCTTATACACCATGGGCGTATGCGACGACTACCCAAGTGCGATGCAAAAAGCGCGTGAGCTATGGCAGACGCGCTATAGTGTTTAAACAGCCTCAAGGTGATCTTTGGCTTGATGGACACGCTCAAGATCACCAGCATAATGCGCTACAACACGCTGATTCATGAGCTTAAACCAGCGGTTAGGCAAAAATACATCAGTAAATAATGCACCATAGCCTTTAGGTAAATTGGGCACATCCGGATAATCTCTTAACATTTGAAATGGTCGCGTCGGATAAGCATGATGATCACTATGCCGTTGCAGTTGATAAAACAATAAATTGCTCATCAAACTGTTGTGATTCCAACTGTGTTGTGGAGTAACTTTTTCATAACGCCCATCGGGCAAGACTGCACGTTTAAGCGCGTAATGCTCCATATAATTGACCGCTTCAAGTAAGGTTATGGCATAAGCACTTTGTACCACTTGTAACAGCAGCCATTTTTTACCAAAACACTTATACATCAGAGCATAATAAAGCAGCTCTGCTGCCCATGCTCTGAGCAATTCATTTTCAACATGAAAAAATGGCAAATGTTTACGTGCTAAACGGGTTTTTTCAATGTGTATCGCCGATTTAAAACCGCCCAACACAGTGCGCGGTAAAAACCGCCAAAACGATTCACCATAGTAAGCAGATGCTGGATCTTGCGGAGTAGCAACATGACGATGATGTCCATAATTATGCTCAATCCGAAAATGGACATAGCCACTGGGCAACAAGGCCAGATGGGCCAAGAGGTGCTGTTGCGCACTGGCTTTATGCCCTAGTTCATGTCCCACATTCATGGCAACCACATTGACCAAACCTAGCAAGGTACCTAAAAGTAAAATATCACTTGGTTGAGTACGGTTTTGACGTACCAAAGCTGCTGCCAACAGATTACTACTATATTGCAACGGTAAATACGCACTGACCACCTGCGTATAATACGGGTCATGTTGTAAGGTATTTAAGTCTTGTGGCGCAATAGAAGATTGATCTTGCCCCAAATAACGGTCCAACCAAGGAATTACCGCATGTAAAGTGATTAAGCCAGTACTGGCAAAAACTTTGCGCGTCAATTTGGGTCCACGTGCAAAGCCCAACAGTGCCACATGTGCCACCACAGGAATAGCCAGTCCCCATAACCATAATTTACGTTTTGGATCTAAAGACATACCCTTCTCCTTGAGGCTTTTGAGTTGAGTATGCGCCTAACCTTATGGATATATCTGTTTGATTCAGGTAATAAAAAAGACACCCGAAGGTGTCTTTTTTTATACAAAACGAATAGGCTTAAATTCCGACTCATGCTTGTGATGATCATCATCACATTCTTCACCTTCTTCTTTGCTGCCACGGTCAATGTACCCACTGCGCTGTTCTTCTGGCAGATGTTTCATCTCCCACGCATAGACTGCTTGCATACAGGTTTGACGCTGTTCTTGGGTTAAGACCACACCATTGGGCCATTTGCCAATTTCAATTGCGGTACGTAAACGCTCAACAATCTCGGGGTTTAGCATCGCTAACATGTTTTCAATATTCATTATTCATCCTGCTGTTGCAATGAATCAAAACCTTGGTTCCATCCCAGTTTGGTCCGACACGACATATAAAAGTCATAACCAGGTGGATGGAGTAAATTCAGTTTAAAAGGATGTTTACGGATATGTAAACTATCGCCTACACTCAAGGATACACTATGTTGCCCATCTGCGCTGACCATTGGCAACACACGGTTCTCACGAATGATAATTTTAATTTCGCTTTGTCCACCCACCACAATTGGGCGTGATGACAAGGTATGCGGATGCATGGGCACTAAGGCAATGGCATCCATACTAGGATGCAAAATTGGCCCACCGCCTGAGAGTGCATAGGCAGTTGAACCGGTGGGTGTTGATACAATTAAACCATCGCTGTGCTGGCGATAGACATATTGCCCATCAATATTAAGTTCAAAATCAATCATGTGCACCGATTTACCCGAATGCAACACCACATCATTTAAGGCAATCGCTTGATAAATGGACTCACCTTTTGAGCGAATTTCCATTTCCAATAAAAAGCGTCGGTCACGTTGATACTGACCTTGCAACACTTGATCGAGTTTATATAAAACTTCGGTGGGTTTAATATCGGTTAAAAAACCCAAACGACCGCGGTTTACGCCAATCACAGGGGTATTGTAGCGGACCAAAGCGCGTGCTGCATGTAACAGCGAGCCATCACCACCCACCACAATCACCAAATCAACCACTTCACCCAATAAACTACGACTGACAGTTTGAGTGTTTTGATAAGGCACCAATTGTGCTGTTTCAATATCAAAGACCGGATGTAAACCTAAGCCGACCAAATGATCATGAATAAGACATAAGGTTTCGACCACCGATGATTTATCGGGTCGACCAATTAAGCCAATATTTCGAAATGTCTTATGTGAAATGTGCACCGACAATATCACTCCGCTACGATTCGAGTGCTATCATAGCATTAAGATAAATAATTTAAAAAAACTTTAAAACACTGAATCAAGCCAATTTTTTCAAGTTGATTACGGCTCATTCACAGTTTGTTTCTTGCAAAATTTGCCAAAGCTTCGCATCATGGGCGTAATTATCTTGGTTATGCTATGTGTGTATGAAGTCGCAACGCGGTATTGGCATTTTTGCTTTACTTTTTTGTATTTTAATTATTGGCGCGTTTATCGCCTTTAGTGTGTATATCATTCGCCTTGATAATGTCGTGCGCAGCAAATTTGAAGGCCAACGTTGGGACTTACCAGCCAAAGTTTTTGCCCGTCCTTTACAAGTGCACAACAGCGCACCGGTCAGCCAAGCTGAATTTATTCAAGAACTCAATTTATTAGGCTATAAAAATTCCGATGGTTATAACAAAACTGGGCACTATGTCAGCAGTGGCGATACCCTATATGTACACACCCGCGGCTTTGATTTTGGTGATCATGTTGAACCTGAGCAAATTTTAAAGGTCAGCTTTAGCGGTAATCAAATTGCACAAGTCAGTGCCACCAAACCGAGCAGCACTGGTATTGCGCAACTTGAACCGATGCTGATTGGCAGTATTTATCCGCAACATAATGAAGACCGTGTGTTAATTAAATTGGCCAATGTGCCACAACCTTTAATTGATGCTTTAATTGCCACAGAAGACCGGAATTTTTATCAACATTATGGCATATCCTTACGCGGTACTGCGCGTGCTGTGGTGGCCAATGTCAGCGGTGGCAAACGCCAAGGTGGCTCAACTTTAACCCAACAATTGGTTAAAAACTTTTATCTAACGCCTGAACGCACCTTAAAACGCAAAGTCAATGAAGCCTTTATGGCCATGCTGATTGAGCTACACTATGGCAAAAATGAAATCTTAGAGGCCTATTTAAACGAAGTCAATTTAGGCCAAAATGGTAATTACTCCATTAATGGTTATGGCTTAGCTGCACAATTTTACTTTGGTTTACCACTACGTGAGCTGAATATTGCGCAACATGCTTTTTTAGTCGGCTTGGTACAAGGACCATCTTTATATAATCCATGGCGTAATCCAGAAGCGGCCAAAAAGCGTCGTGATTTGGTGCTCAACAACATGTTGGTGATGGGCTACTTAACCCAAGCCCAATATGAGCGCGAAATGGCGCGCCCACTCCATGTCATTCAAAAACCAACCATTGGACCTGCACGTTTTCCTGATTATTTAGATGTAGTACGCCGTCAATTGCGCAGCGAGTATCAAGAAAATGATCTGACCCATAACGGTATTCGTATTTTTACCGCTTTGGACCCCTTAGCACAAAGTAATGTTGAAAAAAGCTTTAAAGCCTCGGTGCAACGTTTGGAAAACAGCAATCGTCGTTTGAATAATTTACAAGGCGCTGTGATGGTCGCGCGCCCTGAAAATGGCGAATTGGTGGCTGTGGTTGGCTCCAGTCAAGATTTTACGGGCTTTAACCGTGCTTTAGATGCCAAACGACAAGTCGGCTCATTGCTTAAACCTGTGATTTATTTAACTGCACTTGAATCGGGTCGTTATCACTGGGCCAGCCCAATTGAAGACAGCAGTATCAGTATTGTTTCAGAAGGCAAAACATGGACACCGAAAAACTATGCCGGTCATGAATACGGTGTAGTACCTATGGCACGCGCCCTTGCACAATCCTATAACTTATCTGCGGTACGTTTGGGGCAAGAGTTTGGTGTAGCCACCTTTAATAATCATTTAAAACGCTTTGGGGTCACCAGCAACATTCCACCTTATCCATCTGTATTTTTAGGTGCTGTTGAAATGTCGCCCCTAGAAGTCCTCGGGATTTACGCGAACTTTGCTTCAGGGGGCGTGAAATATCCAACACGTGCTATTCGTCAAGTGGTTGATAGCCAAGGACGTAGCTTGCCACGCTTTGGTTTAGACATGCAACAAAGCATTAAACCCGATGCCGTATATGTCTTAAATTATGGCTTACAACAAGTCATGCGTACCGGTACAGGACGTGCGGCATATAAGCAATTACCAAGTGAGCTGAATTTAGCTGGTAAGTCCGGCACCACCAATGACACTCGTGATTCATGGTTTGCGGGCTACTCAGGCAATTATGTCTCGGTGGTGTGGTTAGGTTTAGATGATAACACCGTCACAGGTTTAACCGGTTCATCTGGTGCGCTACCAGTATGGACGAGCGTGATGTCTCAGTTACGTCAAAAACCAATCGCATTACGCCAACCCAACAATGTCACTTGGCAATGGGTCGACAGTGCATCTGGCGATCAACTCTCAGCCCAAGGCTGTGCCAATGCCGTACATATTCCGATGCTGAGTCATTCGGTGCCACGTCGTAATAGTGCTTGCGCCAGCACACCCGTGGCAGAACCACAAGATGATATCAGTAACGAGTACCAACCTAGCGAACCACAACCAAGTGCGCCGCCAAGTTCAGATGATAGTATCGAAAATTGGATTCGTGAAAGTGAATCAAATATTCAAGAGGGTCGTTATGACAATAATGCAGAAGTCATTTCAAGTGGTCGTTATGGGCAATAAGATGTTAAAGATGGGTCTGTGTAGCACTGTGTTTTTACTCAGTGCTTGTCAATCTCAGCCTGTGGAGCTGCCAACCACCGTAATTAATACTGCACCTGTGGTGATTCCTCAACCCTATACCACACCCTCAGGTGTCACCATTATTCCTTATGATGTAGAACCAATCATTCAAAAAAGTTTATAAAAAAAGCACCTTCGGGTGCTTTTTGATTAAAAGAATCGTTGCCCTGCAACACCATAAGCCCCATGTTGTTTCGCTTGGATCAAATCCGCAGGCGTAATTCCACCCAACGCAAATACCGGAATATGCATCACTGCACTCAGTTGAGCAAAGCGTGGCCAACCTAACGGATTCGCTTCAGGATGCGTTGCGGTTGTATGCACCGGACTTAACAATACTGCATCGCAGCCAATGCGTTGTGCATGCTGTAAACTCACCTCATCATGACAACTTGCCACATAGCGCTGCCCTAGAATTAAATCCTCAGCATGCATATTGAGCAATTGCTGCTGTTTTAAATGAATCGCAGCCACATTGGCTTGTTGAATCGAATTTAATTTTGCATACAACTGAGTATTCACAATCACTTGATTCAACTCTTGCACTGAGATGTCTGCCAACAATTCTAATTGTGCTGCTTCATCTAAATCGTTGCGCCAATAAAATAACTGCTCATGGCTGCACTCAGTTAGGGCATTTAAATTTGATGAAATTTTAATAGCGTTAGGCCACACTAAACGTTGAATTAAACGCTGATTGGCTTTGGGAAAATTTAACTCGCTTAATTCAGCACGGCTATACCAACACCAGGGCTTTTGAATTTCATTATTTAACTCTACAGGCAAGATGGCATGAAAAACATGCAAATTCACGATCACATCTTCATATTCATGCTGAATAAAATCAAAGTGATGCCAATCTTGAAGACCAACCCCAACCTCTTCAAACACCTCACGGCGACACGCTTCAATCGGGCTTTCGCCGGCTTCGACTTTACCGCCGGGAAACTCGTATTTATTGCCCTGATGCTGAATCGCCTCACGAAAACCCACCAACACCTTGCCGTGTTGTAAAACAATCGCGATCGCGACGTTAAGCTGTGCTTTAGACATCCCATTTTTCCTGTATTTTTGACAGTGTACGCAATTTTGTATTTTTTATAAATTAATCATTGACAGGTACATTCGATAATGATTATCATTTAAGCACACCACGATAAATAGCGGAGAATTCCAACATGAACGCACCATTTAGCCTTTTTACTCGCACTGAATCTCAACATGCTTTGCCGATGCTGCATTCAAATAACTTATTTGCACTTGGCCGTGAAATTCGCATTATGCATGCCGGCGAAGAGTATCGTTTACGTTTAACCCGCAACAACCGCTTAATTTTAACCAAATAATTATGACAGCAACATAACAATAAACGTGGTCACTCAAGGCAGAATACAGCGCATTCTGCCTTTTTTATTTAAATTGGATTTGAGCAGTTAAACCACCGCTAGGATTGGCACTAAAATTTAATTGTGCATGATGCAGCGCTATGATTTTTTGGCAAATGGAAATCCCTAAGCCAGAACCGCTACTTTTAGTACCTAACGCACGATAAAAACGCTCACCTAAACGTGCCAACACTTCATCTGAGATTGGCTCGCCTTGATTGCTAATACACAGACTGTTGGTGCTTGCCTTGATATTAATGCTTAAGGTAGAAGCATGCGGGCTATATCGTACCGCGTTATCAATTAAGTTACGTATACAGGTAAATAAAAGCTCACGGTTGCCTTGTACTGTGTATTCTTCCAGCGCCACGTCTAACACGATTTTTTTGTCCTCAATAAACGGAAACAGTGCATCTAATACCTCAAGGGTAATGGCATGTAGATCACATTCAGTTTTGGCTAAAGCATCGGCTTGAGAAGGATCAAGGCGTGCCAACAACAATAAATTTTCTAAAATTTGCGTACTACGTGCCACGTCATTTTGAATCGGTTGTAAATCTTGTACCCATTGCACTTGATCTTGATATTTACGTTTTAACACCTGTAAACGCATTTGAATGGCCGATAAAGGCGAACGTAGCTCATGTGATGCATCTGCGGTAAAACGCTGTTCGGCATGTAAGGACTGATCCAAACGCGCCAATAATTGATTGAGCTGTTTAACAATCGGTTGTAACTCTAAAAATTCGGGTTGTAAACTCACAATCGGGGTTAAATCTTGGGCATTTTTTTGCTGAATGTTTTGAGACAACAAAGTTAAACTTTTAAATTGTCGCTGAATGGCAAAACGCACCAAGCCCCACTGCAATAACCACAGCAGCAATAAAACCGCCAAAAAACCTGTCAATGAACTGCCCAAATCTTGTAAACGTACTGAGATAGGCTGATAAATATGGGCTTGCATATTATTTTCTTCAAGCACATAGCTACGCCACAACTGCCCTTGATGCCAAAGCACTGCATAGTCGTTCACTGGTATCACATCAGCAAAGTCAAATTGATCAGAAGTGAATAAATTAAAATCAGCATTATTGAGCGAATATTGAATCAAAAATTCTTGACTAAGTTCATCTACTTGATTGCCCATTTGACTGCTAATGTCTGTGATCAGTAACATATCTGCCACTTCATCCATAATTTCATCATAAATATGCATGGTGTGATACAGCGATAATCCTACAAAAATCAATAAAGCCAGCATGCCTGCCAGCATAGAACTGAGCATGGAGCTTTTAATCAGCTGACCTTGCAGCGATCGTGCTTGTGTCATTGCGGCAACTGCATACGGTAGCCCAAACCGCGTAGAGTTTTAATATAATTACTGCCAATCTTTTTACGTAGCTGCGAGATAAACACCTCAATGGCATTACTTTCTACCTCTGAACCCCATGCATATAAGGATTCTTCCAATTGCTCACGAGTCATGACGTGTTCAGGCTTTTGCATCAGTTTATGCAAAATTTGAAATTCTTTGGCGGTTAAATTCACTACTTTGCCTGCTTGAGTTAAAGTTTTGGCGTGTGGATCTAAGACTAAATCGGCAAAGCGTAAATCATGGCTTTGCTGAGTTTGATGTTGACGCAATTGATTACGTACCCGTGCCGAAAGTTCTTCTAAACTAAAAGGTTTCACCAAATAATCATTGGCACCTAAATCTAAACCACTGACCCGATCTTGCACTGTATCGCGGGCAGTAATCATGATCACTGGGGTTTGCGCATTATTTTTACGTAAACTTTTTAAAATCTCATCGCCGCTGGCTTTGGGCAACCCACGATCAAGCAATACACAGTCATACTGATGTTGCTCGAGTGCCAAAATGGCATGATCCCCCCGTTCCACCCAATCAATGTTATACCCGTCCATTTCCAACCATGTTTTAATGCTTTCTGCTTGTGCTGCATCGTCTTCTGCTAAGAGTAGTCGCATTGTTTATCACCCATTTTTTCTTTACTATACAAAAAAACCACATCGCAAAGTATGTGGTTTTTTTGAAAATAAGTTTCGACTAGAATTTTACTGCATCAACATCAATTTCAACACGCTTGGTCGGTTTGTAATCAATATCCACTTCGCCAATTAAGGTCACAGGCGTATTGGCTGCAATGGCTTTACCGTGCCATAAGTCATCGTCGATATCCACAGTGATGCTGCCTGTTGCATCACGGAATTGGTATTTTTCGTCACCAATGGCTTTGACCACATAACCTTTGACTTCAACTTTGGTGTCATCTTTAGCAACTAAAGCTTGTTTCACTGTGCTAACTTTGCTTAATGCACTTTGATTCACTGCGGTATTGGCGGTTGCGAAAGCAGCAGTAAACGTTAAGCTTGCAGCAATTAAAGTTTTTGCGATCATGTTCATAGTTAACTCCGGCATCAAGTTTGATGTGTTGTGTCTTTCAATGAGGCTATTAAAACAACTCAAGCTGAAGCTAAGCTTAAGATCAGTTAAGATTTGTATTAACTTAACGGCACCACACGTAAAACCTCTTCTAAGGTGGTTTCACCTTGTAGCACTTTACGTGCCCCTGCAATGCGTAATGGCTCGACACCCTCTTTTTGAATCTGCAATTTAAGCTGCTCTAAAGTTGCTTCACGCCCAAGCATTTGTTTTAATTCAAGGCTCATCGGCATAAACTCATAAATCCCCACACGGCCTTTATAGCCTGTATCACGACATGCCTCACATCCAACTGCTTTATAAATAAAATTTGGCATTTGAAATTGATAGCCAAAGGTCAGATGTTTCCAATCTTGATCATTAATAAAAGTTTCTTGCTTACACTGTGGACATAAGCGACGCACTAAACGCTGTGCCAAGACACCTAAAATGGTCGCTGAGGTTAAAAACGGCTGCACACCTAAGTCATGCAAACGCGTTAAGCTAGATGGTGCATCGTTGGTATGTAAAGTGGACAACACCAAATGCCCTGTCAGGGCCGCTTGAATGGCCATGTTGGCAGTGTCTTGATCACGGATTTCCCCCACCATAATAATGTCAGGGTCTTGACGCATTAAGGCACGAATTCCTTCAGCAAAGCCTAAATCAATGCTATGGTTGACCTGCATTTGGTTAAAGCTCGGCTCTAACATTTCAATCGGGTCTTCAATGGTACATACATTGACTTGTTCAGTGGCAAGCTGCTTTAAACTTGAATAGAGCGTGGTGGTTTTACCTGAACCCGTGGGTCCTGTAACTAAAATAATACCATGACTATTTTGCGCAATGCTTTGCCATTTATTTAATAATTTCTCATCAAAACCTAAATCTAAAAATGAACGTACCAACACTTCAGGGTCAAAAATTCGCATCACCAACTTTTCACCAAAGGCGGTGGGTAAAGTCGATAAACGCAGCTCGGTTTCACGGCCTTTTGGGGTACGGGTTTTTAAGCGTCCATCTTGTGGCTTACGTTTTTCTGCCACATTCATACGACCTAAAATTTTAATCCGTGAAATCACCGCCATTAAGGTATTGGCAGGCATATGATAAATAGTATGCAATACACCATCAATCCGAAAACGGATTTTGCCTTGCTCTTTACGGGGTTCTAAGTGCACATCACTTGCCCCCTGTTCAAAGGCAAATTGTAAAATCCAATCGACTAGTTTTACAATGTGTTGATCATTGGCATCTGGATTTTGGCTATCGCCCAATTGTAATAAGGCTTCTACGCCTTGATGATCACGCTCATAGGCACCGGATTTTTGTGAACCACTCACCGCACGACTCACCTGATAATATTCAACTAAGTAGCGTTGTAAATGTTCAGGATTAAGCATCACAGCTTGAATAGTTTTTGGGGCTAAACTACTGGCTAAATTGTGCTGCCAATCGGTCATAAAAGGCTGGTCGGTGGCAATCAATACCCGCTCATCTTGCACCTCAACCGCCAAAATTTTATTACGTAGTGCAAACTCTTGCGACATCACTGCTGTGAGTACAGGTACATCGGCTTTAAGTGGATCAATGGTATAAAGCGGTAGGTTGGCTTTTTTTGCCAACCATTCAGTCAACACATTTAGGCTTAAGATTTGGCTAAGATCATGCTGATTTTTTAAATTAAAACTGGCAATCCATTGTAAGGGATGCCATTTAAGCTGTTCGCGCTGACGATGCGTGGTCTGTACTAAAAGCTTTTCTCGATCAGTAATATAGCCATCGTTTTTTAATTGTTCTAAACACCAAGTACTGTCAATTTCAAAATTAAATTGCATTATTTTGTCCCCAAATCATCAGCCTAATATAACAAAAAATACAGCCTGATCTGATCACAATTAAAAATCATGAGAGCTTGGTTTTATCCTAAGCAGCTTTAATCCACGGTTTTGTCGCATAATGAATAACTCTTCATATTAAGTATCATATGATTTTTCTATATATTTATTTAATATACCCAAGGTCTACATCAGCTAGATCATAAAAAATAAATAAACTCAGAGGGTAATATGAAATTTAAAAGCTTAACTTTAGCACTAGCAAGTGCCATGACTTTAACTGCATGTGGTGGTGGCGGAGGCTCAAGTGACTCAAGCTCTTCTCAACCCTCGCCAAATACAGCACTAGAAAAACAATGGTCTATGTATGATTCTTCATATTTGATAGATAGCGATAATGTATTAGAGAAAATCAGTTTAAATATTGCAGGTAATACGATTTACTTTAATGTGGATTATTTAGCCAACAATCAAACTATAGATGAGTTTGAAGATGTTAATAATTTTGTTTCTATCGTATCAGACTATTTAACAGATGAAGGCTTATATCGCCCTGTTACTGAAAAAACCCCTCAAGGCTACGTCTTTGCACATTTAGTGTCGCAAAAAGCCAATCAATGGGTTCTCACCCCTGCTTCTCAAAATAATCTTAAAGGTTTAAAGCTTACCGAAAACTTTACGGTCGTTGACTTAAGTAACAAAGAAATGGGGCTGTATATTGATGGTTATAGTTATCTCACAGGACAAGATGCCAGCTTAACGCCTCACGTAGGTCAATTTCCTCAACGATATTATCAACAATTCAAAGGCAAAACTTTTCCTCAAGGAGCGACTTGTTTAAAAAATAATTCTAGCTCAAGCAATAAAAACTATATTCAAAGCTATGGAACTGCATGGTTAGATTTTGATGAATTAGAAAATGAATCTTTCCGTAAAACCACATTAGGAGGTTATCAAGTTGCTATTGCACATGATCGCTATTCACCTTATGAATACGATTATGAAGCATATTTCAAAGCATCAGACAACGTCGTAAAATATGGCTCATATTACGCGCAAGGTACAACATATCAATTAAGCAAAGATATGCAAGATTATCAAGCCGATTTAAATGAAGCTATTAAAGAATATGGTGCAAATAGCCCACAAGCCCTCATAGAAACCCATTATTTAGCTGGCTTAAAAGCCGAATGCGCCTTGTTTAATCCGATTGCCAGTCAAGCCATCGATCAACAGGTACGTCTTAACTAAGCAACCAAGATCAGGTTCCGACCTGATCTTTTTCATCTAATGCTTGAATCAAAACCTGAGTGTCATCCACACTAAAACGCACATTAAAATCAGCAAATGCCAATCCATAAATACGCGTTGGGTCATCTTGATAAGCGGGACGTGGGTCAAGTGCTAAGACTTGTTCTAACTCTTGACAGGTTTGTATGCTCAAGATCCCTTTTTTGAGTAATTCATCACGTGAAATTTGTGCATTTTTCAACCAAACAACAGACTTACGTTGTGGCTCATCTTGTGCATAAGCACTTTTTGCATCTATCACTGCATCAGAATATTGAATATAAGGCTTAATATCTACAATTGGAGTACCATTTAACAAATCACTGCCCACCACATAAACTCGCACTTGTTTACCCACTTTTTTCACTTTTTTCAGCTTGACCACCGACAAACCAATTGGGGATGGGCGATACATGCTACGACTGGCAAACACCCCAATTTTTTGGTTTCCGCCTAAACGTGGTGGACGCACTTGCGGACGGAATTTGGCGCTATCTTGTTGATTTTTATTATCATGAAACTGCCAAATCAGCCATAAATGACTAAATTCGTCAATGCCTTGAAAAGCATTTAAATCGTTATACACACCTTGCATTTCAATATAAGATTCAATTTCAACCAAATTAGGTTGGCGTGGAATCCCAAATTTTTCTTGGTAAGGCGAACGCATATACCCAATAATTGGCAGCGTTAAAGTCGTTGTCATCACTTTTTCTGATAAGCTCAATTAAATATATTCAGTTTATCGAGAATGATTTTAGATTAGAATAGCAACCTGTTCTAATTTGATAATTTATTGAGACCTTTAATGGCTGCTTTTAACGTCGAAAAGATTACTCATGTCCACCACTGGAATGACACTTTATTTTCTTTCAAAACGACTCGTGACCAAGCTCTACGTTTTAAAAACGGTCAGTTTGTCATGATCGGCCTTGAAGTCAATGGCAAGCCTTTAATGCGTGCATACTCAATTGCCAGCGCGAACTATGAAGAAGAGCTTGAGTTCTTCTCAATTAAAGTGCCAGATGGTCCATTAACTTCTATTTTACAAAAAGTAAAAGTGGGCGATGATATTTTAGTTTCTAAAAAACCAACAGGTACATTGGTACTAGATGACTTAAATCCGGGTAAAAACTTATATCTACTGTCATCAGGTACAGGTCTTGCACCATTCTTGTCGACTATTCGTGACCCAGAAACTTACGAGCGTTTTGAAAAAATTATCGTGGTTCATGGTACACGTTTCATTTCAGAATTGGCGTATCAAGATTTAATTGAAAACGAAATTCCAAACCACGAATTCTTTGGTGAATTGGGCGCGAAAGAAAAATTGGTTTACTACCCAACAGTTACGCGTGAAGAATTCCATACTCAAGGTCGTGTAACAACAGCGATTGAAACAGGTCAACTCTTTGAAAAAATCGGTTTACCACGTTTTAATCCAGAAACTGACCGCGCAATGCTGTGTGGTTCTCCTGCATTTCTTGACGATGTTGCAGCGCTTCTTGACCAACACGGTCTCAAAGAATCGCCACGTATGGGCGTATTAGGCGACTACGTGATTGAACGCGCTTTTGTTGAAAAATAAGTTTATTTTTTAACTCAAAAAACCGAAGCTTAAGCTTCGGTTTTTTGATTGAACATATGCTGACTTTTAATTATAGGTGCTTAATTTTACGTTCTTGTAAAGCCTGCTTAATTACAGCATAGCCTGCGCTTAGACCTAAACTTGCCATAATTAATGCCACAATCAGATCAGGCCATAATTGACCGGTACCAAACACCCCAACAGCTGCTAAAATCACCGCCACATTACCAATCGCATCATTACGACTACACAACCAAACTGATTTCATATTGGCATCTCCATCACGATAGGCATATAAAATAAGCGCTGTTACGACATTGGCAATTAAAGCCAAAATACCAATCAGACCCATCGTGATCGCTTCAGGCGCAATACCAAGCGTATAAGCATAGGCTACCTTAGCCAATACCACCAAAGCAAATACAAGCATAGTGATACCTTTAATTAAAGCTACAGTCGCACGCCAATATAAACTTGCGCCTAATACGGCCAATGAAATTGCATAATTGACAGCATCTCCAAAGAAATCTAAAGCATCTGCCCATAATGCTGCTGAGTTGGCATATGCCCCACCGATTAATTCCACCACAAACATGGCAAGATTAATCACCAACGCAATCCAAAGCGCAGAACGAAATTTTGAATCTGGCTGTTGAGGTGCAGAGGGAGGACGACATTGACACGCCATATTGTGCTCCTTGAACTTTTCGCTTAAATTTAAATCAATTAAAAAGCTTAGAGCAACTCCAAGGTCAAGCAGTATGACAGGTTATCTGATTTCTCAAGTCGCTCAACTCACCCAAATGAGTCGCGATACACTACGCTTTTATGAAAAAAAAGGCTTAATTCAACCACCGTTACGGGGCGATAACGGCTATCGTTATTATTCTGAACAGAGCATCAAACGCTTAACATTTATTCAGCATTGTCGGGCTTTAGACATGTCCTTAATGGAGATTCAAACTTTACTTGATCTAGAACAGCAACCCAATGCCAATTGCAGTGCTGTGAATCAATTGATTCAGCAGCATTTAACCGAACTCGATCAGAAAATCGAAGCGCTCAATACACTACGTCAACAATTACAAAAGCTTAATCAAAGTTGCCAAGTACCCAATACCATTAACGATTGCCAAATTTTAAAAATTCTTGAGCAATAAAAAACCGAAGCATGCTTCGGTTTACTGTTACAGGATTTTTTGAAGCTTAATCGTGATTCAGCTTAACTTGAGTTTTTTGAGGTAAAGGCAATAACTCCAGTTGCCCTTGGGCATTAATTTTTGCAAACGGCATTTGTAGCTGTTGTTTATACTGATGACACCCTGCTAGCCCAAATGCAAAGGGTACCCATGCCTGCGCCTGACATGAACCAACCCGATTACCGTATTGATCATAGGTAATCACTTTGGTGGTGCATCCCACCAAAAATACACTCATGCACAGTGCTAATATTTTGCTATTTCGCATCAATTTCCCCAAGTTTTCTTGCTAGTTTAGGCATATTTCTTGTTTATTTATGCAATTGTAATTAGTTGTTATTTTTTGTAAAGATGTTTTCTATTTATTTCTATTTACCAAAAATATGTATCTAACATTATGTTATTTATTTAGTTTTATTATTTTGATTGGTTATCATTTTAAGTAAAATGAGCGTTTAAGTTGGCAAATAATTCCGAGTTTTTTACTGGGTTGAATTAAAAATTAAAAGTCTTACAATAAAACCATATATTTTATATGACTTTATAGAAATATGAATTTTCTCAGAGATAGAACAATAATAAATAGCCATTGACATAGTCTATTGGGGAAGACTGTCTAAGATGGCATAAAAAAAGGAACTTGGGTGTTAGCGTCCAAAGTTCCTATAAAAACAAGCAAATGACAATCATAAACTTGCGCATGGGTCAGTGTGTTTGGGGACACACTGACCTAGTTTTATTCTTATGTTATTGCCCAGATCGGATGATGTAATCAAATGCCGACAGTGATGCTTTAGCACCTTCACCTGTAGCAATGATGATTTGTTTGTACGGCACGGTGGTACAGTCACCTGCAGCAAATACACCTTTCACATTGGTTTCGTTGCGCTCGTTAATCACAATCTCACCACGGTTTGAAAGTTCTACCGCTGTGTCTTTTAAGAAATCGGTGTTTGGTAACAAACCAATTTGTACAAAGATCCCTGCCAATTCAACGGTATGTTCCACATCAGTTGCACGGTCTTTATATTTCAAGGCTGTGACTTGTGAACCATCACCGACAACTTCGGTAGATAAGGCATTTTTAATCACTGTGGTGTTCGGTAAGCTGTTTAATTTATCTTGCAATACTTGATCTGCACGTAGCTTGGTATCAAATTCAACCAAAGTCACATGCTCAACAATTCCTGCCAAGTCAATTGCCGCTTCAACACCTGAGTTACCACCACCAATCACCGCAACACGTTTGCCTTTAAACAATGGACCATCACAGTGCGGGCAGTATGCTACACCACGGGTGGCATATTCTTTTTCGCCCGGTACGTTCATTTGTCTCCAACGTGCACCGGTTGATAAAATCACGGTTTTAGACTCAAGCTTGGCACCATTTTCTAAGGTCACTTCCACCAAACCATTGGCGGTTTCATCTGCACCTTTGATGTCAGCAACACGTTGTAGGTTCATGATGTCTACACCATATTCACGAACGTGTGCTTCCATTTCTGCAGCAAATTTTGGACCTTGGGTTTTTTGAATTGAGGTGAAGTTCTCAATGTCCATGGTATCCATCACTTGACCACCCATGCGCTCTGCCACAATACCGGTTTTGATACCTTTACGCGCCGCATAAATTGCAGAGGTATTACCTGCAGGGCCACCACCAATCACCAATACATCAAACGCCTCTTTGGCATTTAACTTTTCAGCATCTTTTTGTGCTGCATTGGTGTCGAGTTTTGCCACAATCTCTTCTAAAGTCATACGACCTTGACCGATGTGTTGACCATCTTGGAATACCATTGGAACGGCCATGATTTTGCGTTCTTCAACTTCGTCTTGGAAGAAGGCACCATCAATCATGGTGGCCGTTGCACCCGGATTGTAAATGGCAATCAGGTTTAATGCCTGCACCACATCAGGGCAGTTGTGGCAGCTTAATGACACAAATACGTCAAAATGAGAGTTCACACCCAGTTCTTTAATTGACGTTAACACTTCATCAGAGACTTTAGGTGCATAACCTGAAGTTTGTAGCAATGCTAAGATCAATGAGGTGAACTCATGGCCCATTGGCAAGCCTGCAAAGAATACACGCGGTTCTTCGCCTTGTTTAGCCACACCAAAGCTCGGTGCACGGCTGTTTTTGCCATCAAAACGTGCAGTGACTAAATCAGATAATGCTGCCACTTCTTCGACCAATTCTTTGATTTTGGCAGATTTGTCTGAGTCATTTAAGGTTGCCACCAATTCGATGGGACCTTCTAGACGTTCTAAAAGGGTTTTTAATTGCGCTGAAGTATTTTGATCTAACATGGCTAACGTCTCCAAAGGAGTAAAATTATCTTTTCTTAAAGCTATAATAGAAATAAATATAAAAAAGGTAAAACAGTTAGTTTTTATTATTTTAATCGTTTTTTTAAATCAAGGTACACATCCTTGTGGAGCTTCATTTAAACATTAAAGCGTTGCTCAATGCGCTGCACACGACGTTTAAAATATTGTGCCAATAACCAAAATAAAACACTTAAAGCCAACCAAAGCCCACCACTGATTCGCAATAAGGTTGCAAGTTGCTGCTCACGTTGCTCGGCATGTGTCACTTTGGGCTGCAACTCCTGAGTGGTTTTAGTCACAGCGCGTCCATAGAGCTGCTGTTGCATACTCCATAACTGTTGCACCTCAAACCCATACTGATCAAAGTGAGGATCGTACTGCTCAGCATTGATCACCTGTTGTAGATAAGGCTTGGCTGTGGCTAAATCAGCAGGCTGTTGCAAAAGCGCCGTTTGCGCCAGTAAATAAGCCTGCACAGTGCTTGACGTTTGACTGCCTTTTAGCTGCTGATATATCTCACTGTCAGAAATCTGTTGAGAATAACTGGTTAAGCCTTGGTAAAACTGAGATTCATCTTCATTTAAATCATGTTGCACATAGGTCAAACCCGACCACAACAGCATAAAAGCAAGTAACCAACCTACAAATTTCAGCACAAAAGATTGAAAGCGCAGGTAAAAAAAGCGTAGTTTTTTTAACAGATGCACAATCAAAAATGCACCCACAAATGACACACAGACTTTAAAAAGCAACCAAGCGAACCACTTCAGTAAACTCATAAAGTAGTCTTGCTCGGCATTAATCAAGCCAATATGCTCAGCACTGACAGGAATATGTAGCTGTTTTAACTCATAATGCAGACCAAAAAATCCGTAAACCAAGTCATGCTGTAAAAAACTGGTGATAAACGTCGCAATCAACAAACTAGCTGCTGCTAAAAACAACCAAGTAAAATGGCGTTGACGTTTTTTTAAGGTTTTGATACCAGTTTTTAGTTCAGTGTGTGGCATCAGCACAGGACCAAGTGGAGTCAAGATCAGCCTCCTATGATTTTTGCTGTAATTGTGGGCTTGAATCACGTACTAAATGATCTAAATCCTGCTGCAATTGACGCAAACGTATACTAGCTTGTGCACGTTTTTCTAGCCCCTGCTTTTGAATCTCGATCACATCATTTACAGTTTTAATTAAAGTGGTTTGCACATGCTCTAAGGTATCTACATCAATCACCGAACGTTGATTAGCACGTGCTGTATCAACTGAATTTTGATGTAATAACTCAGCGTTACGACGCAATAAAGCATTGGTTGCATCATCAATTGCATTGGCAAGTTGTACGCTATTTTTTTGTTCATTGAGTGAAATCGCCAAGCTAATTTGGTTTTTCCATGCTGGTAAAGTAATGTTTTTAATGGCATAGAACTTATCAACCAACATTAAATTATTCGATTGGATAATCCGAATCATGGGCAAAGTTTGCATCGCAGATTGTTGCAAAATCTGTAAATCACTGATGCGTTTTTCTAAATTATTGGCCACATGATTTAAGTCATACAACTGCTGCGTGGTTTGTGGATCACTCGGTGCTGTAGCCAGTGCAGCAATGTCTTGCTGTAACTGTTGCTGCTTGAGCTGACCTGCTGCAATATACACACCAAGCTGTTTATACTCTTGCTGTACACCACTAAACATGTGTTCTAAAGTCGCCACGCGTTGCTGCAAGCCATTTTGTGAAGTATCTACCTCTTGAACCAATTGGTCAATTTGCGCTTTGGTGTCTTGAAAATTTTGCTCAAAACTTTGTTTCGCGGTTTTTACTTTATTCAATAAGCCACCTAAAAAGCCACTACGTTTTTTAGGATGAAGTAAACTTGCCGTATTAAGCTGCTGTGCCACTTGAACCACTTGATTAAGCTTTTGTCCTGTTTCATCTAAATCTTTATGATTGACTAAGCTTAACAATTCATCAGTATAACTTGCTGTTTGAGTGGCAATATTTTTGCCATATTCTGCTACACGATGCTGATCAATCTCATCAAGTTCAGCGGCTGCTTGCAACACAGCATCAAAATCACTGGCTTGCAAACCCAGCTCGCTTAAATTTAAACGCTGAAAATCCTGTTCGGTCGTGGTGACCTGTACAATAGTCTGTTGAGAATCGGTCATACTTACCTCGAATGTGAAGAAGACTGGGCGCTGTGCTCTAAAGCATGTTTTAAGGTTTTAATGAGGCGATTTCGACTGGTATCAAGGGCGTCAAGCTGATTGTTATGTTGGGCTTGAGTGTGTTGCAGGTGATATTTCCATGCTGGCAATAACACTTGTTCAGCCTCTAAAAAGCGATCTAACAACGTCAGCGATAATTGCTGCGACACATACATCTGCTGCATGGCCAGATCATTACTGGCCTGCAATGTTTCTAAGGTATTAATTTTTTTAGATAAACGCTGAGTAAATTGATCAAGTGGATGTTGCTTTTGAACAAACTCAGGATACTCCAACATAAACTCTTTGGCTGCTTGAATGTATTGCCCCATCTGTTCGCGTAAGCCCGTTAATTGCCGATAACGCGCCTCAGACTTTTGTATTTCAATTTGTAATTGTGCACTTAAATCATGACTGCGTGCAATCAAGCGCTCAAGCTGTTGATAATATGCGATCTGCTGCGAGGCATAGTCGACATCACTGCCCAACCAGCGTTGCACACGATTAAAACGCTTGGGCTGCATATATTTTTGAGCCTGATTTAAAGCATGAATCAGGGCTTGAATACTGTGGCTAAAATCTTGGGTCAGTTTGGCATCAATACCATTGAGTAATACAGCTTGTGCCTGCACCACACGCGCGGCATAGTGCTGTAATTGACTATGATCGTGTAATAACGGTACAAGTTCTTGCCGCTTAATTTGCAAGCGCTGATCAAAATCACCTTGCAGCTCAGACAACGGCGTCAATTGCTGTAAATATGCCATATCCACTTTACCCTTCAAACTGACCTACTGATATTACGTGATTGATGGCAATTTTGATGTTGCATTTTGCAATTTTGATGGATCAACCCAATTGCCCCACACCTCACCTTAACCTATTTAAAGCCATGATAATCGAGTCAGCTGAAGTGAAGCTGAAGAATTTAATTGATTTAAGAAAAATCAAACAGGCAGCACAGATGATGTAAAAGCGTAGCTCTACATCATCTGTTTAAAAAATCAACCGAAGGTGCTTATAAAAAGTCGCCTTCACGCTCTGGCTGAAACAAAACTTTTTCAATTTTAACTTGCATTAAATGTCCATCGGGTTGCGGCCATTGAATCTGTTGCCCTTCGCTTAAACCTAAAATTGCAGCCCCAATTGGTGCCACAACATTGACCTGATTTTTCTCGCCTTTAAAGTCGTGTGGGTACACCAACACCACTTCACTTGGTTCTGCACTTTCACCAATGGTAATCAACACACGCGCATTCATACTCACCACATTAGCAGGTACATCCTGAGGACTAACCACAGTGGCACGCGCCAATTCATCTTCTAGATGCTGCATGGTGGGTGTGAGCTGTTGTTGATGCTCTAACATGGTTTCTAAACGATTTAAATCTTGCTCAGAGATAATAATCTGCGGTTTTTGTGTCATGTTTGTTCTCTTGTTATTGCGGCATTGCTATGAGTTATAGCAGATAATTAAGCCAAAGAAAGACTTTGTTACATACATAAAAAAAGCCCCCTTGAGGGGGGCTTTTCTCAAGTTGAGACTTATTTTGCGTAAACTGGGAATTTAGCGCATACAGTTTCAACCTTCGCTTTCACCGCGTTGATTACAGCTTCGTCGCCTTTAGCATCTAAGATGTCAGCGATCCAACCTGCAAGTTCACGTACTTCAGCTTCACCAAAACCACGTGTGGTCACCGCTGGTGTACCAATACGGATACCAGAAGTTACAAACGGAGAACGTGGGTCATTTGGTACAGAGTTTTTGTTGACAGTGATGTGCGCTGCACCTAACCAAGCATCTGCTTCTTTACCTGTAATGTCTTGTTTGATTAAAGACAATAAGAACAGGTGGTTTTTAGTACCGCCAGACACAACTTCATAACCGCGTTCAATCAGAACTTCAGCCATCGCTTGTGCATTTTTTACCACTTGTTGTTGGTAATCTTTGTATTCAGGCGCCATTGCTTCTTTAAAGCAGATTGCTTTTGCAGCAATTGCATGCACTAAAGGACCACCTTGGTTGCCTGGGAATACCGCAGATTGAAGTTTTTTCTCAATCTCTTCGTTGGCTTTGGCAAGGATTAAACCTGAACGTGGACCACGAAGTGTTTTGTGTGTCGTTGTTGTGGTTACGTCAGCAATTTGTACTGGGCTTGGATAAACGCCAGCTGCAACTAAACCTGCAACGTGAGCCATATCTACGAATAAATAAGCACCCACTTTATCAGCGATTTCACGGAAACGGTTCCAGTCTACAATTTGGCTGTAAGCTGAGAAACCTGCTACGATCATGCGTGGCTTGTGCTCAAGCGCTAAACGCTCAACTTCTTCGTAATCAATCTCGCCAGTTTCAGGGTTTAAACCATACTGAACTGCGTTATATGTTTTACCAGAGAAGCTTACTTTTGCACCGTGCGTTAAGTGACCACCGTGCGCCAAGCTCATACCCAATACAGTATCACCTGGGTTTAAAAGCGCTAAGTAAACAGCTGAGTTTGCTTGAGAACCAGCATGTGGCTGAACGTTAGCATAGTCAGCACCGAAAAGTTCTTTCGCACGGTCAATTGCTAATTGTTCGATCACGTCTACGTATTCGCAGCCGCCGTAGTAGCGTTTGCCTGGGTAGCCTTCCGCATATTTGTTAGTAAGTTTTGAACCTTGAGCTTCCATGACTGCTGGTGAGCAGTAGTTTTCTGAAGCGATCAACTCGATATGCGCTTCTTGACGCGCATCTTCTTGAGTGATTGCTTGAGCTAATTCAGGGTCAAATTGTGCAATTGAAGTATTGGCAAACATTAGCGAGGTCCTATTAAATTAGGGCTTTTAAGCCGTGCTAAGATTGGGGCGTATTGTAGCACGAAGTTTATAAATATTGAGAATCAACTTTGTCGAGTTTTACATAAAAATTGCGCATACCTTACAAAAACTAAGGGCTTTTAAGTAAAATCAACTTGTTGAAAATACTTTAAAGATTTTTGAGATGGGGTTAATCGCCTCATTTTTCTTCTAAACTTGATCTTAAGTCCCTCTATGTTGGCTTTTTTATGTCTGATTATTGGTTTTATCTTAGGCTACATACTACGTGGATCACCTGTTAATAAGCCCCAACCCAAGCCAAAATTAGAACCTCTCCTGTAGCCACCACGCAACAGCAACGCCTGTATTTAAAAGCCATGCACCAAACCGACAGCCAACGTATTCGTGAATTAAACTTACTCTCAAGCAATCAAAGTGTTTTTTTACGATTACTTAAACAAACTTTTCCTGACTACGAAGTTGCCATTAAACAACAACGCTTTTTATTGTTAGATCAAGATCATATTCCTTTAGCGATTTTTGAATATCGAGATAGCATCCATCCAATTAAACTAGTTGACCAAGAAGATGGTATTCCGCTGCATTTTTATAAAGCTTTACTGTCAAGTGAAGCCTTAAAAGAGGATACCCAAGCTTTAAACTTAAAATTTCAACGCTAAAAAAGCCTTTATTGTTCAAGGTCTATCCTGTAGATTGCCCTTTTACCTTTTGCATGAGGATCGCATATGCACGCTATTATTCTCGATACAGAAACCCATACCTTAAATGGACAACCGATTGAGATTGCTTATGCACCGATTGAGTTAACCCAAGGACAATTAAGTCTCGATAAAAGTCAAATCTTTGATCAGTTGTATCAAGTGGATGAACCGATCTCTTATGCGGCAATGGCCGTGCATCATATTTTACAAAGTGATTTAGACGGTCAACCGCATTATTCAAGTTTTTCTTTACCTTCTGAAACGGTATATATGATCGGTCATAATATTGACTATGACTTACGTGCTATTGAAAAATGTGGGGTAAATACGCAACATATTAAAGCCATTTGCACTTTGGCTTTGGCACGTCGTGTATGGCCAGACGCTGAAGCGCATAATATTTCGGCTTTAATTTATATGATCAGTCAAGGCAGTGCCAAAGCACGTGAAATGATCAAAAAAGCCCACCGTGCCGATATGGATATTATTTTAACCGCCAATATTCTTAATCAAATTATTCAAAAATTAAATCTACACAGTTTAGAAGAACTCTATGCTGCCTCTGAAGATGCCCGTATTCCACGCACCTTAAACTTTGGTAAGCATAAAGGTAGCGCTTTGGCGGATTTACCTCAAGATTATGTACAATGGTTGTTACGTCAAAGCGATTTAGATCCGTATTTACGTAAAGCCCTAGAACAACAAGCCATTCAAACCCTATAAGCAATACGCTTTAGGCAAGTTAACTTGTCTAAAGCAACTTCACTCTGAATTGATACTCTTTTTATGTGAGCTGATCTTTTTCTTATCTAAGATTTACACATCTTAAAAACAAAAATATTTGATTTATAAAAACTATTTTAACATTGCATATACAATTTCATCTCAAACTATCATCACCACCTAAAACTCTAGCACTTTGGTCGCAGGCTACTGAATATTGCTTTTGCCTATAGTGGTGTTTTTACTGAGGCGAAATACGATGTCACATTATTTTTTGTTTGACGCTTTTGATAACCCTATGCATTTAAGCAAAGTCGGCAATTGGGTCATTACATTTTTAAGCCCTAAAGAACAACTCGATGCGATTCAGTTGGCCATTACCTATGTATTGCCACGTCATTTAAGTGATGCCTTACAACCGCGCCGCGTGATTCTGAATAGCACCGACAAAGCTGAGTGTTGGCATATTCAAAGTATTGAATGTTATGACAGCAACAGCCAACAAGAAGTGATCTTATCAAGTGATGAGACAGTAGCTCAAAGCGCACTGCAACAGATTATTCAAGAATTTAGTAAATACGATGTGATGGTTGAGCTGATCACCAATATATAGGCATTAAAAAAGCCCGCGAAGTGGGCTCTGTGTTGGAAGGCTAGTGCTGGTTTCTTGTCTGAAGGGTTACCTCAAGTAACGCTTTATGACGCAACGAGCTGTCATTGATCCGTCCAACTGAGAAGTAGCGTCTTAACAACCTACTGTAAGTGCAATATAAAATGAGCTGATTTTTTTGGCAAGCACAGTTAACATTTGTACAAAATTTACACTACAAAAATGCAATTGTATTTTGAGCCAACAAATAAAATAAAAGACGTATCTACAATAAAAATGGTGCGCCCGGCGGGGATCGAACCCACGGCCTCAGGTTTCGGAAACCTGCACTCTATCCAACTGAGCTACGGACGCGCGGTGCACATCATACCAAAAAAATACATAAGGTAAAGCAACTATCTCAAAGTTATTGCTTTTGTGCCTATGCTTTAAACAATGTTCTGTATTTGCAATGCTAAATTCTGTGAGTATGGCTTGGCTTGGTGCGGCTTATCACTCACAATAGCGGCATTCTGTTGTATATGAGACTTTCATGACTGATGCTTTGACGTTAAGAAACTTATCCAAAACCTATCGTAATGGTTTTCAAGCCTTAAAAGGGATTAATCTTGATGTGCCTGAAGGTGAGTTTTATGCACTTTTGGGACCCAATGGTGCAGGTAAATCTACAACGATCAGCATTATTAGCTCGTTGACTAAAAAAACTTCCGGCACAGTTGAGATTTTTGGGCATAACTTAGATACCCACCCTTCGCATGCTAAACAACACTTAGGCATTGTGCCGCAAGAATTTAACTTTGGTCATTTTGAAAAGACCTTTGATATTTTAGTCACTCAAGCCGGCTATTATGGCATTGCTAAAAAAATCGCTGAACAGCGTGCTGAGTTGTATTTAGAAAAGTTAGGTCTTTGGGAAAAACGCCATACCCAAGCCCGTATGCTCTCAGGCGGCATGAAGCGTCGTTTGATGATTGCCCGTGCCATGATGCATGAACCAAAATTACTCATTTTAGATGAACCCACAGCAGGGGTTGATATTGAGCTACGTCGTTCGATGTGGGATTTTTTAAATGAAGCCAACAGTCAAGGAACATCAATTATTTTAACCACGCATTATTTAGAAGAAGCTGAGATGCTGTGTCGTCGTATTGCGATCATTGACCGTGGTGTGATTAAAGAAGACACCACCATGAAAAGCTTCTTGAATCAACTCAATGAAGAATCCTTTATTTTTGATTTAGCCGAAGCCATTACAGCACCACAACTTGAGATTATTGGGGTGAAATTTAATTTAATTGACCCTGTCACTTTAGAGGTGACCTTAGACAAAGCCCACAGCATGAATGACTTGTTCCAATTGCTACAGGCACAAAATATTCAAGTACGTAGTATGCGCAATAAATCTAATCGTTTAGAAGAGTTATTTGTCAAAATGGTGGAAAAAAACCTTGCTGAGGAGGCAAAATGAACTTTAACCAACTCAGTGTTGCTTTCTTAACTTTATTAAGAAAAGAAATCCGCCGTTTTATGCGTATTTGGCCGCAAACTTTGTTGCCACCTGCCATTACCATGAGTTTGTACTTTGTGATTTTTGGTAATTTGGTCGGCTCGCGTATTGGCGATATGGGCGGCTTTAGCTATATGCAGTTTATTGTGCCCGGCTTAATTATGATGGCCGTGATTACCAATAGTTATGCCAATGTCTCCTCCAGCTTTTTTAGTGCAAAATTCCAAAAAAGCATTGAAGAATTGATTATGAGCCCTGTGCCTCTGCATCTAATTTTATGGGGTTATGTATTAGGTGGGGTATGTCGTGGTTTATTGGTGGCGATTATTGTCACTGCTATGAGTCTATTCTTTACTGACCTGTATATTACCAATTGGTTTGTGACGATTTATACGGTGTTAATTACTTCCTTGCTGTTTGCTCTGGGTGGCTTTATTAATGCGGTCTATGCTAAGTCATTCGATGATATTTCAATTATTCCAACCTTTGTACTGACTCCGCTGACTTATCTAGGCGGTGTGTTTTATGCTATTAGCGCCCTTAGCCCGTTTTGGCAAAATTTATCTTTAATTAACCCTGTAGTATATATGGTCAATGCCTTCCGTTTTGGTATTTTAGGTCATAGCGATGTCAATGTGGGGGTATCGCTTACCGTGATTACATTATGTTGTGGCGCCTTATATGCAACAGCTTACCATTTACTTTCTCGTGGCTCAGGAATGCGTGAATAATGAGTGTAGAACAATCTCTTTTGGGTAAAGACACCCAATACCCAACCCAATATCAGCCTGATATTTTATTTCCGATTGCCCGTGAACCTGCACGTGAGAAATATGCGCAAGTGGCAGGCATTCGCCAAGGTCAAGATTGGTGGCATGTTTTTGAAATTTCTTGGTTAAATCCATATGGCGTACCGCAAGTGGCAATTGGTCGCTTAACGTTACCGGCGAACTCACCCAATCTCATCGAATCAAAATCATTAAAGTTGTACTTTAACAGTATGAACTTTACTCACTTTGCTTCAAAACAGGCTTTTCAAGCGACAGTTGAAAAAGATTTATCCCAAGCAGCAGGTGCAGCCGTTTCTATTGAATTGTTTCATGTCGATGAGCTTCAGGTCTGTAAAGCGCAAGGGATTTGTATTGATGAAAATACACCATCACGCTTAGAACAGCATCCTGATGCTGCACTCTTGGTTCTTGCTGATGATCAAGAAGTCGAAGAAACGCTGTATTCACATTTACTGCGCAGTAATTGCCCAGTGACTGGTCAACCTGATTGGGGCACGGTGTTCATTCGCTATCAAGGCAAGAAAATATGTCATGCAAGTTTGTTGGCTTATATTATTTCCTATCGTCAGCACAACGGCTTTCATGAACAGTGTGTTGAGCAAATCTATGCTGATATTTGGCAAAACCTTAAGCCCAATAAACTCATGGTCTATGCCACTTATACGCGTCGTGGTGGGTTAGACATTAATCCATGTCGTGTTTCTGATGAAGATTGGTTAGTTGAACCCATTCGTTTATCACGTCAATAAACTCAGTGTTTGAAGGTGTCCACATGCCGCGTTTTGGTTTTACGCCATCAGTTGCCTTGCTCAACAATATTCAATATGGCTTAAGGGTAAAAAACTCAGGTGAATCCTTAGCTGCATTGCGCTATGAAACTGCTGTGTGCTTACATACAGAATTAATTTCAAAGCTACTGCATGACTTGGTGGTGCAATTACCCCAAAGTGCAGCACGTGACACCACATTAAAATTGGCAGACTATATTCACGCTAGTGTGGCGTTGATGCTCAAGCCTTTAGACACCAATGTAAGTCATAAAATTGCCAAAGCTTCGATTGAGTTTTATGGCAGAAGTCTATTTAAAAGCCATACGGGTCAGTATCAAGTCGGTTTGGTTTTAGATCCGCGTTTATATACCAATTTAGAACCCAGCTTAAAAGCTGTACAAGCCGGTGAACGAATTGATATTGCTGCGCTCACTGAAACCTATAAGCAAACTGCTGAAAGCTTGGTGGCTTACTTTATAACTGAATTTAGCCAAACCCTGAACTTTGATATGCTACAGGCCAAAGCATGGGATACTGCAACCAGTCATCTGCTTAAAGCGATTTATATTGCGCTTGATCAAATCATGCCGAACTTACATCGGCATGAACTTAAAATTTGGGCCAAGCATCATCTCACACAACTGCATGCTTAAATCACAAAACCAGCTTCGGCTGGTTTTTTAATGGATAAATCTATACGATTTACAAAGCTTTTATTTGTTTTTAAATCACGTAGAATGCTACATAGATCAAGTCAGGGATTGATTTTGTAAGCTTTTGTAGCAATTTTTGCTTTACGCATAGGCTACGATGCTATGTTAGCCATGCAATCGATTTCCTATGTCGCCTTTTGTCTAGATACGTTGTTCATAGTACTATCTAGCAGTCAGTTTTTGGACTTTAACATGACGTTAAAACTTCGTTTCAATCAAAAATTACAACGCTTTGCTATAATGACTTTGGCAGTTTGTGGTAGCAGTTTTGCCGTGCAAGCCAATGACTTTATCAGCCATCCTGAATATGCAAGTTTCAAACAAAAAACCATGCAAACTTATGGTTTAAGCGAACAGCAAATTGATCTTGCTATGAGTGGTTCGCGCAATCGTCCAAATATCATTGAAATTATGAACCGTCCAGGCGAGAGCAAACCTTGGTATAGCTATAAGACTAACTTTTTAGCTGAAGGCACAATTCAGCGTGGGGTTCGCTTTAAACAACAATATGCCGACACCCTAAATCGTGCTGAACAACAATTTGGCGTACCACAAGCCATCATTTTAGGTATTTTAGGCGTTGAGACAGGCTATGGTGCCAATAAAGGTAATTTAATGACCCGCGATGCACTGGCTACACTGGCCTTTGGTTATCCGCGTCGTGCGCCTTATTTCCAAGATGAGTTGGCCGCTTTAATCAACTTTAGTTATAAAGAAGGCATTGTTGCAAGTTCAGTCCAAGGCTCTTATGCAGGTGCAATTGGCTATCCACAATTTATGCCAAGCAATATTCCTAAATTTGGTGTTGACTACGATGGCAATGGTCATATTGATCTGCGTAACTCTGCTGTAGATGCCATTGGTTCAATTGCCAATTACTTAGCACAACATGGTTGGCAGCGTAATCAACCGATTGCTTTTGCCGCACGCTATAGCGGTCAAAATGCCAGCCAAATTATTGCTAAAGATTTAACCCAACCTACGCCATATGGCGTGCTCAATAGTCAAGGTGTTGCGCCGTTAAATCCCTTGGTACGTATTGATCCGTTGGATCTGGTCAATGTGATTGAACTACAGGAAAATTATGGTCCAAGTTACTATATTACCTACCCTAATTTTCAAGTGATTACCACCTATAATAAAAGCCGTATGTACGCTACAGCGGTATGGAAATTAGGGGTTGAAGTGGCTGGTCGTTAACAGCGATTTAAATTCAAACTAAAAAAGTCAACATTTTTTTATTTGCAAATGATTAATAAATATACATTTTAAATAAATTGTTACAATATTGTATATTTATTAATCAATAAAATGGCTTTTTAGTAATTTTTGCCGTTATTTTAGTATCAATGCTAGACACTATGCTGGGCACATGAATATTATCATTTCCGTCAAATGTAGTTGCAAACAGGAATTTATCAAAAGCTTTGCCCGCCTCTACACTGGCAATTTTTTGATATAGGAGTTTTTATGCATTCATCGATTAAATATGTTTTAGCCTTAAGTAGTTTATTTGCCCTGAGTCAGTCGCAGGCTGATATGGTGCAATCATCATCATTAAAACAAGATGCTGATACTACTCGTCTTGCAGCACGTGTATTAAACAAAGAAGCACAAGATTTTAACCAACACTTTTCTAACTTAAACAGTCTTTCAATCACTGAGCGTTCTGGCGACCAAGTTCGTCGTCAAACAATTGCTGCGAAAATCGAAATTCCAGCCGAAGAGCCTTCAGTGATTGAAAAACTTAATACTGTGGCATCCAATACAGTACGTAAGTTTAGCCAAACAGGTATGGCATCTTGGTATGGTCGTCAATTTCATGGTCGTAAAACAGCCAGTGGCGAAACTTTTGATATGAATGCCATGACAGCAGCGCACCGCAGCTTGCCGTTAAACTGTTATATTCGTGTCACCAATAAAACCAATGGCAAGAGTGTTGTCGTCAAAGTCAACGACCGTGGTCCATTCCATGGTAACCGTGTGGTTGACTTATCTTATGGTGCTGCAAAACAATTAGGTATTACCAACGCAGGTACAGCAAAAGTTAGCATTGAGCGTGTGGCCGGTCCTAATTCTTAATTGACGTACTACATTTGATCTAAAAGCCGCACTCGTTGTGGCTTTTTTATTGCTATTACGCAGTGAATCTATGAGCTAAGCGCTGTGTTTTTGTTGATACCCTCAACAGTTTGAGACGTTATGTGTTGGCAGGTATATGCTGTTGCTAAAGTTCAGCACTTCAAGTGAATACGCCAAAGAGCGATATAAAATTTGCCTGTTGCTGATGATTGATGTCAAAATGATCTATAGTAGTCACTGCCCCATCTGCTTTATTTTGCTATGCACGAAAGTCAACTGTTACGCGATTTATTGATCTATATTTTCCCTCAACTTCAACCGCAAGATTTCCCCCAGATTGACCTTGAACAAAGCAGTGATGCTTGGTTTGAAACATGGCTCAACCAACACCGCCTTGCACATCAATATGTCATTGATTGCGATTATCAAGATTGGGCCAATAGCTTTGATTTACAGCTTAATTTTTTAGATGTGATCAAAAAGCCTATTCCGATTGATTCAACTTTAGATGAAATTTATGAATTTTTTGAGCAATTTGAAGCTGAAGATTTTGAAGATCAAGATGCCTATATCGAGGATGAGGATGCCTTACATGGCAACGATGAATTTTTAGAACCTTATTCGCATTATTTTGAACCTAGCGATGATGTGCTTGAACCGACGGTGGTGATTGTTGAGAATCTGCTCAACTGTATTTTAAGCCACGGCTATCATGTACTTGCGATTATGCATCCTTATAAATTTCAATTTATTTTAAGCGATCAGAAATCGAGTGCTTTGACTGATTTAAGTGTGTTATTTGAAGATGCTTATTCACCGCAACAGGTACGTTTATTTTTAACCGATGATTACAGCCATCACCAATTCGCACACTTAATTGGTAAACTCTAAAGCAAGCCATAAAAAAAGCCCCACAATGTAGGGCTTTTTTTAACTTTTACCTAGGGTAAAAATTATTGCGCAGCAGCCGCAGCTTGAGCAGCAGCAACTTCGTCAGCAAAGCTCATTTCAGCTTTCTTCTCAATGCCTTCACCTACTTCAAAGCGAACAAATTGAGCAACTGAAGTTGCAGTTGCTTTAAGTACGTCAGCAACTTTCTTATCGTTGTCGATTACGTACATTTGGTTTACAAGTACAACTTCGTTTAAGTACTTTTGAACCGAACCTGTTACCATTTTTTCAACGATGTTTGCAGGCTTGCCAGATTCAAGCGCTTTCGCTTCAGCAATTTCTTTCTCTTTTGCGATAAGATCAGCAGATACGTCAGCTTCGTTTACAGCAACAGGGTTGAACGCAGCAACGTGCATTGCAATACCTTTACCAGTTGCAACATCACCTTCAAAAGATACAACAACACCGATTTTTAAACCGTGTTTGTAAACAGCAAGGTTTGCGCCTTCAACGATTGTTGCACGACGAACTTGAATGTTTTCACCGATTTTTTGAACAAGTGCAATACGCGCTTCTTCAACAGTTACGCCATCTTCAAGTTTAAGTTCAGCAATTTGAGCTGCGTCAGTTACGTTTGCAGCTAATGCAGCAGCAGCAACTTTAGCTGAGAAACCAGCAAAGTTTTCGTCTTTAGCAACGAAGTCAGTTTGGCAGTTTACTTCTAAAAGAAGTGCTTTGTTGCCGTCTTGAGCAATTGTGATCGCGCCGTCAGCTGCGATGTTACCCGCTTTTTTAGCTGCTTTTGCTTGACCTGATTTACGAAGGTTGTCAATTGCAAGCTCAACGTCGCCACCAGCTTCAGTTAACGCTTTTTTGCATTCCATCATTGCAAGGCCAGTACGGTCACGCAATTCTTTTACCATGCTTGCTGTAATTGCAGTCATGTGAATCTCCTAAATTCGGTAGAAATATATTCTTATTTGGAACAGAAACGGCCCAGAGGTTGTCTCATGGGCCGCCTGCATACATAACGCTTACTATGCCACCATCACATGTCGCAAAAATGACAAGCTCGCGTCAAACGCATTAAGCCTCTGGAGCTTCTTTAACGTCTTCAGCTTTTGCTTGCGCATTTGCTTGAGTTTGAGCGTATTCTTTACCAGCAAGAATCGCGTCAGCCATAGCAGAAGCATAAAGTGTTACTGCACGGATCGCATCGTCGTTACCCGGAATTACGTAGTCTACGTTGTCTGGGTTAGAGTTTGTATCAACGATACCGATTACAGGAATACCTAAGTTTTTAGCTTCTTTGATTGCAATTGCTTCGTGATCAACGTCGATTACGAATAATGCATCAGGTAAACCGCCCATGTTTTTCACGCCGCCTAAAGCACGCTCAAGTTTTTCCATCTCACGAGTACGCTCTAAAGCTTCACGTTTAGTAAGCTTAGCGAAAGTACCGTCTTGAGATTGAGTTTGAAGGTCTTTTAAACGGTTGATTGATTGACGAAGAGTTTTCCAGTTCGTCAACATACCACCTAACCAACGGTGATCAACGTATGGTTGACCTGCGCGTTGCGCTTGTTCACGGATGATTGCAGAAGCAGCACGTTTCGTACCAACAAACAAAACTTTGTTCTTTTTGCTTGCTAAGTTGTTAGCAAAGTTCAAAGCATCATTTAACGCAGGAACAGTGTGCTCAAGGTTGATGATGTGAATTTTGTTACGCGCGCCAAAGATGTAGTCGCGCATTTTTGGATTCCAAAAACGTGTTTGGTGACCGAAGTGAGCGCCTGCTTGAAGAAGGTCGCGCATGCTTACGTTGTAATCTGCCATTTTCTTTTACCTTAAAGATTTGGGTTAGGCCTCCATATATCCGCATTCTCCACCTTAAAAAAAGGCACCCAGAGAAATGTGTCGATATATGTGCGGATTTTAATGCCCCATCGCACAAAGCCCGTGAAATATATTCACGAAAAAGCATTTGATAAAATGGGCGGCTATTTATACCATAGTCATATATAAATTTCCAAAAGTTTTTAAAGATCATGAACAGTACTTACCAAGCGCCACGTCGTTTAATCCGATCTGCTGAAGATATCGAAAAGATGCGTGTAGCAGGACGACTCGCCGCAGAAGTCTTGGATATGATCAAACCGCATATCGTTCCGGGTGTGACGACACTTGAACTTGATACGATTTGTCATGATTATATCGTGAAGCAACAAGACGCAATCCCTGCATGCTTAGGCTACGGTGCAGCACCGGGTCGTCCAGCCTTTCAACATGTGATTTGTACTTCGGTCAATCATGTGGTGTGTCACGGGGTTCCATCGGATGCCAAGAAACTTAAAAAAGGCGATATTTTAAATATTGATGTGACGGTGATTAAAGACGGTTTCCACGGCGATACCAACATGATGTATGTGGTCGGCGGTGAAACGTCTATTTTGGCCAATCGTTTATGTACCGTGGCACAAGAAGCCTTATATCGTGGTATTGCCATGGTTAAACCGGGCGCGACGATTGGCGACATTGGTCATGCGATTCAGTTGTACGTTGAATCTGAGCGTTTTAGCGTGGTACGTGAGTACTGTGGTCATGGTATTGGTGATGTATTCCACGACGAGCCACAAGTATTACACTATGGTCAACCCAATTCAGGCATGATTTTAGAAGAAGGCATGACCTTTACTATTGAGCCTATGGTCAATGCCGGTGATTGGAAAACCAAACTACTTGGCGATAAATGGACGGTGGTGACCAAAGACCATAGCTTATCGGCACAGTATGAACATACTTTGTTAGTCACTAAAAACGGTGTAGAGGTGCTTACCGCTCGCCCTGAAGAAGATTTATCACGCTTTAGTGCTTAATGCGTTATAACGATAAAAGACCACATTGATGTGGTCTTTTTTTATGCTTTAATGCATCATTGATAACCAAAAATAATAGATCAGTTGAACTTAATTTTATCGTTGTGCTGCGCTGAATCGTCTACCATAGTTTCAGCCAACATAATGGGGATGTTGTATGTCAGATACACGCTTTTCAAACGCTTTAATTTATATGCTGATTGGCAGTGCGATTATTTTGGCACTGTCTTTGGGCGTACGTCACGCTTTTGGCTTGTATTTAGTACCCATGAGCCATGAGTTTGGCTGGGGACATAATGTTTTTAGCCTTGCGATTGCCTTACAAAATTTAATTTGGGGCGCAGTACAGCCCATTACCGGTGCCTTTGCCGATAAATATGGCTCTAAAGTTGTGGTGATCGTAGGTGGAGTGCTCTACGCTTTAGGCTTAAGCCTGATGGCCATGAGTTCAACAGGTCTGTTGTTAAATTTGAGTGCTGGTTTGATTTTAGGCTTAGCGTTATCGGCAACCTCATTCCCTGTTTTACTCTCGGCAGTTGGACGTGCCGCCCACCCGTCTAAACGTAGTCTTGCGATGGGGATTGCCAGTGCCGCAGGTTCCTTTGGGCAATTTATTATGTTGCCGACCACCTTATTGCTATTACAAAACTTTGGATGGAAAAGTGCGTTACTGATCAGTGCGATTTTGGTGGCGCTATTAGTACCACTGGCTTGGACTTTAAAAGCGCCAATGTATGTCGATCCAAATGCGCAACCAAGTAACAAGCCTGCATTGTCTTTTAAGCAAATTTTAGTGATTGCCAAGAACCATAAACCCTTTTGGTTTTTATCTTTAGGTTTTTTTGTCTGTGGCTTTCAGGTGGTGTTTATTGGTATTCATTTACCCGGTTACTTAATTGATCATGGTTTTAATGCCACCACAGGCACTGTATTTTTAGCTTTAGTCGGTTTGTTTAATATTGTCGGTACCTATACCGCAGGTTGGTTAGGCGGTAAGTACTCTAAAGCACACTTATTGATGGGCTTATATGGCTTACGCGGTGTGGCAATGATTCTGTTTTTAATGCTACCGCTCACCACCTATAGCGTTTACGCGTTTGGTGTAGTGATGGGCTTATTATGGCTGTCCACCGTGCCGCTCACCAATGGTATTGTGGCCAATATGTTTGGGGTGAAATACTTAACCATGCTCAGTGGCTTGGTGTTTTTTACCCATCAAGTGGGTTCATTTTTGGGTGGGTGGCTTGGCGGTTTAAACCATGACATGACTGGCAATTACAATGTGGTCTGGACGCTGTCAATTTTATTAAGTATCTTTGGGGTGTTGGTTCACTTTATGGTCAATGAAAAGGCGGTGGTGCATGACTGAAATCTCTTGGCCATTTAAATTGGCATTAGGCTGCATGTTAGTTTTGCTTTTGCTGCTTTCTGTCAGCCTCTGGCTTAATACGCCTGATTTGTTTGAATATTTTAATCAAGCCTTTTGTGCACACTAAATCATGATTTAAGCACATCAATTTTATATTGAATGCTGTAATAAAAAACCCCGCAAGTCTAAACTTACGGGGTTTTATTTTAATCTTACAACTTAGAACAAGCGGTTCATACCATTTAATGTTGCCACGCGATAGGCTTCTGCCATGGTTGGGTAGTTAAATGTGGTTTCCACAAAATACTTAATGGTGTTGTTCGGGCTGTTCATGACTGCCTGACCAATGTGAATAATTTCCGAGGCATTGTTACCAAAGCAATGTACGCCTAAAATTTCCAAGGTATCACGGTGGAACAACAATTTGAGTTCACCCACCGTATCGCCGGTAATTTGCGCACGGGCCAAATGACGGAAAGAAGCTTGACCCACTTCATAAGGAATCTTTTCTTCGGTCAATTGCTGCTCGGTTTTACCAATCGATGAAATTTCAGGAATGGTATAAATCCCTGTTGGAATATCAGTCACCGGTTTAATGCCTTCTTCACCGCTCATATTACCACCTGCCGAACGACCTTGGTCATATGCAGCTGAAGCAAGCGATGGCCAACCAATGACATCACCTGCCGCGAAAATATTTTCCACTTCAGTTTGATATTTGTCATCCACCATAATTTGACCACGGCTATTTGGCGTAATGCCGACATTTTCTAGCCCTAAACCATCGGTATTGCCAGAACGGCCGTTACACCACAAAATAGCATCGGCTTTAATTTTCTTACCGCTTTGTAGGTGTAACACCACATGATCATCAAAGGTTTCTAAATGATCAATTTGCTCGTTATGACGAATCAAGACCCCTTGTTCACGCAAGTGATATGACAAGGCATCTGAAATTTCATCATCAAGATAGCTTAACAATTTAGGTTGGGTGTTAATTAAATCGACTTTATGATCTAAACCAATAAAGATCGACGCATATTCACAGCCAATTACACCTGCACCATAAATGATGATTTTTTGAATCGAGTAATCAAGGTCTAAAATCTTATCCGAATCAAAAACGCGTGGATGATTAAAATCAAGCATCGCTGGACGATAAGGACGGCTACCTGTTGCCACCACAATTTGTTGGCAAATGATGGTCTCATTAATGCCTTCAGGACTAAAAATTAAAACGGTATTTTTGTCTTGGATATAAGCACGGCCATGAAAAATATCAATTTTATTGCGGTCGTAAAAACGCGAATGCGTGTCTACTTGTTGCTGAATCACTTTATGCGCGCTTTGCAACACTTGCTTCATGGTAAATTGACGCCAATCGCCCATTTTTTTAAACATTGGGTCACGGCGATAACGGATAATGTTTGAAACCGTTTGACGTAAGGCTTTACTTGGAATGGTACCCACATGGGTACAGTTACCACCGAGTTGCTCACGCAGATCTACAATTGCAACACGCTTACCAGATTTGGCAAGTTTCATTGCCGCGCCTTCGCCCGCAGGGCCCGAACCGAGAACAACCGCATCGTATTTTACGAAAGTCCCACTAACGACCTCTTTTTTACGTGGCATTCAACGCTCCTTTAAAAATTCAATTTTGCTGTTTATCTTAAAGATATTATCACTGAAATAGAATGCTTTTGCTGTGTTTTACTGTATTTAGTCATCATATATTAACCAACAACAACATTTCTAAAATGAATACTGTTTTTACCCCATTTAAAGGGAACTTGGTTATAATGGCGCATTGTGATTAAAACATCTCCCCCGTTAAAAAACAGTGGAAAAATTGAATATGTCTGAAAACCGTAAACCTGAACAGGGTGTTAAACTTCGTGGCGCAGAGAAAGTCGCGCGTATTCCTGTAAAAGTTGTTCCTACGGTGGACACCCCACGTAAGCCCGATTGGATTCGCGTTAAAATGGCGGCACCAGAAGAAGTGCAACGCATTAAAACCACCTTACGTGCGCAAAAATTACATACCGTCTGTGAAGAAGCTGCTTGTCCAAACTTACCTGAATGTTTTGGCGGGGGGACTGCAACTTTTATGATTATGGGTGATATTTGTACCCGTCGTTGCCCATTTTGCGATGTGGCACATGGTCGTCCAAATGCTCTTGATCCTGATGAACCACGTCATATGGCAGAAACCATTGCCAACTTAGGTCTTAAATATGCCGTGATTACCTCAGTCGATCGTGATGATTTACTCGACGGTGGTGCACAGCATTTTGTAGATTGTATTAAAGAAGCGCGTGCTTTAAGTCCAAATACATTGCTTGAAATTTTAGTACCTGACTTCCGCGGTCGTATGGATGTTGCATTACGTATTATGACCGAGTGCCCGCCTGATGTGTTTAACCACAACATCGAAACTGTACCTCGTTTATACAAAGCCATGCGCCCGGGTTCAGATTACCAGCATTCCTTAAACTTACTCAAAATGTTTAAAGAGTATTGCCCTGACGTACCAACCAAATGCGGTTTAATGGTAGGTATTGGTGAAACTGAAGAAGAAGTGATTGCATTGCTGGATGACTTACATGCGCACGGCGTTGATTACGTGACCATTGGTCAGTACTTACAGCCGTCTAAGCAACATGCACCGATTGACCGCTTTGTGACACCAGAGGAATTTGAGCGCTACACTGCACACGGTCAAAAACTAGGTTTTAAAAATATTTGGGCTGCACCAATGGTGCGTTCAAGCTATTTTGCTGACCGTCAATACTATGGCGAGCCAGTGCCTGCGGTACGTCGTAAAGCCGATGCTGCCAAAAAAATTGATATACAAGTCATCGAAGCTTAAAGTGTCTATATTAAAAAGCCCGCAATTGCGGGCTTTTTTAATGATCTTTATCATCATCTTGTGACTTAAGATCATCTCGACAAAAACACACAATTAAAATTCACATATATTCTAGCGTCAGTTTCAATCTGTTTTTCTACGACTTTTTTAGCGTAGGCAGCAATCTAAGCTACGGTTTAAACTGTAATCGCTTTATAGATTAAAAATACAGAGGAAAATATGTCACAACAAGATTATGAAAATGGTTTAAAAGTACGCACCGAAGTCATGGGAGAGCATTTTGTCAAACGCGCGCAAGACAATACCGTGCCCTTCACCGCGCCATTACAAGATTGGATTAATGAACATGCTTGGGGTTCAACATGGCAACGTGAAGGTGTATTACCGCGTAAATATCGTTCGCTGATTACCATTGCATTTTTAGTTGCCCAAAAAAGCCCAACAGAACTCAAAGGTCATGTTCGTGGTGCTTTAAACAACGGTGCTACAGTAGAAGAAATTCAAGAAGTGTTATTACATAGTTTGCCATATTGCGGTGCACCTGCTACCCAAGAAGCATTTCGTGCTGCCTTAGAAGTGATTCAAGAGTATCAAGGCTAAAACAGACATAAAAAAAACGAGCCGTGGCTCGTTTTTTTGACTAAGCAATAATACTTAGAAGCGGAAGCTTAAACCAAGTTTCGCCACTGGTAACCACTCATATTCATCATCGTTCTGTAATTTTTTACGTTGATTTGCTAATGCTTCAGCAGCTGTTGTTGTGCCATTTACATCTAAAGCATCTTGGCTACCTGTATTATAAAGTGTTACTTCAGGATTACCTGTATAATATGCACCAATTTCACCAAATACGCCCCAACGGTTATTAATCGCTGGTGAGAAACCAATCCCTGCATATGGGGCAATATCATTACCATATTTCAGTTTACCTATAACATTACCTACATCAGCACCAAATGTTTTACCATCTAATTTGATTTCGCCATCACTACCTGGACGACCTTTTAGATCATATTTAGAATCAATATAACTAACACCCGCTGCCATATAGAACCAATTTGACCATGGGCGAATTTGCGCATTTAAGTAAGCGACATTATTGTCCATTTCCGCATCGTACTTTGTACCATCTACAGAAATATCATCAGACCAAGAAATATCGCCACCGTTATAACCTAAGACCACATCAACTTTTGAGTTGGGAGTCCACACCAAAGCACCACCATAACCCGTAGTACCCACTTCAGCACGTACGCCAGATGGAACTAATTGATTACCGTGAAACTCATAGCCATCTTTGACAACAGCCGAGTCTGCCATAACAGAACCTGCGGTCGCTAAAGCTGCAGCTGCAACAAGCATACGTAATTTCATATTTTTCTCCTCAGAATGAGCTTTTTTGTGTTCATGTATTGTTATGCAGCACATAATAGGCTGTTTTTGGCTTAAATTTCACTCAAAAAATGATTTTTTTTTGTTATCTTTTGATACAAATAAGAATATCTATTAATAATTCAACAATTTTCTTTGTTTAAGTTTTGATTTTCTGCACCAGCATAATGCAAAAAATGCCCCCTTTTCAGGCAAAAAAAAATACTGCATTTTTATTGTAAATATGCAGATATTTTTCATCTATTTTTTAAAAAATATGGTGTACACTCGTGAAAAATTTTTTATTTATAAGGAAAGATACATGTCAAAAATTTCAACAATTATTGAACAAGCCTTTGAAAATATAGCAAATTTTAGCGCAGCTGATTGCCCAACTGAAGTTCGCCAAGCTGTTGAAGAGGCAATTGCTGGTTTAGACAATGGTAGCCTACGTGTTGCTGAAAAAATTGAGGGTGAGTGGGTTGTTCAGCAATGGTTGAAAAAGGCTGTTTTACTCTCTTTTAAATTAAACGATAATAAAGTAATTGAGTCATGTGACTTGCGTTTTTATGATAAAGTAGACACCAAGTTTCATGGCTGGACAGACGCACAATTTAAAGCTGCGGGTGTACGTGTCGTGCCACCTGCTGTAGCACGTAAAGGCTCTTTCCAAGCCAAAAATGTGGTGCTCATGCCATCTTATGTCAATATTGGCGCTTATGTCGATGAAGGCACAATGGTGGACACATGGGCGACTGTCGGCTCATGTGCACAAATTGGTAAAAATGTACATTTGTCAGGTGGTGTCGGTATTGGTGGCGTCCTTGAGCCATTACAAGCCAATCCAACCATTATCGAAGACAATTGCTTTATTGGCGCACGTTCTGAAATTGTAGAAGGTGTGATTGTTGAAGAAGGCTCTGTGATTTCTATGGGCGTTTTCATTGGTCAGTCTACTAAAATTTATGATCGTGAAACCGGTGAAATCCATTACGGTCGTGTACCTGCCGGTTCTGTGGTGGTATCGGGTAGCTTGCCATCAAAATGTGGTACTTACAGCTTGTATGCTGCAATTATCGTAAAAAAAGTAGATGCCAAGACGCGTGCCAAAACCAGCTTGAATGATTTATTACGCGAAGATTAATGTTTTAATGTTGGCGTACGGAACTTAAGTTAAGTTTCCTATCTCTACAACTTCTATGGTTGTAGGGATTTTTATTTTTATACCCCTATTATTTCTTTTCGGTTAATTTTGTTATGAATACGCTTCGATCTTCTGCTATCCCTGTTTCTGATCCATCTGCGGGTTTACGCATTACCGAGATCTTTTATTCATTACAAGGTGAAGCCAACAGTGCAGGTTTGCCTACAGTCTTTATTCGCTTAACTGGTTGTCCGCTACGTTGCAGCTATTGTGATACCACTTACTCTTTTGAAGGCGGTGAGCGCCAATCTTTAGATGACATTATCCAAACCACATTAAATTATGGCACGGTGCATGTGTGTGTGACCGGGGGTGAACCACTGGCTCAGCCAAATGCATTGCCTTTAATGCAGCGTTTAAGTGACTTAGGTTGCCAAGTGTCTTTAGAGACCAGTGGTGCTTTGGATGTGTCAAAAGTTGATCCACGCGTATCAAAAGTCTTAGATTTAAAAACCCCAACTTCAGGTGAAGTGGCACGTAATTTATTGAGTAATTTGGAGCATTTGAGTCAGCACGATCAAATAAAATTTGTGATTTGTAATCGTGAAGATTATGAATGGTCAAAACAGCAGCTAGAACAGTACCAATTGGCAGATAAAGTCAGTACGGTATGGTTCTCGCCTGCGTTTGCAGTTGAAAAAGGTGCTGTTCGTATGCCGCAATTGGCACGCGATCTAGCGCAATGGATTTTAGATGACCGTCTCCCTGTTCGTTTTCAATTACAGTTACATAAATTACTGTGGAATGACGAAACCGGTCGTTAATTTTAGTTCATTTTTTGGAGAATAGACATGCGCACTCGTGCCATTGTGTTGTTATCTGGCGGCCTCGACTCAACGACTTGTTTAGCATGGGCGCAAGCGCGTTATGAATGCATTGCCTTGAGCTTTATGTATGGGCAGCGCTCAACCACCGAACTTGATGCTGCTAGAGTGTTAACTCAAGCAGCGGGCGTTGAGCACCGTGTCATTAATATTGATTTAGGTAATTTAGGTGGTTCTGCATTAACTGATCATAGTATTGATGTGCCTGATCATGAAGAAGAAGGCATTCCCATTACCTATGTACCTGCGCGTAATACCATTTTCTTGTCTTATGCCTTAGCCGCCGCTGAAGTCTTTGGCGCCGAAGCCATTGTGATTGGGATTAATGCGGTGGATTACTCAGGCTATCCAGATTGTCGCCCTGAGTTCATTGATGCCTTTGCCAACATGGCACGTCTTGCCACCAAGGTAGGTGTGGAAGGCAAACCACTCAAATTTGAAACCCCTTTATTACATTTATCCAAAGCAAATATTATTCGCTTAGGCGTAGAACATGGCGTAGACTACAGTCAAACGGTATCTTGCTATCAAGCAGATGACCAAGGACGTGCTTGTGGCACATGTGACAGCTGTCGTTTACGTAAGCAAGGCTTTATAGATGCAGGTGTTGCAGATCCAACACGTTATATACCGTAATAACAAGGTAGAGGCTATGAAAATTTTAAAATCAAACATTCTTATTGGTGCAGTGATGGCTGTGGCATCTTTTGCAACAGCAGCGCAAGCACAAGACTCATTACAAAAAGCATATCAAAGCAGCAACGTAAAAAATGCTTTAGTGAATGTTTGTAAAGAAGAAACCAACAAAGGCAAAAAACTAACTGCTGCAGAAGTCAGCAAATACTGTACGTGTGCAGTCAATGCTGATGGTAAGCTGACCAACGACCAAAAATGGCAGATTCAAAGTGCCATTAATCAAAAGAAAAGCCCATCGACTTTAGCCTTTGTGAAAAAGCAAAATGAAGAGTTAAAAACTTGTTTTGGCCCGCAATTGGTGACCAAATTGCAAAAACTCACGCAAGAAGCACAAGCGGCACAGGCTGCACAGAAAAAATCTTAATGCTGCTTGAATCAAAAGCCTACGTTATGTAGGCTTTTTTTATCACTTGATTTTATTACTTATACGAGATGAGCATGAGCACTTTATTAAATCATACTTTTGCCACCACCCAAGGTGAAGTCAACTTAGCCACACATCCAAGTGAATGGTTAATCGTGTATTTTTATCCTAAAGATTCAACGCCCGGCTGTACCACACAAGCAGTGAGTTTTTCTTGTCTCAAAGATCAATTTGACGCTTTAGGTGTAACTATTTTTGGTGTATCACGTGATTCAGTTAAAGCACATCAAAACTTCACCCTTAAACAAGAGTTAAAAATTGACTTAATCAGTGATAAAGAAGAAGTATTATGTAAACACTTTGATGTGATTAAAGAAAAAAATATGTACGGCAAACAAGTCATGGGCATTGAACGCTCAAGCTTTATTTTCCATCAAGGCAAATTGGTCAAAGAATACCGCAAGGTAAAAGCCGCAGGACATGCAGAACAACTCTTAGACGACTTAAAAGCCCTACAAGCTCAAGGATAAAACTCCAAAAGGCATTCATAAGAATGCCTGCTTTTGTCTATGACCTTAAAAATCAATGTTTAAAAAACTCGCTTGAACTGATCTCAGCTTTAGATGTTACTCATATCTCGTTGCTGATATTTGTCTTGCAACTTGCGATATATCTCGTTATTTTGAAATTCTTGCAAAAATTGAATACTGCCTTGCGGGAAAAATTCTGTTTGAATCTCCCCACGATAATAGGCTTCACGTAAAGGCGTGGCTGAAATAGACCCCACTAAACTATCCAATTCCAACATTTCCCACTCGGGAAAAAGCTGTAAATAATACGATGATTCATCTTTAAAATGACCAATCAAGCCAATTTTGTCATTAGCATGCGTAACACTTGCAACCAGTTGTTTGACTAACTTTACCCATTTCACATCATTATATACATCGATCACATGTACAAATTGAATACGTGCTTGGTCGGCAACAGAAAAATTAGACAAAATCATCTGTTCACGTTCTGTAGCTAAAAATGGATTTTTCAGATTACGTTCAGCTTGTGCCGAACCTAAAGCCAAAATCACTTGTTGACTGTGTTGTAAGGCAATTTCAACGGTTTGCAAATGTGCCAAATGAAAAGGTTGAAAGCGGCCAATAAAAACCAGATGGTCAAACGCGTATGCTGTCATATCTTCACTTTAATCGCGCAAGTTATTGTGTCGATCATAAAAATGTGCGACATAATGACCAACGTCCATTTAATAAAATCTAAAGCAAGGATAGTACGATGACATTAAGCTGTATTCAACACGCACAACCACATTTACAAGCAAATTTACACGATGGGATTTTAACCCTTGCCATTGCTCGTGCCGAAGCTAAAAATGCTTTATATGGCGATTTATATTTAAATATTGCACAAGCTTTAAATGAAGCTGATCAAAGTCCTGATGTACGCGTGGTGATTCTCCGTGGTGCAGAGGGCGACTTCACCGCAGGCAATGATATGAAAGATTTTTTAACTTTTATTCAACTGCCACGGACCACACCAGCCGGTGATGCCCCACCCTTTGTCTTATTAAAAGCCGCTGCACGTTTTTCTAAACCGCTGATTTGTGCCATTCGTGGTGTAGCAATTGGCATTGGTGTGACAATTTTATTACATGCCGATTTAGCATATGCCGATGACAGCGCACTGTTTCAAATTCCGTTTGTGAGTTTAGGCTTATCCCCTGAGGGTGCAGCAAGTCAACTCTTGGTGCAACAAGCTGGTTATCATAAGGCTGCTGAACTTTTATTCACTGCAAAAAAGTTTAATAGCCAAACTGCGCTTGAAGTGGGTTTAATCAATGCTATTTCAAAGGATGTTTATAATGAAGCTGAGCAACAAGCCAAAATACTTGCAGCTCTTCCTTTGGCTTCTTTGCAACAAACCAAGCAGTTAATGAAGCATAATCTTGCACAGATTCTTGAATGCATTGATCACGAAGCAGAAATTTTTATGCAACGCGTGGCCTCCCCTGAAATGAGCGAGGCGATTTCAGCTTTTATGCAAAAACGCCCAGCAAATTTTAGTCAATTTAATTAACTGAAGATTAAAATTTATGTCAAATTCATCTGAAAAGAAACGTTATTTTGAAGCCGCACCCACCGATATTGATGTGGACAATTTCCGTAAAGTGCTGACTAGCCGCCGTTCGGTGCGTAAATTTACCGAAAAAACCATTCCAGCGGATGTACTAGATGCCTGCTTAGATTTGGCTTTACTTGCACCAAATTCGTCTAACTTACAGCCGTGGACGTTTTATGTGGTGCAAGACCCTACAAAAAAACAGCAATTGGTCAAAGCCTGTTTAGGGCAATTGGCTGCTAAAACGGCAGCTGAATTAATTGTCTGTGTAGCACGAACCGACCGTATTGATGACATGGCAAAGCGCAATTTAAACGAATTTCCACTGCCACAGCTGCCACAAGCCGTCAAACAGTACTACACCTTTATTCCCTATAACTATAAAACCGGCATCTTCAATAGTTTAGGGCATGTACGTAAACTTGCTTTTGGTGTGGCACGTAAATTTGACAAACAACTGCCTGTTTCGGCATTTAATACCAGTGATGCCAAACTTTGGGCCACCAAAACCACGGCCCTTGCTTGTGAAAATTTTGTTTTAGCATTACGTGCATATGGTTTTGACAGTTGTATGATGGAAGGTTTTGATGAGCCTTTGGTAGGTAAAATTTTGGGCTTAAATACTGCTCAATATCCTATTATGGTCATTGCTGCAGGCGAGCGTGCAGCAGATGGGGTATTTTTCCCACAATATCGCTTTGACCGTGATTTATTTATTCAAAAAGTTTAAAGATTATCCAGATTAAATAGCTGTACAAACTCAAAAGCAGGCTCTTCATAAGGATGTGCTTGCTGCAAGGCCTGTGCCACCGCACGGGCTTTGTCACGAGGCACAATGGTTTCCACTCGCCATTCAGGCACTTGTTCTAAAGTGTCTAATTCACCAATAAAAGGATTTGCACCCTTCACCGGTTTAAATTGACCTGTGCCTAAGACCTGCCAAGCACATTGTTCATAATTACCAATACCGCCTGCACCTGCTGTAAAAATAGCGGCTTTGGTAATTTCTAAATGGCTTTCAGGCACGTAATAAATCAGTTTTAGCATATGCTCTCCAAATAATAAATCTGTTGAATATGATGATAAGGTATTGTTTTTCCTCGACCTGCATTGGCTCCAATAGTTGTTACATCTTCATCTCCAAGCCAAAGACTATACCAATATTTCGCTAAAATATGATTTACTTCATTCATTTCACGATCAACAAAAAATTTTACAATGGTGGGTTTAAGGTTAGATGCTAGTTGCTCTCTTACTTTTTTATAAATGCCCATATTCATAAAAATTTCAGGAAAATTAAATCCCGAATTTTCTACATGTTGAGCATCAGAATACCGATAAAAACCATTTATGCCATCTAACTCAACTTTTTCTTCATCCATCGATTTTATTTTGGAAACCCGAATGATTTTATCTTGATCAATTAATGTATTAATCTCAGGAATGAACGCGCTTACTTTACTAATATACGCTTGAATACCCTCTACATTATTCAATAAGCCCTCTTTAAACCATACTGCTGTGCCATCAGTTGAACAGCGGTGATAAAAACTAATTCTTAATATTGAATGCTCTTTTTCTTGAAAGTTTGGATTTATAAATAATGCAATGTTGGTTTGAAGCATTCCACTTTCAGCTGCTTCCTCATATAGATGTTTATCTTTAAGGGATTGAATATATGAAATGAGTTGTGGAAGTTTGAATTTTAAAACATCAATATCAACATCATAGTAATACGCTAATGAACTAAGCGCATCATCTTGATGGTCATAACTAAAATGATAGATATGTTGTTGCATTTGCCCCTCATAAAAAATATTAGAGTTATATTTATGGGTATATCAGAGCAATTTTTAGCAAGTACCCATTAAAAAAACCACCTTTCGGTGGTTTTTTAATGCTTAACTTAATATATAAAATAAGCCAAAGCTATAAAAACTACTTGTAGTAGCAACACCAAAGCAAAGAGTTTCCAACCTTTTTGGCGCAGGCTTGCCTTATCTAAAAATGCTAGCGTTTTTGCCATGTGATCACCTCGTCCTTAAGCATCCTGTTTTTGGGTTGATTGTTGTTTTATCTTAAAAAGCCATGTCGCTTAATCAGAATAGAAGCAAAATCTAAACCAAGTCCAGTGGGAGAACGTAAAAATTACAACAAATCTAAAAAAATAAAAAACCACCCAAAGGTGGTTATATTACCCATTGTATATAAAAAATGATTTTTTTCCAATTGGTTTAAATATAGCTCTATTTCATCGCTCTGTATAAAGAAATATTAACATCATATTTTTAATACTTGATTATTTCGGCAATAAAAATTTTAAATATCTTAAAATTTTATCTTATTTTCAAGTATATAAATTAACTCAAAGTCATCTTATTGTCATATTGAAGCCTTAATTTGCCAAGGTTTAGTCGCTTAAAGACTAAACTCCATATCAACACAATAAGGGTATTAAAAAATGAAAAAAATTCTTGTGACTGCATTATTATTGGCCTGTAGCGCCCCTGTTCTTGCTGATTTCCAGTGCAATAGCAACTTAAAAAATCGTGTGATTGATGACAACGTTAAAGTGACCAAAAGCTGTGGTTTAGACCAAGTAAGCGTAAAAGGTAATGTGATGCTTGAACGTGGTGCAACATTAACGATGATGAATTCGCGTGTTGAAGGTAATTTAGAATCAAAAGGTCGCTTTCAACAAGTGACTGCAAGTGGTAATACCATTGATGGCAATATCCAACTTAAAGAAGGTGTTGCTGCCGATTTAAAAAATAACCATGTGGATGGCAACATCGAACTTGAAAAAAATACAGGCAAGTTGGTTGTTCAAAGCAATAGCGTAGATGGCAACTTGGTGTGTAAAGAAAACCGTAGCCAACCGACTGGTGGCCAAAACCGTGTTTATGGCGATAAAGAAGGTCAATGCCGCGCGTTATAAGTAAAAAAAAGCCCCTTTCGGGGCTTTTTTAATGTCTTGATGAAATCAATTAACCAATAAATTTACGTGCGTTACGGAACATACGTAACCATGCACCATCTTGATCCCAATCTTCTGGTTTCCAAGAGTGTTGTAAGGCACGGAAGTTACGTTCTGGGTGCGGCATCATAATCGTAGCACGACCATCCAGTGACGTTACACCTGAAATTGCTTCTGGTGAACCATTCGGGTTCATTGGGTAATGTTGGGTTGGATTACCATGGCTATCTACATAACGTAATAACACTTGCTCATTGGCATTTAATGATGCAAGGTTGTCACTAGATGTCACTACACGCCCTTCACCATGCGCCACAGCGATTGGTAAAATTGAACCTTCCATGCCTTGTAACAATACCGAATTTGATTTTTCTACACGTACGTTGACAGCACGTGCTTCAAACATTTCTGAGGTGTTACGGTGGAAACGTGGCCAGTTGTCTGCACCCGGAATGAGTGGCGCAAGTTGTGACAACATTTGGCAACCGTTACAAATACCTAAAGAGAAGGTCTCATCACGGTTAAAGAATTTCTCAAATTGATCACGCAATTTCGGGTTAAATAATACCGATTTTGCCCAACCACCGCCTGCACCGAGTACGTCACCGTAAGAGAAACCACCGCATGCCACTAAACCTTCGAAATCATCAAGGCTAATGCGACCTGCAAGTAAATCGCTCATATGCACGTCAACAGTATTAAAGCCCACTTTATCAAATGCTGCTGCCATTTCCACATGACCATTTACGCCTTGTTCACGTAAAATCATCATGTTTGGACGACGTAGATTAATAAACGGTGCTTCAATCTCTTCGTTGAGATCAAAGGTTGCTTGAGCGATTAAACCTTTGTGGTCTTTATCGCTAATTAATGCAAATTCTTGATCGGCAGTTTCGACGTTGTCACGTAAACGTTGGATTTGATGTGATACTTCAGTCCACGCCACTTGTAAATCAGCGCGCTCAAGCACTAAGCCGTTTACAGATAACTGATCTGTAGTGTTGACTGTACCAATCTCTTGGATTGCATCTTTTAAGATAGATGCAGCCACTTCAGCTTGGAGTGCGTCCCAATCGGCTTTAGCAATTTGAACAACTGCACCAATTTCTTCAGCAAAAAGACTTGCAACAGTTTGATCTTCTAAAGCCACACCTAAACGTGACGCGAACATCATTTCCGCAACAGTTGCCAATAGACCACCATCACCTAAGTCATGATAGGCTTTAATTAGGCCACGCTCGTTCCAATCTTGCACTAAAGCAAAGAAGGCCTTGAAATCTTCAAAGTTATCAACGTCTGGTGTTACAGAACCAATCGCTTTATACACTTGTGCTAAGATCGAACCGCCCAGACGGAATTGACCTTTTGATAGATCAATACGTACCAACACAGAATCTAAGTTTTTCAATTCTGGCGTTAAAGTTTTACGCACGTCTGTCACTGGTGCAAATGCCGTGATCACACCTGACATTGGCGAAGTTACTGACTTATCAACGCCTTCATCATTCCATGTGGTACGCATAGACAATGAGTCTTTACCTACAGGAATAGCAATACCCAATGCTGGACACATTTCCATACCGATGGCTTTTACGCCTTCAAATAAAGCTTGGTCTTCGCCCGGTTGACCGGCCGCTGCCATCCAGTTTGCAGAGAGTTTAATGTCGCTGATTTTAGCAATCTTAGCCGACATAATGTTTGAAATTGATTCAGCAACCGACAAACGTGCAGAAGCAGCTGGGTTTAACAATGCAACCGGTGGACGTTCACCCATCGCCATTGCTTCGCCAGTAAAGCCTTGTAAGCTTGTCGTTGTTACCGCAGCATCAGCCACTGGAACTTGCCATTTACCTACAAACTGATCACGCGCCACCATACCTGTAATCGAACGGTCACCAATGGTGATTAAGAACGATTTAGAGGCAACAGTTGGGTTTTTCAGTACACGATAAATGGCATCTTTTAGATCAGTGACTTGAGAAGCATCAAAATCATCGCCTTGACGTTCAATTGATTCGTATGAGCGGCTCATACGTGGTGTACCACCGAGCATCACTTGCATTGGCATATCAACTGCTTTGTTTTCAAACAGTGGATCTTCAACGGTTAAATGACGCGCTTCTGTTGCTTCACCTAATACGGCAAATGGGCAACGCTCACGGGCACAAATGGATTCAAATAATGCTAAAGAACTTGGACGAATCGCAAGCACATAACGCTCTTGTGCTTCGTTTGACCAAATTTCCATTGGCGACATGCCCGGCTCTAAAGATGGAATCTTACGTAAGTTAAGAATCGCACCAAGCTCATGGTCATTGACCAATTCTGGCATTGCGTTTGATACACCGCCAGCACCCACATCATGTACCGATACGATTGGGTTATGGTCTTCCATGCGCCAGCAGGTATCAATCACTTCTTGGCAACGACGTTCCATTTCTGGGTTTTCACGTTGTACTGACGCAAAGTCTAAGCTCTCGCCCATGGTACCGCTATCTACAGAAGAGGCTGCACCACCGCCAAGACCGATCAGCATTGCAGGGCCACCCAACACGATGAGTAAGTCACCTGGTAAAATCGGATCTTTTTCAACGTGATCGGCACGGATATTACCGTAACCACCGGCAATCATAATTGGCTTATGGAAGCCTTTGACATCGCCATTGACGTTTTGTTCAAAGGTACGGAAGTAACCATTAAGTGCCGGACGACCAAATTCGTTGTTAAACGCAGCACCACCTAAAGGACCATCAATCATGATCTGAAGCGGTGACGCCATACGAGATGGTTTGCCGTAGTTGTCTTCCCATGGCTGTTCAAAGCCCGGAATATTTAAGTTAGACACGGTAAAGCCAGTTAAACCTGCTTTTGGTTTACCACCACGACCCGTTGCACCTTCATCACGGATTTCACCACCTGAACCAGTTGCAGCCCCTGCAAATGGTGCAATTGCTGTTGGATGGTTATGGGTTTCCACCTTCATTAAGATATGCGCGGCTTGGTTTTTATATTTATAAACGTATTGACCGTTGTCTTCTTGCGTTGGATAAAAACGCTGTGTATCAAAACCCACTATCACCGATGCGTTGTCTTTATACGCTGACAATACGTCTGTTGGTGATTCTTTATAGGTATTTTTAATCATTTGGAACAATGATAATGGCTGTACTTCACCATCAATGGTCCACTCAGAACCGAAGATTTTATGACGGCAATGCTCAGAGTTGGCTTGCGCAAACATCATCAATTCGATGTCGTTTGGATTACGACCCATTTGAGTAAATGCGTCAGTTAAGTAATCAATTTCTTCCATCGACAACGCAAAACCAAACTCATTGTTGGCTTTGACTAGAGCGTCTTTACCTTGACCCAAAATATCAATTGAGTTGAGTGGTTTTGGCTCAGTTTCTAAAAACAGTGCTGCTGCATCTTCAATCGCATTAAATACGCTTTCAGTCATGCGATCATGTAACACGGCTTTGAGTTCAGCAGAAACTGAATTTACACCTTTTAAAGTAAACAAAACGCCGCGTTCTAAACGGTGAACCGGCGTATTACAGTTGGCGAAAATATCGGTCGCTTTAGATGACCACGGCGAGATAGTGCCGACACGTGGAGTCACGAGAATTTGAACTTCGTCGCTTGCAGCTTGACGTAAATTAAATGCTTCACCGTCGTTTAAAAGCTGTAAAGCGGATTGCTGTTGTTGCTCGCTCAGCGCTTGGTCAAAGAGGTAAACCCATTGGCTTTCAATTGATTGAACAGAACTAATTGACGATAAACGCGATAATAGTTGAGTTTTCTTAAAAGAAGAGTGTGCAGGTGCACCGGCAACGATAAACATGCTGATTTTGGCTCCACGGGCAGGTCGAAAACCGTGCCACAATGTGACTTGAGAGAGCGTCACATTCTACTGTGAATTGATCTAATCAGCTAGATGAAAAGCATAAAATTAATAGAAGTTTTAAGCACAATTCTTTATTTTTCAGACAAAAAAATTGAATTTGGCTGACCAGATTATCATAAAATCCACAACCCTTTGGCATTCTTGGCAAAATATTGATTGAAAAGACCAAGCCCAAAAAATAAAAGCGCATCTAAAATCAGTGACTTCATAGAACGCCTCGTCGATTTTGTTTAAAAAATCGACTGGGCTTAGCAGATTAGTTGAGATGTGTAGTTTGTGCTGCATCAATCAGTTGCAGTATAGCCTCATAAGCCAACTGTAAGGATGCCGGATCAATCTGGCTTAGGTCATCACACGCTTGGTGATAACACGGCGCAAACTCTAAAATGTCGCCTTTCATTTGTTCATTAAATAAAATGATAGATGCGACTGGCACTTTGCCTAAAAAGCCTGCTGTGTCACTGGCTACTAAAGTGGACACATCTTCGCGAACTGGAATATTTTTGCGCTTTAAAAAGTCGCTTAAGACCTGTTGTAAATGTGCATCACCTTGATGGCTTGGAATACTACGTAGCCCATCTAGCATCGCGGTGTAATCGTTAAGTGGCATTCCACTGGCTTTAAGCTGCTGTTCTAAATCATTGACTGACGATTTATCGGCATCTAGCACCAAAGCAGTTGGATTTTGAGTCCCCACCATATCCACATTAATATAGGCTTGAATACCTTGTAACTGCTGTTTGCTCAATTGCTTAGCAAAATATTGCGAGCCAGCAATCCCCACCTCTTCTGAATCCCAAAATGCCAAGTAAATGTTATAAGGCGGTGCTGTATTGTGTTGAGCATAGTGTTGTAGCACAGCCAAAAGTACCGCAACCCCTGAGGCATTATCATTAATACCGGGTCCCGTTGTGACTGAATCATAATGCGCGCCCACTATAATGGCTTTATTGGGGTTTTGACCTTTGATCTCGACCACAATATTTTGCCCAACGGTTTTTTCACGATTTTCAAATGGCAACATTTGCACACTATAAGGCGTGGCTTTGGCAATTTTTAAAATATATTCAGCACTGGCTTGGCCACCTAAACTTCCCACACTGCGTTGATTGTCGTGTTGCTTGGCAATGTTTTGAAATTGTTCAAGGTGCTGCCACATGCTTGCAGCTGTATTGGCTGTTTGATGTGGTGTAACTTGGGTTGACTGAGGTAAATGGCTACAGGCAGTTAAACTCAAAGCCCCACATAAAGCAGCAATCAATGTGCGTTTCATAAATTCTCTCGCTCTTGTTATGTACTTAGCATACCTGAGTTTTTAAGTTCGTAGCTTGGATTTTAACCACAAGACAAGTTATGTCGCACAGCGCTAGGCAGACTGTAGTTTTTTTGGCATGATGACATCAACCGTAACACAACAAAATCGAGATGGCATGACACAAATGCGTTGGTTAGAGTTGCTGTCCACAGTACGTATGGGCAGCAAGACCCAAAGTTCTGAACAAGCCCGTAGCCCATTTCATAAAGATTATGATCGGATTATTTTTTCGCAAAGTTTTCGTCAGCTCAATCGTAAAACCCAAGTGCACCCGATGGCACAGCACGATGGGATTCATACTCGTTTAACCCACTCGCTTGAAGTGTCGTGTATTGGGCGTTCCTTAGGCATGCTCACCGCAGAAAAAATCAAAGACCAATTACCGCCTTGGGTCAGTGCCGCCGATGTGGGTGCCATTATTCAAGCAGCCTGTTTGGCACATGATATTGGTAATCCCCCGTTTGGACATGCCGGTGAATATGCCATTCGTGAGTGGTTTGACGATGCAACGCATAGCAATTTTTTAACTGCGCTTTCACCTGCTGAACAAGCCGATGTGCGTCAATTTGAAGGCAATGCACAAGGCTTACGCTTATTGACTAAAATTGACAATCATCCCGATGATGGTGGGATGCGCCTCACGTATGCCACTTTAGGTGCTTATTTAAAATATCCGTGGTTGTCTAAAACCATTGAAGAACAAGGTGATGTGGCTGCCCATCAACGCGCAAAGTTTGGTTGTTATCAATCAGAGAAACATATTTTGCAGCAGATTGCTGAACAGTTGGGTTTAATTCAATTAGGAAATTTACATTATTGTCGTCATCCATTGACCTACTTATTAGAAGCGGCTGATGATATTTGCTATGCCTTAATTGATTTAGAAGATGGCATTGTTTTAAATATGCTCAGTTATGAACAAGTGGAGCCGATTTTCTTAAATCTATTGGGTGACTATCCACGTCCGCAAGAACTTGCTATGCCGTTGAGCACATGGCAGCAAAAAATTGCAGCCTTACGTGGTCGAGTGATGAAACGCTTAGTGGAAGAAGTGTCCAATGCTTTTGCGCGTTGTCATGAGCAAATTTTAATGGGTCAATTACAAGGTTCACTGTTACAGTATTGTGCGCCCGATATTGCCCCCGGTATTCAAGCGGCAAAAAACTTGGCCCGTGATCAGATTTTTGAACATCCACAAAAAGCCGGTCTTGAGATTATTGCCCATCAAAGTTTGCAAAATATTTTAGATGCTTTTGTGCCGCTGACCACACCGCATAAAACCTTAAATTTTAAGGAACAGCGTTTAATGGCCATGTTACAACGCGCAGGTGCCCAATTTAGCGATCATCATTACAGCAATATTATGCAAGTGTTGGATATCATCTCGAAATTTTCGGATCATCAAGCCTATCAATTGGCACAGCAACTACAAGGCAACAAGGTTGGTTTAATCTAAGCAAACTTTGCCTTTTTTAAGCTGCCTGTCTACTATGTAAAGCAGTCAAAATAGAGTGAATCAAAACAAATGATTGGATGTTTAATCGGTGAAGTCTTTGCCTTAGAAGCCCCAACCGTGGTGCTTAATGTCAATGGTGTGGGCTACGAAGTCGATACTTCGCTGTCGACTTTTTGCCAACTGCAAAAAGGTCAGCAGGTCACTTTATGGACGCATTTGGTGGTGCGTGAAGATGCGCAACAACTGTATGGCTTTTTAACTCAGCAAGATAAAACCATTTTCCGTACCTTACTCAAAGTCAATGGGGTTGGGCCTAAAATGGCACTTGGTATTTTATCTACCTTAAGTGTGGAAATGCTGATTCACACTGTAGAACATGAAGATGTCAACACTTTGGTTAAAGTGCCCGGAGTGGGTAAAAAAACCGCTGAGCGTTTAATGATTGAACTGCGTGATCGTTTTAAAGCCTTAGCGGCTGCACCAAGCAGCATCAATGCTACCACCACACAAATTCAGTTTGATTCGCATTCGGCTGTGGCTGAAGCCGAAGCTGCTTTACAATCTTTAGGTTATAAACCGCTTGAGGCACAAAAATTGATTAACGCGGTGAAAGGTGATTACACCGAAGCCAGTGACATTATCCGTGCGGCGCTCAAGTCGTTGAATAAATAAGTTGAGATTATGCAAGAACGTTTCATGAGTGGCACTGAAAAGCCCGAAGATCATTTTGACCGTGCCATCCGCCCCACCTCACTTGCCGACTATATTGGTCAGCCTGTGGTACGCGAGCAGATGGAGATTTTTATTGGTGCGGCGCGTGGTCGTGCCGAGGCGCTCGATCACACTTTAATTTTTGGTCCACCCGGTTTGGGTAAAACCACACTTGCCAATATTATCGCGCGTGAAATGGGCGGTAGTTTAAAATCTACTTCGGGGCCTGTCTTGGAGCGTGCTGGTGATTTAGCCGCCATGCTGACCAATTTAGAAGAAGGCGACGTGTTATTTATTGACGAGATTCATCGTCTGTCGCCGATGATTGAGGAGATTCTCTATCCTGCGATGGAAGATTATCAACTCGATATTATGATTGGTGAAGGTCCAGGTGCGCGTTCTATTAAATTGGATTTGCCTCCATTTACTTTGGTGGCTGCCACTACGCGTGCCGGTTTATTAACTTCACCATTACGTGACCGTTTTGGTATTGTGCAGCGTTTGGAGTTTTATTCGGTTGAAGATTTAACCCATATTGTAAAACGCTCAGCAAGCTTAATGGATGTACCCATGACCGATGAGGGTGCCATGGAAATTGCCCGTCGTGCGCGTGGTACACCGCGTATTGCCAACCGTTTATTACGTCGGGTACGTGACTATGCCCAAGTCAAAGGCACAGGCGAAGTCAATCAAGACATGGCGCAACGTGCGCTTGATATGCTAAACGTAGATAAATCCGGTTTAGATACTTTAGACCGCCGTTATTTAAGTATGTTGCTTGAGCGTTTTGATGGCGGCCCTGCCGGTGTAGAAGCCCTAGCAGCAGCGATGGCAGAAGATTCAGGCACTTTAGAAGACGTGATTGAGCCATATTTGATTCAGCAAGGCTATGTGATGCGAACTGCACGAGGACGAATTGCCACTAATATGGCGTATATGCAGTTTGGGATGACACCACCTGAACCGAAAGAGAAATAGAAGTAAGTATAAGATAGGTGGGATTATTTCCCACCCATATCTTTTTCTAAAATAATATTCAGAATTTCCTGCTGTAATTTTTCTATGCATTGCCCTAAATTAGATAACTCTCTCTCAAATTTAATTTGATCATTTATAAATAAATATTGAAATTGTCTTACTAACATTAACATGACTGTTTTTTCCGAACTAAGAATTTGGTGATTTTTGTCATTTCTATAGTCAAAAAATAGTTTGAGTTTCACTGAATTAGATTGAGGGTTTTTATATAAATCATCCAGTTTGCCATATGACTTACTTTCTCTTTTATCATGATCTAAATTCAATTTAGAAAACTTATCAATACCAATCATATGCAGTGCAAAATTAAACTCATCCATAATTATCTGTAAATTACTCAAATAAATAGCTGCAAATTCACGAGAATCCTCAACCCATTTTTGATTATATATTAGTTCTATTTCCTTTAGTTTGAGGTCATTTTGCTTATTTATAAAATTTATATTTGATTCCAACATAAGTTGTTCAGAACTTTTAATCTGTGCCATCACTGCATCAAAAGACTGTTTAGTTAAATCAAAGCTTTTCCGTCCATACCAATACGCAAGCCACGTTGCCAATCCTGCTAAAGCCAATGCAATGATAGTTGCAATTACAAAAGAAGAAATTGCTGTTTTATCTGTTGTGGCATCTAAACGTAAATGTGTTTCGCTGGGTTGCTGTAAAATCACCGCTTGAGTTTATGGCTGTGGCTCAACCACCCACGGTAAAAAGACAATAGTTTCTTTATTTTCCTGTTCTGCCATTTTCCCCTCTTAAAATCGCAAACATATAAAACCGCTATGCTATTGGGCATAACCTATAAACACAAACACATTTTAAACAACAGATAAATTCAAGTATGATTCCTCAAACCTTAATCCAAAAAAATAATGAGAATTATTTACTTTAATTTTTTATGGATTTTCATTAACATACATAAAAAAATCATCTAATGAATAAGCATGAAAATTAAAATATTTTTAGTCAGCCTGATCTGGCTCATTGCCTGTATCAATGCACAGGCACAACCAAGCAAAGACCTTGAAATTGCTCAACCACAATGGGAAAAAGCACCCGTACTTCAATACACCAATATTGAGTTAGCGCATCAAGATCGTAACCTTAGCCTAAAGATCATTGGCAATTCAGCATGTGACATTTTAAAAACCGAGGTCTTAAACAGCTCTGGTTTAATTGAACTCGATCAAAAAGTACAACATGACATTATGCAAGCAAGATTTAAACCGCAAGGGCAAAGGTGGTATGCCACCTTACCTGTGGCGCTTAAATTAAATCAAGCTCCTTTAAATGCCAACATTTGGCTGATTCAACCCAATCTAAGTTATCAACATCAAGAACTACAAGGTCAAAATCGACGTCTAGATTTACGCCTCAGCCGTGACAAGCAAGGCTTTATTCAACGCATCGAAATTCTTAACGGTACAGGCTTAAGATATCTAGATGAAAAAATCATGGCGCAAGTCAAAGACGCTCGTTTTAACCCAAAACTCACCCCTCAACAGATTACCTTGCCAATTGTGTTAACGAGCCCTATATATACACAGCAAAGTCAGCATATTCAGTTACACGATGACCTTGCTCCACAAGATGCGGCAAAAATTTGGCAATATTTCCCCAAGCTTCAATACACAGTAGCTGATTTAAATGGGCAAACTCGCTATATCAGCTTTAGCTTGGCCTTTAATGCCCAAGGTCAACTCATTGATAGTCAGATCACACAAAGTAGTGGTCTAAAAGCATTAGATCACAGTCTTTATCAACAAATTCAAAAAGCACTGCTGTATGGGCATCATGCCCCTGCGCGCTTAAATCTACCTTTGGTATTTGAACACATGCCACAGTAAGCTGCTTAAGGTCTTGGTATTGCACTTTGATTTTAGATACTTTTTGCCAATTGCTGTTTTTTACAATTGGTCAGTTCAGCCATAGGACTAAATTATCATTCTGCTAAAATGCCTTTTATCTAAATCCTCCTATTTGAGATGTGCTGCCAACAGATCAGTACATTTCGCAATTTTATCGATGGAAGCGTTATATGCAGAATAAATTTGAATTTCCTATTCGTATTTATATTGAAGATACTGATGCAGGTGGCATTGTGTATCATGCCAATCATATTCGCTTTATGGAGCGCACCCGTACCGAATGGTTGCGTGCTTGCGGCATCGAACATTACTGGCATCAAAAAGACTATAACTTTGTGGTGCACAAAATTGCCCTTAAATATATGCGCCCTATCTTAATGGATGACTTAATTACCGTCACAGCGACCGTTGTTTCTTGTAAATCCACATCTTTTGTATTGCAACAAAATATTTATCGTGATGAAATCATGCTAGCTTCAGGTGAGGTGGAATTGGCATGTATTGATGCCAATATGAAGCCGCGCCGACTTCCAGAGGAAATGCGTGAATTAATTGCGCGCCACTTGGAAACACATTAAAAAAAATTAATTGGCACATGTAACTATGGCAACACAACTCGAATCTTCACTTCAGATCTCAGATCTTATTTTACAAGCAAGTCCAGTGGTACAATTGGTGATGTTGGTGTTATTACTGGCATCCTTCTACAGTTGGTATTTGATTGCTAAGTTACATTTGACCTATAAAAAAGCCCAGCGCGATGATGAACATTTTCAAAAAATGTTCTGGTCGGGGGCTGAACTTTCCACCCTATATAACAATGCCCAACTCAATACCCAGCGTACTGGTTTAGAAGATGTGTTCTACCAAGGTCAAGGCGAGTTTTTAAAACTACAAAAACGCCAAGCTACCTTAGCGCAAAGTATTGATGGCACTGAACGTATTTTACGCGTCGGTTTAAGCCGCGATCAGAGTCATTTAGAACATGGTTTAAACCATTTGGCCAGTATTGGTTCGGTCGCGCCGTATATTGGTTTATTTGGTACCGTGTGGGGCATTATGAATGCCTTTATTGGTTTATCTGAAGTCGCTCAGGTCAGCCTAGCGACTGTAGCTCCAGGGATTGCTGAAGCCTTAATTGCCACCGCAATTGGTTTATTTGCTGCCATTCCTGCGGTATTGGCCTTTAACCACTTTACCAGTCAAAGTGACAGCATTTATGGCGATCGTGCTTTATTTGCTGAAGAAATGGTGGCGCTGCTACAAGCACAATCGGTGGGTTCAAAACAGGATGATGCCTAATGCGACATTCAGGCCGTTTTAACCGCATCAAAAAACCACTCAATAGCGATATGAACGTGGTGCCCTATATTGACGTGATGTTGGTATTGTTGGTGATCTTTATGGTCACAGCGCCCATGATCACCAGTGGCATTCAAGTGGATTTACCACAAGCCAATGCCACACCACTTGAAAATAATACGCCACCTGCGATTGTGACACTTGATAAAAACGGTCAATATTTACTGAAATATCAAGATTACAACAATGAACAAGCTTTAAGTCTGGATGAACTTGAAACTGCCTTGCAAGCAGCACAAAGCACACAGCAACAACAAAATAGTGAACTCACCGTGGTGATTAATGGCGAAAAGTCTCGTCCTTATGGGGATGTGATTCGCTTAATGCACCATTTACAAAATGCAGGTTTAAGTAAAGTGGCCTTGCTCACCGAGCCGGTGTCTTAAGCCATGAAAAAGTTTGAAAAACCGCCTTTTGCTCAGAAAAAGATTGCCCTTGCTTTTACCGCAGGGGTACATATTCTTGCAATTGTAGGTTTATTGTATGTGGGCATGAATCAACCCCTTAAGCCACCTAAACCGCTTGAAACAGTGTTGATTCGTCCCGAAGATTTAGTGCCCGAGCCTATTCCTCAAAAGCCTGTTCCTGCTGAAGTCGAAGAAGCAGAAACCGCACATACGCAAGTGGCCAAGCAAATCACGCAAACTGCTGATCCTGTTGCCGCAGCTCCGATTATTCCCGTGCCTGTACCCACCCCTGCACCTAGTGCCAGTCAGTTAAATGCAACCAAAGCTGCTGAGCAAGCCAAACTTGCTGAACAACAAGCAGCTAAAGAAGCGGCACGTTTAGAGGCACAAAATAAAGCCGCAGAAGCGGCACGCATCAAAGCCCAAGCTGAAGCAGATGCTGCTCAAAACGCTGCAGCAAAAGCACAAGCCGATGCTGCCAAAGCAACTGCCGCAGAAAAAGCCAAAGCTCAGGCCGCAGCAGAAAAAGCGCAAGCGGATGCAAAAGCTAAAGCGGATGCTGCTGCAAAAGCCAAAGCCGATGCCGCTCAAAAAGCCAAAGCGGATGCTGCTGCAAAAGCCAAAGCGGATGCTGCTCAAAAAGCCAAAGCCGATGCCGCTGCAAAAGCCAAAGCCGATGCTGCTCAAAAAGCCAAAGCCAAAGCCGATGCCGCTGCAAAAGCCAAAGCCGATGCTGCTCAAAAAGCCAAAGCGGCGGATGCTGCTCAAAAAGCCAAAGCAGATGCCGCTGCAAAAGCCAAAGCAGATGCTGCTGCAAAAGCTAAAGCGGATGCTGATGCAAAAGCCAAAGCGGATGCCGCTGCAAAAGCTAAAGCGGATGCTGATGCAAAAGCCAAAGCGGATGCCGCTGCAAAAGCCAAAGCGGATGCCGCTGCAAAAGCCAAAGCAGATGCTGATGCAAAAGCCAAGGCGGATGCCGAGGCTAAAGCTTCTGCTGCGCAAAAAGCCAAAGAAGAAGCTGCCACTAAAAAGGCCGAAGCCAAAAAAATTGCATCTACTGCCAAGCGTGATTTTGAGAGTAAAATCCGCCGTGCATGGGATATTCCAAGCGGTATTTCAGGGCAAAAAACAACAGCACGCGTGACTTTAAGTGACAATGGATCAGTACAATCTGTGGTGGTTAGTGCCAGCAATGCTGATTTAAAAGCCAGTATTGAAGCTGCCGTACGTGCAGCGGCCCCTTATCCAATGCCATCTGACCCAGATGCACGCCGTGAAGCACGTAGTTTTACCTCAAGCTTTACAGCAAACTAAGCTTGATCACAGTGCTATTTTAAATAAAACTAGCACTGTAAAAAAAAATTGCTTACATCAATCGTGCAATAAAAACCAAGCCTAGGGCTTTTTTCTGATTCAATATCTGTCATCATAACTGTTAAAATTTTTACAAAAATTCCAAGCTTTTGCGTATTGAAATGGACCCAAGGATATGACGCGTAAAAACCTACTCGGCTTAGCAATGATCGCAGCCTTAGGCGCGGGCTTAAGCAGCCAAACTTTTGCTCAACTGCACTTAGAAATTGTCAAAACTGCGGCAGAAAGTCCAAAAATTGCCATTGTACCGTTTAACAGTGATTCTAATATTTATCCAATTGTTGAAAATGACTTAAATCGTTCTGGTAAATTCTCAAGTGCCTCTAAAAATTTACCTGCCACAGCAGCTATTGATCAACCCAATGCAGCCGCATGGAAAGCTGCAGGTGTACCTTACGTGGTCACAGGTTCCAGTAAAACCAATGCCGATGGCAGCATCGCGATTCATTATCAATTGTATGATGTAGAAAAAGGCAGCTATTTACTCAATGAAATGCTCACCGTACCTGCTTCACGTACTCGTCAAGCAGCACATTTAATCAGTGATACTATTTTCCAAGCGTTAACTGGCATTGCAGGTGATTTTAGCGGTCGTATTGCTTATGTATTACGAAATCCTGCCACGCCTGAGCAACGTTATACCTTGCAAATTGCCGACACCGATGGCGAGCAACCTAAAACCATTCTTACTTCGCGTGATCCGATTTTATCCCCTGCATGGACGCCCGATGGCAAAGGCATTGCTTATGTGTCTTTTGAAAGCAAGCGACCTGCGATTTACTTACAAAATCTCTCTAGCGGTAGCCGTGAAAAGCTCACCAGTTTCCGTGGTTTAAATGGTGCACCAAGCTTCTCACCTGATGGTAAAAGCATGCTGTTTACCGCCTCTATGCATGGCAATCCTGAAATTTATCAAATGGATTTAGCTTCACGTAGCCTACAACGCCTAACGAATAACAGTGCTATTGATACCGAAGCACGCTATACCCCAGATGGTCAAGGTTTTATTTTTACCTCAGACCGTGGTGGTTCGGCACAGATTTATCGTTACGATTTTAATTCAGGTGATACCAAACGTTTAACTTTCCGTGGTGCATTTAATGCGCGCGGCAGTTTAAGTGCCGATGGTAAAAAAATTGCCCTTGTACATCGTCCAAGTGGTAGCAATTACAAAGTGGCTATTCAAGATATCAACAGTGGTGTGACCAATGTGTTGACCCCAACCAGTTTGGATGAATCACCGAGCTTTTCACCTAATGGTCAGATGGTGGTATATGCCACGCGTGAAGCCAATCGTGGCTTATTGTCGATTATGTCACTTGATGGACGTTTTCGTATGAACTTACCAAGTGAAGTTGGTGAAGTGCGTGAACCCGCTTGGGCACCTAAATAATCAAAATTCATTTAATTTAAGGAAAAATAACCATGAAAACCATGCAATTGATGATGTTACCACTTTTGGCCGGTGCTTTAATCATGACGGGTTGTGCCAACCGCAAACCTGTGACACCCACCATTACCGATGGCGGCTTAAGCAACAATACCCCAAGCATTAGCGTTGATACCCAAGGCTTAAGCGAAGATGCCGCACTTGCAGCACAAAGTCTTACAGGCGCCTCAGCCAAAGGTGTTACCGAAGCCAACAAAGCTTTTTTAGCCAAACGTGTGGTACATTTTGACTATGACAGCAGTGAACTTTCAAGCACTGATTTACAAACTCTACAAGCCCATGCACAATTTTTAATCGCCAATGCCAATTCACGTGTTGCACTCACAGGTCATACCGATGAACGCGGTACCCGTGAATACAATATGGCATTGGGCGAACGTCGTGCTAAAGCTGTTGAAAGCTTTTTAGTGACTACAGGTGTGAGTCCAACCCAACTTGAAGCGGTTAGCTATGGTAAAGAAATGCCAGTGGCGACGGGTCATAATGAAGCAGCATGGAAAGAAAACCGCCGTGTTGAAATTAACTATGAAGCTGTGCCACCTTTACTGAAATAAGCAAACACAAAAAAGCGCTCCTATGAGCGCTTTTTTTTATGAGCTTTGTTGCTCGTCTGCTTTATCTTGTAAAGATTCAATCAAATCATGTTTGTTAAACTCTTTATATTCAGGTTTGGCTGAATAATCTTGCCATGCTTGTTTCATATGCTCAGCTGAAATCTCATCTAAGCTAATCCCTTCACTCGGCGTTGGGGTGGCATCAAATTTTTGCGTGCTCATTGCGATACTCCTCAGCATGTTTTTATCCTTTTCATCAACATAGCAGTTTTTAATGAACTTGCAAGCCCAAAAGATCGGTAAAAGGTCGAGTTTAATTTTTCTTTTTGTTGGTTCTCCTCTAAAATAGCCCTCAACTTTTCTAATGATCTATGTGTTTATTCACACTGTGGAGTCTTCCGACGATGGCCTATCTTACGCTTTCCCAATTTTTACAACAACAAAGTGGCAATTTGACCCCTCAACTGGCGCAAGTGATCGACACCATTGCCAATACCTGTAAACGTATTGATGTGTTATTACAAAAAGGCGCTTTAGCAGGCGTTTTAGGCAGTGCAGAAAATGAAAACGTACAAGGTGAAGAGCAAAAAAAGCTTGACGTGATTTCAAATGATTATTTAATTGATGCTTTAAAAGTCCATCCACATGTCGGTGGTTTGGCCTCTGAAGAATTAGATGACTTCACCCCTGCACAAGAAAATGGTGAATATTTAGTTTTGTTTGACCCATTAGATGGTTCAAGCAACATTGATATTAACATGTGTGTCGGCACGATTTTCTCAATTTTACCGGCAAAAAATGCAGTCACTCAAGCCGCTGACTTTATGCAAGCGGGTAATCAACAAGTTGCAGCAGGCTACGTGCTATATGGCCCATCAACCATGATGGCGCTGACTGTTGGTGCAGGCACTGTGTTCTTTACCTATGACTTAGACAGCCAAGAATTTTTATTGACCTCACAAGACATCCAAGTAGCTGCTGATACCAAAGAGTATGCCATCAATGCATCGAATCAACGCCACTGGGAACAACCAGTTCAGCGTTATATTGACGAATTATTGGCAGGTAAAACAGGTCCGCGTGAAAAAGACTTTAACATGCGTTGGGTGGCGTGTATGGTGGGTGATATTCACCGTATTTTATGTCGCTCTGGTATCTTCATGTATCCATATGACCTAAAAGATCCTGCAAAAGCGGGTCGTTTACGTTTAATGTATGAAGCTAACCCAATGAGTATGCTGATGGAACAAGCCGGCGGTGCTTCAACCACAGGTCGCGTGCGTATTTTAGACATTCAACCAAATGACTTACACCAACGTGTACCGGTGATTATTGGTTCAAAACATGAAGTTGATCTTGTTACCAGCTACCACTAATTTTTTTATTGCCCGTAAGTCATGTGGCTTATGGGCATGAGCCTCTCCCATGTCTGTTATTTTTTTAGAATCAAAAGATAATCCAAAGATTAAGCATTTACGTGCCTTAATTGAACAAAACAGCTACCGTAAAAAGCAAGGTCAAACTGTGCTTGAAGGGACGCATTTGTGCCAAGCTTGGCTTGAACAAGACAAGAAAATTAATTCAATTTTCACCACGGAAAAATCACTGACTCATCCTGAAATCTGCGATATTTTGGATCTATATCAAGGTTCGGTGTTTGTGATTGCAGAGAGCTTGTATCGTGATTTAAGTACACTGGGTACTACCTTGCCGTGTTTGGCGGTGATTGATCAACCTACATCTCGCCTAAGCCTTGATTTTTCTTTAGATACTTTAATCTTAGAAAATGTCCAAGATCCAGGCAACGCTGGTACTTTGCTGCGCTCTGCGGCAGCAGCCGGCATTAAACAAGTGATTTGTAGCAAAGGTTCAGCATCGCTTTGGTCACCGCGTGTGTTACGTGCCGGTATGGGTGCGCACTTTAGCTTACAAACTTTTGAAAATGTAGCCTTAGAAGATGTGTTATCACGCTTTGAAATTCCGGTTTACGTGACCAGCTCACATCGCTCAACCAGTCTGTATGAACAAGATCTTACCCAACCTTGCGTATGGATTTTAGGCAATGAAGGTCAAGGTGCATCAGAATATGCTTTAGAACATGCCAAAGCCATTGCCATTCCACAACCGGGCGGTCAAGAATCTTTAAACGTTGCCATTGCAGGTTCAATTTGTTTCTTTGAAATGGTGCGTCAACGCTTGTGATGTTTTGACTTAAAATTGTATTTTGTGTCAAAACTCTACACTTGATTAAAAAAATAATAATTGCATTGTCAACCAAAGCATTATTTCTAACGTTATAACACTATGACAATGGAAATAATGCTGGGGATCCAATGACAGGATTTTCCATCTCTATGGATGTAGCACCGAAACACGCGCAAAGCCAAGATGCAAGTATGTTAAAACGTACGAGCGAACAACGTCTGAAAGTTTTTATGCAAGAGGTGACTGGACGTGCTTTGGTGATGATGGAAAGCGCCACCCAAGGTCAGCATGGTATTGCTATGGATTTGGTGCAAGAGGCATTTATTGCGCTACACGGCGCCTATAGTGATCGTCCTAGTGAACAATGGTATCCCCTGTTTTACACCATTTTAAATAATAAATTGCACGATTGGCGGCGGCGTGCAATGCGCCGCGCTCATCCATTTTCTTTTTTTAAAAAAGTCAGCTTAGATGATGAAGATCTCGCCGTTCAGGATGTGGTTGATGAAAGCGCACTCAACCCACTCGAGTTCCTAGATCAAGCTGTCACTGCTGAGGAAATTCAAGCCGCCATCCAGCAATTGCCACTGCGTCAGCAGCAAGCCTTTATGTTGCGTGCTTGGGAAGGGTTTGATACTCAAACCACTGCGCACATCATGAATTGTTCCGAAGGTAGTGTCAAAACTCACTATCACCGTGCGATTCAGGGACTTCGTGCCACACTCGCACACTTAAATCCACATCTGGGAGGGTCATCAACATGAAACATGATGATTACTTAAAACAAGTCACTTCCAAACTCGACCATTTGGCCCACCGTCCACACGATCAGGCTCAAGTGATGAATCAGGTCTTGGACCGTATTCAACAAAAAAAGACCGCTCGTTATGGTCTTTGGAAAATGTCAGGTTTTGCACTGGCAGCGGCGGTCACCGGTATTGCTATTTTACCGCAATCTCATGACCTGACCGACTCACAGATGAATCAGGCTGTAGTCTCACCTAAACTTTCACCACAAATGGTGGAAGATTTAGATATGTTGTTAGTTTTGGGTGAAGATCGAGGTCCACATGGCAGCTAAAAAAGTCGCCTTGGCACTGTGTGCTGTTGGTTTTTTACAAAGCAGTTTTGCCGGTTTTGAACGTTTTTGGCTGTTTAGTCAAGATGCCAACACGCAAGTGGACAGTTGGGAAAGTATGAGTGATGCCGAACAGCTCGCCGCAATCCAACGTTATCAAAGCTTAAAAGAATTACCCGAACAACAAAGCCATAGTCTGCAACAACGTATTGATTGGTTTACCCAGTTACCTGAGCAAGATAAACAAAAAATGCGTGAAGTGTGGCAAAAAATGAGCAGTGCCGAGCGACGTGATCTTGGCCAGCGTTTGGCAGAGGCCACGCCTGAAGCACGCAATGCAATTCGTGAAGAATATATCTTAAAATATACATCCCTTCCTACTTCGCCATAAAAAAAGCCTCAAATGAGGCTTTCTTTATTCTTGGTGATATTCGTCAATCAAGGCAAAAATTTGTCTTAAGGTGGCACCACTGAGTTTGGTTTTCTCACCTTTGAGTAATTGAATCAATTGTTCAAGACTTTGCAATAAAATCGCAGCCTGATGTGGTCCATGATTGAGTAAATAATCAATAATCTGTTGATCTATATGAATACCACGCCGGTCAAGCACAGAATTGACCAAAGCATAGCGGTCGGCATATAAGCTGCCATTGGGAACACGTACACTCACCGCTTGGGTTAAACGCGATTGTAAATCAGGCAATTCAAGTTTAAGTTCGATGGGTGCCATACGTGATGAAAACACCAATTGCCCGCCTTCTTCATTATTATAGTTAATTAAATGAAAAACGGCTTTTTGCCAATGCGGTACACCACTAATCGCTTCTATGTCATCAAGCGCAACTAGATCATAACGCTCAAGTGAGGTAATGGCTTCTGTGGGTGCATCTAACAGCTCTAACAAAGACACTTGAATCGCAGATTTACCGACATCTAAATAAGAGTCACAAATTGCCGAAAGTAAATGACTTTTGCCTGTTCCTGCACCACCGTAAACATAAAAACGGCTCATTAAACCTGCGTGAAGCTGGCGGACTGCATCAATCACATGGCCCCATCCCGGACCCGAAAAATCACTAATTCGAGCGTCGAGTTGAGGTTCAATATCGAGTTGCAATTGGCGCATATAGGTCGTATAGCCTTTTCACTTACATGTTATTTTCAGGTCAATCCATCTTACTCGATTTTTCATCGAGTTGCTGTGTTTTTAGCTCAGGATCATTCATTTCTACATGAATATCGAGCTGCTCTGTCAAAATATTCACCGAACCGTCTTGGCGACTATGAACCACCAAGCTCGGCTCGTGTTGATACAACTGGCTACTTTGATAAAAATCACGTAAATGGCGCAGTAAAACCACAATCACTGCTGCAACCGGTAAGGCAATTAACATCCCTAAGAAACCGGCCAATTGTGCTCCTGCCAATACTGCAAACACCACAGCCACTGGCGACAAACCAATTTTATCACCCAACAAGAAAGGCTGTAACACATAGCCCTCAATGGCTTGCCCGACCATAAACACTACTAGTACCAGTGCCAACTGCATCCAATCTAAACCAAATTGGAAAAGACTGGCAATCACCGCAGCAATAATACCGACAGCAAAGCCTAAATAAGGAATGATGCTTGCAAGGCCTGCAATCATACCAATAATTAAACCCACCTCTAAACCAATAAGTTGTAAGCCGACTGCATAGACCACACCAAGCAGCACCATGACTAAAAGCTGACCTTTAACAAACGCACCCAAAACGCTATGGCATTCGCCAACCACATGTAAGGTACCTTGTTCATAGCGGCGTGGAATGAGGCGACGTAAACCATCAAGCATACGTTCCCAATCGAGTAAAAAATAAAAGGCAATGATTGGGATTAACACCACTGTGCCGCCAATCTGAATAAAGTTTAAGCCTGATTGTGCCAAACGCATGGCCATAACTTGTACACTGTCGGCACTATAATTGGTTTGCACATAATCCATGATGACCGTTGAAAATTGTTGCGTATCAATTTCCATTTGATCGACATTAAAGGTGTCTGACACCCAAGGCAACAAAGTATAATTAATCCAATGAATCCCTGCAGGAATACTGTCTCTTGCGTACTTTAACTGCTCCCAAATCAGCGGCACCAAGTACCAAATTGCAAGTGTCATAAACACAGCGATCCCTACAAATACGCAGGTAATCGACAACCATCTTGGTAAACCATAATGGTGAAGTTTATCGACTAAGGGACTAAATAAATATGCAATTAAGAACGCACCCACAAACGGGATGACTACAGGCTTTAATAAATATAAAATCCAAACGAAGAGCGCGATGCCTGCCAATATAAAGATACGACGCAAGGTTTTGTCACCCATAATTTCGCCTTTTTCCTTGTTATCGCTTATGAAACGTAAAATATTTTAATAAAGATAGCATTTTAGGTCATAAATAACATAAGAGTTTCGTATATTCAGGTTATAATCGCCGCGCGAATGCGGAGACTTCAATTATGAGCAACTCAACTTCTACCCCAAACACCGGTTTAAGCTACAAAGACGCAGGTGTCGACATTGAAGCGGGCGACGCGTTAGTCGATCGTATCAAATCAGTCGCAAAACGCACATCACGTCCAGAAGTGATGGGAGGCCTTGGTGGCTTCGGCGCACTTTGTAAAATTCCTAAAGGTTATGAAGAACCTGTTCTCGTATCAGGCACAGATGGTGTTGGTACAAAATTACGTTTGGCACTCAACTTAAACCGTCATGACACCATTGGTCAGGACTTGGTGGCAATGTGTGTAAATGACCTTCTTGTCTGCGGTGCTGAGCCGTTATTCTTCCTCGATTACTATGCAACAGGTCACCTAAATGTGGACGTTGCTGCCAATGTGGTGACCGGCATTGGTGCGGGTTGTGAACTTGCAGGCTGTGCATTGGTTGGCGGTGAAACTGCTGAAATGCCAGGCATGTATGAAGGTGAAGACTACGACCTTGCAGGTTTCTGTGTGGGTGTGGTTGAACAAAGCAAAATTATTGATGGCTCTAAAGTAAAAGCCGGTGACGTGTTAATTGGTGTAGCATCAAGTGGTGCACATTCAAACGGTTACTCTTTACTTCGTAAAATTTTAGACGTGAAAAATGTTGACTTAAACCAATTGGTTGACGGTCGTCCATTGGCAGATGCTGCGATGGAACCAACACGTATTTACGTTAAACCAATCCTTGAATTGCTCAAAACTGTAGACGTACATGCGATGGCACACATCACAGGTGGCGGTTTACCAGGTAACTTACCACGCGTATTACCAAATGGTGCTCAAGCCATTGTAAATGAAGGCTCATGGGAATGGCCTGAATTGTTCAAATTACTACAACGTGAAGGCGGCGTAGAACAATTTGAAATGTACCGCACATTCAACTGTGGCGTGGGCATGGTACTTGTGGTTGACGCAAATGATGCAGAGCAAACTGTTGAATTATTAAATGGCCTTGGCGAAAAAGCATGGGCGATGGGTTCAATTATAGACAATGCTGAATCAGTTGCAGGCGCAGACGAAAAAATTCGCGTAATTTTTGCTTAAATTGTAATGATTAAAATTGCCGTTTTAGTTTCAGGCAGTGGTTCAAACCTGCAAGCCTTGATGGATGCCAATCTATCAGGGCAAATTGTTGGGGTGATTTCCAACAAGCCTGCAGCATATGCACTTCAACGTGCTCAAAATGCCAATATTGCTACGGCAGTCATTGAACATAAACACTACCCAACACGTGAGCTTTTTGATGCAGCCATGCATCAGCAGCTTTTAGATTGGGATGTAGATTTGGTGATTTTAGCCGGCTTTATGCGCATTTTAACGCCTGGTTTTGTCGCGCAATGGCATGGAAAAATGATTAACATTCATCCATCGCTATTGCCAGTTTATAAAGGTATGCATACCCATCAACGTGTGTTACGCACAGGGGATGCCTATCATGGCTGTACGGTACATTATGTCACCGCAGAACTGGATGCAGGTCAAGCCCTCGCGCAAGGTGTGCTGCGTGTACATCAGCATGATGACGAAGACAGTCTAGCCAAGCGTGTGCATGTCCTTGAGCATCTCATCTACCCACAAGTGGCAGAATGGATTTGCAATGGCACTTTGGTTCATACGCAGCAAGGTGTTTTGTATCGTGGTCAGCCATTGACTGAACCTGTACAATTTACCAAAATTTAAGCATAAAAAAACGCAGCCTAGGCTGCGTTTTTTTATGGCTAAATCAGCCTTTTAATAAAATCGACTACCTCAACAGGATGTTCAAGCGGAAACATATGTCCGCCTTTAAACACACTATACGGAATGCCTAATTTTTTTTGAATCAGCTGTGGAAAGCCTTTTTCATTAAAAATGCTATTTTCCCCCACTACCAAATGCGTTGCCAGACTGGGCTGTGGTGTCGGCTGCCAATAACTTGATGGATTGGTTCTAAAAATATTCACCTCATCCATTTTAGGAATGCTTAAGGTCACCCCACCACGCACAGGCTCATCGCTTAAAGCATGCTGTATATAAGCTTGAAAACAGTCTTCATCAAAATCTTTATAAAAGCCTTTAGGACGTAAACTTGCGGCTGCCTGCTCACGACTGTCCCAATGATCACGGCGTTTTTTGGATAAACCCGCAGGACTCAATTGATCAATTTTTTTGGGTTGCAATCGCTTGGCTACATCTAAGGCAAAAGCGGCTTTACCAACCAACAATGGTGGATCGAGCAAAATCACTTGATTAAATAATTCAGGTCGCGCATACGAGGCTTGCAAGGTCAATAGTGCACCTAAAGAATGCCCTAAACCAATCACAGGTCGGCCTGCGGCTTGACGCACAATACTGTCAATCACTTGTTGGGTTAGACTACGCCATCCTTCATCAATCGGATAGCGTTTATCTGTGCCTAATGCTTCGGTATAGATGACATCGTATTCATCTGATAACAAATCAAAGAGCTTTTGATAGACTCGGCTGGGTACACCATTGGCATGCGCGAAATGAATTATTGGTTTCATTGTAATTTTGGATCTTGTTGTGTTTGCAATTGTTGTTGGATAGATGATGCCACACCTTGCCCAATTTCGCTGCCCATTCGTCCTAAAATTGAATCTAATGGATTATGCTCAATGGTGTAATTAACAGTTTTGTCCAATTTTAGTTCACGTTTCAGCGTGTACATGCTACCTACGCGATCTGCAATACCCAATTGAACTGCCTGCTCACCTGTCCAAAATAAACCTGAGAAAATTGCAGGGTCATTGGATTTAAGCTTAGTGCCTCGCCCATCTTTTACTGCTTGAATAAAGTGACCATGTACATTATCAAGTACACCTTGTACATGCGCTTGTTGAGCAGGATCAATCGGTTGGGTCATAGACAGCAAGGCTTTATTGTCACCTGCGGTCATGGTGCGATCTTGTACCCCTAACTTTTGCATTAAACCGTTAATGCCATAATTGGGCATGATCACGCCAATTGAACCCACTAAACTTGATGGATTGACAATAATTTGGTCCGCAGCAGAAGCAATATAGTAGGCACCCGATGCACCGGTATCACCAATCACTGCATAGAGCTTTTTATCGTTATGCTTTTGTTTTAAATAGCGAATTTCTTGCCAAATTTCATCCGATTGTACTGGTGAACCACCCGGTGAATTAATATTTAACACCACCGCTTTGGCTTGGCTATTAGCAAAGGCTTTATTTAAGGCTTTAATGGTGTTTTCGCTATTGACGCTTTGTTTATCTGCACTAATTGTACCAATCACATCGACCACAGCAATATGTGCAGAGGTACTACCAGCGACTCCCTCGGTTTTGCTGGCTGTTGAACAACCTTTGCCTAAAGCCAACAACACAAATAAAATATAAGCGAAAGTCAGGCATTTAAAGAAAATACCCCAACGACGAGCACGACGTTGCTCTTCTACTGAAGCCAATACTGCCTTTTCTAAGAGTTTCCATTCTTGCCCTGTCGGCTGAAGGGGTTGCCCACGTGTTTCATCTTGTGGTTTTGGTGGCCAATCAGACATAAAAACGACCCAACGTAATTTAAATTGTCATCATTATATACAATGATTTTCACCTTGCTGTCTAAACACAACATTTTCGCCTATAATAATTTTCTTCTGTTGCTGCATCTGCCCACGCGATCACCATGCCTACTAAACAAAATTCAACCTATCGCTTGCTGAACTTGGTCAGCCGTCAGCCGATACAGTTATCCCGTTTTGTTGCCAAAATGTTGGCAGGTTTAGTCAATCATTTAAAAATTTCTAAAACCTCAAATACCATTCGCCTCAATTTGAACATCGCTTTTCCAGATTTACCCGAAGCCGAGCGCGAACGCATTTGCCGAACTGCCATTCAAAATGAACTGTGTTCATATTTTGAGTTCTTTAGTATTTGGGGTGCGAGCAATGAAAAAAATATCAGCCGTATTCACAATATTTATGGCAAAGAAATTTTAGATGAGGCTTTGGCTGCACAACAAGGCATTGTACTGGTAGTTCCACACTTTGGTACGTGGGAAGTCATGAATGCATGGCTGGCACAATATACCCAAATGACCATTATGTATAAGCCTGTGAAAAATCCTGCTGCCGATCAATTTGTGCGTAATGCGCGTAGCCGTGAACAAGCAAACTTAGTTCCAACCGATGAATCAGGGGTACGACAAATTTTTAAAGCCTTAAAACAAGGCGGCACTACCGTGATTTTGCCCGATCATACCCCCAATGTTGGTGGTGATATGGTGCCATATTTTGGTGTGCCTTTGGCATCAAGTAACTTAAGTGCCAAACTGATTCAAAAAACCAAAGCCAAAGCCATTTTATTGTACGCGATACGTAATATCACTGATGGTTTTGATATGCACATTGAAGCCATTGATGACGCGATCTATCAAGGTACAGCCAATCAAGGTACCCAAGTGATTCATCAAGCCATTGAAGATTTAATTGCCCGTTATCCTGAACATTATCATTGGAGCTATAAACGTTTTAAGGCCAACCCTGCTTTGAATGGTTTATATAATGTTCCAACAGCTGAGGCTTTATCGCGGATTGCAGACCTTCGCGCTGTAACCAGAGCCGCTCATGCCGCTGAGCATGCAGCCAAAGCTGATGCTGTTGATCAATCTTAAACTGTACACTGCCTTGATCAATGGTGGTGAGTAGTGGCAGATTTAATGCCTCAACACGTGCATACAGCTCTTGGCTTGGGTGTCCATAACGGTTGGCAAAACCTGCTGAGGCCAACACCAGCTTGGGTTTATAATGCGCTAAAAAATCATAAGCTGAACTGTTTTTACTGCCATGATGTCCAAGCACCAAGACATCTACTTTAAGATGCGGATGATTAAGCAATAATTGATGTTCTGTGGGCCATCCGGCATCTCCCATCAATAAAAAATGCTTGTTAGGCTCTCCTAAGTAAGTCACATACAGTACACAGGAGGTTTCATTTCTTGCCTTTTCAGCAGCTGCCAACATGGCCTTATGCGGTGATAACACTTCAAATTTGACCCGTTGCCATTGCCAACTTTTCCCAGCATAACAATAGTCAACCGCCAACGGCGGATGCTTTGGTTGTTCATTACTGATGAGCTGCTTGATGGCAATTTTCTGACTTAATACCGGATATGCGCCACTATGGTCTTGATCTAAATGGCTAAGCACCAACTGATCTAAATCTTGAATGCCTTGATGCATTAAAAATGGAAAAATCACGTTTTCACCAATACTAAAACGGCCTTCATCCATACTGCCGCCGACATCCACCATCAAACTTTGTCCTTGATCCCGAATTAAAATCGCTTGACCTTGACCGACATCTAATACATGTAACTCAAAACCTTGCCGGGTTGAGTCATAAAAAAAGAGTGGTAATACCGCCAGTATGCTCCAAGTTTTTGGCACAATACCGCGTGGTAAAAATAACAACAGCAAGGCCAAAATCAATGCAGCCAATTGCCATGTATTCATTGCCCAAGGCACTAAGCTGGGGTTTAAAAGATGGTCAAGCAGGTGAAGACAGCCAAGTAACAGCTGCAATAATTGATCATTGATTTTCCACAACAACAAGCCTAAAGGCTCAAAAAACAGCCAAGCCAAACCTGCCAGAATATCCAGTGGCACCACCACAAGTCCCAAATACGGAATCGCAATTAAATTGCTTAAAGGACTGATCCACGCCACTTGTTTAAAGAAAATCAGCATCAGCGGTAATAGAGCAATAAAAATTTTCCATTGCGATTCAATAAACAATTTAATATTGTGTAGCAGCTGTTGACGACGACTCACCACCCTTTGATCTTGTGACTGTATGGTTTGGTAAATTCTCAGCAAAATAAAGCAGGCACCATACGACAGCCAAAACGCCGCCGATAAGACACTAAACGGATCAAATAACAATAAAATAGCAGCGCTATAGAGCAACAAAGTGAATGGCTGTAAGGACTGGCGTAGCAGCATAAAGGCACAGGTTAAGCTGCAAATCAGTAGCGTACGTAATGCCGGAATTTCAAAGCCTACACAAGCGGTATAAATGGCCACACACAGCAAAAAAGGCACAATTAGTACATATTGTTTGGGCCATTTTAGATACATGTTAGCTCGATAACGCGTTAATAACCGTTGCAAAACAAAACACACCATTGCCGCAAAAATTAATACATGTGGACCTGAAATAGCCAATAAATGACTCAGACCAAAACGCTGAAAATCAGCCTCGGTTTGATCGTCTAAACCACTACGATCTCCGGTCAGTAAACCCAACAATAACCCATGTTGCTGTAAAGATTGCTGTTGCACATAGTCACGTACTGCCAAACGCTGTTGATCCACAGCTACTCGTAATTTCACCCAAAAGCTTGGCCGATAAGCCAATGCGGCAATGTCTGCACTAGAGAGTTTTTCTACTTGCTCGATACGCAAAAAAGCCATGATATTTTGCTGCACATACCACTTTTCTTGATCGAATGCACCTTGGGTGGCATAGCCATGTGCTGGGCGAACTTGCCCTGTAACACGATAATATTCACCTAATTGCAAAATTTCGGTTTTGGGTTGTTGCGTACGCTCATTAAGTGGCGTTGAGGTTAACCATTGCACAGGTTCAGCACGCGCATTTAAGACGGTGACTTGTTGTGTGACACTACGAGGATTGGGCTGATTTAAACGATCTACATAGACAATGACGTCGGCTGCTACAATATGGGTTTGCTTCAGATCAAGACGTTGCTGGAGTTGCTGTTGGGCATAGCTATAACCTAAAACTACCACCAAGACCGCCGCAACCAAGCCATTCAGTAATTTTAAAATGGGATGCTGTAAGAGGGCCTGTAGAGATATTTGCACAGCTACTATGAACATAATCACAAGTGCAAAAGCCAAACTCAGCCTTGGAAACAGCGCCCAAGACTGTCCCATGAATGCAATACCCAACAACCATGCCAACGCGAGTCCTTGGCGCATGATCCAACATCCATTGTGATCTTTTAAATAGCATAAAGCCCACAATCGTGGGCTTCAATGAAAAACAGATCAAGGGTAATTAATTGACCCACACACCATCTTGCATATGCAAAATTGAATCGGCAGCTTGAGCCAGCGCTTCATCATGGGTCACAATCAACATACCCATATTAAATTCACGGCGTAAGTCGCTGAGCAATTCAAAAATTTTCACTGCGGTTTTACGGTCTAAATTACCGGTAGGTTCATCAGCAAGCATTAAAGCCGGTTGAGTCACCAGTGCCCGCGCCATGGCCACACGTTGTCGCTCACCGCCCGATAACTCACCCGGTTGATGCGTCAAACGATGCGACAAACCCACCCGCTCAAGTAGATATTCAGCTTGTTGCTTAACTTGTTTGTAATGGGTGCCTTTACGCAGCATTAATGGCATAGCCACGTTTTCAAGCGCAGTAAATTCAGGCAGCAAATGATGAAATTGATAAACAAAGCCTAAATGCTGATTACGCAAAAAACCACGTTCAGCTTCACCTAAATGATCAAAGCGCTGTCCTTGTAAATACACTTCCCCACGTGTGGGTGCATCTAAGCCACCCAACACATGTAATAACGTACTTTTACCCGAACCACTCGATCCTACAATAGACACAAACTCACCAGCTTTTACACCAAGCGATAAATCTTGAATCACCTCAACATGGTTTTTGCCATCATTAAAGGTCTTATTGATATGGCGCGCTTCTAATACAAAATTACTCATAGCGTAACGCCTCAGCAGGTTGGATTTTTGCAGCACGTAAAGCCGGATAAATCGTGGCCAAGAAGCTTAACAATAACGATAAACTTACAATGACTACCACATCTTGCCAACGTAAATGCGAAGGTAAGTAGTTGATAAAGTAAGCATCAAATAGATTTAAACCTAAGGTATTGTTTAACCAGCCCATCAATCCACTAATACTTGAGGCAAACACCACGCCTAAAATTGCCCCTGCTACGGTACCAATCACACCAATAACCGTACCTTGCACCATAAAAATTTTGGTAATGATACTTGGTGAGGCACCTAAAGTTCTTAAAATGGCAATATCGGCTTTTTTGTCGGTCACAACCATCACCAAACTTGAGACAATATTAAATGCAGCCACCAAGACAATTAAAAATAGCAACAGGCTGACCATGGCCTTTTCCATTTGAATGGCGCTAAATAAGTTACCGTGGGTATAGGTCCAATCTGAAGCATAGAAGTTGCCCGGTAAATCCAAGACAATTTCATTGGCCACTTGAGGTGCTGCAAAAATATCATCGAGCTTCATACGTACCCCTTGTGCCCCATCGGGTAAACGCAACAAAGTGGATGCATCATAAAGTGCGATATAACCCATCATAGAGTCGACTTCAGCACCAATACTAAAAATACCGACAATTTTAAAGCGTTTAAAACGTGGTACCACACCTGCCGGTGATGGGGTTGCCTCAGGCAATACCAGTGTAATGCTATCACCTACACCCAGGCCTAAGGCATCGGTCATTTGTTTGCCTAAAACAATACCAAACTCACCTTTTTTTAAGTCATCTAGATTACCCGCCACCATATGGTCTTGAATAATGGAAACTTTACGCTCGTACTCCGGTTCAATCCCTGTGACCATAATGCCAGACACTTGACCTTGGGCTGTGAGCATGCCTTGTAATTGGGTAAACGGTGCTGCCCCAACGACATGCGGATTTTGCTCAACTTTTTTGGCAAGTTCAGGCCAATCTGTTAAAATTTGTGTCGAAGAGACCGTGGCCTGTGGCACCATGCCTAAAACACGATTTTTAAGTTCACGGTCAAAACCGTTCATGACGGACAGTACTGTAATCAATACGGCCACCCCAAGGGTTAAACCGATCATTGAGACCAGTGCAATAAAGGAAATAAAGTGGTTACTTCGCCGTGCGCGAGTATATCTCAACCCTATATACAGCGAGATTGGTTTAAACATACCATCTAATCCGAGGTAATAATCATGGAAAACATTCAGCCTCAACACGAAAGCAATGAACGTCGTGTAATGTCTCGTATTGATGCCGCTTTAAGAATAAATTATCAGCTGATTTGTGAGGCTGCAGCTTTAGATGATCCATACGCTGCCAATTTCATTTTACCGCGTTATTTTTTACTGCAGGCAGAATTGGATCAGTGTGATCATGCTTTAAATGCTGAACTCAGCAAACTCACTGAAAAAGATCAACATGTTGCTAAAATCTTATCCTTATTCAATCAAAAGTTAAACTTATTTACAGGGGCATTATACGATTCTATTGTACAAAGCATGTTACCTGAATCTGAACAGGTTAATTTTTCAGGAACTGGTTTAAGTTTTTATAGTCGTGAAAAAATTAGCAAAGGCAGTTATCTGCACTTGACCTTAAGCCATGCTGAGAATTTCTTTCACATTGCTGCCACAGCCCAAGTGGTCTATAGCGAATTGCAAGACAATGGCCAGTACCGCAATGGCGCATATTTTGTCACTATTTTACCTAGCGACCGAGCCAAACTGGCCCAGTGTATTGAACAACACGGCGGCATTTAGTGAATTTTACGCTCTAAATTACGACTGGCTTTAAAATCACGGTAAAAATACACGGCTAAACCCAATAGCAACACCAATGCCCCCACAAATACCATCAGTGATAATTTCTCTTGATTGAGCCATGCTCCTAAAAAAATTGCCAACATGGGGGTCATCACGGTGGTTAAAGACAAAGTGGTGGCTTGAACATTTTTCACCAATTTAAAGTAGCAAAACATGGCAATTAGTGAGGCCATAATCACGGTATATAATAAAGCACTAAAGCTTTTTAAGCTGGGCAATTGGGTGGGTAGATACTGCCAAATAAACGGTAAAATACAGATGGCAAGCAAGGTAGATACAAAAATTGAACCAGTGGCCTGTGCTACAGGTGCAACATGGGCATTGACCTTTTTGACCCAAAAAATAGACGCGGCATAACTTAAAACACTGAGTAGCATCAAGCCAATACCCACTGGGTTAACACTGGCTTGCTCACCTGCAAAACAAATTAAACCCAAACCCATGACTGCAATTAACATCCCTAACCATTGCAGATAATGCAGTTTTTGCCCAAACACCAACCAGCCAATTAAACCTGCCATAATCGGTGCTAAGCCAAACATCAAAGCAATCATGCCAGAACTTAAATAAGAGGTGGCCACATAAGTAAAAAACTGTGAGCCAATTAAACTAAAAGCACCTGCCAAATAACTGTGCCATGCCGTTTTGCTCATTGGAAAATGCTGCCTTAAAATCAGCATTAATCCAATAGCTAAAGGCAAGGCAATAAAAAAGCGCAGCACCAGCGCCCACAAGGCATGTAAATCATCGACACTCCAGACAATTGCTAAGGGCGTGGTCGACCAAATAAAGACCAATAAAGCATAGGTCAGCACAATATTGGTTTTGCTTAAAGGTAACATTTAGGCAGTCTTACGTTTTTGCTTAAAAATGGTTTGTTCTAAGCTATTGGAAAATTCACGTTTATCACGCTCAGATAAAGGCGGTGGCCCACCCGTTTGTACCCCAGCACCTCTTAAAGTATCCATAAAGTCACGTAAATGTAGGCGTGCTTTGACATTGGCAGTGGTATAAATTTCACCACGCGGATGAATGGCAATTCCTCCTTTTTCAATCACTTGTGCTGCAAGTGGAATGTCTTGGGTCATCACAATATCATTCGGTTGCATCCGATCTAAAATTTCTTGATCGGCTTGGTCGGCACCACTCATCACCTGAATTGAATTGATACGCACCGAAGGTCGAATGCCCACATTTTGATTGGCCACAAAAGTCACTTCTAATTGGTGGCGGTCAGATGCACGAATAATCACGTCACGCAAAATTTTAGGCAATGCATCTGCGTCGACCCACAGTTTAAATGGCAGCAACTTAAATACCTTTTTACTTAAAAACAAAACCAAGTGTAGCAATAATCTTTCATCAATTGTGGTTGATCTTTATTTTAGCTCGAGATCAGGTTTTATCACTTTTAGATTTTATTTGTCTAAATTTACCTCAGCTCCCTTGAAAAAACCAAATCATCCTCGATTAAATCATTTAAACCACTCAAAGTTCTATTGTGCATATGAAAAATCAAAATAGACCAGAAATGATCACCATTGAAGATCAAAACTTCGGTAGCCACGTTGAGCATTGGAATTTACTCACCGAAAATCCAAGCGACGATGTACCTGCATGGTTAGGGCTGGCACTTGATGCACCAGTCATGCCGATGGGTCTATGCATGCAAGAGTGTGATATGGATGAAAATACATGGCTCATTCAAGGCCCAAAACAATCTTCTGTTCTAATTAACCAAGTGATTGATGTTGAAAATCATCGTCCTAAAAAAGTCAAAACTGCCTTTCCAAGTTTTCCAAGTCCTTACAAAATTCGTGCCCAAATTGAGCGTATTATTACTTGTAAGACCAACACCCAAGCTGTACTACGTTTAAATTTAGGCAACAATAATATTGTCTATGCCTTTGATAATTTATATAGCGTGAATCATCACCGTTATCAGCAACAACAAGCTTATAGCGGTGAGCTAAACGCATGGGCCTATGTATTAGAAGCCGTAGGTGAACATGAACAATTGGTGGTCGATGATCCTGCATCGATTAAACATCATCGTGCTTTAAATGATATTTTAGCCGCCAATGACGGTGTCGCACCGCCTAATTTGCAAGAACAAATTGATGCGTGGCAGCCTCAGTCTGAGCAAGATCGTGAACCTGTCACGGTTGATTTTTCTCAGATGGTGGCTTATTTATATGGCGAAACTTTAGGCCAAGAAGACGAAGCATGGTTCCAAGGTCAAGTGGTGGGCAAAACCCAAATGCAATTTATGCAGCAAGACTATACTTTGTATGATGTGACCTTGTTACGTGAAGATAATGCTGAAGCGACTTTAGTGCGCGTTGCCACCCGTGATCCAAAGTATGCAGATTTTAATGTAGGACAATATATTCGCGGTAATATTTGGCTACAAGTCAATTTACAACACACCGCATAAAAAAAGCCCAAGTTTAAACTTGGGCTTTTTTGATTTTACGCTTTAAGCATTGCGTTTAGCAAAGTCATCCATAAAGTTGACCAAAGCTTGCACGCCTTCTAATGGTACAGCATTATAAATACTTGCACGCATACCACCAACCGAACGGTGACCGGCAAGGTTCAACAAGTGATTTTCTTCAGCTTCTTTGAGGAACTGTTTTTCAAGCTCAGGTTTTGCCAACGTAAATGGTACGTTCATGATTGAGCGATATTCTTTGGCAATTGGATTGGCATAAAAATCACTGGCATCAATATAACCATAGAGTAATTCGGCTTTAGCAAGGTTCGCTTTATAGATTGCATCTACGCCGCCTTGTTCAAGTAACCATTCAAACACCAAGCCTGATAAGTACCATGCATAGGTTGATGGCGTATTCACCATCGAATCATTTTTGGCTTGATCTGAATATTTTAAAATGCTTGGAATACTGTCCATCGCTTGATCAAGTAAATCATCACGAATGATCACTAAAGTTAAGCCAGCAGGACCAATATTTTTTTGCGCGCCTGCATAGATTAAACCGAATTTGGTCACATCAATCGGTGCAGATAAAATGCTTGATGATAAATCAGCCACCAATGGTGTATCGGTTTCAGGAATATGGTTAAATTGCAAACCACCAATCGTTTCGTTATCAGCATAATGCACATAAGCGGCATCTTTTGATAAATTCCAAGTGCTTGGTTCAGAAATGGCGAGCTTGCCATCTTGATCTTTAATACCCGCTTCAACCACGTTGATGTCGCCATAACGCTTGGCTTCTTTGAGCGCTTTTTCTGACCAAATACCGGTGTGAATATAGTCAGCTTGGTTATTTTTACCTAATAAATTCAATGGAATCGCAGAGAATTGTAGCGATGCACCACCTTGTAAAAACAACACTTTGTAGTTGTCAGGAATGTTCATGAGCTTACGTAAGTCAGCTTCAGCTTTTTCGGCCACAGCAACATAATCTGCACTACGGTGGCTCATTTCCATAATCGATAAGCCTTTGCCTTGCCAATCGAGCATTTCAGCTTGAGCTTTTTCTAAAACGGCAGTGGGTAATGCAGCAGGACCAGCACAGAAGTTGTACGCGCGCATGATTTTTCCTTGTCAATGTGAAACACAATAGAGGTGGCATTTAATCATATCTTGTGATGACTTGCATAAAATTATTTCAATGTAGATTTTAAAATACAGTCAAAAAATCAATATAGATTCAATAGATAATTTAAATCCGTCACTGATGGCTAAACATCGCTTGGATGTTTTGTTGTTAAAAGCACCGGCTTGATCAATTGTGATCTAAAACCGATGCGTTTTTATACATAAGGTGATGATCACAAGCACTTATTCACCAAAAACTTGAATATTAATATTATTAATTTGCGTGCTGCCATTGGGGCGGTCAAAGCTGACATCGTATTGCACTAAATTTTTTGGATAAGCAATCTCATAGCTGACTTTGTATTCCGCTTCACTTTGCATGCGTTTGCTCATTAAAGTTTTGGACTTGATGTGCTCTTTTGGAATAGCGCTTGCAAATTTCTTTAACACCCTTGGGTTTTCTTGAAAATATGCCTGTAACTTGGGGTCAAGATGCTGCATAAATTGTTCAAAATTACGTGCGCTTAAATCTTGATAAGCAGCCTCTGCTGCTTGTACTTGAGCTGCACTTGGATCAGCCAAATTTTGTTGTTCTGCACAACCGACTAAACCCACAAGCGAAGCGATTGCCCATAACTTTATGTTCATGTCTTTATCCTAAAAGTAAAAAGGACGCCGAAGCGCCCTCATGTGTTAACCCAAAACTTAGTTTTGTGCAACATCTTCATTTAAAATCGCGTCTGTTTCCACAACCACTGTATCTTCAACAAGATCAATCTCATCTTCTTCTACAGCTTCAATTGCTTCTACACCCACTAAGATTTCATCTTCCGCTAAACGGATTAAACGAACACCTTGTGCATTACGACCAGTTTGTGCCACTTCTGATGCACGGGTACGTACCAACGTACCGCCATTAGAAATAAGCATTAACTCTTTGCTTTGATCGATGGCAACTGCACCCACCAACTCACCATTACGTTCTGAGGTTTTAATGGCAATAATACCTTTACCACCACGTTTTTTGGTTGGGAAGTCATCAACAGGGGTACGTTTACCAAAACCATTAGCCGAAGCACATAACACTTCACCTGTTTCAGGCACCACTACAAGCGAGACAATACGACTGACAGATGCGCTTTCGCCATCTTCATCGTCCTGCTCAAGATCATCTTCGGCATCGTCAAGCGTCGCACCAATCATGACACGCATACCGCGTACACCACGCGCTGAGCGACCCATCGCACGTACATCAGTTTCTGCAAAACGAATCGCTTTACCTTCGTTAGAGAACAACATAATTTGCTGCTCGCCATCGGTAATCGCAACCCCAATTAAGGTGTCTGCTTCGTTTAACTCAATCGCACGTAAACCATTTGAACGCACGTTACTAAATTGATCAAGCTCAACACGTTTAACTGTACCTGACGCTGTGGCCATAAATACAAAGTAGTTTTTACGCAAACTTAAAGTGTGGGCAGCAAAATCAGCAAGTAATGCATCATCAAATTCAGCCGTTTCGGCATCAAGTTCAATGCTTAATGTTTTTAATACCAAACGTAACTCGTCTGACAATTCATCGCTGTTGTCATCAAAATTAGTTAATGCTTGGCTTAAGGCATCAAACTGAGTTGCCACCACTGCATGTTGTTGTAACTTGGCTGCATTGTTGGCCACAAAGGCTTTAAATTCAGCAATGCGCACTTTGAATTTCTTCGGTGCATCAATGACCGGTAAAATTGCAGTAATGCTCTCGCCTGCTTCAAGCGGCAACAAGTTGACAATGGGGCGACCTTTAGCACCACGCGAAGCTTGTGGCACTTCAAATACCCGTAAGCGATACACCTTACCCACGTTCGTAAAGAACAACACTGTAGCATGATTGGAAGTCACAATTAAATGACGAATATGGTCATCGTCTTTCATACTGGTGGCGGACTTACCACGACCACCACGACGCTGTGCTTGATAATCCGACAACGGCTGAGTTTTGGCATAACCTGAATGTGAAACGGTGAGTACCACTTGCTCTTCAGGAATTAAATCTTCACGTGAAAAATCCACGCGTGATTCCACAATTTGGGTACGACGTTCGTCACCATATTGCTGAATGATCATCGCCAATTCTTCACGAATCACCGTCATTAAGCGATTAAAGTCATTTAAAATGTCAGTTAAGTCGGCAATTTGCGCCAAGATCTCTGAGTATTCAGCTTGTAACTTGTCTTGCTCTAAACCAGTTAAACGGTGCAAACGCAACTCTAAAATTGCCGCCACTTGCGCAGGTGATAAACGATACACTGCATCATTTAAACCAAATGGACGGCTTGGATCTTCGCCTTCAATTTCGTCAGGACGAATCGACACAGAACCTGCTGCATCTAGCAAAGCTTGTACACCACCAGCTTGCCATTCACCCGCTTGCAACAATTCGCGTGCTTGAGCCGGATTGGCTGATGAACGAATGGTTTCAATAATTGAATCAATATTAGCAAGAGCGACTGTTAAACCTTCTAAGATATGCCCACGTTCACGCGCTTTACGCAATTCAAACATGGTACGGCGTGTTACCACTTCTTGGCGATGACGGATAAATGCCGCAATAATATCTTTTAAGTTCATCAATTTTGGCTGACCATTGTCAAGGCAAACCATATTGATGCTAAATGAGTTTTCTAATTGGGTATTTAAGAATAAGTTATTAACCACAACTTCGGCGTTTTCACCGCGTTTAAGATCAATGGCAATACGCATACCGTCTTTATCAGACTCATCACGTAATTCAGAAATACCTTCAAGTTTTTTCTCTTTAACCAATTCAGCAATACGCTCAATGGTTTTGGCTTTATTGACTTGATACGGAATTTCAGTAAAGACGATGGTGGTACGACCGGTTTTTGCATCTTCTTCAAAGTGGTATTTACCACGAATATGCAAACGGCCTTTACCCGTGCGATAGGCATCCACAATGCCTGATTTACCATAGATGATACCACCAGTTGGGAAATCTGGACCTGAGATGTGCTCCATTAAGCCTTCAATCGAGATATTTGGGTCATTGGCATAAGCAAGACATGCATTGACCACTTCGGTCATGTTATGCGGTGCCATATTGGTCGCCATACCCACCGCAATACCAGTTACCCCATTAATGAGTAAGTTCGGTACACGCGTTGGCATGACTTGAGGAATACGCTCAGAGCCATCGTAGTTATCTTCCCACTCCACCGTGTCTTTTTCTAAATCAGACAACAATTCATGGGTGAGCTTTTGCATACGCACTTCGGTATAACGCATGGCAGCCGCCGAGTCACCATCCACCGAACCAAAGTTACCTTGGCCATCAACCAATTGATAACGTAAGCTAAACTCTTGTGCCATACGAACAATGGTTTCGTATACAGCAGAATCACCATGTGGGTGATATTTACCGATCACATCGCCGACAACACGGGCAGATTTTTTATACGCTTTGTTATAATCATTGCCCAATTCGTGCATAGCGAATAGCACACGACGATGCACAGGCTTTAGACCATCTCGAACGTCTGGTAATGCACGAGATACAATCACACTCATAGCATAATCGAGATATGAACTTTTCAGCTCATCCTCAATGGCAATCGGTCTAATTTCCGATACGCTCATGCATACTCCTTATTATACAAGCCCAAATCAGGCTCATATTTATCTCTTAAATCTTGCACACTTTTAGCTTAAAAAATATAAGCTAAAATCTAAAAATCAGCCGTAAACTATAGCATAAAAATGCGCTATTGCGCTGATGCCGGCGTGCTTAATTTTGCTTAATTTAAGCGATTTTGAGTGTCGGTTTTGCTATGCTGTGATAGGGGGATTTTGTGCTTTAAATTTTGAAATTTAGTCAATCTTTTACATCAAAAAAGCCTCTGTAAAAACAGAGGCTTTTTTTTAATACTCGGTCAAATTAGATCTTAGAGACTAATTCAGGTACCACAGTATTTAAGTCGCCCACTAACCAGTAGTCAGCCACTGCATTAATCGGTGCTTCTTCATCTTTGTTGATTGCAACAATCACTTTAGAGTCTTTCATACCCGCTAAATGCTGGATCGCACCTGAAATACCGACTGCGATATACAGATCTGGTGCAACAATTTTACCCGTTTGACCCACTTGCATATCGTTTGGTACAAAACCTGCATCTACAGCAGCACGAGATGCACCTTGCGCTGCACCTAATTTGTCTGCTAATGGGTCTAAAATAGTATGGTAGTTCTCACCTGAACCCACACCACGACCACCTGATACCACAATACGTGCAGCAGCAAGTTCAGGACGCTCAGATTTTACGATTTCTTCTTTAACAAAAGTAGAAACGCCGGCATCACCCGTTGCAGCTACAGCTTCAACTGCCGCAGAACCACCCGTTGCCGCTACAGGATCAAATGCTGTACCACGTACCGTACCTACAACGATAGACTCTGAAGACTCTACAGTTGCAATTGCGTTACCTGCATAGATTGGACGCTTGAAAGTATTTGCAGATTCAACCGCAATAATGTCGGTGATCATGCTCACATCAAGTAAAGCCGCTGCGCGTGGCAATACGTTTTTACCTGAAGTGGTTGATGCTGCTAAAACGTGTGAATAACCTTGTGCCACTTGAGCCACAAGTTTCGCTACGTTTTCAGCCAATTGATTGGCATAAACAGCATCATCAGCAAGTAATACTTTGCTTACGCCTGCAACTTGTGCTGCTTGGTCTGCAACCGCTTGTGCGCTTGAACCTACAACCAATACCGCAACCTCACCACCGATTTTTTGTGCTGCAGCAACAACATTTAAAGTAGCAGCATTAAGCGCTGTGTTGTCGTGTTCAGCAATAACTAAAATAGCCATGTTCAGTCCTGCCTTAGATCACTTTCGCTTCGTTTTTAAGTTTTTCAACAAGCTCATCAACTGATTTCACTTGTACGCCCGCTTTACGCTCTGCTGGTGCTTCAACTTTTACAGTTTTTAGCTTAGATGCAGTGGTCACGCCAAAATCAGCAGGAGACTTGGTATCCAACGGCTTTTTACGCGCTTTCATGATGTTTGGAAGGGCTGCATAACGCGGCTCATTCAAACGTAAATCTGTAGTGATAATGGCAGGCAGTGATAATTCAACAGTTTGTAAACCACCGTCGATTTCACGTGTTACTTGCACTTTACCGCCGTCAACTTTCACTTCTGATGCGAATGTACCTTGACCTGCGCCAAGTAACGCACCAAGCATCTGACCGACTTGGTTTGAGTCATCATCAATTGCTTGTTTACCTAAAAGGATCAATTCTGGTTGTTCAGCAGCAACCACACCTTTTAAGATTTTTGCAACTTCCAATGCGCCAAGCTGACTGTCATCTGCTTCAACTAAGATCGCACGATCAGCACCAAGTGCCATCGCTGAACGTAATTGTTCTTGCGCTTCTTTAGGACCGATTGAAACCACCACGATTTCAGACACTGTTCCCTTTTCTTTTAGACGAACCGCTTCTTCCACTGCGATTTCACAGAACGGGTTAATGGACATTTTAACGTTAGTAAGGTCAACCCCACTGTTGTCCGGTTTAACACGAACTTTAACGTTGGCATCAACCACACGTTTTACTGCAACAAGAGCCTTCATGTAATCCTCGGCTGTTTTAGCAAATTAGATATTGAAAAAAGTTAAAAAACTTTTCACTTAAAATTTTTTAGGTGCCCTATCTTGCAATGCTGATGGCATTTCGGTCAAGCACCATTTCAGCAAAGGTTGGCAAAAAAGTCATATTTTTACTGAACGATGCGTTCATATTTTTTTCACTTGGATAAATTGACAACAGGTTGTGTAATTTTTGTTATTTTTTAATATTTGATTTATATTATATTTTTCTCTGATTTTAACCATCAATATATCTTATTTAAGCCCATTTTACCTCCAATAAATGCCATGTGAGTCTATAAAAACTTAAGCTGCTGGCAAGAATTTTTGCGTGAATTGTAGGCAAAAACAAGCCGAATAACCCAATCGACCACCAAACACATCAGGCTGTGTAAAAATCACATCACGCTTAGATTTACTGGAATAATGCAGCATGCTGAGCAACATCCATATCCGGATCTCTTTCATCAGACTGTATCTATTAAAAGCCTCGATGGCTTGATCTCAATGACTGTTGAGTAACAATATAACCAGCGATTTATATGTCTTAGTTTATGCATGTTTCACCTCAAGCTTTAGCAACTTTGCTGCTTAATGGGCAACGAATCTTGTGTCAACCAAGACATAGTGCTTCATTTAACTGCGTTTTAATTGAATATTTGTGTGATTCAAGCCCATAAAAACCCAAAATCAGTTCATGTTGTTCAAAAATTCTGTTCACAAGCCTCTACAAAATATCTTTAGACTTATTCTATAATAGTGCTTATTTTTCGAATTTCATTCTAATTTATGAAGCTTTCTCCTAAACATATTGCAGTGAAATTAGATCGTATCGATAAAACCATCATTCAAGCCTTACAACATAATGGCCGTATTCAGAACAATGATTTGGCACGTCAAATTGGGCTATCACCTTCTTCATGCTTACGTCGGGTCAAGTTACTTGAAGAAGCAGGCGTGATTCAAAGCTATACCACGGTGGTAGATCCGCAAAAAGTGGGACTACAACTGATTTTGTTTTCACGCATTTGGCTGGTTGGGCAAGATGCCGAAACCATTGATACTTTCATTGAAGCCATGCGTGGACTGCCACAGGTGATGGAGTGTTATATTATCTTAGGTGAATGCGATGCCATGCTCAAAGTCGTGGTGCCAGATTTAGAAAGTTATCGTCAATTTCAATCCACGCATTTAACCAAGAAAAATGGCATTACCAGTGTTAAAACAGATTTACCAAGCCAAATTATTAAACAAAGTTTCCAATTGCCTTTAGATTAAAAAATGCCCTGTTGTGGGCATATTTTTTTACGCATGTTGTTGAGATAAAAAGTCACGATGTACATGACTTAAGTCAATTAAGTCATACTGGCTTAATTCAAAGACTTGCCATACCGCCACAAAATCTTCAGCTAAATCAATCTCGCCTTGTTTAACTGGGCGTGCTTGCCATTGTTGATCAGAAATCCAAAGAAAGGTTTGACCACTTTGAGGATCTATCGCTTGCGCCTTACCTTCAATATTAATGCCTTGAATGTGAGCACCTTGAGGCAGCGCTGCTTGGAGTTTAGGTAAACTGATCTCAACAAAGTGTTTAGTTTGACGTAAACCATAACCGGCAAAAATGTCTTTTTGTCTGGCGGTGAGTTGTTGATACTTTTCTTCAATATTTGCAATCATACGACTTGCCCACTTAAAAACCCTATTGTTGTCTGGCGCTCTTTATAGCTTAAATGGTGACATTTTATTATTGGACAATAGTTTAAAAAATGCGCTTATTTGTGTTGTTGCGCTCGCGGATGCGCTTGATCATAGACTTGCGCCAAACGATCAAAATCAATATGGGTATAAATTTGTGTGGTGGTTAAGTTGGTATGTCCCAACATTTCTTGCACGGCGCGTAAATCACCACTATTAGACAGCAAATGACTGGCAAAACAATGGCGTAATAAATGTGGATGTAAATCTACGTTGACCCCTGCACGTTGTGCTTGATACTTCACGCGATTTTCAATTTGTCGCGCACTTAGCGCCCCACCACGTTGACTCACAAATATGGGGCTGTCAGGTTGTAAATTGCGATTAAAAACAGTATAAATTTTAAGCCATTGCTGTAAGCTGTCTTTGGCTTTACTGCCAAACGGCACAATACGGGTTTTGTTGCCTTTACCAGTAATGCGTAATAACTGCCGATTAAAATCGACGTCTTTAATTTTTAAATTTTGTAACTCTGCCAAACGTAAACCACTAGAATACAACACCTCTAACATGGCTTTATCACGCTGCCAAAGCTTCAACTCTTTAGGCTCACTCGGTGCAGCTTGATCTAAAATTTGATTAACGGTCTCAATGTCCATCATGCCGGGCAATGCACGCGGTTGTCTTTTGAGCTGAAAATCGGCAGCTGGATTGGTCTGTAGATACTGACCTTCTACCGCCCATTTCATAAATTGCCGAATTGCGGACAACAAACGCTGTACGCTGTTGCTACTTAAACTTTGCTGTGCCACTTTATGGGCAATATACTCACGTAAATCACTGCTTTCTAGATTAATCAGGGCAAGTTGTTTTTGCTCACAAAAATTTAAAAAATCACTGACATCACGCTGGTAAGCCAACAAGGTATGTGGCGACTGTTGTTGGATTTCACGCGTGGTCAGCCAAAGTTCAAGTAATTGCGGTGCAGTATGCATTGAGTGCCTCAAAAAATTAAGCCGGTACATGTACCGGCTTAACAGCTTAACCTTGGAAGTAATTTAAGTCGAGCCGACCTTCATAGACATTTGCAGTTGGACCGGTCATCCATACTACATCGCCCTCTTGCCACTCAATCAAAAGCTTACCGCCTGCCAGTTCAATCTCTACTGTGTTGCCTAATAAACCCTGACGGATGCCAGAAACAGCCGCAGCACATGCGCCTGTACCACAGGCCAAGGTTTCACCTACACCACGTTCAAAGACGCGTAAACGTGCATGTTGCGGGTCAACAATTTGCATAAAACCGGCATTCACACGCTGTGGAAAACGTGTGTGCGATTCCACCTGTGGCCCTAAACGGAGTACATCGGTTTGCAACACATCTGCCACCACAGTCACAGCATGTGGATTACCCATATTGACCACATCAATCATAAGATGTTCATTGTGAGCTAAATCCAAGCGATACAATGCTTGTGCTTGATCAGCAAGAAACGGAATGTCTTGCGGCAAAAACTTAGGATAACCCATATTGACCCGTACCCAACCATTGGCACCCAGCTCAGGTTCAACAATACCCGCTTTGGTTTGTACTTTAATCTTGGTTTTGTTGGTCAATTGACGCTCATGCACAAAGCGGGCAAAACAACGTACACCATTGCCGCATTGTTCCACCTCTGAGCCATCTGCATTAAAAATGCGATATTTAAAATCGACATTGGGTAAATCAGGTGGCTCAACCACAAGCAGTTGATCAAAACCAATACCAAAGTGACGATCTGCGAGGCGCTGAATGGTGAGGGTATCTAAATAGGCACGTTGGCTAATTAAATCCACCACCATAAAGTCATTGCCTAAGCCATGCATTTTGGTAAATTCGAGTAACATGTTTGGCAGTTCCTTAAGGCAGTAAGCGCTCACGCTCCCACAAAGATTCAATGCTTTCGCGCTCACGAATTACGTAGGCTTGATCGGCATCCACCATCACTTCTGCTGCACGACCACGACTGTTGTAGTTTGAGCTCATCACAAAACCATAAGCACCGGCGCCCATCACTGCAAGCACGTCATTTTCTTGAATGGCAAGCTCACGCTCTTTACCTAAGAAATCACCAGTTTCACAAATTGCACCCACCACGTCCCACTCTTTGACTTCTGTGTCATTGCGTGGTGTTACAGGTTGAATATCCATCCATGCTTCATACAATGCTGGACGAATCAAATCGTTCATGGCGGCATCAATAATGGCAAAGTTACGGTGTGCAGTTGGTTTTAATAAATCAACTTTGGTGAGTAACACACCTGCGTTGGCAGAAATACTACGACCCGGTTCCATATACACTTTTAAACCGAGTTTTTCTAAAGCAGGACGTAAAGCATTGGCATATTCAGTGACGGTTGGCGGTACTTCATCTTTATAAGTCACACCCAAACCACCACCAATATCGATGTGTTTTAAATGAATGCCCATCTCTTTGAGTTTATCGATCATCACAATTACACGATCAAGCGCATCAACAAAGGGTTGAGTTTCAGTCAACTGTGAACCAATATGGCAGTCGATGCCCACGATGTCTAAATGTGGCAAAGTTGCCGCATAAGCATAGGTGTTAAACACGCTGTCTGATGGAATACCAAATTTATTTTCTTTTAAACCCGTTGAAATATACGGATGAGTTTTTGCATCTACATCTGGATTGACACGCAATGAAATTGGGGCTTTTTTACCCACACGCGCGGCAACTTTTTCCAGACGATCTAATTCAGCATAAGATTCGACGTTAAAGCAAGCAATACCCACTTCCAGTGCTTGTTCGATATCGGCTTCAGATTTACCTAAACCTGAAAACACGATTTTGCTTGGTTCACCACCGGCTTTTAATACACGTGCCAGTTCACCACCGGTCACAATATCAAAACCGGCACCTTGCTTGGCCAATACATTCAATACCGCAAGATTTGAGTTTGATTTCACCGCAAAGCAAATTTGATGATCAATAAACTCAAAGGCACGATCCATATCTTTATAGTGCTTTTCAAAGGTGGCCTTTGAATACACATATAACGGTGTACCATGTTGCTCAGCTAAGGTTTGTAATGAACATTGCTCGGCGTGCAACACCCCATTAATACGGGTAAAACTCATGAATGTATCCTTTTTTTCAAATAAGCAATTTAAGGCATAGCTTCAGCACGAGGCTGAACTACAGCTGGCTTGGGATTGACCGCTTGCGCTGAAGGCAGCAAATATTTAGCACGATGATCGTAATTTGGATCACTTGGCAATTGCAATGCACCCGTTTGACCACATGCAGATAAAGCAACAGTTAAGCAACACAGACTTAAGCCATAAAAGACGTTTTGCATGGTGATGATCTCTAAATCCTGTGGACGCAGTATAACGCGATCATTTCGCTGACCCAAGAGATTAACCATAGATAAAAAAAAACGCCAGCAGTAGCTGACGTTTTTTGCGGTTCAAATTAATTATTTGTTTTTAGGTTTATAAAAACCAAAATAGCCAATGATTAAAATCACAAACCAAATTGGGCTGACCATTAACGCTTGACGGGTATCACTTTCTAAAGCCAATACCACAATCATGCTTAAGAAAAATAAAATCACCACGGCGCAAGTAAATAAACCACCGGGTAATTTAAAGGTCGATTTTGCATGTAAAGCCGGACGTGTTGTGTAATACACGATATAGCTCCACATAATAATGATCCATACACAAATAAATAGGATCGTCGACAGTGTAGTGGCTAGGGTAAAAGCGCGCACGGTATCTGGCACAAAGTATTGTAAAGCTGCACCCAGCAATAAACACACTGATGAGAAATACAAGGCATTGGCAGGTACAGCACGTTTATTTAAACGCGCAAAATTTTGCGGTGCTTGTTGCTCGCGTGACAAACCAAATAGCATACGTGACGTTGAAAACACACCACTGTTCATGGATGACATGACCGAGGATAACACCACCAAATTCATAATAATCGCCGCAGCTGCAATCCCCGCTTGGCTAAATAAATTCACAAAAGGTGAGATATTCGGGTTAATCTGATTCCAAGGCGTCACCGACATCACAATCAATAAAGCCAAGACATAAAAAATAATAATACGAATTGGAATTGAGTTAACGGCTTTAGGTAAGTTCTTTTCTGGATCTTTGGTTTCAGCTGCGGTTGTCCCCACCAATTCCACGCCCACAAAAGCAAAAATGGCAATTTGAAAGCCGGCTAAGAAGCCCATAGCACCAGTTGGGAATATACCACCATGTGACCAAATATGGGTAAAAGATGCCACATGACCGGTATCTGAGGTAAAGCCGGTAAAGATCATCCATAAGCCCACCCCAATGAGCACCACAATGGCAATAATCTTAATCAGGGCAAACCAAAACTCAAGCTCACCAAAGAGTTTTACCGTGACTAAGTTTAACCCCATAATAAAGATAATCGCGGCGACACTAATCATCACGCCTTCAAGCGGGGTAAAGGGCAAACCATGATTAAAAAATTGTAAGTAATAGATAATCGCGGATAAATCGGCAATACCAATGGTGATCCAGCACAGCCAATAGGTCCAACCGACAAAATAACCCGCCCATGGCCCAATTAAATCGGTAGAAAAATCAATAAATGATTTATAGTTGAGGTTAGATAGCAATAACTCGCCTAAAGCGCGCATTACCAAAAACACCATAAAGCCAATAATCATATAAATGACAAGAATGGATGGTCCAGCCAAGCTAATGGTTTTGCCCGAACCCATAAATAAACCGGTACCAATGGCGCCACCAATTGCAATTAATTGCAAATGACGATTGGACAAGCTTCGTTGTAATTCCCCATTGTTGGGTGAATTGTGTTGTTGATTTGACATTTTTTTCATTTCATCTTCGATGTCCATCGCGACAAAGTAGCCTAAAAACATCAAATCACAAAAAAAAATTGCCCTCAATCTATCTTTTTTAAGAATACTTTAGTCTTAATTGTTTTTTCTTATGCTCAAAATCAACCACTTCAATATAGGCTAAGTTGAATCATTCAACCCTATTCACTGCTTGAAAAATGTGCAGCTTTATGGGAGAAATAGGCAAAGCCTTGCACACATTATAAAAAAACCTGTATGGCATAGCCCTTGCATACAGTGATCACAATAATACACAACAAGAAGAGAATTTATGCAGTTACAAAGTTTAATGGAAACCTTAAGTGGTTGGGTCTGGGGGCCTTATATGTTGGTGCTGATTGTCGGCACTGGGGTATTCTTGACCTTTCGTTTATTATTTTGGCAATTTCGCATGCTGCCCTTGGCCTTTAAACAAGTCTTTGGCAAACACCCCCAACATAAAGAAGGCGATATCTCTCAATTTGCCTCGCTCATGACTGCCCTGTCTGCCACTATTGGTACAGGTAATATTGCAGGGGTCGCTACAGCTTGTGTACTCGGTGGACCCGGTGCGGTGTTTTGGATGTGGATGACCGCGCTATTTGGCATGGCCACCAAATATGGTGAAGGGGTCTTGGCGGTTAAATACCGCATTAAAAATGAAAAAGGTGAAATGTCGGGTGGTCCGATGTATTACATCGAACGCGGCTTAAAGTGGAAATGGCTGGCGTTAATTTTTGCCCTGTTTGGCACTTTAGCGTCATTTGGTATTGGCAGTTCGGTACAATCGAATACCGTGGCCTTAGCGGTTGAAAACAGCTTAGGCATTGAAACATGGATGACCGGCATCATCATTACCGCTTTTTCTGCTTTGGTGATTTTAGGTGGTATTCAATCCATTTCTAAAGCGTCTTCAGTGATTGTACCTGTGATGGCAATTGGCTACGTTACAGGTGGCTTAATTATTATTTTAAATAATCTTGAACTGGTTATGCCGGCCTTAAAAATGATTTTTACCTATGCTTTTACCGGTGAAGCAGCCGTTGGTGGTGCCATCGGTGCTGCCATTCGCTACGGTGTGGCGCGTGGGGTGTTTTCCAACGAAGCTGGTATGGGCTCTGCCCCTATTGCTGCCGCGGCAGCAAAAACCGACCATCCGGCACGTCAAGGTTTAGTGTCTATGACAGGCACCTTTATTGACACCATTATTGTGTGCTCAATTACCGGTATCGTCTTAGTCATGGGCTTTATTATTGCAGACAACAGCTTTGGCGAGCAAACTGGGGCAGTATTAACCATTCATGTGTTTGATCAGCTCTTACCCGGTATAGGAGGATGGGTGGTGACCTTTGGTATTATTTTCTTTGCCTATTCGACCATTTTAGGGTGGAGTTATTATGGCGAAAAATGTGCCACCTATTTGCTTGGTGAAAAATTCGTGTTGCCCTATCGCCTTATTTATATTGCATCGGTGTTTATCGGCTGTATCGCAACGCTTGATTTAGTCTGGTTATTTGCCGACACCTTTAATGGCTTAATGGCAGTACCCAACTTAATCGCATTGTTGCTGTTATCCGGTGTGATTGCCAAAGAATCTAAGGACTTTGTCGCACGGCGTAAATCGGGTGAATTGTACTAATGTAAAAAAAAGCCACTTAAAAAGTGGCTTTTTTTTATTGTAAGCGTGTAGTCATCGCTACAGCACGATCTGCAGCAAGTTCCAATGCCGTTTCTAAAGACAAGACAAAGAACAATACGCCATCAAGCTTCATATTGCCTTCGTCATCTTCTAGATATTCACATAACTCACGATAGGTTGGATCTTCTTCATCAACTGCTAAGTCAATATAGGTATGCTCAAGTTCATGGTTGTGTAGGCTTTCTTCTTCTAAACCCAAACACGCAGCGTAGCCAATTTCGTGATCTTCTAACCAAGCCAAAACAATTTCACAAATCGGGCTATTGGGATCTTCAAAATGTACAAATAAGACATCACGATTTTTTTCGCGGGCAATGGCATCAATATAAGGCAGTGACTGTGACATGCTGACCTTTTAATTCTTTCAATATAATGCTGCATTATACGGAGCAAAGCAGGCGCTTTGCATGTTTTTTCATAAATAAAGCGACAAAGCATGGCGTCAGCATTTGGGATTTTATAGCTTTATGGCTATGCTTAAACAGTCTTTTCATCCTGTGCGTAAAATTATGGCTAAAGCAAAAAGTGTCTATCGCTGTGAACAATGTGCGGCTGACCATCCTAAATGGTCGGGTCAATGCAGTGAATGTGGTGAATGGAATTGTTTGGTTGAAGTTAGTATTGCGCCTGTGGTGACCCATCGTGCCAGTCCAAAACAAAGTGTGGGTTATGCCGGACAAGCCGCTAACCTTACCACCTTAAATCAAGTTTCGGTGTCGCGAGAATCGAGACTACATACCGGCATTGGTGAGTTTGACCGTGTTTTAGGGGGTGGTTTAGTCACCGGCTCTGTGGTGCTGATTGGTGGTGACCCAGGGATTGGTAAATCGACCATTTTGCTGCAAACCGCCACCCATATGGCAGCGCAAAATAGTCCGGCGCTATATGTCACGGGTGAAGAATCTTTATCACAAGTGGCACTACGTGCGCAGCGTTTAGAGTTACCCACCGAACACCTTAAAGTTATGGCGGAAACTTGCGTTGAGAGAATTTGTGAAGTCTTAGCGCATGAACGCCCTGCTGTTGCCATTTTAGACTCGATTCAAACCCTGTATACCGAAAGCTTGCAATCTGCGCCCGGTGGGGTGTCACAAATTCGTGAATCGGCAGCGATCTTAACCCGCTATGCCAAAAATAGTGGCACTGCCCTGTTTTTGGTGGGTCATGTCACCAAAGAAGGCGCTTTGGCAGGTCCACGGGTGTTAGAACATATGGTCGATTGCGTGCTGTATTTTGAGGGTCAATCTGACTCGCGCTACCGTATGATTCGTGCAGTTAAAAATCGTTTTGGTGCAGTCAATGAATTGGGCGTGTTTGGTATGACCGATAAAGGCTTACGCGAAGTGGCCAATCCATCCGCCATTTTCTTAAGTCGTTATGATGAAGCCATTCCCGGTTCAATTGTCATGATTAGCCGTGAAGGAACACGCCCTTTATTGGTTGAAGTGCAAGCCTTAGTTGATGATGCACATGGTCAACCACGCCGTGTAGCTTTAGGTTTAGATCAAAACCGTTTAAATATGCTCTTGGCGGTGATGCATCGGCATGGCGGCGTGCAAACCTCAGGCCAAGATGTTTATGTCAACGTAGTCGGTGGTTTAAAAATTACCGAAACTGGTTCCGATTTGGCCGTACTGTTGGCTTGCGCCTCAAGCCTACGCGGTAAAGCACTGCCTCAACAAATGGCGGTGTTTGGGGAAGTCGGGTTATCTGGGGAAATTCGCCCCGTTCCGAATGGTCAAGAGCGCTTAAAAGAAGCGATTAAACATGGCTTTAAATATATTATTTTACCGCGCGGCAATGCCCCACAAAAAGACATTGATGGCGTGACCTTGATGAGTGTGGCGCGTTTACATGAAGCTTTATCTGAGGCAATGCGTTTAAGTGAAGAGTTAAGTTAAACCCAAAAGGACTCGGATGCAAAAATATATATTTTTAGTGTTGAAATTCGGGCTAAATCACGGCATAAATACACAGTAAATTCGATTTTTAAATACAGGATACTTTAATGGAAGTTCGACAGCGTAGTTTGATGACGGGTATTTTAGCTGCTGCTCTTTTGGTTGCACCTATGGCAGAAGCAAAACGTGCGGGTAGTGGTAAGAACCAAGGGATGAGCCGTCAAGCCGCCCCTGCGCAATCTTATCAACAGCCGCGTCAAGCCGCACCTGCTCAACAACCTGTCGCACCTGCTACAGCACCAGTTCAACAAAAATCTGGTCCAGGTGTTGGTGGTATGGTTGCTGCAGGTGTTGCCGGTGCTGCAATTGGTGCTGTTGCGGCCAATGCACTAGCAGATGATACTCCTGCTTCGCAAGCAGCTTCGCAAACCGTACCTGCTGAAGAAGAAGGTGGTATTCCAGGTTGGATTTGGATTTTACTGGCCGCTGCTGCTGCTTTCTTGATCTTCCGTAAATTCGGCGCAAAAAAAAAAGTAGCTTCTAATCCTTATGCACCAAATCATGGCGCAAACAATGCGCCATTTGGTCAAGTACCACCAACAACCTCAGGCGACAATGCCAATATCTTTGGGCAAAATGTAGGTGGTTCAACACCACAAAACAATGCCCCTTTTGGTCAAGCGCCACAACAAGCACCAGTGTTTGGTTCAGCTTATACTAATAGCGGCAGCCAATTACCTGACGGTACAGAACCTGCTGCGTTTTTACGTATTGCACGTCAACGTTTTAATCATATTCAGTCAATGAATACTGCAAGTAACGTCAATGAAATTCAGCGATACTTAACCCCTGATCTTTACCAGTCGATGTATAACGACATCATGGCCAATCAAGATCACGATGTAGCTGAATTTTCAAACTTAAATGCCATGGTGGTTGAATCAACCACTGAAAATGGTCAATACATTGTCAGCGTACGTTTTACCGGTACAGTCAGCGAAGATTTAAACAGCTTACCGCAGCCGTTTACTGAAATTTGGCATTTTGTAAAACCTGCTGGCTCTAACCAAGATTGGTTAGTGGCAGGTATTCAACAAGAAAGCTAAGTCTTAAACACAAAAAAGCCAGTGCATGTCACTGGCTTTTTTTATGCCTTAACGCGGCAATGGAATATATTGCTGCCTTGGATCAAGCTGTGGCTTGTCCATACGCTCAGCCACAATCACTTCAGTTTCAAGCATTTGACCCGCTCGCTGTAGATTAATTTTGACTTTACTGTTGGGTGCTTGGAAACCCACATAATTGACCAAGTAAGCAGATGAATCAATCTCTTGACCATTCACTTTTAACAACACGTCATCTTTTTGAATACCGGCTTGAGCTGCAGGTCCACTTGGGTCAACAGCAGCCACCACCACACCTGAAGGTTTAGTGGCAAGTACATCTTGTTGTTCTACAGGCAACAATTGTAAGCCCACATAACCACGAATCACGCGACCATGTTCTAAAATTGAGTTTAAAACATGCTGGCACACTGGCGCTGAAATGGCAAAGCCAATACCCAATGAGCCACCAGATTGCGAGAAGATGGCTGTATTAACACCAATTAAATTACCCGCCACATCAATTAAAGCACCACCTGAGTTGCCCGGATTAATCGCAGCATCGGTTTGCACAAAATCTTCATAGCGGTTAATGCCTAAACCACTACGCCCTGTAGCTGAAATAATGCCTTGGGTCACGGTTTGTCCCACACCAAATGGATTACCAATGGCAAGCACTACATCACCAATTTCATTACCACTTAATTTAAAAGGTAACACTGGCAATTGATTGAGCTCAATTTTAATCACAGCTAAATCTGTTTCAGGGTCAGAACCAATGACCTTTGCCAAGGCACGACGACCATCATGCAATGCCACCACAATTTGCTCGGCTTGTTCAATCACATGATTATTGGTTAAAATATAACCATCTTCACGTACGATCACACCTGAACCTAAGCTATTTTCATTGCGATCTTGGCTAAATTGTTCAGGCAATTGGTTGCCAAAAAACTCACGAAACACAGGATCATTGAGTAAAGGATGCGAAGGTGCTTTAACTTTTTGGGTGGTAAAAATATTGACCACCGCAGGCGCAGCCACTTTAACAGCAGCACTATACGAGGTCACGCCGCCTGCTCGTAAGGTGTCAATTAAAGGCTCGACTTTTTCAGCCGGCATTTTTACCCCATCGACCGCGATCGGCGCTTGAGGTTGTTGGCGTTGTTGCCACATAAAAAATCCGGCAATCACCAACACAAGTAATAGCCAAGGTAACCAAGTTAAGGTCCGGCGCACAGTGTTTTCCTCTAGTTAATATTGTCATCATGTAAAGGGGTATTCTAAGTCCAACATGCAGATTCTTTTGTTGGCTTTAGTTACAATTTATCATAGCCTGATGCACAAGCTAAGATCGAGAATTATTTATGGCAAAGTTAACAGATATTATTGCGTGGTGTGATCAAACCTTAAAAGCTGCTGAGTTTAAGGATTACGCACCCAATGGTTTACAAATTGAAGGACGTAGCGAAGTCAATAAAATTGTCTGCGCAGTCAGTGCTTCACAAACTGCGATTGAGGCTGCCATAGCCCAAGATGCTGACCTATTATTGGTGCATCACGGTTACTTTTGGAAAGGTGAAGCCTACCCCATTACCGGCATGCGTGGTCAGCGTATTAAACGCCTAATTCAGCACGATATTTCATTGGTCGGCTATCATTTACCACTGGATAGTCACCCAACTTTAGGCAACAATGCAGCGATTGCTTATTTATTAGAACTTAAATCAATTGAAGCACTTAATCCCAATGAGCGCCATCCTATTGGCAATATTGGCTATTTAAATGCACCCATGACTCCTGAAGACTTTCAAACTTATGTATCAAAGCGTTTAGGTTTTAATGCAGTCCATTTGCCTGCACAAAAAACACATATTCAAAAAATTGGTTTTTGTACCGGTGGTGCACAAGACTTTATTCATCAAGCCGCAGCACAAGGCTGTGATGCCTATATTTCAGGTGAAGTATCCGAGCGCACCTTTTATGAAGCCGAGGAGCTTAACGTGCATTACTACGCTTGTGGTCATCACGCCACCGAACGCTATGGTGTGCAGCGTTTAGCACAAGCGTTGAGTGATGAATTTGGCATCGAAACCAGCTATTTTGAATTGAATAATCCCATCTAATCTTTTATTTTTAATGAACTGTATAAATTCAGGTCTTATTATGTATTGTTATTCAAGATCAATACACTATTTGATCAAGAATGGATTACAATAATCACACTTTTTAATCTCAAAGCCCAGCAATTGCAAGGAATTGGACACATGACAACGATTACTTTACCGGCTCTTCCGTACGGTTATGAAGATCTTGCTCCACACATCAGCAAAGAAACTTTAGAATTTCACCATGACAAGCACCACAATACTTATGTTGTGAACTTAAACAACTTAATCAAGGGTACTGAGCTTGAAGGTAAGACTTTAGACGAAATTATCCTTGCTTCTGCAAATGATGCTTCTAAAGCAGGTATCTTCAACAACGCAGCACAAGTTTGGAACCACACGTTCTACTGGAACTGTATGGCGAAAAACGGTGGCGGCGCAGCAACTGGCGCGTTAGCAGCGAAAATTGACGAAGCGTTTGGTTCTTACGAAAAATTTGCTGAAGAATTTGCTGCTGCTGCAACCACTCAATTTGGTTCAGGTTGGGCTTGGTTAGTGGCTGACGAAGTAAATGGCAACTTATCAATCCTTAAAACTTCAAATGCTGATACGCCAATGGCGCATGGTAAAGTCGCTGTATTAACAATTGACGTTTGGGAACATGCTTACTACATCGATTTCCGTAACGCACGTCCTGCTTACATCAAAACTTTCTTAGAAAGCCTTGTAAACTGGGATTACGCTAACGCGAAATATGCAGGTCAAGAAGCAGGTGTTGAAAAATAACTTTTATTTTTTAACTGTAAAAAATCACCCTCTTTGGGGTGATTTTTTTTCATCACACACAAACTTGTTTATAAAATATGCAAGTAATTCATTTTTATTAAAAAATAATTGACGTTGCGTAAATATTCTTTATAATGGCGTTCAGATTCTCCCATAGCTCAGTCGGTAGAGCGACGGACTGTTAATCCGCAGGTCCCTGGTTCGAGCCCAGGTGGGAGAGCCAAGATTCTTAAAAAACCCACTCAATTGAGTGGGTTTTTTATTGCCTAAAATTTTATATTATTCAGCTAATTGCTTAATTTTAAAACATTTAAACGTTTTTTTTTATTTTTTTATAATTGTCGCTTGACCCTTTAAAAAAACACTCTATAATCGCTCTCAGATTCTCCAATAGCTCAGTCGGTAGAGCGACGGACTGTTAATCCGCAGGTCCCTGGTTCGAGCCCAGGTTGGAGAGCCACTATTCTTCCATAGCTCAGTCGGTAGAGCGACGGACTGTTAATCCGCAGGTCCCTGGTTCGAGCCCAGGTGGAAGAGCCAAGATTCTAAAAAAACCCACTTCATTTGAGTGGGTTTTTTTATGCCTGTATTTAATGCGAATTTTATAAGATTGCTGCTTTAAACAGCAATTGTTATGTTTTTCACATAAATTGCTTGACGACAATTTAAAACCCTCTATAATCGCTCTCAGATTCTCCCATAGCTCAGTCGGTAGAGCGACGGACTGTTAATCCGCAGGTCCCTGGTTCGAGCCCAGGTGGGAGAGCCAAGATTCTAAAAACCCACTCAATTGAGTGGGTTTTTTCTTATGGGTCAATTATGCAAAGTTTAAGCTTAACGCAACTCATTTTTCTCACCCTTGGCTGTGTGGCAACCTTTGCGCTTGTGCTGCTGATGCGGCAACGCCCTAGCCTTAAAAAAAAATCTAAAATTTATCATCCTAAAAAAGTCATTACCAAGTTTGAAAGTAAACTCTTCTTTCAACTCAAAGCCGCTTTTCCAGAACCCAACTATTACATTTTAGCGCAAGTGGCGTTTACTGCATTAATTACCAGCAATGATATTCAAGTACGCAACAAATTTAACCGTAAAGTGACTGATTTTGTGGTACTCAATAAACATTTAGAAGTCTTGGCGATTATTGAACTGGATGACCCAAGCCATATTGGGCAAGAACAACGTGATGCAGCCCGCGATGCCATGTTTCATGATGCAGGCTACCGTGTGTTGCGCTATACCTCTATCCCGTCAGTACGCCAATTACAAAAAGACCTTAAGGCCTAACACTTGCTTCTGAGGCAGCTTTTTCTGCGGCTTCACGCTCGGCAATACGTTGCATCATTTCTGCTTGTTGCTGCTTGTATAACGCTTGATTCTTGGCATCACTTTTTACAGCAAATGAAGCGATCACCACCAATAAAATGGGAATCAATAGACCTAAGCTGGCAATCATAATCACTTTGGGGCTTAAACGTTTGTCTGGTTTGGCCATCGAATCTGCTCCATTGCATCAAAAATTAGGCGCACCATTTTAACAAGCATAACCACTAAAGCAATCATTAAAAAAGCCGAGACTATGCTCGGCTTGTGGCTTATACGTTTAAGTTAAGTTGGGCGAATACCTGTTTTAACACACTTACATGTTGGGTGTTTTGGTTTGGCTGTTGCATACGCCATGCCACATAACCATCTGGACGCACCAAAATTGCGCCATTGTCTTCAATCTCGGCTTTGGCTTGCCATGTGGCATACACATCGCGATAGTCACGTGTACCCACTTGAATCACATCTAAGTACTCTAAGCTCAGTTGCTCTGCCGCTTCACGCCATGCCCAACCCGACAATCCAGTAATTAAAGTAAAACGACCTTTACCGGTAATATCAAGGGTCGATTGTTTACGGCCTTTTGCATCAACTAACCACGTATGTGGAATCTTAGCGCCCGGTCGTGTGGTGGCTTGTAAATACAACTCTACATCACGCGTAAATACTTCAGGGCTGGCTTCTGCGAGCACTGCATTAGACTCATAGCGCTGATTCAACTCAACCCCTTGGGCATTAAATTCATGGTGTTTAACTTCTAAAGCGGCGTAAAGCTGCTGACGAACTTGGGCGGCTTGTTCAGTTTCAGCAAAAATGCGTTCAAGCATCTGTGCTTGAGTTTTTACACCTTGGTCAAATCCAAACACGTCTTTTAAGTACTTATAATCAAAACGCGACTGATTAGCACGGGCTACAATTTGTTTGCCCACTGGTGCACGCTCATCACTATAAGAATCTAACAACTCAGGCTTAGCCCAACCTTTTACTGCATAGGCTAATTTCCAAGCCAAGTTAAAGGCATCTTGCATACAGGTATTAGAACCTAAACCACTTGAAGGTGGATGACGGTGTACTGCATCGCCACCACAGAACACACGTCCTTGACTATATTGGGTGGCATAGGTTTGATTGACATACCAATAGGAAATTTTTTCAATCTGTAAATCAGGTACATGTTCACCGACAAAGGCATCTAAACGTGCTTGCACTTGCTCAGTGGTCACTTGGGGTTCGCCTTGGCTAATGTCAAAACCCCAACCCATAATCCACTCATTCCATGGCGATATAGCACGTAATAGGCCCATGCCAATATCACCAAAGCCGGCTTCAGGATTGACAATCCATTGTAAAATAGCCGGACGATGTTGCACATGGCGACTGAGATCGGCTTTAAAAGTCACATACACTGTGCCGGCACGTGACATAACACCCTCTAAAGGCAAACCCAGTTGCTCAACAACTTTAGAACGTGCCCCATCCATACCCACCAAATATTTGGCGCGTAAGCTAAATTCAGTTTGCGTAATTTTATTTAAAAAGCGCGCTGTAACACCATGTTCATCTTGTTGATGTGACAGATATTCGGTATTAAAGTTGAAAATTGCCCCGCGCTCGCCGGCATTTTTAACCAATAAAGCTTCCATTTTCGGTTGAATTAAATCCACCAATGGGCAAGGACTACCCTTAAGATAATCGCCATAGCGTTCGTCACCAGTACCCCATGCACTCATACGGGCAATTTCTTCACCCACCAAACTGGTAGTAATTAAGCTTTCACCCATTTCATGCCACGGCGTGGCAATTTCCTTAACCTGCTCTTCTACACCTAAATCACGTAGCACTTCCATAGCACGTTGATTAGTAATATGTGCGCGTGGACTGTTAGCCAACCAATTAAATTGGGTAAATAGTTGTACTTTGACCCCATAAGTGGCTAAAGCTAAACCTAAAGTAGCGCCGGCAGGTCCCGTACCAATCACCAAAACATCTGTATCGTATTGCTGTGTCATTGTGCAATCTCTTGATTTCAATCATAGGTTAAATTGTAAGATGCTGAGTATTGCCTGCAATGAGTATTGGTTTTGGCTATGACCGTTTACTTTTTTTCTATACTTATTAAATGCTTTATTTTAGATTGAACAGCGCTGATTTTAAGGATACTCCAGCATGGAACTTCGTCATTTACGTTATTTTGTGACTGTGGCTGAAGCACAAAGTTTTACCCAAGCTGCAAAAAAATTGTTTACCACGCAACCGTCTTTAAGTCAGCAAATTAAAGACTTAGAACAAGAAGTGGGGGTGCAACTGCTTGACCGCTCAGCGCGCTTGATTCAACTTACTGCTGAAGGACAGGCTTTTTTAAGCTATGCTCAAGCCGCTTTAGACAATGCACAGCTTGCTATACAAGCCGCGCGTCAAGTTGCACAACAACGTGAGCAGCATATTCATATTGGGTTTTTAAATGTCGCTGAAATTAAATTACTGCCTACTTTACTGCATAAGCTCAAACAACATTTGCCTAACCTACAATTACATATTCAAAGTTTAACCTGTTTAGAACAAATTCAAGCTTTAAAAAATGCTACGCTTGACTTGGCCTTTACCCGCTATCAGTTACAAGATCCCCAATACAGCAATATTTTGGTGCTTGAAGAGCCGATGTATTTGGTGGCGTCCAGAAAATTATATTCAAGCTTGCAGCCCATATCTGCACAAGATTTAAAACAACAGACCTTAATTGTCTGTGAGCAAAATGCCTCTCCTGTATTGTATGAAAAAATCCAACAGCATTTTGATTTTGAGCACATGCCACACCAACAACTGATGTGGGTGACCAATGTGTTGCAGCACATTAATTTAATTAATATGGGTTTTGGTTTTAGTTTTTTACCGCATTATGCGTTAAAGTTTTTAAATCCTGATATTGTGCAAGTTGCCACTCAATTTGCCTTACCGCAATTGGCACTGTATGCCAACTACCGTAAGGACTTGACCCATCCTGCTTTAGATTTTATTTTAGCTGAACTGGATAGTTGTTAACGGGCAGGCATATGCAACTGAATAAATTCAAGAATTTGCTGTTTGCTCAATGAAATCACATTGGAGTGACCGCCACCTTTAACTTCCTCCCATTCTACTTGGGTACCATAAGCTGTTAACTGTGCAGCAAGTTGCTGAGTGACTTCATACGGCACGGCTGCATCTGATGTGCCCTGTACAATCATCACTGGTTTGGCAATATAACGTGTTGCCGGTTGATTGGTAGCCAAAAACTCAGCGATTTCTGGATTTTCATCAAAATTTTGAATAAGTGCAGGATAATCTAAAACGGTTTTATCTGGATTTTCAGCGACATATTGCAAAATATCCTCTGCAAAGCGTACTCTTAACTCATCCAAACATAAACCATTGTCACCTGTGGTGCCTAAAGCTGCATCTACAATCGGTTGAGAGCGGCTTTCAAACACGGTTTTATAATCAAAGTCTGGATCATAAGCTTGAATACCTGTGGTGACATAGGCAGCAAAGGACAACAAATCTGCATATCCTGCCGCTGCGGTTCCAGCAGGCAAAGCACCTAAACTTTCACCGAGCAACACGGTATTTAATAGCTCAGGCGCCACATATTTAATAATAAAATCTAAACTTGATGCGGGTGCGGCGGCAACTGCCCCCAAATAATTTGGATCGGTTTGTGCGTATTCAGCAATCGCTAAAGAAGCATGTCCACCTTGTGAGTGTCCTACACTCATCCATGCACCTTGCGCTTGCCCTGCATAACGCTCTTGATAGGCTTTTTGGGCATAAATGGCGGTATTTGCCGCACTCTTACTATGTAAATAAGGATGGATGCCTTTTTCACCTAAACCTTCATAATCAGGTGCAACAATGACGTAACCTGCGTTTAACAGCACCTCAGCCAAGACTTTAAAATCCGGATGTAAATGATTTTTACTTGGTGCACACTGATCACCACTGCCGACTGTCCCCTGTTTCCATACCACGACACGCCAACCATCTTTAGGCTGAGGCGTTTTTGGCATTAAAACTAAAGCTGCACTGGTGATAGTTTGCCCTTGTACATTGGGCATGCTGTACTTCATCACATCAATACGGCTTGCAGCATCTAGGCTATCTTGGCTGTACGGGCTTTGGCTGATATACGTGCTATAAGTGTTGCTGACGTTGTTCTTGTCATCATCATTACAAGCAGTTAAAAATAATACACTGCTACAGGCAAGTGCAACTAGCGATTTCTTCCATGCTGACATTCGGTGTTTCCTCATTGGTCTTGTTGTTATGCTTAAGTAATTAAGCATAAAAAAAAGCATCTGACTAGGATGCTTTTTGAAGCTTACAATAAACTAAGGAAAATCCCTAAAAACAAGATCATACCCACCCAACGATTATGTCGAAATGCCCAAAAGCACATGCCGGCTTTTTTGTCTTTGGTTTTGTACCATTGATAGATAAAATCCACTGCAATCATCACTAAGGCAAGCAAGCCAAAGGGCCAAAGTAAACCTTCACGATACAGTGCCCAACCAAACAAACCCACAGCCAAGGCTTGTAACAGGCTAATGATCTCAATGTCATAAGATCCAAATAAAATAGCGGTTGATTTGACCCCAATCTTTAAATCGTCATCGCGATCGGTAATGGCATATTGGGTATCATAAGCCACGGTCCACGCCAAATTACCAAAATACAAAAGCCAACAGGTTAAATCTGGAGTTTGCCCCACGGCGGTATAAGACATTGGAATCGCCCACGAAAAAGCAGCGCCCAAGACCACTTGTGGCAAATGCGTGTAGCGTTTCATAAACGGATAAATAAAGGCTAAGCCTAAAGCACCAAAAGACCAATAAAAAGTTTCAAGCGGTAAAAATAGCAACATGGCTGCACTGGCCAATACCAAGCCCATAAACACATAAATGGCTTCACGCGCTCGAATCACCCCTGTCGCTAAAGGCCGGGTTTTAGTACGCTCCACTGCACCATCAACTTTACGATCGGCAAAGTCATTAATCGCACAACCTGCGGCACGCATAAACACCGTACCTAAGATCATGGGGATTAATACCTGTAGGCTTGGTGTGCCTGAATGGGCAATCCATAATGCCCACATCATGGGCCAAAATACTAATTCCGTGCCAATCGGTTTATCAAAACGGCACAGATGATAATAAGCACGAAGACGCTCGCCCCATGTGGTTGCTACGGCCATGTGTATTCCTTAACGCGTGTGCAAGAAGGTCTCAAATTCAGTTAAAAAGGTTTCTTGCACAATAAATTGACAATTGTGCCAAGTATAGCAGCTCTGGCGCGTCCAACCATCTGGCAAGTGCAATACACGGCGCTGACACTTGGGCGTTGCACGTTGAAACAAAAACCAACCGATGGGTTTTTTGCCTAAATGCTGAAAAATCCGTGCTTTTTTTTGTAAGCTTAAAATCGGAAAAATACTTTTAGCTTTAACCCAAGGCTGTTCACTTGCACCATACAAATACACTTCACGTACCCAAGCGGTATGTTGATGTGGCATGTTCATCCATTTGGCATCTTGAAAACTTAAACGCTGAAAATGTTCATGCAGTGGTTCAACCTGAAATTGTCCGCCTGCCAATTGAGTCAATTGCTTGGTTAAAGAGCCTTGTGCATATAACCATTCATGTAAATGCTCGGGAATCTGTTTGGATGTATGTCTCACCATGCTCTTAATCCTTAAGCATTGTCAGTTTTAGCAATCACTTCAAATTTACCCTGTGGGGTTTTAATTAAAATCAACCCTTCTGCACTTAAATAAAACTTTTCTGGATAAGCATAAGGCAATGCCAATTCAGGATGTTTAAGCTCAACAAATTGAACTTCTTTATAACCTTCAACAGTACGAGCAACTTCTAAGTAAACCACTTCAGAGAAGTTAAGTTTAAAGCCTTTGCCATGATCACTAGGATCAATCCAAGGAAAGAAGCCGGTATGTTTTTTACGTGGTTTAGCCATAATGCTCAAGATACACTGTATTGATTAGTCATAGTTTGATGATATAAAAAAACCCGCGGCATGCGCGGGTTTTTTTCACTTTTAACGCTAAAAAAGCATTACAAGCTGTAGTACATATCAAATTCAACTGGGTGAGTTGTTGTATTTAAACGACGAACTTCTTCAGTTTTAAGCTCGATATAGGCATCAAGCATTTCTTTAGTGAATACGCCACCTTTAAGTAGGTAGTCATGATCTGCTTCAAGCGCTTCTAATGCCATATCAAGGCTGTGCGCCACTGTTGGGATTTTCGCTTCTTCTTCTGGTGGAAGATCGTACAAGTTCTTGTCAGATGCTTCGCCCGGATGAATCTTGTTTTGAATACCATCAATACCCGCCATCAACAATGCTGCAAAACCTAAGTACGGGTTCATCATTGGATCAGGGAAACGTGCTTCAATACGCTTGCCTTTCGGGCTAGATACGTAAGGAATACGAATTGATGCAGAACGGTTACGCGCTGAGTAAGCCAACATAATCGGTGCTTCGTAATGCGGAACTAAACGCTTGTACGAGTTGGTCGACGGGTTAGTAATTGCGTTTAATGAACGCGCATGCTTGATAATACCGCCAATGAAGTAAAGCGCCATTTCTGACAGACCTGCATACTCATCGCCTGCGAATAAGTTTTTGCCGTCTTTAGAAATTGAGATATGCACGTGCATACCAGAACCGTTATCGCCAACCATTGGTTTAGGCATAAAGGTTGCAGTTTTTGCATATTGGTGTGCGACGTTCCACACCGCATATTTAAACTGTTGAACTTCATCAGCTTTACGTACCATAGTATTAAAGCTTACACCAATTTCTAATTGGCAAGATGCCACTTCATGGTGATGTACTTCAACGCGACCAGGACCCATAATTTCTTCAATTTTGGCACACATATCAGCACGCATGTCTTGTGAAGAATCTACAGGTGGTACTGGGAAGTAACCGCCTTTTACGCGTGGACGGTGACCTGAGTTACCCGCTTCATAGTCTTTGCCTGTAGACCAAGCTGCTTCTTCAGCGATTAATGTATGGCGCGCGCCAGACATATCGATGTCCCATTTTACTTCATCAAAGACAAAGAATTCTGGTTCTGGACCAAAGAATGCAGTATCACCGATACCTGTAGATTTTAGGTATTCTTCAGCACGACGAGCAATCGAGCGTGGGTCACGTTCATAACCTTGACCTGTTGAAGGTTCAATCACGTCACAAGTCACAACAACTGTAGGCTCAGCAAAGAACGGGTCGATAAAACCTGTATCTGCATCTGGACGTAAAATCATGTCTGATGCTTCGATGCCTTTCCAGCCAGCGATTGACGAACCGTCAAACATTTTACCGTCTTCGAAAGTATCTTCATCAATACTGTCTGCTGGGTAAGTGACATGTTGCTCTTTACCCTTAGTATCCGTAAAGCGGAAATCGACCCATTTTGCGCCACTTTCTTCGATGAGTTGAAGGACCTTGTTCGCCATGCTCATTTTGCTCCGATGATTTTTGGTTGCACTCGACCGTGCGTGTTAGTAGTTGGCTGTTGTAAAGCAATTCCCATACCAACTTTTAAAAGCTAAGCTAAAACGTTGAAATCTTTGTCAGAATACGCGATTAAAGCCAATTTCTCTGTTGCTATTATACTGTTTGGCAAGGGAAATGCACCACATTCAAACATGCTTGAGTGCTTTTCCTGTCAAACAACCGAACCACGCCCTATAATAGTGCATTAGGGGCTAAAACTCAGCTAGAGATGTGCAGTTTTTAAACAAAAATCAGCAATATTTGCAGCATTGCTGAACAACTAATTCAAATTGAAAAGCTTTTTAAAAAAGCAAAGCGCTTAATTGCTCAAAACATCAGCAAATTCTTAGCCTAAAGTGCTATTTACCTCCAATTTAGTCAATTTTTATTGTTGTTTTCTTTAGGAAAAAATCAATCTATTTGGGTTTTTAATAGCTTTTTTAGATGCTTGCATTCCAATTGAACCGAGCACAAAAGCAGTGCATGTTCATTTAAGGGCTGCTTTTAGATCAAAGTGCTTATTGCAGCAGTATCATGCTTAAGCATTTAACTTAACTCAGACGTGCTGAGCCAACATTGAGGGATTTAAGGATACATATCAGCCTTTTAAAGGCTTTTCAATTGAAGCGCTTGATGTTAGCGAAATAATTGCGCAGAAAATGTTTTTTTTTTGCTATCATGCCCATCGACTTATTTTTACACATATGTTTATCAATAGAGCATGTGTGATTTTAAGTTGTGCATTCTTAGGATAACCTCGCACAGTTAAGTGCATAATTTTTCAATAGGTTAAGCTCATGCTTTTAATGATCGACAACTATGACTCCTTTACTTACAACATCGTACAATATTTTGGCGAGTTAAATCAGCAAGTAAAAGTAGTCCGTAATGATGCCGTGACATTGGAAGATATTGAGCGATGGCAACCGAAGTATTTGGTGATTGGACCGGGACCTTGCTCACCAAGTGAAGCAGGTATTTCAATTGCTGCCATTCAACACTTTGCCGGTAAAATTCCTGTGCTTGGGGTATGTCTGGGCCATCAAAGTATTGGTCAAGCCTTTGGCGGCAATGTAGTACGTGCCAAACGGGTCATGCATGGTCGTTTATCCGACATGTACCATTCAGATACTGGAATTTTCAGCAACTTACCCTCACCGTTTGCTGCAACGCGCTATCACTCTTTGGTGATTGATCAAGCTACCTTGCCTGAATGTTTGGAAGTGACCTGTTGGACCAATGAAGCCGATGGTGGCATAGAAGAAATTATGGGTGTTAAACATAAGACATTGGCTGTTGAAGGCGTGCAGTTTCACCCAGAATCAATCTTAAGTGAACATGGTCATCAGATCTTTAAAAACTTCCTTGAAAATTATGCTTAAAAACGCTAGAGCCAATTCATGAATATTCAACAAGCCTTAAATAATATTACCAAAAACATTCACTTAACTGATGCTCAAATGCAAGACGTGATGCGTAGCATTATGTCGGGTGAAGCCACAGATGCCCAAATTGGCGCATTTATGATGGGCTTACGCTTAAAAGGCGAAAGCATTGAAGAAATCACTGCAGCTGCACGGGTCATGCGTGAATTTGCCATTAAAATTGATGTCTCTGATCTTAATTATTTGGTTGATATTGTCGGCACTGGCGGTGACGGACAAAACTTATTTAATGTCTCAACTGCAGCCAGTTTTGTGATTAGCGCAGCAGGTGCAACCATTGCCAAACACGGCGGACGTGGTGTATCAGGTAAATCAGGCTCATCAGATTTATTAGAACAAGCAGGCATTCAGCTTGATCTGAATATGCAACAAACCGAGCGTTGTATTCGTGAGTTAGGCGTGGGTTTCTTGTTTGCACCAAATCATCATCAAGCGATGAAATATGCAACTGGTCCACGTAAAGAATTGGGCTTCCGTAGCATTTTCAACTTGCTTGGACCTTTAACCAACCCCGCTGGGGTAAAACGCTTTGTGATTGGGGTGTTTTCACAAGAATTGTGCCGTCCTATGGCAGAAGTTCTGATGAACTTGGGTGCAGAACACGTCATGGTGGTCCACTCACACGATGGTTTAGATGAAATTAGCTTAGCTTCTAAAACCTATGTGGCTGAACTTAAAAATGGTCAAATCACCGAATGGACCATCATGCCTGAAGATGTTGATATTGAATCACAAACTTTAAGTGGTTTAAGTATTGATAGCCCCGCCGACAGCTTAAAACTGATTAAAGATGCCTTAGGCAAAAAGAAATCGGCGATTGGTGAAAAAGCTGCCAACATGGTGGCCTTAAACGCAGGTGCTGGTCTTTATGTATCAGGCTTATGTAGCAGCTATAAAGAAGGTGTGGCCTTTGCCCACGATATTATTTATGGCGGTCAAGCCTTAGAAAAAATGGGCATCTTGGTTGAATTTAGCAAAACTTTAAAAGAATACGACGTTTAACAGGATTTAAACCATGATTGATATTGCCAATACCATTTTAGGTAAAATTATTGACCGCAAACATGACGAGTTTAAACTGCGTTTAAAGCAAAAAAGTTTGTATGATGTTGAACAATTGGCGCAAGCTGCAACACCCGTGCGTGGTTTTGCTGATGCTTTAACTACAAAGCGCCCTGCGGTGATTGCCGAAATTAAAAAGGCCTCGCCTTCTAAAGGCATTATTCGTGCAGACTTTAATCCAGCTGAAATTGCCGAACAATATGAGCAAGCCGGCGCGGCATGTTTATCGGTACTCACCGATGTGGATTTTTTCCAAGGTCATGACGACAATATTCAAATTGCCCGTCGTCATTGCAGCTTACCTGCCTTACGTAAAGATTTTTTAATTAATCCGTATGGTGTGATTGAAGCCCGTGCTTTACATGCCGACTGTATTTTATTGATTGTGGCCTGTTTATCTGATCAACAATTAGAAGAAATGTCAAAAACCGCTTTTGAGCACAATTTAGATGTGTTGGTTGAAGTACATGACGAAGCAGAGCTTGAACGTGCGTTAAAACTCTCTGAGCGTTGTTTGTTGGGTGTCAATAACCGTAATTTAAAAACTTTTGAAGTGGATTTAACAACTTCGTTACGTTTGAAAAACCTACTCGCTCCAAAGCGTCTTTTAGTTACAGAAAGTGGGATTGCCACCCCTGCCGATGTTGCAATGATGCAAGCCAACGATATTCACGCGTTCTTGGTGGGCGAGAGCTTTATGAAACAGCCGCGCCCTGATCAAGCTTTTCGTGAATTATTTGGTGAACCACAAAACATCTAAGCAGCTTTTAAAGAATAAAAGGGTGAATTGATGTCGCCCTTTTTTTATGGGTTACATCTCCTCACTATTTGATGATTACTTGATTGCAGTATGCTCAATAAAACGTATAAAAAAAATAATGAGGCATAACAACAATGATTACTCCATATAACCGCCTTTGGTCACTTGCTTTGCCTTGGCTCAGCCTTGGTATTGTGTTGCTGTATTTTATGCTTCCTCAATTGCTAGGTATTGTCATTTTATTATCAATCGGCTTAATGGCCAGTGTCATCTGTGCAGTACATCATGCTGAAGTGATTGCACATAAGGTCGGTGAGCCGTTTGGCACTTTAGTGCTTGTGCGCTATCGGTCACGATTATTGAAGTGGCTTTAATTGTATCTATGATGCTATCAGGGGGCGAGGCAACGATGGGCTTAGCACGCGATACCATCTTTGCGGCCATTATGATTATCTTAAACGGTATTATTGGTTTAAGTTTACTGGTCGGGGGACGTAAACACCAAATTCAAGGTTTTAATCTGGAAGGTGTGACAGCAGCTTTAGGCACAATGACCATTATTATTGTCATTGCCTTGATTGTACCCAATTATGTTGCAAACAGTAGTGGCATTTACAACCCAACCCAGCTGTTGTTTATGGCGTTTATTACTTTGGTGTTGTTTGCAGCATTTACAGCATTTCAGACCATTGGTCATCGGGAGTACTTTTTACCGGTGATCTTAAATGATAAGCCCTCAGTAGATGTCACCAGCTTAGCACCACCGAGCCTCAAAACCACCTGGATCAGTGTGGCAAGTTTACTGGTGTCTTTAATTGCCGTGGTGTTAAGTGCCAAAGCCATTTCACCTACGCTTGAAAAACTTTTAGAGCATGTAGGTGCACCTGTGGCGACTTTAGGGATTTTAATTGCCGCGATTGTATTGCTGCCTGAATTTGGTGCGGCCATGCGTGCAGCCAAAGCTGATAAATTACAATCAAGTTTAAATCTTGCCATTGGCTCTGCGATTGCAAGTATTGGTTTGACGATTCCTGCCGTGGCTATTTTGGCCGTGATCATGCAGTAGCCCTTAGAATTAGGGCTTGATGCAAAATCCTCTGTGCTGTTGGTACTGTCTTTATTTATTGTGTCGCATTCCTTGCGCACTGGAAATACCACCATGTTACCGGGTGTATTACACATTTGTTTATTTGCCATTTACTTGTTTTTAAGTTTCGTACCATAACAATTCGCGCAACACCAGCAGAGGATTGCTGTACACATCACCACTTATTCAGCTTATAATGCGCACTGTGTACGCAACTCCTTTGTAAAATTATGAGTAAACGAGATTCTTCGTTGTCTAAAGACCAGTACAACTTATTAAACGCATTTAAAAAGCAAATCAGCAATCCACATGCAGCGGTTAAAATGCCCGAACCTCAGGTTGAAGTTGACCCAATTGCTGAAGAGATGGCGCTATTTGCCAAAGAAATGCGTGGTGTACAAAAGCTTGAGGCCAGTAATCGTGCCCAAGTTCGCGTGGCTGCTCAAAAAAAGCTCGATGCACAAACCTTAGCCAAGCGTGCCGCTGCCATGGGACCGATGCAAACCGATGATGCTTTGCTCTCAGATACGGTTGCAACCTTAAATCCTGTGGGTAGCCAAGCCAATTTAAGTTATCGTATTGCCACTTTGCAGCATAAAGTATTTGAAGATTTAAAAGCCGGCAATTTACGTTGGTTTGAAGCCGTCGATTTACATGGCTGTACCGTAGAGCAAGCCCGTGTTGCTGTGCTACAAATCATTCAAATTGCCAAAGATGAAAATCAAAACGTGATTAAAATTGTGCATGGCAAAGGCCCAGATGCCATTTTAAAAACCTATGTGAATGGTTGGTTACGTCAACATCGTGATGTGTTGGCATTTGTCAGTGCACCTGAAAAACAAGGTGGGACTGGGGCCGTTTTAGTGTTATTAAAACGCTCAGAAAAAAACCCAAAGTTTAATCAGTAATCGTATTCTTTTTTAAAGGCAGGCATTTGCGCAGATTTCTGTTACAATGCCGGCCTTGTTCAATATCAGTGTAAGTGAACACGTCTTATGTCTATGCAGCAATCCTACGCAAACATCCTAACTGCCGTTGGTGAAGATTTAGATCGCCCAGGTCTTAAAGATACACCTGTGCGTGCTGCTAAAGCTTTTTCGTATTTAACGTCTGGTTATAGCAAAACATTAGAAGAAGTGACCAACAATGCGGTCTTCCCTTCTGATAACCGCGAAATGGTGTTAGTGAAAAACATTGAATTTTATTCATTGTGTGAACACCATTTATTGCCATTTTATGGCCGTGTGCATATTGCTTATTTACCAGAAGGTCATGTTTTAGGTTTATCTAAATTTGCCCGTATTACCGAAATGTTTGCGCGTCGTTTACAAATCCAAGAAAACCTCACCCAGCAAATTGCCGAAGCGGTGGCTGAAGTGACTGGTGCGCGTGGTGTTGCTGTCGTCATTGACTCAGCACATATGTGTATGATGATGCGTGGCGTAGGTAAACAAGAATCGACCACACGTACCGTATCTTTTACTGGTGATTTTAAAACCAATAAAGATGAGCGTCGTGAGTTTTTATCTGCGGTGCCAGAAAGTTATTAATCAAATCAGCCTCAACTTGTTTGAGGCTTTTTTATAGGATGACAGCATGACTCAACTGTATATTGCCGGCCAAGGACCTGCTACAAGTGATACAACGCTTGACTATCCACGGCCTGATCGTTTGGTTCACGGTAACCCGAAGCGCCTCACCCAAAGTTTATATGAACATCCCAACATGAATGCCGGCATTTGGCAATGTGAAGTCGGGGCGTGGAACATTGTCTTTGCCGCTAATAAACAAGAATTTTTTCATGTTCTTGAAGGTATAGTCCGCATCCATGATGCTCACGCTCAAAGCTTTATAGAAGTTAAAGCAGGCGATGCAGGTGTGATTCCACCGGGTTTTGTGGGAACCTTTGAGGTCGTTGCCGCTGTTAAAAAATATTTTGTGGTTGTTGATTCTTAAATTCAACCTGCCGAATGGCAGGTTTTTTTCAATTAAAATAACTTCACATCCCCTCTACATATCGCTACACAAGCGTGCCGATATTTATCCTACAGTAACAGTGATCTTTCACCACAGAGGATAAAGTCATCATGGCAGAAAGCGCAAAAAAAACTGAAAAGAAAGCCTCCACTGCTAAAGCGAAAAGCACTGAGGAAAAAGTGAAAAAAACCAATACCCCTAAAAAAGCAGAGGAAGCCAAAGCTAAGACTGCTAAAAAACCTGTAAAAAAAACCGCTAAAGCAAAAGATGCCGACAACAAAGCCAAAACGGAGGTTAAAAAAACCGCCAAGAGCAAAAAGGCAGATACTGAAGGCAAAGTCACTAAAAAAGCAACGCCTGCTAAGAAACCAAGCAAGGCCAAAACCAGCAATAAAAGCTCTACAACAAAAGAGAAAAAAACCACCACCAAGAAAGCCAAATAACCCACATAATAAAGCCCCATAATTGGGGCTTTATTGCATAAGGAACTGTCGATGTCCAATCTACCTATTCCACGTCGTGCCGCTCGTGTGCAATCTAATAGCTTTGACTATAGTTTAGATTTTAAAAAGATTAATTTTCGCCTACGACCTGAGCTGTATCGTATTGGACGCGGTGAACAAGGCGTGTTATTAGTCGAACCGTATAAATCGGAGATTTTGCCACATTGGCGCTTTGCCGATGTAGAAAAAGCCACACAAAGCAGTGAAAAAATTTATCAACTTTTTTTAGATTATTTAGCACAACACGATTTTGTCGGCGCAGATATGGCGCGCAAATTTTTGCAAATGGGATATACCCGTGCACGGCGTTATGCCAATCATCAAGGTGGTAAAAAATACAAAGGTCCGGTACCTGAGGACAAAAAAGGCTTAAGTGGTGCACATGGCCGTGAGGAGTTACCACGCAGTCCAGAAGATCCAATTAAAGCCCAAGCTGCTGCTATCTTTAAACAAAAATGGGATCAAGCTAAAAAACATCCCGACTACCTCAGCCAAAAACAGCAGTTTTTAGATGGACTTAAAAATACTGCACAAAACTAAAACTAAGTTTGTCCCAATCTTGATTGTCTTGGGTTTGGTATTCATAGCCCACACGAATAGCTTGATGCTGTTGCCAACTGTATTGTAACTCGCCTTTGGTTTTCAACTGCCACTGATCTACATCATCCCAAAAAGGCAATTCCACTTGCAGCACACTATTGATCTGATCCGACCATCGACTTTGACAGCCCATGGTTGGACCAATACCGGTACGCCAACCTAAATCTAAAGCTTTACCGGCTTGAAATTGATTTTGTAACTGTCCATAGCATAAATGCTGTTGTTGACCGAATAAAGCACTGTAACCTAGCTGCGTTTTAAGGTTGATCACCCCATGTTGTTGCCACTCACTAAATTGCCCCGTTGCATCTAGTGCTTCTTGCTGCCATTGCAAATTAAAGCCCCAACTAATATCACTTTTAAAGGCGGTGATCGGGGCGTAGGTATTGACACTTAATATATTGAGCTCACTGAGCTTGAGTCGATCATCACGATACTGCAACGTGCCATCTAACACTTGCAACTGTGTACCCAAGCGAAATCCGGCCTGTGGGTCAATTAAATCGTGGTAGGCATGACGATGTGAAATTTCCACCACCTCATCGCCTTGCACCCGAGCCAACGTAACCTTCAGGTTTTTGGCGGCATGACTTTGACTTGGGTCGGCTTTAGGTGGCATTGGCTCACTGCGCTGTTGCACCAGATCAAGTTGGCTTCTGAGCACCAAAAGATGGCGTAATTTAGGTTGTGCTTGCTCAGCTTGCACTTGACGACCGGTGAGTTGTAAATATAAGGCGTCATAGGCCATCTCAAGCACTTTAGCTTGCTCATCTGCTGATAAGGGCTGTAACAATTGTTCAAATTTTTCTTTAGGTTGCCCAATTAAAGTTTGTGCCGTTACCGCTAGAGCTTGACCATGTTGCTTGGCTTGACTATTCAGCTGAGTTTCCAAAGCCGGACGGTAATGGGTGTCTTTAACTAAACCGTTTGCCTGAATTGCTTTTAAGGTTTCAATCGGCATGGCGACGTGTTTAAAAGCCTGTTGTAATTTTAATTCAGGTCTGACTAAATCAATTAAACCCAATAAACGATAAGCACAATTGTCTGAAATAAAATAATAAGGAAAACTCACCTGTTGCATTTCCCACAGATGTTGCACCATAAATTGTACTTCTTCAGGGCGCAAATCTAACTCATACTCCCATAGATCGCGACTTTCAAAGTCGCCATATTCTTTTACCTTACGATAATAAGGCAAAATCGAATATTCACCCGGATACTGCCCCGTAAGCCCCTTCCATGCAAATGCCAAATCGTGTCCTGAGGTGACGGTTGCGGCATAATTAACGGCATAAGAGCTTAGATTTAACTCGTGCTGCTGATCGGGATCAATACGCAATAAGGTATGTCCAAACATTGAGCTTGGATTGCCCATAAAATCTGTGGCATAAATCAAAGTGGCACGATGCGGTTGAATCTCCTGCCACCATTTATCAAATTTTGGACAGCTAACCTGCGGCAATTGCTCAACATCAATGTTTAGGCTACGTATCAGCCATTGACTACGCGCAGGAAAGCGACAACGTACTGATTCATCCGCTTGGGTTTTTTCAAACAATGCTTGAATATGGGCATTTAATTCATGTTGAGACTGATGTTGACCTTGAGGGGTTAAAAAGAAATGTTTTGCTGCAACGTCACTTTGACCCTCTATGCGATAGGTTAACTGCTGCCAAGTCGGCTGTTGATGTAAACTAAGTTGTTGGGCACGCTCAAGATAAGCGGTTTGCGCCCATGTGGTCGCAGGAAAGAATAAACTAAAAGCTAAAAGACAAGAAAAACGTGGCACAGCGCTGGATGCTCTTTTTATTATGAATTGAAAAACAGCCCTGCCCGTAGGCAGAGCTGATAGCATGGCTTAAACGTAGGCTTTTAAGACGTCGTCTTTGGCCATCACTTGTTGTAATGATGCAAGTACTTCAAGGGTGTTGTCTGAAGCATAAATATTTTTAAAGTTGGCTTTAGATACTGCAAAGAAACGCGCTTTATCTTGTGATTTAATCTGTAGCAATTCAGCCAAAACATTTAAGTTTTCACCTTGACCTACCGCCATATCACGCGCTAAATTTTCAGCATTTTCATTGGTAAAAGTCACGACTTTGGCAGTAACAGTCCCTGTACCATTACAGCCTAATGTACCAAATGTAATACCAAATAACTGATTAAGGAAAAGACCATTGGTGGTCGCTGCCAAAATTTTTGGTGCTTTACCAGATTGCCCTGCCCACACTTGTGAACCAATACCACAGCCTGCATCGCTATCTGCAAATGCCGCAGCAGAACCAAGTGCCAATACACAACCTAAAGCGATTTTTTTTAACATAGGATGATCTCCAAATTATTGTGATGTTGTTCTAGTTATGTTGTATAAAGTTGTTTTATACAGACCTAAAATAACCAGATCATCTTAAAAACACAAAGCATTTTTGATATTTTTAAAATAAAAAAGCGGGCAATCCCCGCTTAATGTAAATGCCAATCGCCATTGTCACGGCGTTTCCCTAAAATTTTAAGTACCAACACCAAACTTAACAGCAACAATAAATACCACGAACCCAGTTTACCCCACCCAACCATATGCCATGCGTCGATTTGACTCGGATACAACCAAATTTGATAAAAGGTACTAATGTTTTCTGCAATCCAAATTAAAAAAGCCAACAGCCATAATATCGGTAACATGGGTATTGTCAGCTGATGATGGGTTAAGCGAAAACAAATTTTAGTCGACCAAAACATCCATGTGCTCCATGCAAAGAGCGCATAGCGAATATCGGGCACAAAGAATTTACTCATAAAATTGATATACGACAATACCGCCAACATCAGCATATGACTAAATTTGGGTAAGGCACTCAAAGTTACGCTATATAAACGCAAAGAGCGCGCAAAAAAACTGCCCACTGCCGAATACATAAAGCCAGCAAACAGCGGCACTGTCATGATTTTAAAAATAGCGGGCTGCGGGTAATGCCATGAAGCAATTAAAGGATGGGTCAAAAATATCTCCATTACCATCGCCATGAGGTGAAACAGCGCAATCACCTTGGCTTCTGCCCAGGATTCTAGCTTTAAATACAACAAGCAAATTTGTATCAGCAAAGCATATAGCAGCAAATAATCGTAACGAAATAAGCCTAAAAACAGATCGCTTCCCATGGGTGCAGTCACTGCAAAGGCAATCAGCAATAAAATACCAAATAAGGCAACCGAAGCTGCCTTATAGGAAAATTCTATGCTGGATTTAACAATATTCAGCACAATCAAACCTTATAAATATTTAGCGCTGTATTCATGCACAGTATCAATAAACGCTTTAGGATGCTCAGGATTGACCCATTGGGTAATACCATGTCCTAAGTTAGCAATGTAACCGGTTTTTTCACCACCAGCATAAGCATCATCCAGCATGGCTTTGGTGGCCTGTGCAATCGCACTTGGGCTGGCATATAAAGTCGATGGATCTAAATTGCCTTGTAAGGCAGCACGACCTGCGACCGTTTGGCGGGCCACTTGTAAATTGGTGGTCCAATCTAAACCAAAAGCGTCTGCACCTGTGGCAATCATTGGCTCTAGCCACTGTCCACCACCTTTGGTGAATAAAATCACCGGAATACGACGTCCATCTTTTTCACGTTGTAAACCTGCAACAATCTTTTGCATGTAGTTAAGCGAAAATTCAAGATATTCACGATGTGCCAATGCACCACCCCAACTGTCAAAAATCTGCACTGCTTGCGCACCGGCATCAATTTGAGCATTAAGGTAATCGGTCACGGCCACCGCTAAACGATCTAACAGTGCATGTAAGACTTCTGGTTGTGAATACAACATATGTTTGGTAAAGCGAAAATCTTTACTAGAACCGCCTTCAACCATATAGGTCGCCAACGTCCAAGGACTGCCTGAAAAGCCAATCAAAGGCACTTGACCGCCTAAAGCTGAGCGAATGGTAGAAACTGCATTCATCACGTAATCTAAGTCAGATTTGGCATTAAAGCTGGGTAAGTTTGCTACGTCTTGCTCGGTACGTACGGTTTTACGAAACTTCGGGCCTTCACCCGCTTCAAAGTACAAACCTAAGCCAAGCGCATCGGGTACAGTTAAAATATCAGAGAATAAAATCGCTGCATCTAAATCATAACGACGCAAAGGCTGTAAAGTCACTTCACAAGCAAAATCATTATTTTTGCAAAGAGACAGGAAATCACCCGCTGTGGCACGTGTTTCACGATACTCAGGCAGATAACGACCTGCTTGGCGCATCATCCATACAGGGGTGGTATCTACAGGCTCACGTAATAAGGCACGTAGAAAACGATCGTTCTTTAAGGTCGTCATTACTTTCCTATCTTCATTTATAGTCTGATCTGCATCATAGCAAAAAGCCTTTAAATTGAATAACCTCTTCTGCCTTAAAAAAAGCGATTAGCTAGAGTGGAAAAAATTATGCAGACACAAAACAACTACTGCAAAAACAGCTCTTTTCTGTAATACTTGTACCGTTACTATGAATGTAAATAAATAATTTTAAGGTTGAATTACATGTTCGTTCGCACAGTGCTCGCAATGAGCTTAAGTTGCATGTTTGCTGGTACGGCCTTTGCCGCAGCAACTGCTGAACAACCCTTAGAGCCACAAGTGGTGTCAATGGCAGAGCAAGCTCAAGTGACTGCTGTGGCTGACCCGATTGATCCGCTTGCCACCAGCGCTTCATCTGCTGCAATTAGCCCCCAAGAACAACAAGATTTAAATCAAGCCACCAGAACGCTTGATGATTTACAACGTGCTGAAAATACCACTGCCGATGTAGGTGTTGCAGCATCAGAGGCAACTACACAGCCAGCAACACAAGCGGTAAAAGCCTCTTGGACACTCGATGGCTTAAATAATGCCACATGGTATGACAATATTGGTAAAGGTCAATTTCCAGTTTATGCGCGTGCCCACGTAATGCTGAGCAACTCATATGCATCACCTGGTGCAATTGATGGCACCAGCGGTAAAAACACCTTAAAAGCCATTTCTACGTTCCAACAAATTAATGGTTTAAAACCCACAGGTGAACTGACCCAAGAAACATGGGATACCTTAGTGGCTAAACAAGGTTCGCGTCCTGCTTTTGTTGAATACACCATTACACAAGCCGACAGCAAAGTGCCGATGGTCAAGTCAATCCCGCGTGACTATGCCTTACAAGCGAAAATGCCGGGTTTGTATTACACCAGCATGAGTGAGATGTTGGCAGAAAAATTCCATATGGATGAAGGCTTTTTAAAACAGCTGAATCCAAAAACCAGCTTTAAAGTTGGTGATAAAATTCTGGTGGCCAATGTCAGCAACAAATTACCAGAAGATATTCATTTAATCGTGGCACATAAAGGTGCTAAACAACTGTATTTATTTAACAGCCGTAATCAAATGATTGGCTCGTTCCCCGCCAGTATTGGTAGCACCAATACCCCATCACCAACCGGTACTTATAAAATTACCGGTGTAGCACGTAACCCACATTATAGCTATTCACCATCAAACTTTGTTCAAGGCAACAACTTAAAACCGTTGTCTTTACCACCAGGTCCAAATGGTCCCGTGGGTAATATTTGGATCGGTCTAAGCAAAAAATCCTTTGGTATTCACGGTACACCAAGCCCATCGATGATTTCTAAATCATACTCGCATGGCTGTATTCGTTTAACCAATTGGGATGCCAATAATTTAGGTGGCAAGGTTAAATCCGGTGTTACAGTTAAGTTTTTAGAATAATCCCCAAAAAGCTCGCGCAAGCGGGCTTTTTTAATATCTTCATTGTTGCAATTATAGAACAAAGTGTCACTTATAAAGTGTTTATCTTTATTTTGACACTTTATAAAATAACTTCTAATGAAACAAGAATATGAGACAGCACACATGAATGCTTATCTACACCGTAGTGAAGACCGTGGACATGTCAATTTAGGTTGGCTCAACAGTAAACACAGTTTTTCTTTTGGTAATTGGTACAACCCTAAATATATGGGCGTGAGTACTTTACGGGTGATTAATGATGACCATATTGCCGGTCAGCAAGGTTTTGGTACCCATCCGCATGACAATATGGAAATTTTAACTTGTGTGTTAAAAGGCACTATCTCGCATCAAGACAGCATGGGCAATAAAGGTGACATTAAAGCCGGTGAATGGCAGTTAATGAGTGCTGGTAGCGGTATTCAACACAGCGAAATGAATCAATACGATGAACAGGTGCATTTATTACAAATTTGGATTCATAGCAATGAACGTGATGCCGTACCGACCTATCAGCAAATTGCTTGTGATGTACGAGAAACGCCAAATCAGTGGCATGTGATTGCAGGTCCAAAAGATAATGCACAGATGCATTTAAGACAGCAAGCTGAAGTAAAGTCTGCTTTTTTACAGCAAGATCATCGCTTAGACGTGCAAAGCGTGCATGGTTTAAACTATGTACATGTCATTGATGGTGCGGTAGAGATTGGGGAACATTTGGTCAAAGCCGGTGATGCTTTATTGTTCCGTGATGTTGCCCAAATTAAAGCACTCAATGATGCGCAAATGATTTGGTTTGATTTAACTGATAATGCTTGAAAAAAGGCCCGCATTTGCGGGCTTTTTTATAGCGCTTACTATGGTTTTTGCCCATATTGATCTGCCATCACTTCAATCAGTTGTTCAGGCTTGATATAGGTTTGAATGACACGGTGTAAGTCTTGGGTGGTGAGTTTTGCAAATGCTTGGTCACGCGCAGCACGACTTTGCATGGTTTCGTTATATTGCAGCTGATTGGTCAGCATACGATGAATGTTACGTTCATCTTCTAAATTGGTCACACGACGCTTTAAGAGTGCGGCTTTGGCTTCTTCTAACTCTTGTTCGGTCACGCCTTTGTCAATCAAGACTTGCAGCACTTGCTGTACCGCTTGCGACACCTGCTGAGATTTGCCAGCTGAGTAATTGGCTGAAATACTCAAAGCACCCGATTTCACATCCCGATGGGTAGTTAAACGACTGCTAAAACCATAGACCAAACCATTTTTCTCACGTAGCTCTTTGGCCAAACGTGACGATAGCTGTGAACCACCTAAAATATGATTGAGGACGCTCAGTGCAGGCGCATCGTGATCTTCACTGCTGACCGGCAGCGTCAGTAGTGCCGTATAACTGCCAAATTCACGCGGTTCTGCAAACACATGATGTTGTCGTGCTGGATAAGCTTTATAGGTAGGTAAAATGCGCTCGAATTGTGTTGTTCCGGGCCAATTCCCTAACTCTTTTTGCAAAACATTAAGCATGAGTGGCGCTTTAAAGTCACCCGTGACTGCCACTTGTGCATGCTTTAAATTAAAAAACTGTTGGTAAAAAGCTTGAATATCGGCATTAGTGGCACGTTTTAAATCAGCTTTGCTTAACTCAGGATCAAAACGATATAAAAAATCTCCCGGTTGATACTGCTCTAAAATTTCTGCCAATTTAAAGCCCATGACTGTGTCAGGTTCGGTATAAGGGCGATCTAATGCGGCTAAGGTTTGATTGCGAATCAACTCAAATTCTTTGTCTTCAAATTTAGGCTGTTTTAAATTATCTAAGATAAATTTAAAGTATTCCGCAAAATGCTCTTTTTTGGCAGATACTTGAATAGTAAAGCTGTTGGTGCTGCTTGACACTTGAGCATTACCACTAACCCGAATAGATTCATCAATCAGTTGCTGACGTTCATATTGCTCTGAGCCACGCAGTACCAAATAAGCCGTTAATCCCACCAATTCACGGCGCTTAAACAAACTCTCATTACTACCAAAATCAATTGAAATGGTGGCATAGGTTTTATCATCTCGCGTGGTGGTTGGAAACAGCGCGTATTTCACGCCATTGTCTAAAGTGCCACGTTGAATTTTTTGCTCAACTTGCTGTAGCTTAGTTTTAGCACTTTTCACATAGCTTTTGACTTCAGTTTGATAGCTCTTGACCTCTTTAAACGCGGGTACAACCACACTTTGCTGATCTAAGGTTTTACTTGGCGCTGCTGTAGCGAGTGTAGCCGCTTTTTTGTCTTGTTCAGGGGTAGGTTCAACCGTGGCACTAATACGATATTGTGGGTTTAAAAATTGCTGTAAAGTGTGGTTAATTTTTGCTGCATCTAATCGTTGCAAACGCTCATGGTCGCTAAAATAGGCTTGCCATTGCCCCTCACGATTGACCACATAATGCGTTAAAATACTCATCATACTGGCTGAACTTTTCAGCGCATTTTCCATGCCATTTTTTTGCATGTTTTGAATGCGTGTGACTTCGGCAGGGCTAAAATTGGGCTTAGAGATTTCCACTTGCTCAATTAAAGCATCATTAATGGCTTTGGCATCATGTTGGGGTGAATACACTGCGGCCATGACTGCAATATTACGCTCTTGATCGGAGGCATCCAATGCCATCACACCTGTGGCAATGCCTGACTCCACCAAAGGCACATACAGCTTACCTGTCGGCTCCAAACTGTATAAATAAGGGGCAAAGGTCATCGCATCGGTTAACGCCGAGTGTTTAGGCTGCATATAAAAGTTAAGCTTTAAATAATCACTGCCTTTGGCCACATGAAATTGGCGTTGCTTTAATTGACTGATATCAAATTCAGTTTTGGCAGTCGCTTGAGGTAGTGTACGCTGAGCAATCGCACTAAACTCACGATCAATCTGTTTTAAAACGGAAGTTTTATCAAATTTACCCGTCATCACCAATACAGCATTATTGGGTGCATACCATTTTTGATAATAATCTTGTAAATCTTGAAGTTGAATTGACTCAAGCTCGTGCACATCGCCAATCGGTAAACGGCCTAAATGTTGATTACCATAGGCAGCTTTAACCATTTGATCCATCAGTACCGACATCGGTTGATCTAAACGTACTTCGCGCTCACGTTTAACAATATCGATTTCACCGCTAATTAAATCGGCTTTTAAATCCAGCGCATGCATACGCTGTGCTTCTAAATGCAAGATTTCATTAATGGCTTTTTGTTCTGCCCGCACCACATTGCTATATTGAGTAGAATAATAACTGGTACTGGCATTATTAGATAAAGTGTATTGACTTAAACGACGTTGAAACTCGTCACCAAAGATCGCTTTGGTGCCTTTATTGAAAGCCAAATGTTCAAGCAAATGTGCTAAACCACCTTTGCCCTGTGGGTCATTTAATGAGCCTGTTAAGTAAATGGTATTGATATAAGTACGGCTTTCTTTGGGATTATTGGCAAGAATAATGCGCATGCCATTTTTAAGTTGATATTCTTCGATGTTATGCGCTGAATGTAGCAAAATGGGTGTTGCCCCAACCGTCATACTGCCTGCCATCAACCATAAACACAGCGATAGTTTTTGAACACGCATTAACATAATAAAGACCTAAGCATTATAAACATGAATTGTGATACTTGAGTTAAATAAAAAGTAATGATAATTATTCACAATTACAAGGCTTTGTCTATGTCATCGCTAACTATTTAAGCATAAAAAAACCCTGATCAATGATCAGGGTTTTTTGAATTTGGCGGAAGCGGTGAGATTCGAACTCACGGAGGGGTATAAGCCCTCGTCGGTTTTCAAGACCGGTGCATTAAACCGCTCTGCCACGCTTCCATGGCCGCTATCATATAAACATTTACAACACTTGGCAAATATTTTTTTAGGCTTTTGCTGAAAAATAAAGCAAACAGCTTAATAAAAATAAGCATTTGATTTCTTAGACGGTTTTAAATATTACGGGCATAAAAAAACCTCTGATATAATCAGAGGTTTTTTGAATTTGGCGGAAGCGGTGAGATTCGAACTCACGGAGGGGTATAAGCCCTCGTCGGTTTTCAAGACCGGTGCATTAAACCGCTCTGCCACGCTTCCATGGCCGCTATCATATAAAGATTTATGACACTTGGCAAATATTTTTCAGCATTTTTTGAATTATTTGCACAAAATAACTGCATTTTTGTAAAAAACTTTAATTTTCAGGTCTTTCATAGTCAATTTTGTTGATATAGCAGATCTTTTTACCCAATGGTGTCTCCACACTGACCTCATCATCTACTGCTTTGCCCAATAACGCGCGTGCCATAGGTGAATCAATGGAAATATGTTGCGGATGATGGTCATAAATTTCATCTACCCCAACAATGCGCAAGCGTTTGGTTTCACCTGCATCATTTTCAATCTCAACCCATGCGCCAAAATAAACTCGACCCAATTGCTGCTCAGAAAAATCAATAATCTTGAGTTCTTCTAAACGCTTACCTAAATAGCGCACACGGCGATCAATCTTACGTAAAATTTGTTTATTATATTGGTAATCGGCATTTTCACTGCGGTCGCCAAGACTGGCTGCCCAATTCACTTTTTGAGTAATTTCTGGCCGTTCGGTATGCCATAAACGCTGTAATTCAGCGACCAATTTGTCATGTCCACTACGGGTAATTAGGTTTGATTTCATAGCAATTGCGCAATTAAATTTGTCTAAATTTAAAACATTTTTAAATCGCTTATAACAAAAAACGATTAGTTGTCAAAATATATTTTTTTATTTTAAAATAAATCAATAAGTTAAAAATATTTTGTTATTTATTTTTTGCACAAAATTTGACAAGCTAAATTTTCGCCTTTATTATGCCGCCATGTTTAGTTCTTGTCTGTTTTTTAATCATTGTAGTTTTTATAGCTCTTCTTCCACTTTGTCCATGTCATTTTGAATGACGTTCATGAATGCCCACCCCGAATTGAATTTATCACTCTTGAACAGGTAAAAGCACTGCTTTGACTTGACGGGCATAAATTACTTGTAGCGGAGACAACATGCACAGTAGTTCAACTTCAGGCGCGAGGCTTAGCCTTAAATCTGTTACTTCTTCTCTTCCAGTTAAAGTTTTAGCACTTGCCACAGCCATCATTCCATTTCACAGTATTAATGCCAGTAAAGCCAATCAATATGATCAAGTGATCGGCCAAAAAAAACTCACCGTGGTGAGTGTGGCGAATCCTACCACCGTGTTTGAAGATGGTCGTCACTTACATGGTTTTGGCTATGATTTAGTGCGTAACTATGCCAATAGCCTGAATGTCAAACTTGATTTTAAAGTGGTGAATGACAATGCCACCGCACTGAAATGGGTTGCACAAGGTAAAGCAAATTTTGCCATGACCACAGCCAGCCTACCCAGCATTGAGCAAAAAAATCTGACCGCTTTTTCTGCCAGTTGTGGTGATTTAAGCAGCCTCAAAACCAATGGTTTAAATACCGACTTAAATTGGGTATTTAAACATGCCGATGATCCTTTGTCTGAAACAGCCAATGGTTTTGTCTGTCGTGCCAAACAAAGCGGTTCTGTACGTCAGTTGGCGTCTTTTTATAACCGACATGTGGTGAAGCCTGAAACATGGCAAGTCGTTCAGCGCGATTTAAAAAATCGTATGCCGATTTATAAAACCAATTTTAAGCAAACTGCAAAACAGTATGATTTAGATTGGCATTTATTGGCCGCAATTGGCTATCAAGAGTCTTATTTGAAACCCAATTCTGTATCGCCTACAGGTGTGCGCGGTTTAATGATGCTGACCAACAATACTGCTAAAGCCATGGGTGTAAGCAACCGTACTGATCCTCAGCAAAGCATCCAAGGCGGTGCGAAGTATTATGATCAGATGTTATCGCGTTATTCTCATATTCCTTTTCCTGATCGGAATTGGTATGCCTTAGTGGCGTATAATATGGGGCCGGGTGCAGTCAGTGGCATTCAGAAAAAAATTAAAGCACAAGGTAAAGATCCCAACAATTGGGTGCACCTCTATGCCTATCTTGAGCGTAACAAAGCCAGCAATGGTCGTTACCGTCAAGCCGTACAATATGTAACGCGTATTCGTGCTTATTTAGAGCATATTAAAACCACACCGCAATTGGTGAGTATTTAAATAAAAAAAGCTTAACCTTTAAGGTTAAGCTTTTTTTATGGTACCAAGACTTTTATTCGGTGACTGCCAAAATATTTTTAAACAACGCTTTTTGTTCAGCACTGGCTTTAGCGGTTTGTAATGACATTAATTGCGACATATCACCTTGGACTTTAATTTTGCCAGTCATAAAGGCTTGCATCGCTGCAGTCATATCATATTCTAAAAATACTTTACGTAAGGTCTCAGCGTCCATAGTTAAAGTGGTTTTGGCATGTTCAGCAAGACCTTTTTGCAATTTACCACTGGCCAAAGCAAGCTCAATTTGATGTGCTGCATCGGTGACAATTAAATTAATCGCAAGTGCATTTAATGCTGGGGGTAAATTTAAATCACCGGCTTGTGCGGTTAGTTCTGCTACTTTTGTAAACCAATCATCTGTTAAAAACGCTGGCATGTTTTATCCTCAATTTTGCTGTTATCGCTCAAGTTATGGGGTCTTTTATAGCATGTAATCTAAGTGTTGACCCATGCTTTTAACATAAAAAAATAGGTGCCTACAAGACACCTATTGATTCACTACATAAGTTTATTCAGCGGCAAAGCCTAAATTCACCATGTTAATGCGCTTACTTGCACCTTCAGTTTCATCAACGCTACACGAGCCTTTAAAGTCAAATTCGCGTTGACTGTCTAGAGCTTCAAAGTCAAATAATTCGCGATCGGCCAGTTGTGAAGGAGAAACGTTTTGTAAGGCACCAAAAATGCTGTGCAAACGTTTTGGATGCTCTTTATCCCATTGACGTAACATGTCATTAAGCATAGCGCGTTGTAAGTTCTCTTGTGAACCACATAAGTTACACGGAATAATTGGGAACTGACGCATTTCTGCATATTTAATAATGTCTTTTTCTTCCACATAAGCCAATGGACGAATCAAGATATTCTTTTTATCTGAAGATAAAAGTTTTGGTGGCATGGCTTTTAAGCTACCGCCATGGAAAAGATTTAAGAAGAAGGTGGCTAAAATATCATCACGGTGATGCCCCAATGCCACTTTGGTTGCACCGATTTCTTGTGCAAAACCATATAAAGAGCCGCGGCGTAAACGTGAACACACTGCGCAATAGGTTTTACCTTCCGGCGTTAATTTTTTGGTGATGCTATAGGTGTCTTTTTCTAAAATATAATACGGAATGTTATTTTCTTCTAAATAACGCGGCAATACATCTTCTGGGAAACCCGGTTGCTTTTGGTCAAGGTTGACCGCAATCACATCAAAGTTAATCGGTGCGATACGCTTAAACTGCAACAAAATATCAAGCAAGGTATAACTGTCTTTACCACCTGAAATACACACCATGACTTTGTCGCCATCTTCGATCATTTTAAAATCACGAATTGCATGACCGACTTGGCGGCGTAATTTTTTTAAAAGACGATAGTAGGCAGAGCTGGTTGGGAGTTCTGGCTTAAAATTAAAGCCTTGGTTGGACTCAACTGGCGAGAACATAGACGAGATTAACCCATAAATACAAATAACGCGGAATTTTAGCCGATTCACAGCAAAAGCGCAGCAAAAGAATGTAAATTCTGCCCAAATGGCGGCGCTGTCATCCTTTTGACTTTAAATACTTGATAAAATAGCAATAAGCGAAAATACAGTCTTTTTGGCCGCTAATGGCCTTTTAAATAGTTTTCCACAAAAGCTGTGGATAACTTTGTGGATTCTCTATGACTTGACACGGTCTCTTTCCCACAGGCCAAGGGTTTTATTTAAATTGATCATTTTTTGATCAATTTTATATTTGTTTTTAATCAACAACTTATATAAGTCAAGCAACAGTAAATAAAAAAAAATGGATTTTTTTGTGCAATTTTTTATTGTTGTTTTTAAAGCATGTTAATAATTAAGCAATGCATCACTTTCTTAATCCTTTTTTTTTGTTAAACTAAAGATCACTGTTTGGGGACAGATTTTAAATTACTACAATGAAAATCGACTTCACCATTTGGGCGATGTGTACCGCTGTGGGTACATTGTGTTTAAGTACTTTAAGTTTTGCAGGGGAAACGCTTTATCAACTTAAAGATCATAACGGCACAACCTTACTGACCAATAAACACAGTAAATATAGCGATCTTAAGGTCGAAAAAAAGACCTATTATCCAGAAAGTAATATTCACCAATATCGTAACTATGGCTCAACTGAAGCGGCTGTGGCACCCAGTCAAAGTCGTAATAAAAATGCCTTTGATGGCATTATTCAACAAGCAGCACAAACTTATGGTGTATCGGCCGGCTTAATTAAAGCGGTGATGCATACCGAATCTGGTTTTAATGTACATGCACGCTCACCTGTAGGTGCTCAAGGCTTAATGCAATTGATGCCCGCCACTGCACGGCGTTTTAATGTGTCCAATGCCTATGACCCACAGCAAAACATTATGGCGGGTGCCAAATATTTGGCTTGGCTACTGAAACGCTTTAACGGCAATACCTCATTGGCTTTAGCTGGCTATAACGCAGGTGAAGGCAATGTGCAAAAATATGGCGGCATTCCGCCTTTTCGCGAAACCCAAGATTATGTGCGCCGCGTACACAGCCGTTATCAAAACCTCTATGCTGGTGGTCTTGGAATTGCTTCTAGCAACAATGCCAGCTTAAGCGCGACCAGCACCAACAATGTTCCAGCCGGTGCAACTTTAATTGCCCAATCCAATCAGAGTGCTACGGTTACAACACCAACGTATAGCCGTGAAGTGATTCGCTTAGCCGATGGCAGCTATACCGACCGTCCGGTACGTGGTTCATATAGCACAGGTCATGCTACGGCATCGGCTTCCATTACCATCACAGATTAATCCGAGTTTTTTACTGAAGTTTGGTTATTTTTTCTTGAATTTTAGTGCCATTCACCGCATATTGACTAAGATTTCGATTCGTAAATCAGATGATATTTTTACCATAAGAGGATTTTCTCAATGATGCGGATTGGTTTGTTCTTGCTAACCAACCTCGCGGTACTGGTTGTAGCTGGCATTATTTTGTCACTCTTCGGTGTCGGTAGTTACCATGGCGCGGGTGGCTTAAATCTAGGCAACCTGTTGGTGATCTGTTTTGTGTTTGGTATGGTCGGTTCGATCATTTCTTTGCTCATGTCAAAATGGATGGCAAAGAAAACCACAGGTACAGAACTGATTGACCCTAATGCGCCTCGCAATCAAGCTGAAGCTTGGTTATTACAAGAGGTTGCACAACTGTCTCAGCGTGCCGGAATTAGCATGCCAGAGGTCGGTATTTTTCCATCTTACCAATCCAATGCCTTTGCAACAGGTTGGAATAAAAATGATGCTTTAGTTGCCGTGTCTACCGGTTTACTTGAGCGCATGAATAAAGATGAATTACGTGCTGTACTGGCCCATGAAATCGGTCACGTGGCAAACGGCGATATGGTGACCCTTGCGCTTGTGCAAGGTGTGGTCAACGCCTTTGTAATGTTCTTTGCACGTATTGTAGGTGATTTTATTGACCGCAATGTCTTTGGTCGTGAAGAAGGCGAAGCACCGGGTTTAGCTTATTTTGCCATTACCATTGTTTTAGATATTGTCTTTGGTATTTTAGCCTCTGCTATCGTAATGTGGTTCTCACGCTACCGTGAATACCGTGCCGATGAGGCAGGTGCACGTTTAGCCGGTAAACAAGCCATGATCTCTGCATTATTGCGTTTACAAGCCGAAACTGAAATACCCGATCAAATGCCAAAAGAAATGAAAGCATTTTCGATTTCAGCAGGTCAAGAACAAGGTTTTAGCTTAGCTGCATTGTTCCAGACTCACCCAAGCATTGAACAACGTGTCGCCGCGCTACAGCAACTTGATTGCCCATAATGAAGCGCTAATGCCACACCAATAAAAGCCTCCTCTCTAGGGGGCTTTTTTATATCTGAAAAAAGTCAAGCATCCATATCACGCCAAAGTACAGCGCTATTGCAAATATCACTAAAAATACAACCCCCAATAGATCTGGAATATGCACCCACAGCCAAGCCACCACAGGATTGCGCCAAAAGCGTGAGTTTTGCTGCTTTTTTTCTAATTCTTCATGTAAAAATGGGTGCACAATATGATAGTCGCTTTGAATGTCATATTCGTCTTGAATATGCTGATGCACCACGGCAAGCGCTTTTTTACTCGGTCGAATAAACACATCAAAAATTGTGCCAGCGACCGGAATAAAGCCAACCACAGCATCCATGAGTGCCAATTGAATCACCGGATTGAGTTTTTGTTGTGGCACGCCCAATTGTCGCGCTTTATATATGGCATAACATGTGAGTGCAAAACCGGCTAGATCGCCTGCAATTGGTACTGTGCTTAAAGCAGCATCGGCACCTACGCCTTGTTTGGTAAATGGAATACGCACCACCGAATCCATCATATTGGCAAATTTTGCTAAATCACGTTCCAAGCGAATCACCTCTTGGCGTGACATTTTGGAGTGCAGTGGAGATTTTGACATGCTTACCTTCAATTAAAATAAAAGCCGTGACGCAATAAATAAATACACCACGACACCTGTTGCATCGCAAATCGAGGTGACCAGTGGTCCAGAGGCACTTGCCGGATCAAGCTTGAGTCGATTTAAAACAAACGGCAAACTCATGCCTATTAATGCACCTAACAGCACAATGCCCAACATACTCAAAGCCAATACCACTGCCACCATGATATCCCCCCGAATATAACCTAAAATTGACACCGCCACAGCCATGGTGGTACCCAAGCACAGCGCCACTAGGGTTTCACGCCCTAGTAAACCCAACCAATCTTTTAATTCTACATCGCCTGTGGCTAAAGCGCGTACCATCAGAGTTGCCGATTGTGAACCTGCATTTCCCCCACTACCCACCAACAAGGGTAGAAAAAACACCAATACAATATGTGTAGCAATAATGTCTTCAAAGTGGGCAATGCCCATCCCAGACAAGAGGCTACCAAACACCAAAATCACCAACCAAAAGACGCGCTTTTTATATAAGCTAAAGATAGAAGCCTGTTTTAAACTCAAACTGCCTTGAGTCTGTACTGCACTACCTTTTAAAAAATCTTCATCGGTTTCAGCGCGAATCACATCCATGGCATCATCATAAGTGACAATACCCACAAGGCGCTGTTGAGTATCAATAATCGGCAAGGCCAAAAAATCATAATGTGCCAACACGCTTGCAACATGCTCTTGATCATCATCTACATAAGCGGTGATTAATTCACGCTGCATCACTTGAGCGACCCTGCATTGTGGGTCAGCTTGGATGATTTGCCGCAACGAGATCACACCAATTAAACGTTGTGCATCGTCTACCACATACACCAAATATAAGGTTTCCCGATCCCATGCAAGGTGTCTTAAAGTTTCAATGGCATCTGCCAAGCTGCTTTGGGGATCCAGCGTGACAAAATCTGAGCTCATGATGGCACCAGCTGAGTTTTGTGCATACGCCGCCAGTTGACACAATTGTCGTGTCATCGCCTCAGGCAATGCTTGCAGCAATTGTTGTTGAACTTTGGGCACAAGGCATTGATAAAAATCGGTACGATCATCAGAATGCATCTGCGTCATCAGCGCTGCAAGGTGTTCTATGCTCAGGTGCTGCGCCAATTGTAACTGCGTGGCAGGTGATAAATGCTCAAATAATCGACCTGCTTGAGCAATATGTGTCAGCATTTGTACTTGTTCATGTATGTGTAAAGTATTGGCGCTGTCCGCCATACGTTGCATCGGTTGTTGCGCAATAAATTGTTCAAGCGCGTGCCAATCCTTGCCGCTGATATAGTCACGTAATGTATTTAGGTGCATCATTATTGTTGTTTAATTTATATGATGTCTGTGATTCAAACAGATTTTAAAGCGCTTAGATAGCCATAAAAAAGGGATGCCTGAGCATCCCTTGATTCAATCTAAAATTGCTTATGACTGAGCGCGCTTTTCACCACGAATCAAGACATACATAAATGGAATAAAGATCAGCACCAACAGCGTACCAAAAATCACGCCACCCAATACGCTAGTACCAATCTCTTGGCGGCTCGCGGCTCCTGCACCACTTGCCAACACTAACGGCACAATGCCGGCACCAAACGCCAACGAAGTCATTAAGATTGGACGTAAGCGCAAACTTGCCCCTTCTATGGCGGCTTCAATCACCGCAACACCACGACTTTGTGCCAAAGCTGCAAATTCAGCAATTAAAATCGCATTTTTACATGACAAACCAATAGTGGTGAGTAGGGCAATTTGGAAGTAAATATCATTGGGAAAGCCGGCAAAATAGCTAAATATAATATTGCCACCAATGCCTAATGGAATGGCTGTCATTACAGCAGCAGGAATAGACCAACTTTCATATAACGCAGCTAAACATAAGAAAATAAAGCCAATCGAGATTAAATACAGCCATAAAGCTTGATTGCTTGAGCGTTGTTCTTCAAAGGCTAAACCGCTCCATGACAAGTCCACGCCCGTTGCTTGATCAATCAAGTTTTGAATATCTTGCATAGCTTGACCCGTGGTACTGTTTTTTGCAGTATCGGCTTCCATTTCCAAGGCGCTATAGCCCATATAACGATTGACCACCTCAGGACCACCCGTCCAAGCTAGTGTTGAAAATTGGTTAAAAGGCACCATTTCATTACTACTGTTTCTAACCGACCATTCGGCTAAATCTTCAGGTGTGGCACGAAATTCGGCATCGCCTTGCATAATCACGCGTTTAATCCGACCACGATCAATAAAGTCATTAATATAGTTACCACCCCATGCGGCCGACAAAGTCGAATTGATGGCATTTTGCGTCAAACCTGCCGCCATGGCTTGCTTTTGGTCAATGGTTACTTTGAGTTCAGCTTTTTCAGGATTGGATTTTTTACCTAAATTTTCAAAACTGTCGTAGTTTTGGGCGGTGTGTTGCAGTTGATCAAATTGCGCCTCTAAAGCATGGCGACCTTGCCCTTCTACATCGCGCAGCCAAAAACTTAAACCATCGGTTTGACCTAAACCATTGACCGATGGTGGTAGCATCATACTAATTTGCGCATTTGGATGCTGTCTAAAATGAGCAAGTGCTCGCTCACGAATCGCTTGTGCGCTATTGGCTTGACCTTGGCGCGCATCCCAATGTTTTAAGGCAATAAAACCTTGGGCTAGGTGCTGCCCCGAGCCTGAAAAATTGCGTCCATAACGCAGCATGACTAAATTTACATTGTCTTTTTCTTGCGTTAAGAAATATTCACGAATTTCCTCACCCACTTCACGGGTTTTAGACAACGGTGCACCTTCTTGTAATTTCAGCTGCACACTTAAAATGCCTTGATCTTCGCTAGGAATAAAACTCGTTGCCAAACCACGATAAAACAAAGCAAATACGGCAATCAAGCCGCAAAATATCACTAAGGTAATCAGCTTATGTTGAATAGTGAGGTGAGTCAGTTTTAAATACTGCTGTTTAATACGCTCAAGCTGGGTATTAAACCACATGGCCCATTTGGCTTGTCTGACGTTAGGTTTTAAAATTAAGGCACATAACGCAGGCGTTAAAATCAGTGCCACCAACAAAGACAAGCTCATGGCCGCCACTAAAGTGATCGAGAACTGACGGTAGATGACACCGGTTGATCCACCAAAGAATGCCATTGGGATAAACACCGCGGTGAGTACCAACGTAATGCCCACCAAAGCCCCACTGATTTCTTGCATAGATTCAATTGCAGCTTGTTTGGCTGACATGCCTTGTTCATGCATTAAACGTTCAACGTTTTCAACCACCACAATGGCGTCATCCACCAACAAACCAATCGCCAACACTAGGGCAAATAAGGTTAAGGTGTTGATGCTCATGCCCAGCACATATAAAATCGCAAGCGTGCCTAAAATCACCACTGGTACGGTAATGGTCGGCACCAAAGTGGCGCGCCAATTTTGTAAGAACAAGAACATCACGATCACCACCAACATGATCGCCTCGATTAAGGTTTTCACCACCTCTTTCATGGATTCTTTGACAAATGGCGTGTTATCCCGTGGATAAACAATGTTATAGCCTTCAGGCAATTGTTTTCTTAAGCGCTCAATTTGTTGATCAATCAATTCTGCTGTGGCAATGGCGTTGGCACCAGATGATAAAGAAATCCCCATGCCTGAAGATGGATAACCATTAATAGTGTTGTAGGATTGGTAATTTTCTGCCCCAAGCTCAACACGTGCTACATCTTTTAAATAAACAAAGTCTCCACTATTACTGGATTTTAAAATAATATTTTCAAATTCTTGTGTGGTACGTAAACGACTGCCTGAGGTGACTTTGGCATTTAAATACTGTTCAGTGGCTGTAGGCAACTCACCAATTGCACCGGCCGCCACTTGGGTATTTTGTGCTTCAACCGCAGCACGTACATCACTTGGCATGAGTTTATATTGCTTCAGCTTTTGTGGATTCAGCCAAATGCGCATGGCATATTGTGAGCCAAAAACATCCACCTCACCGACGCCCTCAACACGCGCCAATTCTTGCTCTAAATGGGTGAGCATATAATCCGATAAGGCAATGGTGCTACTTTTGCCTGTTTCATCATATAAGCCAATCACCATATGGGTATCGCCTAAAGATTTAAATACATTCACGCCTTGGCGTTTCACGTCTTCAGGCAAACGGTTGAGTGCGCCATTAATGGCATTTTGTACTTGCACTTGGGCAGTATCAGGGTCGGTGCCATTATTAAAACTAATACTAATTCGGGCACGTCCTGATGAATCACTGCTTGAACTAAAATACAGCAAATTATCTAGGCCTTTAATTTGCTGCTCTAAAACTTGGGTAACGCTTTCTTCCACCGTTTCTGCCGAAGCACCACTATAGGTGGTGGCCACGGTAATCCGTGGCGGCGCAATATCAGGATAACGCTCGATGGGTAGGTTCATCATTGCAAAAAGACCAAATGCCATCACAATGATGGCCAGTACTCCTGCAAAAATGGGTCGTTCAATAAAAAATCTAGATAGCATGAAGTGTCTACATGGTGCACATTGAGGCACAAAAGAAGCTGTAAATGAGAATAAATATTGTGTGAGGCATGCATAAAATACAAGCAAAATCGCATGCTTGATACAAATATGAAGAAATTATGAAGATGTGTGTTTTGTCATCACAGTTAAAACTAAAGCTTTCATCATCAAGTTTTAATAACAATGAGCTAGTCATGCTAAAAAGAACCACCCTATGTTTATCTTTGGCCTTACTTGCAGGCTGTAACGATGACGACAACACTTCAGTGAATACAAGTGCAGCACCGCAGTATCAAGCGCCTCAATTATTGATTGTCGGGCATCGTGGTGCCAGTGGTACACGCCCTGAACATACCTTAGCGGCGTATCAAAAAGCCATTGATGATGGTGCTGATTTTATTGAACCGGATTTAGTCCCGACCAAAGATGGTTATTTGGTGGCACGCCATGAAAGTGAAATCAAAGAAACTTCTAATATCAGTACATTGACTCAATTTGCTGATCGTGAGCAGACCAAAGTCATTGATGGGGTGAGCTATAGCGGTTGGTTTACCGAAGACTTTAATTTAAATGAACTCAAACAACTCAAAGCACGTGAGCGTATTCCTGATTTACGCCCTAACAATACCCAATATAATGATGTCTATGATATTCCAACTTTAGAAGAAATTATTGAACTTGCCGATGCACACTACCGTAAAACTGGCAAAATCATTGGCTTGTATATTGAAACCAAACATCCAAGTTATTTTGCAAGTTTAGATTTAAGCATGGAAGATACTTTGCTCAAAACCTTAGCCAAATATGAATATACCCGTGACATTGCGCCTGTATATTTACAGTCTTTTGAAGTGAGTAATTTACAATATTTAGATGCACAGCTTGAGCGTTTAAAAAGCTTAAAACATGCCAAAATCGTACAACTCTATAGTGATAAAAACACCCAACCTGCCGATTACGTGTTAAATAACATTCCCAATACCTATGGCGATTTAGCCACTCCTGAAGGTTTAAAATTTGTAGCAAGTTATGCCGATGGTGTTGGCCCAAGCAAAACTTACATTTTACCCAATACACAACCTGCCACCCCGACCTCTTTTGTACAAGACGCGCATCAATATGGGCTTAAAGTGCATCCATACACACTACGCTCAGAAAATAGTTTCTTACCTGACTATTTAGATTGCAGTAACGATCCTGCTGAATATTGTGAAGCGGGTGCTTTAAAAGAATTTGAACTGTTCTTTAAAGCTGGTGTGGATGGTGTATTTACCGACGATCCTGCGCTTGGTCGTAAAGCAGCAGATTTATTTTTAGCACAACAAGCAAAATAACCCTTAAAAAAAATCCCCGCACAAAGCGGGGATTTTTTTTGAATGAGCGATGATTACATCATGCCGCCCATACCACCCATGCCGCCCATATCAGGCATTGCTGGTTTGTCTTCTGGAATGTCTGTGATCATGCATTCAGTGGTCAACATTAAGCCCGCTACAGATGCAGCATGCTCAAGAGCCGAACGGGTTACTTTTGCAGGATCTAAGATACCCATTTCAAGCATGTCGCCATATTCGCCAGTTGCTGCGTTATAACCGAAGTTACCTTCACCATTTTTCACAGCATTAATCACTACAGATGGCTCATCACCTGCGTTAGATACGATTTGACGAAGTGGTGCTTCAATCGCACGGCGTAAGATATTAATACCTACGTTTTGATCATCGTTGGCACCTGCTACACCGTCAAGTGCTTTAGCCGCACGTACCAGTGCAACACCACCACCTGCAACAACACCTTCTTCAACCGCAGCACGCGTTGCATGAAGCGCATCGTCTACACGGTCTTTCTTCTCTTTCATTTCAACTTCAGTTGCAGCACCAATTTTAATGACAGCAACACCGCCTGCTAATTTAGCAACGCGTTCTTGAAGTTTTTCTTTGTCGTATTCAGAGGTAGATTCTTCAATTTGAGCACGGATTTGAGTCACACGCTCAGCGATTTGAGTGGCATCGCCTGCACCATCTACAATCACAGTGTTTTCTTTAGACACAGTGATTTTGTGCGCTGTACCTAGGTGCTCAAGTGAAGTTTGGTCTAACTGCATGCCAATTTCTTCAGAAATTACCGTACCGCCAGTTAAGATTGCGATATCTTGTAACATTGCTTTACGACGATCACCAAAACCAGGTGCTTTAACTGCACATACTTTGATGATGCCACGCATGTTGTTGACAACTAAAGTTGCAAGCGCTTCGCCTTCAACATCTTCAGCAATAATTAAAAGTGGCTTACCTGTTTTCGCAACCGCTTCAAGCACAGTAATCAATTCACGAATGTTGCTGACTTTTTTGTCTACAAGAAGGATGAACGGGTTTTCAAGTTCAGCCGTTAGCGTGTCTTGTTTGTTAGCAAAGTATGGTGAGATATAACCACGGTCAAACTGCATACCTTCAACGACGTCTAAAGCATCTTCAAAGCCCGAACCTTCTTCAACGGTGATCACGCCTTCTTTGCCCACTTTTTCCATCGCTTGAGCAATGAGTTTACCTACAGTGGTGTCAGAGTTTGCAGAGATCGAACCGACTTGCTCAATGGCTTTAGAGTCAGATGCCGGTTGTGCTGTGGCTTTAATTTCAGACACTAAAGTTTTAACCGCAAGGTCAATACCACGTTTTAAGTCCATTGGGTTCATACCCGCAGTCACAGACTTAATGCCTTCGTTTAAGATCGCTTGCGCCAATACAGTTGCTGTTGTTGTACCGTCACCTGCGATGTCGTTGGTTTTTGAAGACACTTCACGTACAAGTTGAGCACCCATGTTCTCAAACTTATCTTTAAGTGAAATTTCTTTGGCTACAGTCACACCATCTTTAGTGATGTGCGGTGCGCCAAAAGAACGGTCAATCACCACGTTACGGCCTTTAGGACCCAATGTTACTTTTACCGCATCTGCAAGAACGTTAACACCTGCGATCATTTTTGAACGCGCTGAATCACCAAATTTTACGTCTTTAGCTGACATGTTTTAACTCCAAATATTTTAAAAATTATTAAGATGAATTAAAAAGACAAATTACGCTTCAAGTACTGCAAGAATGTCAGATTCTTTCATGATTAGAAGCTCTTCGCCGTCAACTTTTACAGTTGTACCTGCATATGTACCAAACAATACTTTATCACCAACTTTTACATCTAAAGCGCGTACGCCATTGTCTGTGATTTGACCATTACCTACAGCAATGATTTCGCCTTGCGCCGGCTTTTCTGCTGCAGAACCTGGAAGTAAAATACCACCAGCTGTTTTTGTTTCTTCTTCAACACGACGGATTACTACGCGGTCATGTAATGGACGAATGTTGCTCATAGAAAACTCCATCAAATAAGTCTTAAAGTAAAAGGACGCCAACTTCGACTTTTATGTTCCTTCAGTCAACGTCAGTAAAATCTATGACTCAGTTGTGGGGATGGAAAAAAACGCTTCAAGGGCAAAATTTAAAAAAAATGCATTTTTTTGCTTATTTTTTAATCTTTAAGTCTAAATGATTGATATTTGCACGATTTGGCGGCCCTTACCTAAAACATTGCAGCACTGTATCAAAATAATAATGCTTTACTTGGCCATCTAAATGAATGGTATTAAAACTATTAGGACGTCCTGCATGTAAACGATGAGAAATCGCTGTACCGGCTTGTACCGCCAAAATGGGCTGTTTAACTTTAAGGTCATAGACTTGGTTTAAGTCGTCTACAGCGCTTTGATGCAAATGACCATGCAAAATGGCATTTAACCCATTTTGACTCCAGCGTTGTAAGGCAATTTTTGCCAACATAGGACAGTCTTTTTGACCATACTGATGCGCAGGAATATAAAATGGCTGATGCGCCAACAGTATCTTATATTTGTTGCTTGGTGCGGCTTGTAATTTTTGGTCAATACGTTCAATTTGCTCAAGTGAAATATGACCTTTGGTGTGATAACGCCGACGAATACTATTCACCCCCAAAATATAAAAATCTTCGGTTTCTAAATCACGCTCTAAACTGCCAAAAAATAATTGATAACCATAAAACGGAGTAAATACACGCCGCCACAGTGCATACAAAGGAATATCATGGTTACCCGGCACGACTAAATAAGGCAGATTTAAACTGTCTAAAAATTGTTTACAGGCATAAAACTCTCTTAAACGTGCGCGTTGAGTTAAATCACCACTCACCACTACTGCTTGGATATCATGTTCGGCACAAAATTGCCCAATCGCCTGCATACAAGCGAGTTGTTCGGTACCAAAATGTAAATCAGACAGATGTACTAGCATACGGCACCACCACATTTAAAGCAGATCGCTCAACACTAATCGTTAAAGGCGGTTTAACCTGTACTAACTCCCCATCAATGGCAAGGCTTAATGTTTTTGCCCGACTATGAATTTTGACTTCATCGGCCGCAAAACTATATACATCTGGGGTTTGTTCCAATTGACCACGCATCAATTGCCACAGCATTTTAAACAAAGTGAGCTTATCAGTTTTGGCCACCACCACGCCTGCCACTTTGCCTTTAGCCGCGTCTTGAGCAATTTTTAATTTGAGTTCTTTGAGTTGTAATTGATTATTGCCAAAAAATACCAGTGGTGTTTTAACAGGATAACGTAGCCCATCCACTTCAACCTCAAGTTTTAGTTCTTTGTGATGGCGTAGCAATACATCTAAGCCTGATGTATAAGCGTGAATGGTAAAGCGTCCTAACACGCGGTTATAGCGTTCACGTTGTTGAATAAATAACGGATATAGACCTAAACTTGCATTATTTAAATAGATATGGTGATTCACGCGTGCCACATGTACTTGACTGATCTGACCTTGGGCAATCACTTGAGCTGCTGCCATTAAATCCAAAGGAATATTTAATACACGCGCAATATAATTAAAGGTACCTAAAGGCAAAATACCCATCGGAATTGAGGTATGAAGCAGACAAGACGCCACGGCATTTAAAGTGCCATCGCCCCCTGCTGCAACCACTACGCCATGTGGCATGCTTTCATGGCGGCTTAACACTTGTGCCATAAGCTGTTTAAAATCCACCTCATGATCCATAGCAAAACTTTGAATATTAAAACCGGCTTTTGACCATAAACTTATCACTTCTTCATAGATTGCATCTTGGTGGTTGGCATGAAAGCCTGACTTAGGATTATAGATAATCGAAAGTGGTACGCTAGGCTCTGGCATTGGTTTTTCCATACATTTTTGCTTCACTTTTAAGCAATTAGAGCTTAAAAAAAAGCGCCTTTATGTAAAATTCAAATCAGCATCATTTATTTAATCAATCATGAAATTGATTAAATAAATGATTGTAAGTTATTGTTTTTAAATTAAATAATCTAAATAAATACTAAGCATAAAAAAGTAAAATTCATGTTCATTATCGAGATTGAAATTGTAAGCAATTGTTTTTTAAAGTAATTACTCAGAAAATCTTTGATATGCAAAATATTTCAGGTCTATGCTTTAGTCTTATTTTTTTCGCCGTTTTGTGCTTTAATAGCGCCACTTTTTTTCATATTGAGTTCAATTTGTGTGCTAACACAGATTCGAACTGTACTTTTTGTACACTTTGTACATATTTGAGATAGGCCTCACCATGACCCAAGTGAACGCACCAGCATTCGTTCGTCACCCTAAGCTTATTGCATGGGTAGAAGAAATTGCACAATTAACCAAACCTGCAAAAATCGAATGGTGTGACGGTAGCCCAGAAGAGTATCAACGTTATATCGACTTGATGATCGCTAACGGCACCATGCAAGCACTTAACCAAGAAACACACCCTGGTTCTTACCTTGCAAACTCTGACCCTTCTGACGTTGCTCGTGTTGAAGGTCGTACTTACATCTGTTCAGAAAACAAAGAAGATGCCGGCGCAACTAACAACTGGGAAGCTCCAGCTGAAATGCGTGCGCGTCTTAACGGTTTATTTGACGGTTCAATGAAAGGTCGTACTTTGTACGTTGTACCTTTCTCTATGGGTCCTTTAGGTTCTCATATTGCGCATATTGGTATCGAGTTAACTGACTCTCCTTACGTGGCTGTAAGCATGTCTAAAATGGCACGTATGGGTAAAGCGGTTTACGACGTTCTTGGTACAGATGGCGATTACGTTCCATGTGTACACACTGTTGGTGCACCTTTGGAAGAAGGTCAAAAAGACGTTGCTTGGCCTTGTAACCCAGAAAAATGGATCGTGCATTACCCAGAAACGCGTGAAATCTGGTCTTACGGTTCAGGTTACGGCGGTAACGCATTGTTGGGTAAAAAATGCCTAGCATTACGTATTGCATCTTACATGGGTCGTGAGCAAGGTTGGTTAGCTGAACACATGCTGATCCTTGGCGTAACAAACCCACAAGGCGAAAAACACTACATCGCAGCGGCATTCCCATCTGCATGTGGTAAAACAAACTTCGCTATGTTGATTCCACCAGCAGGCTACGAAGGTTGGAAAATTGAAACTGTAGGTGATGATATTGCTTGGATCAAACCAGGTGAAGATGGTCGCTTATATGCTATCAACCCTGAAGCTGGTTTCTTCGGTGTAGCGCCTGGTACAAATACCAAGACCAATCCGAACTGTATGGCAACGCTTCATAAAGACGTAATCTATACCAACGTTGCTGTAACAGACAACGGCGAAGTATGGTGGGAAGGTCTGACCAAAGAAGCGCCTGCGAATCTGACCAACTGGAAAGGTCAACCACATACTGGTGAAGAAAAAGCAGCACATCCAAATGCACGCTTCACAGTTGCTGCGGGTCAATGCCCTTCAATTGATGCTGACTGGGAAAATCCAGCAGGTGTTCCAATTTCTGCGTTCATCTTCGGTGGTCGCCGTGCAGACACAGTGCCTTTAATCTCAGAAGCGTTTGACTGGGTTGACGGTGTTTATAAAGCTGCAACCATGGGTTCTGAAACCACTGCTGCTGCTGTTGGTCAACAAGGTGTGGTACGTCGTGACCCATTCGCAATGCTTCCATTTGCGGGTTACAACATGGCAGATTACTTCACACATTGGTTAGAAATGGGCGAGAAAGTTGCTGCTAAAGCTGAAGCGGCTGGCAACAAACTTCCTGGTATCTACAATGTAAACTGGTTCCGTCGCGATGCTGAAGGCAACTTCGTATGGCCTGGTTTCGGTCAAAACATGCGTGTTCTTGAGTGGATCATTGACCGTTGTGAAGGTCGTGCAACTGCTGTTGAAACCCCAATTGGTTTAGTTCCAACCTACGAACAGTTAAACTGGACGGGTTCTGACTTCACTAAAGAACAGTTTGATCTTGTGACGTCTCAAGACAAAGATCAATGGATCAAAGAACTTGAAAGCCACACTGAATTGTTTGAAAAATTAGGTGATCGTATGCCTGAAGCGTTAAAAGCGCGTCAAGCAGAATTGATTGCTGCGGTTAAATCTGCTTAATCGCATATTGAATTGCAAAAAAGGTCGCGTAAGCGGCCTTTTTTTATGGCTGCACTAAAATAAGCCAAAAAATTTAAGATCGATCCTCAGCTGCGCTAAAACGATACCACCTGATGAATAAAGACAATAAAACTTAGGCTTTTACTCAATTTTAATCATTTTATTGATTTCAATTTAAGGTTTAAGCTGATTTTTAACTGATGCCCTGTTTTTATCATCAGCACAATAATTCTATGACAACATAATAATTTCAAGACGGGTCGTATCAGGGACAGACCCTTCATTTTAAGCGTTGAGGAGAATCTATGAGCCAAGCTACGCCCGATTCAACACCTGTTACTATTGATCGCAAAACACGGGTTAAATCCATTATTGGTGGTTCTGCAGGCAATTTAGTTGAATGGTACGACTGGTATGTGTATGCCGCTTTCACTTTATATTTTGCACCACGTTTTTTCCCCGAAGGCGATGACACGGTTAAATTATTACAAGCAGCTGCAGTGTTTGCCTTAGGCTTTTTAATGCGTCCAATTGGGGCTTGGATCATGGGCATTTATGCCGACCGTAAAGGACGAAAAGCAGGTTTATCCCTGTCAGTATCTTTAATGTGTTTAGGTTCATTGATGATTGCCTGTGCACCAACCTATGACAGCGCTGGCATGCTTGCTCCTGCCATTTTATTGCTGGCACGTTTATTACAAGGTTTAAGTGTTGGGGGCGAATACGGCTCGAGTGCCACATATTTAAGTGAAATGGCAGGTAAAAATAACCGTGGATTTTTTTCAAGCTTTCAATATGTCACCTTAATTTCTGGTCAGCTTTTGGCGCTATGTACCTTGATTATCTTACAACGTAGCATGAGTGAAGCTGCTTTAAGTGACTGGGGCTGGCGTATTCCGTTTTTTATTGGTGCAATATTAGCAGTGGTGGTGTTTTGGATTCGTCGTGGTTTGGTCGAAAGTGAATCCTCTAAACAAGCACAAAAACAAGCCGCTGAGGGTGGGCCAAAATCAAGTGCGCTCGAATTGTTTACCAAGCATCCTAAAGCGGCATTTACGGTGATTTTATTGACCGCAGGCGGTACGCTTGCCTTTAATACCTTTACCACCTATTTACAAAAATATTTGGTCAACACTTCAGGCTTTGAAAAAACCACCGCGACTGAGATCACCACGGCGGCAATTTTTATTTTTATGCTGATTCAACCCGTCATTGGTGCCTTGTCCGACCGTATTGGTCGTAAACCGATTATGATTGCCTTTGGGGTACTAGGTGTAGCCTTTACCATTCCTATTTTTAATGGGCTTGCCAATACCTCCAGTGTATTTACTGCATTTATGTTGTGTATGAGTGGTATGTTGATTGTTTCAGGCTATACCGCCATTAATGCCGTGGTTAAAGCTGAACTATTCCCTGCACATATTCGTGCTCTTGGAGTCGCTTTACCGTATGCCATTGCCAATACCTTATTTGGCGGTACAGCAGAACTGATTGCCTTGAGCTTTAAAAATGCCGGATATGAACATTATTTCTTCTACTACATTACTTTTATGATTGGTATTTCACTGGTGACTTATATTTTTATGAAAGACACCAAAAAGCACTCCATGATTACCGACAACTAACGCCTGTCAATTCAATGCAAAAAAGCGCCACCTTATGGCGCTTTTTCTTTATGATGCACTAGCCCAATCATGATTAAGTATGGAATAACATATGCACAATATTTATAAATTTTTAGCAGTGACTGGCCTACTTGCCCTTGCTGCTTGTCAAAGCGTGCCGCAAAACTATAATGGTTCAACAGGATACAAAATTGAATCTCAAACCGATCACACTGCTACGTTGAGTTATACCCTAGCAGGGCGTCAAAATCAGCAATTAGATGCCAATAAACTACAAGCAGCATGCCAAAAAGTGTTAGGTCATAATCAACAATATCAAATTAAAGTCCTGAGTATTCAAGAAATTGCCAATCCTCAAAACCAAGAGGATAACTATGCTCATCAAATTGGCAATACACGCACCACTTTTGGTTTGAGTAACACCAAAGACTTACACAGTGATCAAGACTATGCCACCCGACAGGCGCTAGAAGCACGTCCAAGCACCTTGCATGTGGTCCGTTATAACTGCACGCGCTAAATACGCTTATAAGGTCTTATAAAAGCTGACGTTGCGAAACTCAGGTGACTCATCTAAATCTGGCCATGTGGTGGCGCTACGTTCATCGAGCTTTTGGTATTGCAGATGGCTAAAGTTTTTGACTCGGCTGTCTGCAACCCATACTTCAGATGCAAATTTTAAAAATTCATCTAAGAAAAAGCGATTACACTGATCATAAAGTACATCGGCTGCTAGCAGCACATCCACTTTTTCAGCCTGATACAAATCATCTAAGTACTCAAGTTCAACGTCATTCAGTTTGGCATTAGCACGACATGCCTCAAGGCTCATTTGATCAATATCACAGCAAATTACCCGTTTTGCACCTGCCATTTTTGCAGCAATTGCAACCACTCCTGAACCTGCCCCAAAATCAAGTACCACTTTATCTTTGACATGATCAGGCTCTGCCAATAACCACTGTGCCATTGCCAAACCAGAGGCCCAACAAAAAATCCAATATGGCGTATCGTTCCAAATCCGTCGAATCACCTCATCATCAAGTTTGTCTGTTGGAAATACCGGTGGAATCAGCCACAACGAGATGGGTGTATTGGGCAATTGTTGGGCTTGCAATTCACACTGTGGAATCACGGCATGTAAGGCTTCAAGAAGGTGTTTTGGGGCTTGATTCATGTCAAAACGTGTATCTCATCAATTGTTAAAAAAGCCTTATCTTAGATGTATAAGATAAGGCTCCCATATTTTTTATAGTGCATTGACCATCAGGCTATGCCAATAAAAACTTAACCTAAGGCTTTTTCAGCGGCTTCAACCGTTTGACGAATTAAAGTTGTAATCGTCATTGGACCAACACCACCTGGAACTGGCGTATAAGCAGACGCAATGTCTTCAATACCTTGTAACTGAATATCACCGACGCCGCCACCATCACGTGGATGGAAACCTGCATCCACCACCACGGCACCTTGCTTAATCCAATCTTTTTGAATTAATTCAGCTTTACCCACTGCACCGACAATAATGTCTGCTTGCTTCACAAAGCTGGCTAAATCTTGCGTACGTGAATGGCAAATGGTCACTGTTGCATTGGCTTCAAGCAGCATGGCCGCCATTGGTTTACCCAAAATTGCAGAGCGACCCACAACAACCGCATGCTTGCCTGCGATTTCAATATTGTTTGCTTTTAAGATGGTCATAATGCCAGCCGGAGTTGCTGAGCCATAAGCTGCTTCACCCATCGCCATACGACCGTAACCTAAGCACGTTACACCGTCTACGTCTTTTGCCAATGAAATTGCATCAAAGCACGCACGCTCGTCAATTTGCGCTGGCACTGGATGTTGTAACAAAATGCCGTGAACATCTGGATTGGCATTTAATTTTTCAATTTCAGCCAATAACTGTTCAGTCGTGGTTTCTTTTGGAAGTTCAACTTTTAAAGAATCCATACCCACGCGGCGACATGCATTGCCTTTCATACGTACATAAGTGGCAGATGCGCCATCATCACCCACTAAAATAGTGGCAAGGATTGGCGTACGACCCGATTTTGCCTTTAACGCTTCTACGCGTGTTAACAAGTCAGCTTCAATTTGCTTCGCTAATGCACGACCATCTAAAACTAATGCCATGGCACTTCTCCCAAGTATGGATATGAATCAATTTTGCACATAATACATGATATTTTCAGGTTTTTTTCGTTATATGTACGTTTTATAAGCATTCGTGCAATACCCCCTATTGCGTTTTTTTTCAGAGTTGATAATATACGCATCAACAAGACGTGGCGGGGTGGCAGAGTGGTCATGCAGCGGACTGCAACTCCGTGTACGCCGGTTCGATTCCGACCTCCGCCTCCAATCTTGTTAAGCCCGAGTGGTGAAATCGGTAGACACAGGGGATTTAAAATCCCCCGCCCACAAAGCGTGCCAGTTCGAGTCTGGCCTCGGGCACCATTTTTAACTTAAAGAATGGTGCAAATAAAGAACCCAGCGATAAGCTGGTTTTTTTATGCCTAAAATTTATAAACTCGATTATATTGGTTTTTATTTTTTGTTAGTTGGACACTATGCGGTCTAAGCCAAGCCCCCTGCAATATTTACAAGAACTGCAAAAAAAGCATCCTCAAGCCTTTCGTGCCCAGTTTATCTTGTACAGTGCAATTAAAACCAAAGGTATGTTAGATGAACTCAAAGAACTGATTCCTTGGCTGCTCAGTGCACTTATTTTTATCCCCTTTTATATTTTAATTAAAACTTCTATCAGCAACTTAGGCTATGAATTGCAAGCCGCACATTTGGCGAGCTTGACTCTCATGCTGTTGTTTATGCTGTATGTGCCTTGCATTTTAAAGCAAGCCAAACACAGCTCGCATTCGTTTTATCAGCAACAAAAACATGCACCCATTAAATTAACGGTATTGGTAGTGTTACAAGCACTCAATATGCTGTATCTCGATAGCATGTTCATGCTGTATCTCTTATTGTTCTTTGCCATAAGTTTTGGTTTTGTACGTTTTTATAAAGAAAACTTGTTTCGTGAACAGACCACAAGCCAAGAGTATTATATTTTGCAACAGATTCGTCGCGCCAGCTTTTGGAGTTATAAACAGACCCTGTTGGCCAAATGGCGTTACCGCTTACTCAAAAAAGGCTCTCAACAAGCCAAATTACAAAGTTTGCAAATGCAATATTATTTGAGTTTGCATTTAGAGCTGTATAAATACGAGCATGAGTTGTGCAAAAAATATAAGCACACTGACATTGAAAAATACTTAGATAGCTTAATGTAATCCAAAATCGTGCTTTTATTAAACACAAACACATGATTTGCTTAAAAATATAGCAAATAACACAAACAATGCTTGCCATATAAAAAATAGTTCTTTAATATTGCGCTCATGCCCGAGTGGTGAAATCGGTAGACACAGGGGATTTAAAATCCCCCGCCCACAAAGCGTGCCAGTTCGAGTCTGGCCTCGGGCACCATTTTAAAGTCGTTCATTAAAATGGTGCGCTAAGAATTTAAAAATTCTTGCAAAAAATTGAACGAAAAAAGCCCGAGTGGTGAAATCGGTAGACACAGGGGATTTAAAATCCCCCGCCCACAAAGCGTGCCAGTTCGAGTCTGGCCTCGGGCACCATTCTTAACTTAAAGAATGGTGCAAATAAAGAACCCAGCGATAAGCTGGTTTTTTTACGCCTATAAAAAAGCCCTGTTGATCACAGGGCAATCGTTAGACTACCATTCGCGGTTAGACACCAGCTCTTCCATTTCAAGATCCATATAACCGTGATCTTGTGCCACCATCATCATGGCTTCGGCAATATAATCTGCTGCGGTATCATCTAAACTTGAATCCAAATCTTCAAACTGCGGTTTCATTTTATTTAATTCCACCACAGTCAACTGTGCCAAAGCATACACTTCAGTTTCAGATAAATTACCTTTGGCAATTTTCTTGCCAAACTGTTCAACCAATTGCTTCACTTCAGCAACAAGGATATCTGGGTAATATTCATCATCAAACATGGGGAGAAGTAAATCTGCAAACATACAGTACTCTATACACTCAATACTCTAAAGCGAGCTTGTATAACACAATTTAACCTAATCAACAAATCTGCATCATGCGTTGCCAGACTTTTAGTGCATCTACGGTGGCACGTACATCATGTGCTCGCACCAATGATGCGCCTTGTTGCACACTGAGTAAATGCCCTGCCACCGAACCAACAGCACGCTGAGTAGGTTCGACACCGCCTAAAGCCTCGCCAATAAAACGTTTACGCGATAAGCCCGACAACATTGGATAACCCAAAGCATTTAAACGATATAATTCATTGAGCAATTTAAAATTATGCTCAGCATCTTTGGCAAAGCCAAAGCCGGGGTCAATCATAATGTTGTGTGGCAATATCCCTGCTGCTAAAGCGGCATTAATACGCTGTTGTAGCTCTTGCAATACATCTTCTGTGACATCTTCATACTGAGCCAAACTATTCATGGTAGTGGGTTCACCACGCATATGCATAATAATCACAGGAATATTTAAAGCAGCAGCAGTTTGTAAGGCATGTGGGCGTGTTAAAGCACGGACATCATTCCAAATATGTGCGCCTGCTTGTACAGCAGCTCGCATCACTTCAGGCTGTGAAGTATCAATCGACAACACCACAGGATATTGCGCCAAGGCTTCAACCACAGGTACGACACGGTCAAGCTCTTCTTGTAATCCTACTACAGTGGCACCAGGACGCGTAGATTCGCCCCCAATGTCAATCACTGTCGCACCCTCTTCGATCATCTGCAAAGTACGTTGCACAGCTGCTGCTTGAGCATGATGCTGACCACCATCACTAAATGAATCAGGGGTAACATTTAAAATTCCCATCACATGGGGTTTTGATAAATCTAAACTCAGATCACCAAAATTCCATACACGTTGTGGTAAAGGCATTAGTTGCATAGTGCTCTCCTTGTTGAAGCAAAGTATTTTAGCAGTGCAGCATAAAAAAAGAGCCTCAAATGAGGCTCTTTTTGTTAGCTCGTTGCACTAGGCAATGGCGGTGGTGTGGTCGGTGCATCTGTTGGAGTCACATCAATCACTGGATTCTCCGCAACATAGACTTTTGGTGGCTGTGGTTCACGGCCTTCCATAATGTCACGAATTTGATCACGATCAATGGTTTCCCATTCAAGCAAGGCTTTCACCATCGCGTGTGCAATATCTTTATTATTTTCTAAGATATCGCGAGCGACTTTGTATTGCTCATCTAAGATACGGCGGATTTCACGGTCAATCTCAAGCTGAGTGGCTTCCGAAATAGTACGACTACCCAAGCTGCCCATAAAGGATTGCTGAGAGTCATCTTCATAGACCATCACACCCATCTTATCCGACATACCATATTTAGTGACCATAGCACGCGCCATTTTAGTAGCACGTTCAAAGTCATTAGACGCACCTGTCGACATTTGATTAATGAACACTTCTTCGGCAATACGACCACCAAACAAGATTGAAAGTTCATTTAACATTTTGTCTTTGTAATGACTGGTTTGGTCGTGCTCTGGCAACTGCCAAGTTACACCCAATGCCCAACCACGTGGCATAATGGTTACTTTATGTACGGGGTCAGTACCTGGCAGAATTTCAGCCACAATCGCATGCCCTGCTTCATGATAAGCCGTCGCACGACGTTCTTCTTCACGAATCACCATCGATTTACGTTCAGGACCCATATAGAGCTTGTCTTTAGCGTCTTCAAAGTCATGCATATCAACGGTGTTTTTGTTACGACGTGCTGCAAACAATGCAGCTTCGTTTACAAGATTCGCCAACTGCGCACCTGAGAAGCCCGGTGTACCACGTGCCAGAACTTTAACATCAACACCTGTGGTTGATGGCAATTTTCTTAAATGTACATTTAAGATTTGCTCACGACCTTTAATATCCGGTAAGCCCACCATCACCTGACGGTCAAAACGACCTGGACGTAGTAATGCTTTATCCAGTACATCTGCACGGTTTGTTGCAGCAATGACGATAATCCCTTCATTGCCTTCAAAGCCATCCATTTCAACCAACATCTGGTTTAAGGTTTGCTCACGTTCATCGTTACCGCCGCCTGTACCTGAACCACGGTGACGACCAACAGCATCAATCTCATCAATAAAGATGATACATGGTGCATGACGTTTGGCTTGTTCAAACATGTCACGCACACGCGATGCACCCACGCCAACAAACATTTCAACGAAGTCAGAACCTGAGATACTAAAGAACGGCACTTTTGCTTCACCAGCAATGGCTTTGGCAAGTAAAGTTTTACCTGTACCTGGAGGACCGACCATCAATACGCCTTTTGGAATCGTCGCACCTAAACGCTTAAACTTCGAAGGGTCTTTTAAGAAATCAACGATTTCTACCACTTCTTGTTTGGCTTCATCACAACCAGCAACGTCAGCAAAAGTAACTTTGATTTGGTCTTCAGTCAGCATTTTGGCTTTAGACTTACCAAAACTCATTGGGCCGTTCTTACCACCTGCACCACCACCCATGTTGCGCATAAAGAACATGAATAACAAAATGATTAAAAGTACAGGGAAACTTGCAATGAGAAGTTGCATCAATAAACCTTGACGTGCAGGCGCAGTACCTTCAACGATCACGTTTTTCTCAATCAGGCTTGGCATCAGTGCAGGGTCTTGAACCGCTGGGCGAATACTCTCAAACTGAGTACCATTGGTCTTTTCGCCACTAATTCTTTCGCCATCAATTGTCACTTGCTTAATTTGGCCAGCATCCACCGCAGCAACAAACTCTGAATAGTTCATCGCTGTTGGCTTATCACCGCTACTGATGTTACTAAAAATCAGAATCAGTACGCCAAGTATCACCAGCCACAATACGGCATTCTTGAAGAGATCGCTCAAAGCTTTATTCCCATATCAATCTAATTTGATCATGCCCGAAGTGGGTGTGATCCTAAAGGTTTCGCTGAAGATCAGCTGTCAAAGTTAAAAAAGTACAAAATGCACAATTTTTAACGGCTTGGCAAGTAGACTTTGTTTATTTAAACGCTTTCTTACGCCCTTGACCCAACAAGAAAACTTCTTTTGAGCGTGCGCGTGATGCCGCAGGTTTTGCCGTTTTTAATACATCAAAGTTATCGACAACTTGTTTACGGAACTCATCAAAACCTGAGCCTTGGAACACTTTCACCAAGAACTGTCCCTTAGGACCGAGTACTTTTGTGGCAAAGTCGAGTGCTAATTCGCATAAATAAATTTGACGAGGTTGATCAACCGCCTTGTTCCCTGAAGTATTGGGGGCCATATCAGAAATTACAACGTCTACAGTACGACCATCTAAAATTTCTAACAATTTTTCAAAGACTTCTTCTTCACGGAAGTCACCTTGTAAAAAGGTCACATCTGGCAGTGCATCCATTGGTAGAATATCAGAGGCAATCAATAGACCTTTATCGCCCACTAATTTACCTGCAATTTGTGACCAACTTCCCGGTGCTGCACCAAGATCAACCACGATCATACCTGGTTTGATCATTTTATATTTTTCTTGAATTTCAAGAAGTTTATACGCTGCGCGTGCACGATACCCTTCCTTTTGTGCTCGTTTGACAAAAGGATCATCAAGATGCTCTCGCATCCAATCACGACTACTTTTGGATAATTTTTGGTTGGTAATGCGCGTCGCCATAACTCTCTAAATACAAAAAACTTCTAATCTTTCATTGTACGTGAAAAACACGCTTTTTGCAGTAGACAAGTGTATCTAAATCGCGCCACTTGGCTGATTTTTCCTATTAACAAGATCGATTATTTATACAGTTTTTACAGCGTTTGATTGTGTAATTTGCTATACTAAGCCGTTTTTAAAATTAGGTTATATTTCATGGCGGCTTTATCTATTCAGGAACGCAAACGTTTACGTCAAATTGGTCACGCACTCAATCCAGTGGTGATGCTTGGCGGTCAAGGTTTAACTGAGAATGTCATTGAAGAAACAAACCGTGCTTTAAATGACCATGAACTGATCAAAGTTAAAATTGTTGCAGAAGATCGTGAAGCACGTGCAGCATTAATTGAAGAAATTGCGCAAGCAACTGAAGCGCAAATTGTACAAACCATTGGTAAAATTGTGTTGCTTTATAAAAAGGCAGCAAAACAAAACCAAAAATTATCTAATCTTGTGCGTCATGCACATTTGTCGAACTAATTTTTAACAGATGGCAAGTTACGAACTTTGCGCCTTTGAACGCCGTTTTGAAGCTATTTCGATTGTAGGTGCCATTGAGAATTTAAGCCCATACACCTTAAATGTAGGTTTTTGGTTACGTGATCCAAATCAATGGGTCATTTGGCCTGCGCCTGCTTCGGGTTTAGAGCGTCAAGATTATCTTTGGCAAGAGACCTGTTATGAGATTTTTATAGGGGTCAAAGGCGAAGATTATTACCGCGAAATTAATCTCTCCCCAAGTGAAGCTTGGCAAGCCTATCAATTTGAGGAATATCGCTATCCTGAAGATATGCCTCCTCAAGTTGCAACAGACATCGAGCTTAATAGCTTAAAGCGCACCCATTATGGCTTAAATGTGAGCTTAGACTTAACTGAATTTATGCTTAAACATAAGCTCAAGTGGCAAGATCTATTTATTGGTCTCACTGCAGTGATGCAAACCACGCAAGGTCAACAGCTTTATGCTATGCAACATAGTGGTGCACAAGCCGATTTCCACAATAAGCGCGATTGGTTACACGTATTTTAAAAAGTGAGCTTAACGCTCACTTTTTTTATGGCTTAAGCTTGGGGCTTGCTGTCATCTTGCGTGTCAGATTTTGCTGATTTACTCAAAGCTTCCAAGGTATGTTCTTTAGAACGCTTTAGAGTTTCGGTGAGTTGTTCTTTGTGTTTTAGCGAAATCTCACTGACATCTTGTTTCAGCTCTTTACCCAATTTAGATAAATCTTCAATCACGGCATTAAACTCAGCTTTTACAAATGCGCTAATCTCAGATAAGTCAGCCCCTTTTAAACCTTTAAGCTCCTCCAAACGCTGTAATAGGTCTTGTTTAAGCTGAGCAATTTTCTCTTGCACCGTAGCAGGTTTTTCAGTCGCTTCTGTTGCCACAGACTCTAAGGATTGAGTCGGCATTGCCTGCGTTTCAGCTTCTGCTTGTGTGGCTTTAGCAGTGACTTCTGCGCTTGGCTCAACTTTGGCACTGGTTTTTTCTTGGCTCTGTGCTGCTTTTTCAAGCACCTTTTCTTTGCCCTCTTGCAGCTTTTGATCAAGTTTTTCAGCGCCATCTTTAAGCACTGTTTTGGTTGTTGGAGTTTTGGCTGTATCGTTCATTTTTTGTTCCTGTTTTTATGGTTGATGGGTGGAGCTTAATCGAAACTGATAAAATTTAAGTTTTGATTTGTTAGACAATTCTAAAATGCTTACATTTTTTTAAGCTTGTTCAACAAACAGACTTTTGAGTAAAAAGCAAGGCATTTATATTACATATTAGGCTAAAACAAAATAGACTTTAGCCTGTTTAGGGCGTATAATTCCGTGTTAAGTTCAAGCGAGCAGACAAGGGAGGGTAGGTTTAAAAAATAACCTTCCTTTTTTTTCGTCTTCTCGCTTTTTTACAGCCTAAATTTCAGGAGCTTTGGTTTGAGCACTCCCGCCATTTTAGCCCTTGCCGATGGTACGATCTTTAAAGGAACGTCTATTGGTGCATCGGGTAGTACGACTGGTGAAGTCGTTTTCAATACTGCCATGACTGGCTATCAAGAAATTTTGACTGACCCAAGTTATGCGCAACAACTTGTGACTTTAACTTACCCACATATCGGTAATACAGGTTGTAATGAAGAAGACGCTGAGTCGGGTCGCATTCACAAAGTATGGGCCAACGGTTTAATTATCCGTGACCTTCCTTTATTACATAGCAACTTCCGTGCCGAGCAATCACTAGGTGATTACTTAAAAGCGCACAATGTGGTTGCCATTGCAGATATCGACACTCGACGCTTAACACGTATTTTACGTGACAAAGGCGCGCAAAACGGCTGTATCTTAGCTGGTGAAAATATCACAGAAGAACAAGCATTAGAAAAAGCACGTGCGTTTGGTGGCTTAAATGGTTTAGACCTTGCAAAAGAGTGCTGTGATCCGAACGGTTTTGAATGGACTGAGGGTTCTTGGACGCTTGGCAAAGGTTTTTCTCAACCTGAACTTAAATTCCATGTTGTTGCATACGATTACGGTGTCAAAACCAACATCTTACGTATGCTTGCAGATCGCGGTTGTAAATTAACTGTTGTTCCTGCACAAACTCCTGCGGCTGACGTGTTAGCGTTAAATCCAGATGGCGTGTTCTTATCGAACGGCCCTGGCGATCCTGCTGCATGTGACTACGCAATTGAAGCTGTAAAAACCATTGTAGAAGATGCTCGTAACGTACCTGTTTTTGGTATTTGCTTGGGTCACCAAATTCTTGCACTTGCAAGTGGCGCGAAGACTGTAAAAATGCCTCACGGTCACCACGGTGCTAACCATCCTGTACAGAACATCGAAACTGGCACAGTGATGATTACTTCACAAAACCACGGCTTTGCAGTGGATGCAGATAGTTTACCTGCAAACCTTAAAGCGACGCACAAGTCATTGTTCGATCAAACCCTACAAGGGATTCATCGTACCGACAAGCCTGCGTTTAGCTTCCAAGGTCACCCTGAAGCAAGCCCGGGTCCTCATGACTGCGCACCATTGTTCGATCATTTCATCGAACTTATCGAAGCATCTAAGAAGTAATTAAGGAAGCATCATGGCTAAACGTACAGACATTAAAAGCATCTTAATTCTAGGTGCGGGTCCAATTGTGATTGGTCAGGCATGTGAGTTTGACTATTCAGGCGCGCAAGCATGTAAAGCCCTTCGTGAAGAAGGTTACCGTGTTATTTTGGTCAACTCTAACCCAGCGACCATTATGACTGACCCTGCAATGGCAGATGCAACGTATATCGAACCGATTACATGGCAAACTGTTGCAGCGATCATTGAAAAAGAACGCCCAGATGCAGTTCTTCCAACAATGGGTGGTCAAACTGCATTGAACTGTGCCCTTGCCCTTGATGAGCACGGCATTTTAGAAAAATACAATGTTGAATTGATCGGCGCAACCAAAGAAGCGATCGAAAAAGCTGAAGACCGTAAATTGTTTGACCAAGCAATGCGTAAAATCGGCCTTGAATGTCCAAAAGCTGACATTGCTGAGTCAATGGAAGAAGCTTTAGAAATTCAAGCACGCTTTGGCTTCCCTGTGATCATTCGTCCATCATTCACGATGGGTGGTTCAGGCGGCGGTATTGCTTATAACCGTGAAGAATTCATTGAAATTTGTGAACGCGGTTTCGATCTTTCTCCGACTAAACAATTATTGATTGATGAATCTTTAATTGGTTGGAAAGAATACGAGATGGAAGTTGTTCGTGATAAAAACGACAACTGTATCATTGTATGTACCATTGAAAACTTTGACCCAATGGGCGTGCACACTGGTGACTCAATCACTGTTGCTCCTGCACAAACCCTAACAGACAAAGAATTCCAACTTTTACGTAATGCATCTTTAGCTGTACTTCGTGAAATTGGTGTAGAAACTGGTGGTTCAAACGTACAGTTCGGTATTTGCCCGAAAACTGGTCGTATGGTTGTGATCGAGATGAACCCTCGTGTATCTCGTTCTTCTGCCCTTGCATCTAAAGCAACTGGTTTCCCAATTGCTAAGATTGCTGCGAAACTAGCTGTGGGTTATACGCTTGATGAGTTGAAAAATGACATCACTGGCGGTACAACACCAGCGTCTTTTGAACCTGCGATTGACTACGTTGTAACCAAGATTCCTCGTTTCAACTTCGAGAAATTCCCACAAGCTGATGCAACTTTAACCACACAGATGAAATCTGTAGGTGAAGTGATGGCGATTGGTCGTAACTTCCAAGAATCTATGCAAAAAGCACTTCGTGGTTTAGAAGTGGGGGCATCTGGTTTTGACGAAAAAATCGAATTGGGTACTGAAGGCGCGCGTGAGAAAATCTTACAAGAGCTTAAAGTTCCAGGTCCTGAGCGTATTTGGTTTGTTGGCGATGCATTCCGTCATGGTTTTAACCTTGATGAAGTGTTTGCTGCAACCAATATCGACAAATGGTTCTTGATTCAAATCGAAGACATCATCAAAACTGAAAACCAAATCAAAACCTTAGGTTTTGGTGATTTAAATGCCGACAACATCCGTGCATTTAAACGTAAAGGTTTATCAGATCTTCGTATTGCCGACTTGATGGGCATTTCACAAAAACAATTCCGTAAATACCGTTGGAACTTAGGCGTAATGCCAGTTTACAAACGTGTGGATACATGTGCTGCAGAGTTTGAATCTGACACAGCTTACATGTACTCAACTTACGATGAAGAATGTGAAGCGAATCCATCGACTCGTGACAAAATCATGGTGATTGGTGGCGGTCCTAACCGTATTGGTCAAGGTATCGAATTCGATTACTGCTGTGTACACGCAGCCCTTGCTATGCGTGAAGACGGCTACGAAACTATCATGGTGAACTGTAACCCTGAAACGGTGTCTACAGATTACGATACATCTGATCGTTTGTACTTCGAACCAATTACTTTAGAAGATGTTCTTGAAATCGTCCGTATCGAGAAGCCTAAAGGCATTATCGTTCAGTACGGTGGTCAAACACCACTTAAATTGGCGCGTGCTTTAGAAGAAGCTGGTGCACCAATTATCGGTACATCACCTGATGCAATTGACCGTGCAGAAGACCGTGAACGTTTCCAACAAATGATTCAACGTCTACAACTTCGTCAACCAAACAACAGCATTGTAAAATCTGCTGAAGAAGGTATGGCTGAAGCATCTAAAGTCGGCTATCCACTTGTGGTACGTCCATCATACGTACTTGGTGGTCGTGCAATGGAAATCGTGTATAACGATGAAGAGTTAAAACGCTACTTACGCGATGCAGTTCAAGCGTCTAACGACTCTCCTGTTTTACTTGACCGTTTCTTAGATGATGCGATCGAAGTGGATGTAGACTGCGTATCTGACGGTAAAGACGTTGTGATTGGCGGTATCATGCAGCACATCGAACAAGCCGGTATTCACTCAGGTGACTCAGCATGTTCTATTCCTCCGTACTCTTTATCTAAAGAAGTACAGGACGAAATGCGTCGTCAAACTGTTGCTATGGCCAAAGAGCTTGGTGTTATTGGTTTGATGAACGTTCAGTTTGCTGTGAAAGGCGACGACGTTTACATCCTAGAAGTGAACCCACGTGCATCACGTACTGTGCCGTTTGTTTCTAAGTGTATCGGTGAGTCTTTAGCCAAAGTAGCTGCACGTTGTATGGCGGGTCAATCTTTAGAGTCGCAAGGCTTTACTCAAGAGATCATCCCTGCTCACTTCTCTGTAAAAGAAGCAGTGTTCCCATTCAATAAATTCCCGGGCGTTGACCCAATCCTTGGCCCTGAGATGAAGTCGACTGGCGAAGTAATGGGTGTGGGTAAAACCTTTGGTGAAGCGTTCTATAAAGCGGTACTTGGCGCGAATGAACGTTTACCAGGTTTGCCAACAGAAGGCGAAGTGAAACATGCATTTATCTCTGTACGTGACTCAGACAAGCCACGTGCTGCTGGTATTGCTAAACAGCTGATTGAACTAGGCTTCAAGATTCTTGCAACTGATGGTACATTTAAAGTACTGAGCGAAGCTGGTCTTGAATGTGAACGTGTCAACAAAGTGACTGAAGGTCGTCCTAACATTGTGGATCGTATTAAAAACGGCGAAATCCACCTTGTGATTAACACGACTGAAGGTAAAAAGGCACAAGAGGATTCATTCTCGATCCGTCGTTCAGCCCTTCAAGGTAAAGTGTATAACACCACAACCTTAAATGGTGCAGATGCGGTATGCCAAGCTTTAGCGATTAAGTTACCGATGGATGTTTATCGTCTACAAGATTTAACTCAAGGTTAATTCGCTTCCAGGAAGTCCCGCCACCTTCTTGGTGGCGGGCTTTTTTTCATTTATAGATTTCACTTTTTGAGGGACAACATGCAACGTTATCCTATGACGCCTGAAGGCAAAATTGCCTTAGAGAAAGAATTACATCAACTTAAAACAGTTGACCGTCCTCGTATTATTGCCGCGATTGCAGAAGCGCGTGAACACGGCGACTTAAAAGAAAATGCCGAATACCACGCAGCGCGTGAACAGCAAGGTTTCTGTGAAGGTCGTGTACAAGACATCGAAGGTAAATTGGGCGCGGCTCAAGTTATCGACGTTAAAGATCTTGAACAAAATGGTCGTGTGGTTTTTGGTGTGACAGTCACTATTGAAAACTTAGACACCGAAGAGCAAAAGACCTATAAAATCGTAGGTGATGACGAAGCTGACTTTAAAATCAATAAGATCTCTGTCAACTCACCAATTGCTCGTGGTTTATTGGGCAAAAGCGAAGGCGATGACGTCAAAATCGTAACACCACAAGGTGAAGTTGAATATGAAATCGTGAGTGTTGAATACCTCTAAATTTCAGCAAAACTGATCTAACCCCTCATTTGAGGGGTTTTTTATAAGTATTTTGCATACAAGCTGCTAGTTTTAACTGATCACGTTGCTGTAAAGCCAACTGTACCCCAGCCTGATCTGATGCGGTTTTATCCTGACTAAGTTTAGAAATTGCGTGTATAGCGCTAATCTGAATATTAAACACCACTAAATCCTCAAGTAAGCCCAAAAGATAATCACGTGGTGCATCTGCCATTTTCCAAGCTGCTTTGCCATAGGTTTTGCGTTCTTGTTGTTGGGTCAGTTGACCTAATGCAGCAAGCTTAGTTTTTTGAGCATGAAAAAATTCAATTGTGCCATGTACATGTAGCGCTTGATAATTCCATGTAGGTACTTTTTGATGATCAATTTGCTTACTTGGATAATCATTGGCAGAGATATAAGCATCTTCGCCTTTAAAAATACACAATACCTCTTGCCCTGCCTTGACTTGAGTAAACAACTCGTTGGCACATGCCATATGCCCCACCAAGCAAGTTTGATCTTTTAATAACAGCGGTAAATGTGTAGCCACAAGACCTGATTTGCTATGTGCCACAATACATGCTAAAGGATATTCATCGATTAAACGCGCAATTTCGGTGGGTCTTGTTTCTTGAAATTCTTGAGGAATAGACATGATGGTGCCCGATTTAATTATGACCTTGCAGCACTATAAAATAAATTTGCCAAAAACGCGCTGCCAATTTTCGGCTATACTTTGGGCTTCGCTATTTGCCTTGAGTGTTTATGTCTGAGCCGTTAATTAATTCGCCTGTAAAACATTGGTGTGAGTTTGAGTTTATTGCTAAAACCGTTCGCAACCCCAATATTCATATCAAAGGCAATTACAGTTACTACTCAGCGTATTGGGATCAAGGTTTTGAGCGTTGTGTGGTGCGCTATTTACATAACAAAGCTTCCACGCCTGATAAACCGATTGATCAGCTTTATATTGGTAACTTTGTCTGTTTTGGCGCAGAGTGCGTGATTATGATGGGCGGCAACCAATTACACCGCACCGATTGGATTTCAGCTTTTCCATTTGATACACGTAGTTTTGTGCCCGCAGGCGACACCGTGATTGGCGATGGCTGTTGGATTGGTTCGCGTGCCATGATCATGCAAGGCGTGACTTTAGGCGAAGGTGCTGTGGTGGCCACAGGTGCTGTGGTGACTAAAGACGTACCGCCTTATGCAGTGGTGGGCGGTGTACCGGCTAAAATCATTAAATATCGTTTTTCAGAAGAAGATATACAAAAATTGCTTTCTTTAAATCTGTATGACTTAGACGAAAAACAGTTTTTAAAAATGCGTGAACAGTTGCAGACGGATGATATTGAGGAATTATTCACTTCACTAAGCATATAGCACAGTAAAAAGATAATTCTTCTCTTCCTTATAGCTAATTCAAGAAATACAAAATGCTATAAACAATGTTTTTCCAAGGTGTCACTCACCACGTCACCCTAACGTTCTGCACCACATTGCAACCTATCTACATAATGGGTGAGTTGTTCACCTAAACGTTGACCATTCGTCTATATATGCCCCGACTTTGGTGGCAATCACCCTTGTATCTTCACAATTTTCTGTTAGCTTCAATTTTGCCAAAGCTTAAATTATCTAGATGAATTTACTTGGTTTTATTCAAAGAAATTTTGCGTTACTATAGCAACATAAACATTAAAACCTAACAATAAGGAACAACAACATGGCTTACCAACATATCCTTGTCCCAGTCGATGGCTCAGCAACCTCACTTGCCGCTGTGGAAAAAGCTGCTGACTTTGCCAAAGCATTTAACTCTAAAATTACCGTGGTACAGGTATTAGCACTTGACCCGTATATTGCCGCTGAATATATTTCTGCATCTCAAACCAATGACATGATCGAACGCGCCCGTGGCGCAATCTTAAGCGATCTCAGCAGCGCAAAAGAGAAATTTGCTGAATTAGGCGTAGAAGTAGACACCAAATTGGTTGAAGGTCAAGTGGTGCATCGCGAGTTGGTGAAAGCCGCAGAAGAATTAAATGTTGATCTGATTATTATTGGCTCACATGGTCGCACGGGTCTTAAAAAATTATTTTTAGGTAGTGTTGCGCAAAATGTACTCACAGAAGTCGATATTCCTGTGCTTGTGGTACGTCATCCTTAAAAAAAATATGCTCCCCACACTCATGTGGGGAGTTTTTACATCTGCCATCTATATTGGCGCATGTTGACACGCTGATGATTGACCACAATACCTTCTCGCGCTAACAACAACACCTGTAAATTCTCGCCATTGCTTAAGTTTTGCGTACAAATACGCCCTTGTGCATTCACCACACGATGCCAAGGTAAATCACTATCTTGATCAATGCATTGCAACACGCGTCCGACTAAACGTGCATGTTGAGCTAAACCTGCAAGCCGCGCCACTTGTCCATAGCTTGCCACATAACCATACGGGATTTGCGCCACCACAGCTAAAATGATGGGGGCGAGTTCATGCTGTATAGACTTTTTCATATTCATCAAGCATTAGAAATTATCAGGGCTTTCTAAGCGTTTTACCTCTTGGGCTTTTTCAGGATTATGCACGGCAGCAATTCCATCATCACTGCGTAAGTCAATTAATTCATCGGCTTTATACACTGTAATTACCTCACGCCCTTGCGCATCTTCACTCACCCGATACTGAAATCCTTTACGATTCATTTTATGGCACATACGCTGATACCAGCCTTTAAAGCCTGTGGTTTCTTGCTGCGGATTATAATAAAAGGCATTCATCACTGCAGGTAAACCTAGACCACATACCACACCCGATAACAACACTGCAATAAAGGTATAACCAATCAAGATGCTACTATATTCTGCCAACTGGGGAATATTTGCCACTGCCAAAATCAGTGCCAATGAAATGCCACCACGTACCCCACCCCAAGACAAAATGGTTAAGCTGCCGTTATAACTTTTTTTACGTACACTCGGGAAAAAAGCAAAGGATAAATAATTGGCAGCAAAACGTGAGGCATGCAAAATCATAAAGGCCACAATGCCACCTAAAATTAAATGAAAGCTTAAATCTAAAATAAATAGCTCCAACCCAATTAAGGTAAACAAGAACGAATTAATAATGCCTTCAACCGTATGCCAAAAATGATTGACTTCACGAATCTCTAGCTCTTGTAAAATTTCTTTCCATTTATTACCCACAATTAAGCCCCCAATCACACAAGCAATCGGTGCAGAGGCATGTGCAAATAAAGCCACCAGATATGAACCACAGGCTAACAATGCTGTGGTTAAAATTAAGGACTCCATTTCGTGTTTACCGCGTAATAAACGTAAAATCCCATGACCAAAGGCTACGCCAATCACCACAGCCACCACAATTTCATAAAGTAAGGTTTCTAAGACACCCAGTACGGTAAAATTTTCGCCCTTTAAAACATTAAGTAAAGTCATAAACACTGCAATACACATGGCATCATTAAATAAAGACTCACCTTCTAATTTAACCATGAGGTGATGAGGCGCACGTACTGAACTGAGCACTCCCTTAATCCCAATCGGGTCAGTTGCGCCTAAAGCTGCACCAAGCAGCAATAACACCAATAAATCAACCTGCTGCCCCATTAAAAATTGATAGCCATACAGCACCACGCCAAAAAATACGGCACATAACACCAAAGCGAGACTGGCTAAAATGCCAATGGGTTTCCAATGGCTTTGTAAATCAGAAACCTTAAATTTCAACGCCGATGAGGTTAAAATAAAACAGATTACGCCATTAATTAAAAAGTCATAAAAATCAATATTTCTAACTGCTTCTTCAATATTGTGCAAATTAATCACAATAAACGGATTACCATTAAATAAGCTTGCGGCCCATTGCAAAATAAACACAAAAATTGCCGACACAATCGGTACACCAATTGCCTGTGGAAAGCCAAGTACTCGCTTGTTAAAAATCGTGGTTGCAATCGACAGTGCAAAAATCACGGTGAATACTTGTAGAAAAAAATAATTTCCCATCGGCTTTCCATGTATGGCGGTAAATCTAATATTTTGAGGAAAAATGCTTTGGTTTTTTGCATTTTTTAATATGATTATTGTAGCGTGTTTTATGCTTAAGCTGGGTGCAAAAGTAAAATAGCCCAATACAGTATGCTTGGGCTTTGTCCAACACTACAGCGTTGCTTTGATCATTCAATCTCACAAGAAAATGGCAGCCTATTTTTTAAGTCTGCCATTTCATTAGCCTTAATTTCCTTAAATGGGCTGATTAAACGTATCACATTGATTGATTTGTCCGCCTTTCCAGCCAATATCAAACCATTTCATGCGCTGTGCACTTGTACCGTGGGTAAAACTATCCGGCACGGTATAACCTTGGGCTTTTTTCTGTAAGTAATCATCGCCAATTTTATGCGCAGCATCCATCGCTTCGGCAATATCACCTTGCTCTAAAAACTGTGTACGTTGATGGTTATGATACGCCCACACACCTGCCAAGCAATCGGCTTGTAACTCTTGACGTACCGACAATGCATTGCCTTGTGCTTTATTGGCTTGACTACGCGCTTGCTGAACTTGGCTTGAAATACCCAAAACCGTTTGAATATGGTGGCCAACTTCATGTGCAATTACATAGGCTTGAGCAAAGTCACCCGCTTGATCATTACGCGACAATTGCGTAGCATTTTGCTCACCAGTAATGCCCATTTGGCTACGCATATCTTTAAAGAAGCCGGTATCAATATAAACTTTTTGGTCGGCAGGACAATAAAATGGCCCCATGGCCGATTGTGCTGTACCACAGGCAGAATTCACCACACCATTAAAAATAACTAGTTTCGGGGGTGGATAGCTTTGCCCCAATTGCTGTTGAAAGACCTGTGACCATGTGTCTTCCGTGTCGGCTAAAACCACACTGACAAATTCCATCGCTTCTTGCTGCTCAGGCGTGGGGTTTTCTAAACCAATTGCTTGGCTCACTTGACCTTGCGTGACCTGCTTGGTTGTTTGATAGGCTTGTTGCGGGTCAACCCCAAAGAATTTCCATGCCACAAAAGCCACCACTAGGCCTAAGATACTCACCCCACCGGCTTTAGCTGCCCCACCACCACGGCGATCTTCAACATTGTGACTACTGCGACGCCCTTTCCATTGCATAGTTGTTATCCTTGTTCAGTCTTGGGTTTATTGTAGCGAGCTTTAAGGAGTTTTTGTACGTGGCCATAACTTCTTGATCAGTGTAACCACTAACACCACAAGCAAACCTGCCACAATTCCAATCACAAAATTAATTAAGGTTGGAGTCAATGCACCCATAATGCTGCCTACAGTTGGAATATGTTCCAGATGATCGACCGCATCTTCAGTAAAGTGATGCAATAAAGGGATCGCATGGTTAATAATCCCCCCACCCACCAAAAACATCGCAAGTGTACCCACGATAGTCAGGGTTTTCATTAAAATTGGTGCAAAGGCCAATAGAGCATGTCCCATTTTTTGTTGAGCAGCTGAAGTTTTTTCTGTCAGGTATAGACCCATATCATCAATTTTAACAATTAATGCCACCAAGCCATATACACCAATAGTCATTGCAATGGCAATCACGGTTAAAACACTCACTTTGGTCACAAAAGCTGCTGTTGCCACTGTGCCTAATGAAATCACAATAATTTCTGCTGATAAAATAAAGTCAGTACGAATAGCGCCTTTAATTTTGTCTTTTTCCATATTGTGCAATTGCGCTTCAGTCAGTGCCAATTGGGTGGCTGCCTCTTCAGCAGTTTTAGCTTTTTTATGCTGCAATGTATGTAAGACTTTTTCAACGCCCTCATAACACAAGAATAAGCCACCGACCATTAACAAAGGATTAATCAGCCATGGTGCAATCACACTAATTGCCAAAGCCAACGGCACTAAAATCACTTTATTCACAAATGAGCCTTTGGCCACGCTCCAGACCACAGGCAGCTCTCGCTCAGCACGTACCCCACTGACTTGCTGTGCGTTTAAAGCTAAATCATCGCCCAATACCCCTGCGGTTTTTTTAGCTGCCATTTTACTCATGACTGCTACATCATCCATAATCGTGGCAATATCGTCTAATAATAAGAGTAAGCTGCTCATAATTTTGGTTCTCTGTTTTATTTTTCTTGAGTTTAAAACTACAATCTTAAAAACTCTGTACAGCATTTATTACCAGTAGGCTGACACACATAAAACTTATACCGTACAATGTCGCTATTCATCGTGATATTGATGTCATACAACGACTTGGAAGACAGCATGACTACTCCAGATAATCGTCCAGTAATCTTAACTGGCGACCGTCCGACCGGACAATTACACTTGGGCCATTTTGTAGGTTCGCTACGTTCACGCGTCGGTTTACAAGATTCTCATCATCAGCATTTGTTACTTGCGGATGCACAAGCCTTTACCGATAATGCTGATAACTTTGAAAAAGTACGTCGTAATATTATTGAAGTGGCAACTGACTATTTAGCGGTAGGTATTGACCCCACCAAAACCACCATTTGTGTGCAATCAAGCTTACCTGCGCTCAATGAATTGACCATGTTGTATCTCAACTTTGTGACCGTATCACGCTTAGAGCGCAACCCAACCATTAAATCTGAAATTCAGATGCGTGGTTTTGAACGTGATATTCCAGCCGGTTTCTTATGCTACCCAGTGGCACAAGCGGCTGATATCACTGCATTTAAAGCCACTGTGGTACCAGTAGGTGAAGATCAAATTCCAATGATCGAGCAAACCAACGAAATTGTACGTCGTGTCAATCGCCAAGTAGGTCGTGAGTTACTGCCTGAATGTAAAGCATTATTGTCTAATGTGGGTCGTTTACCAGGCTTTGATGGCAAAGCCAAAATGTCTAAATCTTTAGGTAACACCATTGTGTTAGATGCCACAGATAAAGACGTCAAAAAAGCCGTAAATGCCATGTACACCGATCCAAATCACTTACGTATTGAAGATCCAGGTCAAGTTGAAGGCAACGTGGTATTTACTTATCTAGATGCATTTGACCCGAATAAAGAAGAAGTGGAAGAGTTAAAAGCGCATTATCGCCGTGGTGGTTTAGGTGATGGTACGGTTAAAAAGCGCCTTGAAGGGGTACTCAAAGAGTTACTTGGCCCTATTCGTGAACGCCGTATCGAATTGGCTAAAGATCCAGATTACATTATGGATATACTTAAACACGGTACAGATAAATGCCGTGACATTACGCAACAAACTTTAGATGAAGTGAAAACTTCGCTTGGCGTGTTCCGTTTTTAATTCATTATAAAAATCAAACCCTTCTTTTAAGAAGGGTTTTTTTATGCCTAGGGCTTGTGTAAGTTTTAATTCACAATCAAAGGGTTTTATTCACATTTTGTGCCACATGTTCACGCAACATGACACTTTATTACCTGAATACTGCTGAAACTCAAGCATCAACATCTTAAGATAACTTCATAGCCAAACAGCTTCATTAGATTCTCCTCTATGAGCTTTAAGTTACCCCTGAACCTGTTGCTACAACAGATTCGTTTTTATGCGTAATGAATACCCCAATCATTACGCATTTTTTTTGCCTAAAATTCGCCTTAATTGGGCGAATTTGATGCTTAAGTTAAGGCAATAGCAGGATCGAGTAAACCTTTGTCTTCTAAAAGACTTAACATAGTTGAGCCAAGTTCTGCAGGACTACGGGTGTAAGCCATCCCTGCACGTTCAAAGGCGGCAAATTTCTCTTCTGCTGTGCCCTTGCCCCCTGAGATAATCGCGCCTGCATGTCCCATACGTTTACCTTTAGGCGCAGTCACTCCTGCAATATAACCCACCACCGGTTTTGTGACATTCGACTGAATATATTCCGCGGCTTCTTCTTCGGCGGTTCCGCCAATTTCACCAATCATAATAATGGCTTCAGTTTGTGGATCTTCTTCAAATAATTTTAAGCAATCTATTTGATTCATACCCGGAATCGGATCACCACCAATGCCAATACAGGTTGATTGTCCTAGGCCTAGTTTGGTGGTTTGCGATACAGCTTCATAGGTGAGTGTACCTGAACGCGAGATAATGCCAATTTTACCCGCTTTATGGATATGACCGGGCATAATGCCAATTTTACATTCCCCTGGGGTAATAATCCCTGGGCAATTAGGGCCAATTAAACGTGCATGATTACCATACGTTTCTAAGTAGCGTTTGGCTTTGAGCATATCTAAGGTCGGGACACCTTCTGTGATGACCACAATTAACTTTAAACCCGCATCAATCGATTCAATAATGGAATCAAGTACAAAAGGTGCAGGTACATAAATAGAGGTAGCATTGGCACCTGTTTCACGCACGGCTTCTTTAACGGTGTTAAATACAGGACGGTCTAAATGACGTTGCCCACCTTTACCAGGGGTTACGCCGCCCAAGACTTGTGTGCCATAGGCAATCGATTGCTCGGAATGAAAGGTGCCATTTTTACCGGTAAAGCCTTGTACAATCACTTGGGTATTTTTATTGACGAGTACGCTCATTATTTTTCTCCTTATGCGTTTACAGCAGCGACAACTTTTTGTGCGGCATCAGCCAAACCTTGGGCTGAAATCAAGGTTAATCCCGATTCATCCAGTAACTTAGCTCCTAATTCAGCATTATTGCCTTCTAAACGTACCACCACAGGAATGGCAACATGTACCTCACGTACCGCTGCAATAATGGCTTCGGCAATCATGTCACAGCGAACAATACCACCAAAAATATTAATCAAAACGGCCTGTACTGAAGTGTCCGCAAGAATAATTTTAAAGGCTTCTATGACACGCTCTTTGGTCGCTCCACCACCTACATCAAGGAAGTTCGCAGGTTGTCCGCCATAGAGTTTAATAATATCCATGGTGGCCATGGCAAGCCCTGCCCCATTGACCATGCAACCAATATTGCCCTCTAAAGCCACATAATTTAGATCATGTTCAGAAGCACGTAATTCGCGTTCATTTTCTTGCGATTTATCACGCAACAAAGCAATGTGCGGCAAACGGTATAAGGCATTGGTATCAATGCCAATTTTGGCATCTACACATAAGATTTCGCCATTTTCTCTTACCGATAAAGGGTTAATCTCAAATAAAGCAAAGTCATTTTCCACAAAGGCTTGATATGCCCCTGTCATAATAGTGACAAATTGATTGATTTGTCCATTGTTAAGCTTTAAAGCAAAACCAACTTCACGTGCTTGAAAAGGCTGCAAACCAACCAATGGGTCTACTTCCACTTTAATAATTTTCTCAGGGCTTTCTTCTGCGATTTTTTCAATATCAACACCCCCTTCAGTGGATGCCATAAAAGTGACACGACGGCTAGAACGATCCACCACTGCACCTAAATATAATTCACGTTGTACAGGATAAACATCCTCACAAACTAAAATTTGATTGACGGGTTGACCCAAACTGTCAGTTTGATAGGTGACTAAACGTGTACCTAATAAATTTTTAGCATATTCAGCAGCTTCATCACTTGATTTCACCACCTTTACGCCACCTGCTTTACCACGGCCTCCTGCATGGACTTGGGCTTTCATCACCGCAAACTTACCACCTAATTGCTCAAAAGCATCCCGTGCTGCTTGCTCTGTGTCAATCACAATGCCTTCTTGCACTGGCATTCCATATTGTTTTAATAATGCTTTGGCTTGGTACTCATGTAAATTCATGTCACAACCTTTGTGTTATTCATTTTATATTGTGGCTTTATAGGGCAAACATCCGTCGAACTGACTATAAAGCATATTGTGCTTTGTTATTTTTAGAGGATAAACTGAGCAAACACAACCTTTTTTGCATAAAAAAAGAGCAGCGATTGCTGCTCTTTTTGTTAATCTTTCACAGATTATTTGCGTTTACGCTGAATCGCGTGAATCGCACGGCCATCTACCGCTAAAGCTGCTTCATGTACAACTTCAGAGAATGTTGGGTGACCAAATGTCATCAATTGAAGATCTTCAACAGAGGATACAAACTCAAGTGCAATCATACCTTGGTGAACGATATCAGACGCAGCAGGTCCAATGACGTGCATACCCAGTAAACGATCGGTTTTTGCATCAGCAACAAACTTTACGAAACCAGCATTTTCACCAGCCGCCATTGCACGACCGTTGGCAGCGAAACCGAATTGACCAGTTTTCACTTCGTGGCCTTTATCAATCGCTTGCTGTTCTGTTAAACCTACCCACGCCGCTTCTGGGTGTGTGTAAATCACAGAAATGATGGTGTCGTAGTTGACCTGTGCAGCGTGACCGTGAATACGTTCAACTGCCATTACGCCTTCTTCCATTGCTTTATGCGCAAGCATTGGACCACGGACTAAGTCACCAATTGCATATACGCCTTCTACAGAAGTTGCACACCAATCGTTAACTTCAACCAAACCACGTTCGGTCAGTTTAATACCACAGTCTTCAGCCAATAAGCCTTCAGCATAAGCACGACGACCTACACAAACGATTAACTTGTCAAACGTTTGTGTTTTGTCTTCGCCACCTTGGGTGTATTGAACAGTCACTTCACGACCATTCACTTCAGTACCCGCAACTTTAGCACCAACACGGATATCTAAACCTTGCTTACCAAGTACTTTTTGGTAGTCTTTTGCCAATGCTTTATCAGCCATTGGTAAGAATGCATCCATTGCTTCAAAGACAACAACTTCAGCACCCAAACGACGCCAAACTGAACCAAGTTCTAAACCAATGACACCTGCACCAATCACACCTAAACGCTTAGGTACTTCTTGGAATTCTAATGCGCCAGTCGAGTCAACAATGATGTCTTGATCTACAGGAGCAACAGGAATATTTACAGGAACAGAACCAGTTGCAAGAATCACGTATTTTGGTTCTAAAATTTGAGTTTCGCCTTCATGCGATACAAACTCAACTTTTTTACCTGCAAGTAATTTACCTGTACCTTTTAACCACTCAATACCGTTACCTTTTAATAGGCCATCGATACCTTTAGTGAGTTGGCTTACGATTTTGTCTTTACGTGCAAGTAATTTTGCAAGATCAAACTTCACTTCACCAGTCGTGATACCGTGGTCATCTAAGTGATGCACTGTATCTTCGTAACGGTGAGATGAATCAAGCAATGCTTTCGATGGGATACAACCCACGTTTAAGCATGTACCACCTAAAGATGGTTCGCCTTTATGGATACGTTTTTCGATACACGCAACTTTAAAGCCAAGTTGCGCTGCACGGATTGCAGCTTCATAGCCACCAGGGCCGCCGCCAATTACAACAAGATCAAACTGTTGAGACATGTTTATCTCCAAAAATGGGCCTAGAGGATCACTCTAAGCCCGATTTTTTATTCTTTAAGAATTAAAGGTCAAGGATAAGACGAGCTGGTTCTTCTAACAATTCTTTAATTGTTACCAAGAAACCTACAGCTTCTTTACCATCGATTAAACGGTGGTCATAAGAAAGCGCTAAGTACATCATCGGTAAGATTTCTACTTGACCGTTTACTGCCATAGGACGCTCTTGGATTTTGTGCATACCTAAAATTGCAGTTTGTGGTGTGTTCAAAATTGGCGTAGAAAGAAGTGAACCGAAAGTACCACCGTTAGTAATGGTGAATGTACCGCCAGTCATGTCTTCGATGCCTAATTTGCCGTCACGCGCTTTGTATGCATAGTCACGGATGCCGTTTTCAACTTCAGCATAGTTCATGCGGTCTGTATCACGAAGTACAGGAACCACTAGACCGCGTTCAGAAGATACAGCTACACCAATGTCATAGAAACCGTGATATACGATATCGTCGCCATCAATAGACGCATTTACCGCAGGGTAACGCTTAAGTGCTTCAGTTGCCGCTTTAACAAAGAATGACATAAAGCCTAAACGTGCACCATGACGCTTTTCAAAAGCATCTTTGTATTGTGCACGCATTTCCATGATTGGCTTCATGTTCACTTCGTTAAACGTCGTTAACATTGCTGTTTCTTGGGTTGCAGCAAGTAGACGCTCAGCAACACGCTTACGCAGACGTGTCATTGGAACACGTTTTTCAACACGTTCACCAACCGCAACGCTTAATGGTTGCGCAGCAGGTTTAGCTTGATGATTTGCAACGTCTTCTTTAGTGATACGACCACCGCGACCAGAACCTGCAACTTCACTTGCATTAATACCAGTTTCAGTTAACGCTTTACGTACAGCAGGTGCTTGATCAGCCACTTGTGCACGTTCAACGATTGGCGCATTACCTGCTTGAGTTTGTGAAGATGCTTGTTCTACTTTCTCTTCAGATTGAACTGCTTGAGTTTGAGCCGCGCCAGATACAGCACCCGCTTCAAACTGAGCAATCACTTCAGATGAAAGCACTGTGTCGCCTTCATTTTTGATGATTTGCGCAATCGTACCGTCAGCAGGAGCAACAACTTCTAATACAACTTTATCCGTTTCAATATCACAGATTACTTCGTCGCGTGCTACCGCTTCGCCTGGTTGTTTGTGCCAAGTTGCGATTGTGCCGTCTGCAACTGATTCTGGAAATACAGGTGCTTTAATTTCGGTTGCCATGATTTTAGAATCTCCTGATTATTCTACGATCGCTAAAGCGTCATTTACGAGCTGAGCTTGTTGTTTTGCATGTAAGTATGGTGAACCACATGCCGGTGCAGCAGAAGCTTCACGGCCTGCGTAGCTTAACTTGATTTGTTTACCTGAAGCCATTAAGCCTTCATATAAACGTGGCGCGATGAACAACCAAGCACCTTGGTTTTTCGGTTCTTCTTGCGCCCATACCAATTCAGTCACGTTTGGATACTGAGCAAGAACCTCAGCTAAACGTGCTTCTGGGTATGGATATAACTGTTCAATACGTACAATCGCGGTATTGTTCAATTCTTTTTCACGACGTTTTTCAAGTAAATCGTAGTAAACCTTACCACCACAAAGTACAACGCGAGTTACGTCAGCTTTGTTGATGTTATCGACTTCATCGATTACGGTTTGGAATGTACCTGTTGCAAGCTCATCTAAAGTAGAAGTCGCTAACTTGTGACGAAGTAAAGACTTCGGTGAAGTTACGATCAATGGCTTACGAATTGGACGAACCGCTTGACGACGTAATGCATGGAAGATCTGTGCAGGTGTCGTTGGTGTGATCACTTGCATGTTTTCTTCAGCACATAACTGTAAGAAACGCTCTAAACGTGCCGATGAATGCTCTGGACCTTGACCTTCAAAACCGTGTGGAAGAAGCATGGTTAAGCCACATACACGTTCCCATTTGGTTTCACCAGATGAGATAAATTGGTCAATCACAACCTGTGCACAGTTTGCGAAGTCACCAAATTGTGCTTCCCAAATAATTAAACCGTGTGGAATCGTGGTTGCATAACCATATTCAAATGCAAGAACGGCCATTTCTGAAAGAAGTGAGTCGTATAATGCAAAACGTGGTTGGTTGTCTTTAACATGGCAAAGCGGAATGTAAGTTTCGCCATCTACTTGGTTATGAAGTTTAGCGTGACGGTGTGAGAATGTACCACGACCCACGTCTTCACCTGTAATACGAACCAAGTAACCTTCATCAAGCAATGTTGCATAGGCTAAAGTTTCTGCAGCACCCCAGTTTAAAGGCATTTCACCAGTTTGCATTTTCAAACGATCGTCGATCACTTTAGCAACCTGACGCTGCATTACGAAACCTTCTGGAAGTTTACGCATGCCTTCGCCAAGCTCTTTTAAGCGCTCAACAGGGAAAGTTGTATCCCAAACGTCTGTATAATCATGACCTAAATACGGTGTCCAATCGACAAACATTTTTTTGTTTGGTTCTAAGACAAGCGCATTAGCAACGTGATTACCCGCTTCTAAGTCAGCACGATAGTCTTCAATCATTTGATCTGCAGCAGCACGATCAAGTACGCCTTCTTGAACTAACTTGTCTGCATATAATGTACGCGTTGTGGTCTTTTTATTGATCACTTGATACATCAATGGCTGAGTTGCAGCAGGTTCATCCGCTTCGTTATGACCACGACGACGGTAGCAGAACATGTCAATCACAACGTCTTTACGGAACGTATGACGGAAATCATGTGCAAGTTGTGCTACAAACAATACCGCTTCAGGATCATCACCGTTGACATGGAAAATCGGTGCTTGGATCATTTTAGCGATGTCAGTACAGTATTCTGTAGAACGCGCATCACGTGGATCAGACGTTGTAAAGCCCACTTGGTTGTTCACCACAATGTGAACTGTACCACCCACCGTGTAACCACGCGTTTGTGACATTTGGAAGGTTTCTTGGTTCACACCTTGACCTGCAAATGCTGCATCACCGTGTACGATGATTGGTAATACATCATCACCGCCAATGTCTTTACGACGTACTTGACGTGCACGTACCGAACCTTCAACCACAGGGCCCACGATTTCTAAGTGCGATGGGTTAAACGCAAGCGCTAAGTGAACTTCGCCACCTGCTGTCATCACGTTTGAAGAAAAACCTTGGTGGTATTTAACATCACCAGAGCCTTTTTTATGTAAAGACTTACCTTCAAACTCACCAAACAATTCAGCTGGGTTTTTACCCATAATGTTGACAAGAAGGTTTAAACGGCCGCGGTGAGGCATACCGATCACGACTTCTTTACAGCCTACTGAACCTGCGCGTTGAATCACCGCATCAACCATAGGGATGAAAGATTCACCACCCTCTACACCAAAGCGTTTTGCACCAACGTATTTATTACCAAGGAATTTTTCTAGTCCCTCAGCTGCAGTTAAACGTTCTAAAACGTGTTTTTTCTCATCTGCAGTAAAGCTAAATTGGCCACGTGCACTTTCAAGACGTTGTTGAATCCAACGTTTCTCTTTAGTGTCAACAATGTGCATGTATTCAGTACCTACTGTTTGACAGTAAGTCGCTTCTAATGCAGCAATAATTTCAGCAAGGGTCGCTTCTTCTTTACCAATCGCAAGGTTACCCGTATGGAATACGGTATCCAAATCAGATTTAGTTAAGCCGTGTGCATCTAATTCTAAGTCAAATGCTTGTTCACGCTTTGCCAAACCTAATGGATCAAGTTTTGCTTTTTGATGACCACGATTACGGTATGCCGCGATTAATTGTAATACACCGATTTGACGACGCTCATGTTCAGAGCTCACAGTTGCTTGAACTACAGGCTGAACACGGTTTGAATTACGACCTAAAAGTAGGAATTGCTCACGTACATTGCTATGTGGTTGATCACCTTTAGGGAATTTATCGAAATAAGCACGCCAGTCAGCACCAACTGAATCTGGTGACGCTAAATAATGTTCGTAAAGTTCTTCAATATACGCTGCACTGTCAGCGGAAAGTTCAGTGTCAAGACGCAGAGCGTCAGCAACTTCTTGCATTTGTGGACCCATTTCCTATTGCAAAAACATTTCAGGATGCCTAAATCAGCAAACCCATGATTGATAATGTCAAATTGGTGGCATGACATTAGTCCCCATTGGACATCAGCCATGAGGCGTTATCTCTACGTTAAAACCTAACGTAAATAATGAATCATAACGCCCCTCAGCGGCATCATCACTCATCATATACTCGGCAAAACCGAGCAATTTTTTGCAAATCGACTTAGAAAAATAAATCGAAGCTATTTACTTTTCTAAAACGATTTAACCCAGTTAGTTATACCCAATTTTAACAGCCTTCGTGTAGAAAAAATGTATGTAAAAACACAAAATTTTCTATATCTAACAGATCATTAATCCTAACATGAAGCAGCTAAAAACCAATATTTAAATCTTCGCACTATTGTAACCTATGCTGCTTGATCTCAGGTAAAGATTCAATTTAGACCAAAGTCCAAAGGCTAGATAACAAAAAAGAGCATCTTATTTCAATCTGCCCTTTGTACCATCGTTATATGATAACATTTTAATTCTAGATGTGTAGCATGTCGGCGTGCTTTGTGGCCTCAAAAAAACAAATTAGCGCAATTAAATGAGAGTCAGATTAAAAAAGCAGCAGATTTTTAAGCTTGTATTTTCACTTATAGGTCAGAGCAACAAAGTCATAGAAAATAGCGATACCTTGAGATATTTGTTTCATAAAAAAAGCACACCTAAAGGTGTGCTTTTCTTTGATTGGCAGAAATTAACCTGCGTTATCAAACATCATGCTACGGATGTGACCGATTGCCTTCGTTGGGTTTAAACCCTTAGGACATACAGACACACAGTTCATGATGCCTTTACAACGGAATAAAGAGAATGGGTCGTCAAGACGAGCCAAACGCTCTTGCGTTGCAGAGTCACGTGAGTCAATGATGAAACGGTATGCATTTAACAATGCTGATGGACCCAAGAACTTGTCTGGGTTCCACCAAAATGATGGACATGAAGTTGAACAACATGCACATAAAATACATTCGTATAAACCATCTAAATGTTCACGCTCTTCAGGAGACTGCAAACGCTCTTTTGGCGGTGCAGGCTGATTGTTGATCAAGAACGGATGAATTTTGTTGTATTGATCGTAGAACTGATTCATGTCTACAACCAAGTCTTTAATCACAGGAAGACCTGGAAGCGGACGAATTGTAATGACATCTGGTAAATCGTTTAGGTTCCAAAGACACGCTAAACCGTTTTTACCATTGATGTTAACACCATCAGAACCACAAATACCTTCACGGCATGAACGACGGAACGTTAATGTTTCGTCTTGTACTTTTAATGCAAGAAGTGCATCAAGCAACATACGGTGCTTATCAGTCAACTCAAGCTTAAAAGTTTGCATGTACGGTGCTTTATCCTTATCAGGATCGTAGCGGTAGATATTAAATGTACGAGTACCTCTACTCATCTCAACTCTCCTAATTAGAATGTACGTGGTTTAGGTGGAATTGCATCAACCGTTAACGGACGGTAACGCACAGGCTTATACTCTAAACGGTTGTCACTTGAGAACCATAAAGTATGCTTCATCCACACATCATCACGACGACCGTACGGGTAAGACGGGTGATCTGGTGGTAACTCAAAGTCTACAACCGTATGCGCACCACGACATTCTTTACGTGCAGCAGCAGAAATTAAGGTTGCTTTTGCTACTTCGTATAAGTTTTCCACTTCTAAAGCTTCCACACGTGCGGTGTTAAACACTTTAGATTTGTCTTTTAAGTGGATATTACGAATACGTGGTTCAAGCGCAAGAATTTCTTTTACGCCTTTTTCAAGCAATGCAGTTGTACGGAATACACCAGCATGGTCTTGAACGATGTCACGAATCGCATCGGCTACGTCTTGTGCGTTTTCACCTGTTGTTGATTCGTCTAATTTACGAATACGTGCAACAGTTTGCTCAAGAACTTTTGGCGGTAATGGTTCATATTCACCATCATGCTTTTTGGTTACATATTCAATGATATGTTGACCTGCAGCTTTACCAAATACAACCAAGTCAAGCAATGAGTTGGTACCTAAACGGTTTGCACCGTGTACAGATACACATGAACATTCACCGATTGCATAGAAGCCTTTGATTGGCTTAGAGAAATCACGTTCACCAGCATTGGTTGAGTAAACATCATTGTCTTTGTTGTAGTTTGCTTCTAGCGGTTGAGTTTCGCGAGATTCAGGTACAACAACTTGACCATGAATGTTGGTTGGAATACCACCCATTTGGTAATGGATTGTTGGTACTACAGGAATTGGTTCTTTAGTGATGTCAACGTTCGCGAATTTCTTACCAATCTCAAATACAGATGGAAGACGTTTCATGATCGTTTCAGCACCTAAGTGCGTCATGTCTAGAAGGATGTAATCGCCTTTAGGACCACAACCACGACCTTCTTTAATTTCTTGGTCCATAGAACGTGATACGAAGTCACGCGGTGCCAAGTCTTTTAAAGTCGGAGCATAACGTTCCATGAACGGTTCGCCGTCTTTGTTACGAAGGATTGCACCTTCACCACGACAACCTTCAGTTAACAATACGCCGGCACCTGCAACACCCGTTGGGTGGAATTGCCAGAATTCCATATCTTGTAATGGAATACCTGCACGCGCCGCCATACCAAGACCGTCACCAGTGTTGATATAAGCGTTTGTAGATGCACGATACACACGACCAGCACCACCAGTAGCAAACAATGTTGCTTTGGCTTGGAATACTGCGATTTTGCCAGTTTCTTGGTCAATTGCAGTTACACCAAGTACGTCGCCTGCTTCGTTACGAATAAGATCAAGTGCGATCCATTCTACGAAGAATTGTGTACCCATTTTCACGTTGCTTTGATAAAGCGTGTGAAGAAGTGCGTGACCTGTACGGTCGGCAGCAGCACATGCACGAGGGACTGCTTTTTCGCCGTAGTTTGCAGAGTGACCACCAAATGGACGTTGGTAAATCGTACCGTCTGCGTTACGGTCAAATGGCATACCTAAGTGTTCAAGTTCATAAACTACTTGTGGCGCTTCACGCGTCATAAACTCAATCGCGTCTTGGTCGCCTAACCAGTCAGAACCCTTAACCGTGTCGTAGAAATGGTAATGCCAGTTATCTTCTTGCATGTTACCAAGTGACGCACCGATACCACCTTGTGCTGCCACAGTGTGCGAACGTGTTGGGAATACTTTGGTCAATACAGCAACTTTTAAACCCGCTTGAGCAAGCTGGTAAGATGCGCGCATACCAGAACCACCGCCACCTACGATGACAGCATCGAAAGTTTCGTGTGGAATATTTGTGTAATCTTCTTTAGGGTTTATAGCGCCCATGATTGCTTCCTATCAATTCGCCCAAAAAATCTGGATTGCCCAGATTGCGTATGCCAATACAGCAATAATCACTGCTGTAGTGAGTACCATACGCAAACCATTTGCTGAAGGACCCATTTGACGAGTCGTCACGTAATCCGTGAAAACTTGCCACATTCCGATCCAAGCATGTGCAACTAAAGATAAGACTGACAACAAAGATAAAATCTTCATTGGTGTTGTCATCATAAAACCGTACCACTGTTCGAAATTGAATCCGCTATTACACAAAATCCAACCGAATACCACTACGGTATAAACAGCTAATACAACAGCACTTACGCGTTGGATAAACCAATCACGAGAACCTGAACCCGTAAAACCTGTAGCACTTTTCATTAGAGTACGATCCATACAAATGACGCAACGATACCGATTGCAGACAAGATTAATGCGATAGTAGCTGCTGTGCGACCGCTTTGCAGTTCCTCTGCAATGCCTTGGTCAGCAAGTAAATGCTTAACACCTGCAATGAAGTGGTAAATTAAGCCGGCTACGAACACCCATACGATAAAGCGCACCACGAAACCACTCATGATTTCTTGAACTTGCGCAAAACCTTCAGGAGAAGACAATGACTTGTCTAAGATCCATAAAAGTACCGGAACGAGTAAAAATACGATGACACCAGAAAGACGGTGTAGAATTGATGCAATAGCCACAGGGGATTTTAAGTTTACGTCTAAAACTTGACCCATGGACAAATTGACAGGTCTGTTGCTTTTCACAGCGGGCATCCTGTAGTTAAAAACTCCATCCGGAGTTTGTTGGAATTAATTCGAAGGAAAGCTGGCATTGTTAGGCAGTTTGCATGCCTAAACTTAAAACGACATCGAATTATAAAACGTCAACTATTAAAATACAAACAGTGCTACTCGGCTTTTAGCCAAAAAAACCATAAATAAGAATCATTAACAAATACATAAATAGCTAAAACCAATGGCTCAAGCACCTAAATGACGCTATATCATTGGTTTTAAAGTAATCCCTTGATATTTCAGTAATCGCTTTTCCCTTTAGCCTGACTTAATGACATTTAGACTAAAGATAGAGAAATTTTCCTCTTGAGCGTTTTTTATGACATAGATTGTCGTGGTTTTGTGCCCCAAGTTGCTCTTTTTTCAAAAAATATCGTCATGGTGAAAAAAATTCATGTTGTAAGCTCCATCATTAGCTCAAAACATAAGCTTTAATTTTCATCCAACAATCCCATGATCAAGATACAGTTTTTAACTGCCTAACATGCGTTTGGATATGCTGATACGTTATTTTTTAGCCAAACAGCTGCTCAGCAATAGATGTTTTTGTGCTGAATGTTTTGTGCCATGACAAAGCCATATTCAAGCTAAGTGGTGAAATATGCGTTGTTTTCAGCAAAAAGCCTTGCTATAGCGATTGAGGAATTTAAATTTTGTAGGGTTAAAAATCGTCTAGTTTTAAGCCATTAGCGTTATTTTTTTCTATACAATCTTGGATTTTGACTTATTATACTGCGGCGGTGTAAAAAGCGCTTTTTGTCAGATGCATAATTTTTGACTCTATCTTGGTTTAGATGTCAGCTTTTATCCATAAGTATAATTGACAAAACTTGCACACCCTCTAATCTTATAGCAATTTTTTGACCGATCTGATTCAACTATTAATTACAAATGTTTAGGGATCAGATCCAACATTCACCAGGACAGGAGATCAATTGAATGTCTGAAGTAACTGGCAAGAAAGCCGTATTACAGCTTGATGGCAAAGAAATTGAATTACCGATTTACAGCGGCACTTTAGGCCCTGACGTAATCGACGTTAAAGATGTATTGGCAGCAGGTCATTTTACTTTTGATCCTGGTTTTATGGCTACAGCGTCTTGCGAGTCTAAAATCACGTTCATCGATGGTAATAAAGGTATTCTTTTACACCGCGGTTACCCAATTGATCAATTGGCAACTAAAGCTGACTACTTAGAAACTTGCTACTTATTATTAAATGGCGAGCTTCCAACAGCTGAGCAAAAAGAAGAATTTGACGCTAAAGTACGTAACCATACGATGGTTCACGACCAAGTAAGCCGTTTCTACAACGGTTTCCGTCGTGATGCGCATCCTATGGCGATCATGGTTGGTGTTGTTGGTGCGTTATCTGCGTTCTACCACAACAACTTAGACATCGAAGATGTGAACCACCGTGAAATCACAGCGATTCGTTTAATCGCGAAGATTCCTACTTTAGCGGCTTGGAGCTACAAGTACACAATCGGTCAACCGTTTGTTTACCCACGTAACGACTTAGGCTACGCTGAAAACTTCCTTCACATGATGTTTGCAACGCCTGCTGATCGTGATTACAAAGTTGATCCTATCCTTGCTAAAGCAATGGATCGTATCTTCACGCTTCATGCAGACCACGAACAAAATGCGTCTACATCTACTGTACGTTTAGCTGGTTCTACTGGTGCTAACCCGTATGCATGTATCGCTGCTGGTATCTCTGCACTTTGGGGCCCTGCTCACGGTGGTGCAAACGAAGCTGTTCTTAAAATGCTTGATGAAATCGGCACTGTAGAGAACGTTGCAGGCTTCATGGAAAAAGTGAAGACTAAAGAAGTTAAACTTATGGGCTTCGGTCACCGAGTTTACAAAAACTTCGATCCACGTGCGAAAGTAATGAAAGAAACGTGTGACGAAGTGCTTGGCGCGCTTGGCATCAACGATCCACAACTTGCTTTAGCAATGGAACTTGAACGTATTGCGTTATCTGATGAGTACTTCATCAAACGTAACCTTTACCCGAACGTAGATTTCTACTCAGGTATCATCTTAAAAGCGATTGGTATCCCAACAGAAATGTTCACTGTAATTTTCGCGCTTGCACGTACTGTTGGTTGGATCAGCCACTGGTTAGAAATGCACAGCGGTCCATACAAGATCGGTCGTCCTCGTCAGCTTTACACTGGCGAAGTTCAACGCGACATCGTTCGTTAATCGAACTTGCGTTGAAAGACAAAAAACCGCCTCTTTGGGCGGTTTTTTTATGGGTTTAAGTTTTTAAAAATGGAATACAGTGTTCATAGGCCTGACAATCTTGGCCTTGGGCACGTTTTAAAAAATAATCTTGTACCATACTGGCTTGTTGTTCAATGCCGTATTTAAAGAAGGTTTTACCCTCTTTTAAGATATAGCTGTATTTGCGATTTAACAGCGCTCTTAACACCACCTGCATACCCTGCTGCACTTGCCCCACACATGAGTGAGTTCATGAATCAACCAACTTTGCTTGGCTAAAGAGGCTTTTGAAAAATCCTCACACCAGTTATAGATATTAAAGTAGATATGACCATTGGGACTGATGGCATAATTTTTAAGCACCCAACGATGTGCCACAATACGAATCTGCTCGAGTTGTAAAGCTTCACCAAACACCGAATAGGCAAGTTTTTTTTCATCCTCGCTTAAATAACGCTCGCGTAAAATCAAGCACGATCTTAAGCTTAATTTTCTTGTGACTTGTCTCATATTACACCTATACATCGTTTTGCTTGCGTTACAACAGCCATTATGGAAACAAAGCCTGTCTTTTTTAAAGCAATTCAAGGTTTTTTTTATGATTTGATAACGCAGTGTTATGCAATTCGTATATAGTAGAAGCCGCAAATTACTTATTTTAAGACTTTATTTTGCTGTTCAACTTTGACATAACCTTGGACTTATAGCGATAACAAACTCAAGTTATGTACATATCCTGATAGGTATAGGATTTTATTGGAAATGAAAAATTTTAACATTGCCCTTGCACAATTCTCTCCACATATTGGCAATATCGAAGCCAATACTCAAAAAATGTTGGAACAAATTGATGCTGCGAAACAACAACAAGCTGATTTAATTGTTTTTCCTGAATTATCAGTGATTGGTTATGGCGCAGAAGATTTATTGCTGCGCCCAAGTTTAGCCAAACGCACAGAACAAGCCTTTGCTGCGTTACGCGAAGTCAAAGATATTGTCTTGGTATTTGGTTTTGTGCATCAAGCTGAAGATGGTCAACGCTATAACTCAGCTGCAGTGATGAAAGACGGTCAAGTACTTGGCGTCTACAACAAGCAAAACTTACCCAATTACAGCGTATTTGATGAAAAGCGTTATTTTAACGAAGGTCATCAACACCTTGTATTTGAATATTTAGGTCATAAGTTTGGTGTTTTGATTTGCGAAGATCTTTGGGCTTTACCAACCGTGCAACAAGTGGCGCAGCTTAATGTTGAAACGGTGTTAGTACTTAATGCTTCCCCTTATGAAGTAGGTAAGCCGCAACATCGTATTTTGACCATGAAAGAGCTTGCCAAGCAACTCCAGTTGAACTTGGTGTACGTCAACCAAGTTGGTGGGCAAGATGACCTCATCTTTGATGGCACAAGCTTCTTAATTAATAAAGATGGCTCAGTTGCGCTACAAGCTGCTAGCTATCAAGAACAACTATATATGGCGCAATATGATGCCACGCAACAAGCTTATAAGACAGGGCAGATTGTACCTGCTTTAGACACCATGGCTGAGATCTATCAAGCCTTAGTGATGGCAACGCGTGATTATGTGCAGCGCTCAGGCTTTCCAGGCGTGATTTTAGGCTTATCTGGCGGTATTGACTCGGCTTTAACCTTAGCGATTGCTGTGGATGCCATTGGCGCAGATAAAGTTCAAGCAGTGATGATGCCGTATACCTATACCGCACAAATCAGCGTTGAAGATGCAGCTTTACAAGCCAAAACTATGGGCGTGACCTTCGGTATTGCCGAGATTAATCCGATTGTAAATAGCTTTATGCAAACCCTATTCCCATTCTTTGGTGAAGCCAAGGCTGACACCACGGAAGAGAATTTACAAGCGCGTTCACGTGGCACCTTGCTTATGGCTTTATCGAATAAGTTTGGTAATTTGGTACTCACCACAGGCAACAAATCAGAGCTTTCTGTGGGCTATTGCACGCTGTATGGTGATATGGTGGGCGGTTATGCGGTACTTAAAGACGTGTATAAGACCATTGTGTTTGAATTGGCTAAATACCGTAATACTTTAAGCGAAACACAGGTGATTCCTGAACGTGTGATTACTCGTCCGCCTTCAGCAGAACTAAGTCCTGATCAAAAAGACCAAGATACACTACCACCTTATGACATCCTTGATGCCATTTTATATGCTTATATCGAAGAAGACTTAAGTCAAGACGATATTATCGCCAAAGGTTTTGCGCCCGACGTAGTTGAAAAAGTGATTCGTCTGACTGATCGTAGCGAATACAAACGTCGTCAAGGTGCGATTGGTCCACGTATTTCATCACGTGCTTATAGCCGTGAGCGTCGTTATCCAATCGTCAATGGTTGGAAAGCTGGCGTTTGATTTAGCCCAATTAATGCTATACAAATCGCTTGATCTTCGGATCAGGCGATTTTTTTTATATTAAATGCTATGCCACACATAGCAAGTCAAGTTGCAGGTTTTTTAAAGCACAAAAAAAGAGACCAAGCTGAGAGCTTGGTCTTTAAAATGGTGGCTATGACGAGACTTGAACTTGTGACCCCCGCATTATGAGTGCGGTGCTCTAACCAACTGAGCTACATAGCCGTAAACTGTGAGCGCATTATGTAAATAATTGAAGATAAGGTCAAGCATTTTTTGTTACAAATGTTCACATATTAAACAAAACCTTTCATTTTACTAATTTTTTATTCAAATCTTCTGTTTAAGCGCAATTTTTTATAAAGATGAACTTCACAATATCAAGATTGACTAGATTAAATGAGGCATTAATCATTACTATTCATAAACGTAGAAAGCCCCCTACTGCTTGAAGACGCTCCAACTTAATCTATACGCTTTATTTATATCATGCTGTTAAAATTTTAAATTTCAGGCAAAAAAAAGACCACATTAGTGAATGTGGTCTTAAAAATGGTGGCTATGACGAGACTTGAACTTGTGACCCCCGCATTATGAGTGCGGTGCTCTAACCAACTGAGCTACATAGCCGTAAACTGTGCGCGTATTATGTACCTAATCTAAATATCCGTCAAGTACTTTTTTCACAATTTTGTAAAATTTTTTGAAGTGAGCCGATAAGCCGGGTTCTGTCTTGAACGATCATTCCTCTAGGCGCACAATCACTCATGCGCTCAAGCGACCTACCCGAATCCAGCATGGGCCATGCCTAATGGATTCCTATTTGGTCTTGCTTCCGGTGGGGTTTACCTCGCCATGAACTGTTACCAGCCATGCGGTGCGCTCTTACCGCACCCTTTCACCCTTACCTTCGAATCTAATTGCTTAGACACATATTGAAGGCGGTCTTCTCTCTGCTGCACTTGCCGTCGGTTTACACCGCCCAGGCGTTACCTGGCACCTTGCCCGATGAAGCCCGGACTTTCCTCCCCTGCTTCAATCACTAAGATCTCCACAGCAGCGATCGTCTGGCTCACTTCGAGCGGCATTCTAGCAAACTTTGTAATTAATTGCTTGCGCTTTTTTGAGCAATCAGTGTTTTATATTTTTCCATGAGTGTGTCATCACTTTCGACATGATTGGGATCATGCGGAATACAATCGACTGGACAAAATAATTGACACTGCGGTTGGTCATAATGTCCAACACATTCGGTACATAAATCAGGGTGAATTTCATAAATCACCTCGCCCATGAAAATGGCTTCATTGGGACATACAGGCTCGCACACATCGCAATTAATGCATTCATCGGTAATATATAAAGACACTCTACCAACCTTGTTGTAGCTTGCGTTTAAAGGCCTCGACCACCACAGGCGGTACAAATTTAGTCACATCACCTTGTAAACGCGCAATTTCTCGCACCAATGTCGAAGAAATAAATGAATATTGCTCCGAGGGCGTTAAAAACACTGCCTCAAAATTTGCATCTAACTGACGATTCATATTCGCCAATTGAAATTCATATTCAAAATCAGAGACAGCACGTAGACCACGCAGTACGGCAGTTGCCTTTTGCTCACGGAAGAAATTCACCAACAAGCCATCAAAGCCCACAAATTCAACATTGGATAAGTGACTTAACGATGCCTGTGCTAAAGCCACGCGTTCATCCAAGGTGAAAATCGGATTTTTATGATGCCCTATGGCAATCGCCACCACCACTTCATCAAACATTTTGGCTGCACGTGTCACAAGATCAACGTGTCCATTGGTGATGGGATCAAATGTGCCTGGGTAAATCACGCGAGTTTTAGACATCCACTGTACTCTATTTATTGTGTTCGAGCGCTATTCTAGCAAAAAGCATGTTTTGGGGTGAACCAAAACTTCAATTGCTGTAATTTTTTAGCCAGTAAGATTTTATGAATTGTCAGCATGGCCTGCTTGGGGCACAATAGTGCTTAAGTTGGGAAGTGTCTTATTATGGCAAAAATATCAGTAGTGAAAAAAAATAATGGTGGGACGATTGCACAAAATAAACGTGCACGTCACGACTATTTTATTGAAGAAAAATTTGAAGCGGGTCTGTCCTTACAAGGTTGGGAAGTCAAATCTTTACGTGCTGGCCGTATGACCTTAAGTGAAAGCTATGTGACCTTTAAAAATGGTGAAGCTTATCTTTTTGGTGCCCAAATTCAACCTTTACTGTCAGCGTCTACACATGTTGTACCTGAAGCAACACGCACGCGTAAATTGCTGCTCAGCCGTCGTGAACTGGACAAATTATTAGGTGCAGTCAATCAAAAAGGTTATTCATGTGTACCTTTGGCTTGTTATTGGAAAGGACCATTAGCCAAGCTTGAAATTGCGTTGGTGAAAGGTAAACAATTGCATGACAAACGTGCCACCGAAAAAGACCGTGATTGGCAACGTGACAAAGCGCGCATTTTCCATAAATAATAAAAAACCTCCATACTGGAGGTTTTTTATTTTGCATAGTTTAATGATCTTGGGGTTGGATAAACACAAAGCTTGCCATACGCCCAGTTTTAGCTTCACGGCGATAGGAAAAATAATCCTCATTTTGAGCATAGGTACATTGATCACCACCAAAAATTTGCGTTACACCATATTGTTGTAAAATGTAACGGGCAATGGCGTATAAATCTGCATAGAACTTATCGGCTTGTTTACCTGCTACAAACGCCTTGTCTAAGGTTGGGTATTTATTGCAAAATGCGGCTTTCACTTCCGCGCCCACTTCAAAACAGGGCTGACTAATGGCTGCACCCAACCATGCCCATGTAGGCTGTGTGTACATAGTGGCTATCGTATTTTCAATAATGCCATTGGCAAGACCTTTCCAACCTGCATGTAAATTGGCGACTTCGCTGCCCCCCTGATTACCTAATACCACAGGTAAACAATCAGCGGTCATTATCATTAAGGCATGACCTTGGCTTGAGGTGACTAAAGCATCGCCTTCTTGTGCACACAAAGTTGCTTGTGCATCTACACGGTGACACAGCACACTATGGGTTTGATTCAGCCATGTCATTTGATTGACACCAAAGCCATGCAGTTGATTGAGCAGCGCAATACGATGCTGCTGCACCCGCAGCGGGTCATCACCGACATGTAAGGCCAAATTAAAGCCGTGTAAACTTGGGTGTTGCGTGGTAATGCTTGCCTCATGCACAATACGTGTTTGCCCGACATACACGCCTTTTGGCACACCAAATACAAATTGCATGATGTTAATCCTGAAAAAACAAAAATGGCTATCTTCTCAGATAGCCACCTTTTAAATTAATAGGCTTTATTTTCGCTACGTAACACTTCAACCAATGAGTTAAAGTCTTCTGGCCACGGTGCTTCAAACATCATCTCTTCGCCTGAACGTGGATGCACCAAGCCTAGTTTGGCTGCATGTAGTGCTTGACGTCTAAAACCGCGTAAGGTGGCGTTGAGTAATTCTGATGCACCCGCTGGCACACGTACCCGTGGCATATACACTGGATCACCGATTAAACCAAAACCAATATAGCTAAAATGCACACGAATTTGGTGCGTACGACCTGTTTCAAGGCGCGCTTGGACACGGGTAAAATGTTGGAAACGCTCTTTGACGTTATAGTGCGTCACTGCATCTTTACCACCAGGTAATACCGTCATTTTAACGCGTTCAAACGGATGACGTTTGATGGGTTCATCAATGGTGCCACCGGCAATCATATTGCCATACACAATCAGATCGTAAACGCGATACACCGATTTTTTCGCCAATTGCTTACTTAACGAAAACTGCGCTTCTAAATTTTTTGCCACCACCAAGAGACCCGAGGTGTCTTTGTCGATACGATGCACTAAACCTGCACGGGTCAGTTCTGCCGATTTAGGATAGTGATGTAATAAAGCATTTACCAAAGTACCCGAGCTATTGCCAGCCCCAGGATGCACTACCATACCCACAGGTTTGTTCACCACTAAAATATCGTCGTCTTCATAAACAATATCAAGTGGAATATCTTCAGGTAGGCTGCGGGTTTGTGCTTCAAGCTCGACATCTAGTGTTAACACTTCTGTGCCTTCACATTTGTATTTAGGCTTGACTGCTTGACCATCTACCAATAAATGACCATCTTTGAGCCATTGTTTAAGTTTTTCGCGTGAAAAGTCATTCCATACTAAGGCGGCCACTTGGTCAATGCGTTGACCTAAATAGCGCTCATCAAGTTCAACTTGCAATGTTAAACGTGTTGCAGTTGTTTCTGAAGTATGGTTATCTGCATCCTCAGAATCTTCAATCAAATTGAAATCAGTTTCAGGGATATTAGAATCGGAAGATTGTACTTGGGTCATTTGCTCATTCAGACAAAAGTGATTTAATAGTGCAATTGTAGCTTATTGCCCGTATTAACAGAGGAATTTTTATGTCGCTGCCACGTTATAAAATGACAATGCTTGTGCTAACGCTTGGCGCTGCATCTGCAATTGTGGGTTGTAGCAGTAATCCAAAAAAACAAGTGGTCGATCAAGGGCCACAATCGAGTGAACAAGTGTACATTCAAAAAGCACAAAAAGCACTTGAACGCGGTCAACATGTTGAGGCAGTCAAAAATCTAGAAGCAATTGATACCTACTTTCCTACGGGTAATTATGCAACACAAGCTCAACTGGAGCTGATGTACGTTAAATTTCAACAAAAAGAATATGAAGGTGTCGTGGCCTTAGCTGATCGTTTTATTCGTATGAATCCGGATCATCCACAAGCTGAATACGCTTATTACGTGCGTGGTGTCGCCAATATGGAACAAAACTACCATACCATGTTGCGTTATACCTCACTTAAACAATCACATCGTGATGTCAGCTATTTAAAAGTAGCGTATCAAAACTTTGTTGATTTTATTCGTCGCTATCCATCTAGCACCTATGCAGTTGATGCTGCACAACGTATGCAATTTATTGGGCAAGAGCTTGCAGAAGCTGAGATGAATGCTGCACGTTTTAATTTAAAACGTAAAGCATGGGTGGCTGCACTTGAACGTGGTCAATGGGTGGTTGAGTATTATCCTAAAACCCCACAAGTGCCTGAAGCCTTAGCCACGATTGCCTATAGCTATCAAAAATTAGGTGATCAAGCCTCAGCACAGCAATATATTGATGTACTTAAACTCAATTATCCGCACTTGATTAAAGCCAATGGTGAAGTCAATTTACGTGCTGCACGCTCAGAAGAAAGTTGGTTAAACCGCACTACTTTGGGTATTTTCGGTCGTGAAGCCCAAACCAACTTAGATCAAGATACCTCAACAACTGAGACCGAAAAACGTAGTTTAAGCAATCGTTTAAGTTTTGGTTTATTAGATCGTCCAAAACAAGACTGATCTTAAGGTTCGCATTTTCAGCAAGGGCAAGTTATCATACTTGCCCTTTTTGTTGATTCAACTGGGAAAGTTGTTTATTTTTTAAACGCAACTCTTTTTTCTTGTTTGGTTAAATGGCACTGATACACGATGGCAATTCCTCAGCATATTATTGATCAGGTCGTCGATCGCACCGACATTGTCGATTTGATTAGTCAGCGCGTGAAACTTAAAAAAACTGGCCGCACTTATTCAGGGTGTTGTCCATTTCACCAAGAAAAAAGCCCCTCTTTTCATGTGTATCGTGACAAACAGTATTTCCACTGCTTTGGCTGTCAAGCCAATGGGAATGCCATTCGTTTTTTAATGGACATCGACAATCGTAATTTTGTTGATGTCATGAAAGATTTGGCCTCCCAAGCGGGTATTGAGCTGCCTAAAGACGATATAGACAACAAAAAACGCATTGCCTATAAACGCGATGTTAAACCTGCACTGAGCGTAAGCCAATCGGCACCCGTGGCAATTGACCATAGCAACTCTTCTGAAGAAGCCAGCTATTTTGATTATGCACCGCCTAGCGATGACATAGATCATGAGGCACAATTTGCTGATTTTGATGCCTTTAGCGCTGAGCCTCAAGCAGCACAAGAAGGTGATTTATACACCTTATTGGAACAGATTACCCAATTTTATCAAGCGCAATTGCCGCACAGCCAAACCGGACAAAACTATTTTAAAAAACGCGGTTTAAGCCCCGAAACCATTGATTATTGGCGCTTAGGCTATGCTCCTGAAGATTGGCAACATCTTGAAAAAGCCTTTCCACAGGACATTGAAGGTTTAAAACTACTCGGGTTAATTCGTACCAGTGACAAAGGGCGTGATTTTAACTTATTGCGTGATCGGGTCATTTTTCCCATTCGTGACACCAAAGGTCGTGTGGTCGGTTTTGGTGGGCGCGCTTTAAATGACGAAATTAAGCCCAAATACATTAACTCCCCAGATTCAGAAGTGTTTCATAAAAATCAATTACTGTATGGTTTATATGAAGGTCGTAAGCAAAAAGCCCATGATTGGTTGATGGTTGAGGGCTACATGGATGTGATTGCGCTACAGCAATATGGCATCTATGGCGCTGTAGCCACCTTGGGAACTGCAAGTAATACCGAACACTTAAATATTCTATTTAAGCAAAATCCGTGTATTACCATTGCCTTTGATGGTGATGCTGCTGGTCAAAAGGCGGCACGGCGTACTCTAGAAATTGCCCTGCCTCTATTAAATGATGGGCGTGAGCTTAAATTCTTTGTGCTACCCAATCACCATGACCCTGATTCGCTCATTCGTCGTGAAGGCTTAGAAAATTTTCAGCGTTTGCTCAAGCAAGCACCGTTATTGTCCGATTTTATCTTTGCTCATTTAACTCAAAACCACGACATTCAAACGCCTGAAGGTAAAAGTCAGGTCATGGCTGAACTGCGTCAACTGACGGATTTATTGCCCAAACATGGCTCGTTTCGTTATTTGCTCAGCCAAGCCTTTAAAGAAAAATTAGGCTTTGGACGCAAATGGACACCCAAACTCAATAACGATGCCTCACTGTCGTTTAACATTCATACCCGCGATGAAGACTTTGCTATTGCTATTTTAATGCATCATCCGTTTTTATATATTCACTTTGAGACTCTGCGTGCCTTTATGCAACCAGGGCAACTGCTGTCGAATGTGCTTGATCGTCTCAATTGCGTGTTTGATGATTTACCCGATGATCAAGAGTTAGCCACCTATTATGTGCTGGGTGCTTGTAGCAGTTATGCGCATGAAATTGCCGATATTATGCAGCGCACCAATATTGAAGCATTAACTCAAGCACCTGAAATGGCCGATAAACTGGCTGCTGAATATGCTTTATCCTTACAAGAAAAATATCTCAAACAAAAGCTTAAATCGCCCTTATCTTTGGTGGAATCTAGTAATTTACGTCAGCAACTCAATGAACTCACCAAAAAAATCAGCTTAAGATTAGTCTCTTAAGCTGAACAATTTAGCGTTTAGATTGACGGGTATGTTGTATGGTGTCTTCTAAATGTTCATGTATAAAGCCAAAATGTGCAGGATCATCGGCTTTGGCAGCATCACGCAATAAAATTGAAGTGGGATGCAAAAGTTTTTGGGTTAAACGGTGCGAAAAATCTTGCATCACTACCGCAGCATCTTCCCCTTTGGCAATACGCGCTAAAGCACAGTTAAGCTCTTGCTGTCGCATTTGCTCGCCGTGCTCACGATACTGCTGAATACTGCTGCCGGCGTCTTTGACCTTTTGTTGCGTGATCAATTGTGTAGCCAACTGATTAACCATCACTTCAGCTTCTAAGGCTGCCTGACGCCGTTGTGCAAGGTTATCTTCAATCACCGATTGTAGATCATCAACGCCATATAAATACGCGCCATCTAAATCTTCAACTTTAGGGTCAATATCACGCGGTACGGCTAAATCAACCAACAGCATTTGTTGATAACGACGTTTTTTTAATGCCGCTTTGACATCTGCTGCACTAATGACTTGATGCAAACTACCAGTACAACTTGACACCACATCGGCACGATGTAAATGCGCACTTAAATCTTGAAAATCAATAATTTCTACAGCAACACGCGGATTTAACTCTTGTGCAAGATGTTCTGCACGACTACGGGTACGGTTGCAAATAATGATTTTGCCCACACCCATTTCAGCCAAATGTTTCGCCACAAGGCTATTCATCTCGCCTGCTGCAACCATCATCACCGTTAGGCTTTCGGCTTGAGTAAATACTTGCAAAGCCAACTGTGCAACTGCATAGCCCATAGACACTGCATGGCTGCCCACTGCGGTTTCTGAGCGTACACGTTTGGCTGCATAAAAAGCATATTCAAAAATACGATTTAAGTCTTTAGACACCGTGGCGTTGTCTTTGGCCAAAGACAACGCAGTTTTCACCTGACCTAAAATCTGTGGTTCACCCAGCATCAGTGAATCTAAACCACTGGCCACACGCATCAGATGCGTTACAGCTTGTGCATTTTCATAACGATACACATGATTTTGCAGCTGTTGTACATCTAAACCATTTGCGTCTGCCAACCATTGAAGCACCTGCTCTGATTGTTCAGACATGGCATACACTTCAGTTCGGTTACAGGTCGACACCACCACCAAATCGTTTAAATTTGGGTCGTGACTTTGCGCTGCCAAGAGCTTGCTTAACTTGTCAGGGTTAAATGCAATTTGCTCACGCAGTTCTACGGAGGCGGTTTGATGGTTGACACCCAATGCAAAGAAAGACATATCAGATCATCATTTCGCTAAATTTATGCTATTGTGCAACATCGGTGTCATAAAAAGCATTACTTGGATTAAGAAAAATTGCGTCAAATAAATGGCCAAAACAGCACTTCGACAATAAAGCAATATTCTAGCACATTGTTACTCTTAGGTAGCATGCTCTGTAGCAGCCATCTTTATGCGGCCACTTCAGCTTACAATACTCAGCGCGATCATGCTATTGAACAAAGCATGATTGCTGAATTTGCCCTGGCAGCCCAAGATCCGGCCACTGCGTTGCATAACTATACTGTTTTAGCCATTAAGAGCAATTCTACCAGTTTGAAGCAACGCGCCCTCAATATTGCGCTTGAACAAAACGATCTCAAAGCAGCGCTTGATATTGCCACCCATTGGGTTGTACAAGAACCCAGTGATGTGCCGGCATTGTTTTATCTTGCTCATATCGCCTTACAAGCGCATGAGTATGAGCTTGCCGCCGAAAGTCTTGATAAAATTTTAAGCCATGATCCAAGTGCTGACCTTGAAAGAATTTTGGCGGGTATTGCACCAGAATCAGCCGATGATCAGGTGATCTTATTGGAAGCGCTAAAAAACAGCCAAGCCAAAGATAACCCGTCTATCTTGGTGATTATTGCCGCGTTAAAAGCGCAAAATGGCGAATTTGAGCAAGCCCTCGACACCATTAATCAAGCCTTAAAAAAACGCCCTAAAGCCACCAATTTTATCCTCATGAAAGCCAATTTACTCAGTGCCTTAGGCAATGAGCAGCAAACCCGCAATTGGTATAGTAAAGCTTCACGTCAGCATAAGTCCAATTTAGAAATACGTTTAGCAGAAGTGAAATATCTGATTAAACTCAATGATTCACAATTGGCTTTAGATAAATTAGAAAAGATCCTGAAAAAGTGGCCCAAAGCTGAAGAAGCCTTATTTATTGCGGGTTTAACCAGTATAGATTTGGGTCAATACGAACGCGCTGAGCGTTACTTGGTCGAACTACGGCATTCGCTTGAGTACCAAAACGACGCCTATTACTATTTGGCGCTCAACGCTGAGCGTAAGCAACATTATGAAACTGCAAAGGCCTATTACCGCTTGGTCGATGGCAGTCTGTACACAGTATCACGACAAAGTTTGATTAATATTTACACCGAGCAGCAGCGCCTAAACGAAGCGTTACGCTTTTTAACCCAAGAGCGGGTCAATTATCCACAATACGCCAGTTTCTTATACCAAGCCCAAGCCGAAATTTTAAAAAAAATGGGCAATAAACCTGCTGCGATTCAACTCTTAGATGAAGCCATGCAGCATTTAAGTGATGATCCTGAACTCATTTATGCGCAAGTTTTATTGCTAGATCCATTTGTAGAGCGTGACCGTTTAGATCAACTCCTCACATTATTGTTAGATTTAGAACCCAATCATCCAGCCTATTTAAACGCCTATGCCTATACTTTGGCTTTGCAAAACCGCCATTTAGATCAAGCACGCCAATATGCCGAACAAGCGCTGGAGATGGAACCCGACCAAGCGTCGATTTTAGATACTTTAGGTTTTGTCGCCTATTTACAAAATGATTTTGCCACCGCAGCACAAGCGTTACAACGTGCTTATGGCTTAAGTAATAACCCAAGCACTGGAGTACGTTATGCACGTGCGGTATATATGCAAGGCGATTTAAGCAATTTTTCCGCTATTTTAAAACAACTGCAACAAAAACATCCCAATGATGCTGCCCTTGAACCCTTAAATTCATTACTCTTACCTAAAACCATCCATTAGAGTTTTGATGATGTTCAATTTTTCCCGTTATGCGCTGTTGAGCACAGTGCTGGCAAGCCTTGTTTTAACGGCTTGTCAACCGATGATTAAGCCGCAAATACCCACTACGCCTGTGATCGAAAACAGCCAAAATTTTAGCTTACAAGGTAAATTAGGCATTCGTACACCGACTCAATCAGGCAGTGCGTTTTACACATGGGTACAACACAATGATCAATTTGAGATTGAACTCAGTGGTATTTTGGGCGTTGGAAAAACCCAAATTTGGGGGCAAAAATACGGTCAAGCCAGTTTAAATAGCAGCCGTACCGGCGAAATTGTGGCTCAAAGTCCAGAACAGCTGCTGAAACGTGCCACAGGTTGGGATGCACCCATCACGTATTTAATGGATTGGATTCAGGCCAAAGCAGCCACTTCAACCGCACAACTTAATCAAGATGAACAAGGACGAGTCAGCCAAATTATTGAAGGTGGTTGGACTGTTGATTTGAGTTACAACCAATCCACACTGCCAAATCGCTTAATTTTAAAGCAAATGCTTGAAAACGGGCAAGAAAACAGTATTACTATGCTCATTCAAGATCGTTAAGAGTTGCCTTATGTTACGCGTGCCTTCGCCTGCCAAACTCAATTTATTTTTGCATATCACTGGTCGTCGTGCAGATGGCTATCACGAATTACAAACGATTTTTCAGCTGATTGATTTATATGACTGGATAAATTTTAAGCAAACACAAAGTTTAAACATTACAATTGATGGTTTAAACAGTGTCGATCTTGAACAAAATTTAATTTTTAAAGCCACACAATTATTAAAACCTTTTGCCAAAAATTTAACCGGTTTAAAGATCAACATTGAAAAACATATTCCGATGGGCGCAGGCTTAGGTGGAGGTTCATCCAATGCGGCAACCACCCTAGTTGTGATCAATCAATTGTGGCAGTGTGGCTTAACGATCGAGCAATTGGCTGAACTTGGCGTGCAGCTTGGTGCTGATGTGCCGATTTTTGTGCATGGCAAAAATGCATGGGCTGAAGGCATTGGTGAGCGCTTAACATGGATAAATTTAGCTCAAAAACAGTATATTGTGCTCAAACCTGATTGTTTTATCAGCACTCAATTACTTTTTTCACAAAAAGCGTTGACAAGAAACCAAAAGAGCTCTAAATTTTGCGCCTATCAGCAAACGCAATCTGATTTTAAGAATAACTTCGAGCCATTGGCACGAAGCTTATACAAACAAGTCGATGAAGCGATGCAATACTTAGATCAGTTCGGTGTTGCAAAACTTACAGGTACAGGTGCTTGTGTTTTTGTTGAAGTGACTTTAGATATGAACATTGATGACATTCTTGCAAATGCACCTTGTAAAGCTTACTTGGTGAATAGCTTAACAGAATCGCCATTAGTGCAGTTTAAAGTAGATTAGGGGTATCGCCAAGTGGTAAGGCACCGGGTTTTGATCTCGGCATCCGTTGGTTCGAATCCAGCTACCCCTGCCATTTTCACCTGTAAAAAAGATGTACTGTATTAGGGGTATCGCCAAGTGGTAAGGCACCGGGTTTTGATCTCGGCATCCGTTGGTTCGAATCCAGCTACCCCTGCC